>NCRC01000026.1 GCA_002894685.1 Salinivenus lutea
GGAGGTGTCCCGCGGGATGGTGCTGTCGGAGCCGGGGACGGTGACCCCGCACAAGGAGTTTGAGTGCGAGGTGTACGTGCTGTCGAAGGAGGAGGGGGGTCGTCACACGCCGTTTTTTGACGGGTACCAGCCGCAGTTTTACTTCCGGACGACGGACGTGACGGGCAGTATCGAACTCGAGGAGGGGGTAGAGATGGTGATGCCGGGGGACAACGCGACGTTCAAGGCGAAGTTGATCCAGCCGGTGGCCCTGGAGGAGGGGCTTCGGTTTGCGATCCGGGAAGGGGGACAGACGGTGGGCGCGGGCGTCGTCAGTAAGATTCTGGACTAACGCACACTTTCGAGTTCCGAATGGCGAGTGTCGAATGGCTGCCGGCGGGGTCGGGCGCACTCGGCGCCCGTCGGCAGTAACTGACGCCCATTCGGCATTCGCAACTCGACATTCGAAAATCGAGATTGACACATGGCCACGCAGCAGAAAATCCGTATCAAACTGAAGTCGTACGACCACTCGCTGATTGACAAGAGTGCGGAGAAGATCATCCGCACTGTGAAGTCCACCGGCGCAGTGGTAAGCGGCCCTGTCCCGCTGCCGACGGAGAAAAAAATCTACACGGTGCTGCGTGGGCCGCACGTCGACAAGAAGAGCCGAGAGCAGTTTGAGCGTCGTCACCACAAGCGCCTGATCGACATTCTGTCGTCGAGCAGCGACACGGTAGACGCCCTCATGCAACTTGAGCTTCCGAGTGGAGTCGATGTGGAAATTAAGGTCTGACTGGATTGGAGAGAGGCTGTGGCCGGGAGTCCTTGGCGTCCTCCTGAGCGGAGTGCTCCTGGCCGGTTGCGACTCTGGGGGATCTGAGCAGGCCTCTCGGTATCAGACCCTGACGGGAGGACGCTGGGAGATCGCCGAGTTCCGAGTGGACGGAACCGAACTGAGCACTCAGCTCGACCAACAGTATACTTCTGTTTGGATTGAGTTTGCGGGCGGTGGCGACGGGGGGCGCACGTACGAACTGGTAGGGATCCAGGAACGCGACACCCTCCGGGTCGAAGGAGGCATTTCGCTTCCGGGTCCCGATCTCCTTACTATGGTGGCTGGGTTTGGGCGTCCGGTAACCTGGACCTTCACGTTGAACCAGCCCGATGAACTTAGCACAAGCGTTCGGTTTCGCCTTCCCAGAGCCCGGGAGGCTGGATCCGAGGTCTTCTTAAATACGCTCCTTCCGGGACAAGGATGGGGAGAGGCACAGGCCGTGCGCCTTGACCTTCTCTTTCAGGAGAGTGCCTCACCGAACGAGAGATAAGCAGAAATTTTTTCGCAAGACGGTTAGTACCATGAGCGCCGGACTGATTGGCAAAAAAGTTGGAATGACCAGCGTCTTCGACGACCAGGGCAACAACATTGCCTGCACGGTGGTCGAGGCCGGACCCAACGTCGTCACGCAAGTGAAGAGTGAGGAGGGCCCGGACGGCTACAATGCGGTCCAGCTGGCTTTTGACGACAAGAAAGAGAAGAATGTGTCCAAGGCCATGAAGGGCCACTTTGCCCAGGCCGATGCGGACCCCAAACACGTCGTCATGGAGTTCCGCGAGTTTGGCGGCGACGTGGAGCAGGGAGACCAGGTCCGGGTTGAGGACCTGTTCGAGGAGGGAGAGACGGTCGACGTGGTCGGCGTCTCGAAAGGAAAAGGCTTTCAGGGCGTGGTGAAGCGGCACGGATTCAGCGGGGTGGGAATGACGACGCACGGACAGTCCGACCGCCAGCGCCATCCCGGCTCCATTGGGGCCTCGGCCGACCCGTCTCGTGTGTTCAAGGGAATGCGGATGGCGGGGCAGACCGGCGGACGGCGAACCAAGATTCAGAACTTGACGGTTGTGCGGGTTCTCCCCGACCACAACGCAATTCTGGTAAAGGGATCCGTGCCAGGGCCTACTGACGGCTACGTCGAACTCCACAAGAAGACGACTGCCGACGCCGAATAACGATGAACTTCCGCACGGGCGACCGGTACGCCAGGGTTGCGGATTGATGCGCGACTGGAACCACCTGATTTTTCGAACGGACCATGGATGTCGAGATTCTACAGGATGATGGCGTGGAGGCGGGACGAACCGCCTCCCTTGACCCCTCGATCTTTGAGGTCGAGCCCAATAACCACGTCATCTGGCTGGATGTGAAGCGGATTCAGGCACACCAGCGACAAGGCACCAACAAGACGAAAGAGCGAAGTGAGGTTCGGGGCTCGGGCCGAAAGCTTTATCGTCAGAAGGGCACCGGGAACGCCCGCGTTGGAGATGCCCAGTCGCCCATCCGCCGTGGTGGAGGCCGGGCCCATGGGGCGCGCCCGCGAGACTACTCGCACAACCTGAACCAGAAGGAGAAGCAGCTCGCTCGTCGCTCCGCCCTCGCCTACAAGGCGCAGGACGACGGCATCCGTGTGGTCGAGGACTTCTCGATGGAGCGCCCGAGCACAGGGGAGCTCACGGACCTGCTCGGCCTCTTGGGGCTGGGCGATGAGAAGGTGTTGATCGCCACCACCGAGGTGGAGAAGGAAGTGCACCTGAGTGCACAGAACCTTCCGAAGGTCAACGTTCGAGAAGTGCAGAGCGTGAACACTGTTGATATTCTCGACGCCAACGTGGTCCTCTTCCAGGAGGGGGCGTTGGAATGGATCACGGACGTGCTCTCGACCTCCGAGCCTGCACACGCATAGTCCTGGACCGACGACATCCATTTGAGGAGCAAGACCACCGTTTGTCATGAGTAACCGCGTTCTTATCCGCCCGTACGTTACCGAGAAGACCACCCATCAGATGGAGGAGGGGAAATACTCGTTCGTCTGTGATCTGCGGGCTTCGAAGCCGGAAATCCGTAACGCCATTGAGCAGCGCTACAGCGGCGTCAATGTGACGAACGTGCGCACGCAGGTTGTGCCGGGCAAGCGCCGGCGCCAGTTTCGTCAGGGCAACATGATTGAGGGCCGCACCTCGGGGTTTAAGAAGGCCATCGTGGAACTCGATCCTGATGGGGAACAGATTGACTTCTTTGAAGGCATTTAGCCCGGAGCACGCACCATCACACGCGAATTTCTGAACCCGTGACAGGCAGCATTGCAGCCTGTCCCAAACCGTCCGAAGACGCCATGGCGATTAAGAAACGCAAGCCGACCATCAACAGTCAGCGGCAGTACTCTGTCGACGACAAGTCGGACATTACGACGACTGAGCCGGAGCGCAGCCTGCTGGAGCCCCTGAAGAACAAGGGGGGGCGTAACAACCAGGGGCGAATGACGATGCGCTACCGCGGTGGGGGACACAAGCGCCGCTACCGCCGGATCGACTTCAAGCGGAACGACAAGGACGGGATTCCCGCCCGCGTCGCCACGATTGAGTACGACCCGAACCGATCCGCCCGAATTTCGCTGCTGGTGTACGCCGACGGAGAGAAGCGATATATCATCGCGCCGGATGGCATCGAGGTGGGGCAGACGGTCATGAGCGGTCCCCAGGCGAACACGGATGTTGGGAATTGCCTGTCGCTCAAGAACATTCCCCTTGGCACGCAGGTGCACTGCATTGAGATGAAGCCGGGAAAGGGAGCGCAGCTCGCCCGGGCCGCCGGCACTCACGCACAGCTTACGGCCCGAGAAGGCGATTACGCCACGCTCGAGCTTCCGAGTGGAGAAACCCGGCTCGTCCCGTCCAGGTGCCGCGCGACGGTCGGTACAACGAGCAATGTGGAGCACTTCAACATTGAGGTCGGAAAGGCGGGACGCAGCCGCTGGCTGGGACGACGCCCCCGCACGCGTGGAGTGGCGATGAACCCGATCGATCACCCGATGGGCGGTGGTGAGGGCCGCGCCTCGGGGGGACACCCTCGCTCCCGCAAAGGCGTTCCGGCGAAGGGCTACAAGACCCGGACCCGCAACAAAGACTCGAACAAGTACATCATTCGGCGCCGCACCGAGTCGAAGAATCGTAAGAAGAAATAACCTTCCTGAGGGCGGCGGACCCCGCCGCTCGCTCACGAGCTTCGTAGGACCTACTGACCGCGACGACTTATGCCCCGTTCCCTCCGCAAAGGACCGTACGTATATTACAAGCTTCAGCAGAAGGTTGATGAGCTGAACGAGTCCGACGAAAAGAAGGTCGTAAAGACCTGGAGTCGCGACTCCATTATCACACCGGACTTTGTGGGACACACCTTTGCTGTGCACAATGGGCACCAGTTTATTCCGGTGTACGTGACCGAGAACATGGTCGGGCACAAGCTCGGAGAGTTTGCTCCTACCCGAACCTTTACGGAGCACTCGCGGGCGAAGGTTGACAAGCGTGCCCGCCAGAAGCCCGGACAGTAGCATCCGCTTCGGTCCCTTCCGACAATCGTCCACCGCCAACCGTACGACGAGACATGCAAGCACGAGCCGTTCGCAAGCACATTCGGAGCTCTCCCATGAAAATGCGCCGCGTGATCAACGTGGTGCGCGGCCGGAGCGTCCCGGAGGCGGTGGCCATCCTGGACTACATGCCGCAGAAGGTCACCGACGTCATTGAGAAGACGGTCCGGTCCGCGGTCTACAACCTGATGGACCAGTACGACGAGCGCTTTGACGAAGGGGAGCTCCAGCTGAAGGAGATCCGGGCGGATGAAGGGCCTACCTTCGACCGCTGGAATGCCCGGGCCCGCGGGCGGGCCGCCCCGATTCGAAAGCGGACCACCCACCTGACGGTGGTGATTGAGGTCGAAGACGCCGAGCCGGTAGAGGCTGCATAACACACGCCGACGAGAAACAGTTTTTGAACAACACGACGAGGTATAGCCTTGGGTCAGAAAACACATCCCATCGGATTCCGCCTGGGCGTCATTCGCGGGTGGGACTCCAACTGGTATTCCGAGGACGACTTTCAGGATAAGCTCGTCGAAGACGAGGAAATCCGACGCTATCTGCACACACGCCTCAAGCGGGCGGGCCTGAGCCGGGTCGTGATTGAGCGCACCCCCAAGCGGGTGATCCTCACGCTCCACACCAGCCGTCCCGGCGTCGTGATTGGGCGCGGCGGCTCCGAGGTCGAGAAGCTCAAGGAGGAGCTGGAGACCCTGACCGGCAAGGACATCCAGATCAACATCAGCGAGATCAAGCGGCCCGAGCTCGACGCCACACTCGTGGCGAAAAACATTGCGCAGCAGCTGGAGGGCCGGATCTCCTTTCGTCGTGCGATGAAGCAGGCCATGCAGGCCGCGATGCGCATGGGGGCTGAGGGCGTTCGCATTCGGGCCGCCGGCCGACTGGGGGGCGCCGAAATGGGCCGGGTGGAGGAGTACCTCGAAGGCCGGGTGCCCCTGCACACGATCCGGGCCGACATCGACTTTGCCCAGGAGACCGCACGGACCATCTACGGAACCATCGGAGTGAAGGTCTGGATACACCGCGGAGAGATTCTTGGCCAGCCCGACCTGAGCCCGAACGTGCAGGCGCAGCAGCGCAAGCAAATGAAGGAGACGCCGGAGGAGCGCCGCAAACGACGCGAAGGCGCGTAGACCGTCCGGCTCATTTAGGGTCTACTGGACCCGTCCATTCCCGACTCACTGAACGTCCGATTCTGATTCCATGCTGGAACCCAAGCGAACCAAACACCGAAAGGTGCAGCGCAAGCAAGGCCTCACCCGTGGCGAGTACGCTACCAGCGGGACCCGCCTCAACTTCGGCGACTTCGGCCTGAAGTCATTGGAGAAGGGACAGCTGACGAGCCGGCAACTTGAGGCCGCTCGTGTGGCGATCAACCGACACCTGCAGCGCGCCGGAAAGGTGTGGATTCGGGTCTTCCCCGACAAGCCCGTCACCAAGACGCCCGCCGAGACCCGGATGGGGAAGGGGAAGGGAGAGCCCGAGCACTACGTGGCGCCGGTCCGGAAGGGGAACGTCATCTTTGAGGTCGGAGGAGGAGTGGCCGAGGAAGTTGCCCGTGAGGCGCTGCGCCTGGGCAAGCACAAGCTTCCGATTAAAACGAAGTTTGTGGTTCGTCCGGGCTACCAGGCCCAGGATGAGTAGCCCCCTTCGCCCCCGCGTTCCTGCTGACCAACCGATTGCTCGCCACCGATGGATGCCGATCAGATCCGAGACCTTAGCATTGAGGAAATTGAGAGCCGCATTGACGAAGAGGAAGAGGAACTGGAGGAACTCCAGTTTCAGCACGCCATCCGCGGGCGGCTCGAGAACCCGATTCTTCTGCGAACGAAACGGCGCCTCATTGCCCGGTTGAAAACAATCCGGAACGAAAAGCAACGAGACGCCGACGCGACGGCAGCCCAGTAGCGCCTAGCACGGCGAGCCGGACGCACCGATCGTCCTTCCCGACGAATGAACTGAGGACCCCACGATGGAGACGACAGACCAAGACGCAACCGACCAGACGCACCCGACCGACGAGCGCAATGCGCGCAAGGAGCGGATCGGTGTTGTCGTGAGTGACAAGATGGACAAGACCATCACGGTGTCGGTTCGCCGCCAGATGAAGCACCCGATGTACGGGAAGTATCTTGAGCGGTCGTCGAAGCACATGACTCACGACGAAAACGAAGAAGCGCGCGAGGGCGACACCGTGCGCATCATGGAAACCCGACCGATCAGCAAGAACAAGCGCTGGCGCTTGGTCGAGATTATTGAGCGTGCGAAGTAACAGGCGGTCCACTGCCCGTCTCCCGGGGCGTACCGCCCCTGTGATTAACCAGTTGAACCCCGGAACTCGAACCCGTCATGATACAGCAAGAGACTCGACTGACCGTCGCCGACAACAGCGGCGCCAAGGAAGTGCAATGCATTCGTGTGCTCGGCAGTAGCGGACGCCGCTACGCCGGCATCGGTGACGAAATCGTGGTGTCTGTAAAGTCGGCGATCCCGAGTGGCAATATGAACAAGGGGGACGTGAGCCGGGCGGTGGTCGTGCGGACCCGAAAGGAGACCCGTCGCGACGATGGCAGCTACATCCGGTTCGACGAGAACGCGGCTGTGCTCATTAACGCGCAGCAAGAGCCGGTGGGCACCCGTGTGTTTGGACCGGTCGCGCGTGAGGTGCGCCAGAAGCAGTTCTCCCGGATTGTCTCCCTGGCGCCCGAGGTTCTGTAGCCGCCTACTTCGGTCTCTCCTGCAAACGGAATTGATGCGAACCACAACTTCCCCAACCCCATGAGGCAGAAAAAGCTCCACGTAAAACAGGGCGACATGGTCATGCTCAACAAGACCATCACGTCCGCAAAATCCGCCGGGGAGGACCGTGAGGCGGGGTACGTCGGAAAAGTCCTCAAGGTCTTTCCTGATGAGGAGCGCGTAATCGTGGAAGGGGTCAACATCCGCGTCTTCCACGAGCAGCCCAGTCGCTCGAATCCGGATGGGGGGCGCATCGAGCGCGAGGCTCCCATCCACGTGTCAAACGTGAACCCGGTGGACAGCGATGGGGAGGCCACGCGGATTGGCCGGAAGAAGGTAGAAGACCCAGACACCGGAAAATCGAAGTGGGTCCGCTACGCGAAGACGACCGGCGAAGAGCTGGACGAATAGCCGCCCACTGGGCGTGAATCGTTCATGCACGAGGAACCGTAATTGCAACGAATTTATTCCCTTCGTCTGCGCCAGGCTTGCCGATAGCCGGCACGCCGGGACCAGAAAGCATTCATTCGTAACGAACGAGCCGATCTTATGGCCGACAACGTCCCCCGATTGAAGGAGCGGTACCGAGAAGAGGTGCGTGCCGAACTGACTGACCGGTTTGGGTACGAGAACGAGATGGAGGTCCCGCGCCTCAAGAAAATTTGCATCAACAAGGGTGTTGGCGAGGCTTCGGAAAATGAGAAGGCCCTCGACGACGCCGTGGAAGAGCTGCGGAAGATTACCGGTCAGCATCCGTCCGTCTCCCGGGCGAAGAAGAGCATTTCCAGTTTCGGGATTCGAAAGGGAATGCCGATTGGAGCCCACGTGACGCTCCGCGACGCCCGGATGTTTGAGTTCTTGGATCGACTGATTACGCTGGCTCTGCCCAATCTCCGCGACTTCGAGGGGGTTCCGGACCACAGTTTCGACGGACACGGAAACTACACGCTCGGTCTCGATGAGCAAATCATCTTCCCCGAGATCGATGTGGACAACGTGGACCGGATGGACGGAATGGACGTGACCTTCGTTACGAGTGCCGAGACTGACGAGGAGGCCTACGCGCTCCTGAAGGAGCTTGGAATGCCGTTTGTCCGACGCGGAGATGATGAGGAGGTAGCGGCGTAAGGCGCCGAACGCACTGTGCGCGATTGATACTGGATAGACCCGACGACCGACATGGCCAAGAAGAGTTGGATTGCGCGCGAAGAGAAGCGCGAGAAGCTCCACGAAAAATACAAGGACAAGCGCCAAGAGCTTAAAGAGGAGGGGCGCTGGACCGAGTTGCAGAAGCTTCCGCGCGACTCTAGTCCCGTCCGACAAAATAACCGGTGCGAGCTCTGCGGCCGGACGCGCGGGTACCTCCGCAAGTTTGGCGTCTGCCGCATCTGCTTTCGCGAACTGGCCCTGGAAGGAAAAATTCCGGGCATCCGGAAGGCGAGTTGGTAACGACCGGACCTTGCCTTCGACCCTCTCCCGAGTGTATCGACCATTGACGACCTGATAGCATCATGAGTGGTGTTTCTGACCCCGTGGCACAATACATGGCTCGCATCCGGAATGCCCAACGGGCGGACCACACGTACGTCGATATTCCGGCGTCGAAGCTGAAGCGGGCCATCACGCAGATCCTGCTTGAGAAGGGGTACGTGAAAAACTACCTCAACATCGACGATGGAAAGCAGGGGCTTCTCCGCGTGTACCTGAAGTACGACGAGTACGGGGACCCCGCCATTCGCATGATGGAGCGCGTGTCGCAGCCCGGTCGTCGCGAGTACGCTGGCTCCGACAACCTCCCGGAGGTGAAGAACGGCCTCGGGGTGGCGATTCTCTCCACCTCGCGTGGCGTCATGAGTGACAAAGAAGCCCGGCGATTTGGGGTTGGAGGCGAGGTCCTTGCGAAGGTATTTTAGCCTCCCACCCCGGTACGGGGCGTTGCGACGCACCTTCTCTCCTGCACGATTAAGTTGACCGCTAGTTATGGCCCGCATAGGCAGCAATCCGGTTCCTTTTGACGACCAGGTCACCGTCTCGGTGGCGGACGACAATACTGTGTCGGTGGAGGGGCCGAAAGGGACTTTGACCGAGAAGATTGATCCGGACCTCACGGTAAAGGTGGGAGACGGCGAGGTTGTGGTCGACCGGCCCACAGATCAGAAGCGTCATCGGTCGCTCCACGGGCTCAGCCGCTCGCTCATCAAGAACATGGTGAAGGGCGTGACGGAGGGGTACAAGAAAGAACTGAAAATCATTGGGGTGGGGTATCGGGCTCAGATGTCGGGCGACGCCCTGGAGCTCGCCCTTGGCTATTCGCACCCCATTTTCTTCCTTCCGCCGGAGGAGGTGTCGATCTCCGTGGAATCGGGTCGCGGACAGGATGACGTGATTACAGTAGAGGGGATCGACAAAGAACTGGTGGGCCAGGTGGCTGCCAAGATCCGAAGTTTCCGCCCCCCCGAGCCCTACAAGGGGAAGGGCGTTCGGTACGTCGACGAAGAAATCACACTGAAGGCCGGGAAGACCGCGGCGCGGTAGCCGTTGAGCATTCCCGCTGCGATCCGCCGTCACACGAAGAACGATTTACCTCGATATGGCGAAGGGAACGAGAGAAAAAATCGAGCGACGCCAACGCATTCATTCCAGCATCCGAGAGTCCGTTATGGGGACCTCGGTGCGTCCACGGTTGTCGGTGTACCGCTCGAACAAGTACATTTACGCACAGCTGATCGACGACTTTGCGGGGCACACCCTCGCCTCGGCGTCCAGCCTGGAAGACGGCGTGACGGGAGAAACGCCCACGGAGGAGAGCCACTCGGTCGGAGAACTCCTTGCCGACCGGGCCCAGGATGAGGGGGTCGACAAGGCGGTCTTTGATCGCAGCGGCTACAAGTACCACGGCCGCGTCGAAGCCCTTGCTGAGGGCGCGCGAGAAGGAGGACTGGAGCTGTAACTGACGAGCGCCTGCACGGCAGGCGCCATTCCAACGCACTACGCACGGAGTAGCAGATACACACCATCATGGCGAATCGAAAGGAGCGCAAACGCGTCAACGCGGAAAAGCGGCAGGAAAACTGGGTCGACCGTCTCGTGTCCGTCAATCGGGTATCGAAGGTGGTCAAGGGGGGGCGCCGGTTCTCGTTCAACACGGTTGTCGTTGTTGGGAATGAGGACGGCCTCGTGGGAGTGGGCTTGGGAAAAGCCAACGAGGTGTCGAGTGCGATTTCCAAGGGGGCCGATGACGCCAAGAAGAACGTTTTCCGGGTGCCCATCCGCGACGGAACGATTCCGTACAAGGTGGAGGGAAAGCAGGACGCGGGAAAGGTGCTCCTGAAGCCCGGAGCGCCGGGAACGGGGGTGATTGCCGGAGGAGGCGTCCGGGCCGTGCTTGAGTGCGCGGGCTACCGCAACGTTCTGACGAAGTCGATCGGAACGTCGAACCCGCACAACCAGGTGAAGGCAACGATTAATGCGCTGGCCAGCCTGGAGGATGCGCTGGAGGTTGCCCGACGCCGCGACATTCCGCTCGAAAAGGTATTTAACGGATAAGGGCCCAGAGCCGATCGGTCCCGGTGGAGCATGCCCGGACGCCCTGGTCGGCGATAGAAGAGGCCCTCGGCCCGATGGGTCGATACGGAAACTGCGACAGACGCGTGCGCCACAGAACACGAGATATTATGGATCTGAGCAACTTGAAACCTGCCGAAGGGGCGACCCAATCGAAACAGCGACTGGGGCGGGGGGAAGGGTCTGGACGCGGGGCTCACAGCTCGACCCGAGGCACAAAGGGACAGAGCAGCCGCTCCGGAGCGAAGAACCGTCCGATCTGGTTCGAGGGCGGGCAGATGCCCCTCTTCCGCCGAATCCCGAAGCACGGGTTCAACAACCCCCTTCGAACTGAACACAGCATCGCGAACGTGGGGCGGATTCAGGCGCTCGTTGATGAAGGACGGATCGATCCAAACGAGCCGGTGACGCCTGAGGTGCTCGAAGAGGTGGGGGCTGTCCGTAGCGCCGAGCGCGTGAAAATTCTCGGCGATGGTCGCCTGGACGCCTCGCTTGAGGTTTCGGCGCATGCGTACAGCTCCTCCGCCAAGGAGAAAATCGAGAGCAGCGGCGGGTCGACCACAATCCTCGGGGACGAATAGCAGGGCGCCGTACGCTCCTCCTCAGCACGTTGGACCAAGAAGGGCTGACTGATGGCTGGATTTGCCGAGAGTATCCGAAACATCTGGAAGGTCGACGAGCTGCGCCAGCGAATCCTGTACACGCTGGGATTGCTCGTTGTGTACCGCCTGGGCACGTTTGTGACCCTGCCCGGTGTTAACGCAGCGGCCCTTTCTGAGATCAATGCGCAGCAGGGAGGCGGCGGGCTCTTTGGCTTCTTGGATATGTTCGTCGGCGGGGCCTTCATGCAGGCGGGCATCTTTGCCCTGGGCATTATGCCCTACATTACGGCGTCGATCATCATTCAGCTGATGGGGGCGGTTGTCCCCTACTTCCAGAAGCTACAACGGGAGGGAGAAGAAGGCCGCCGCCGAATTACGCAGCTCACGCGTTACGGCACGATCGGCATTACCGCCCTCCAGTCGATCGGGTACGCAATCAACCTGCTGGCCGGGGCGACCGGCCAGGCCGTGGTGATCAACTCCACGCTCTTCATGATCACGACGGTGATCGTGCTCACCAGCGGCACGGCCTTCGTGATGTGGCTTGGGGAGCGGATCAGTGAGGATGGGATCGGGAACGGGATTTCCCTGATCATTATGATCGGGATTATTGCCTTCCTGCCCCAGGCCCTGGTGAATGAGGCCAGCATGGTTGGCGACAACATCTTCATCCTCCTGCTGGAGATTGGGGTGTGGGTTCTCGTGACGGGAGGGGTGGTCCTGATCTCGCAGGGCATGCGCCGGATTCCGGTGCAGTACGCCAAGCGAGTGGTCGGGCGCAAGGTGTACGGAGGCACCACCCAGTACCTGCCGCTTCGGGTGAATGCGGCCGGCGTGATGCCGATCATCTTTGCGCAGTCGATCATGTTCATCCCGTCCACGATTGCGTCGTTCTTCCCGAACAACGCGACGATGCAACAGATCGGGGGATGGTTCTCCGACATTAGCGGGCTTGGGTACTCGACGCTCTTCTTCTTTGTCGTCGTCTTCTTCACCTACTTCTACACCGCGATTACGGTGAACCCGAAGGAGATGGCCGACACCATGAAGCGTCAGGGGGGATTCATCCCGGGCATCCGGCCGGGCAAACAGACGAGTGAGTTCATTGACACGATCCTGACCCGAATTACGCTGCCGGGATCGATTTTCCTCGGCATCGTGGCCATTCTTCCGGCCTTCGCCATGCGTGCCGGCGTCTCCCAGAGCTTTGCGATGTTCTACGGCGGCACGAGCCTGCTCATTCTTGTCCAGGTCACGCTGGATACCCTGCAGCAGATTGAGAGCCACCTCCTCATGCGCCACTACGATGGGTTCATGAAGAGTGGCAAGATGCGAGGCCGCCAGATGCGGTAGCGACGCCGACCCTGGTATGCGATGGCTCCTTTCCTTTTGGAACCGACTGTTCGACGCCCCTATGGTGCACCTGAAAAGCGAACGCGAAATTGAGCGGCTCCGCGAGAGTGCCGACCTCGTCGGTCGGACCCTCGCGGAGGTGGCCCGGCACGTGCAGCCGGGCGCCACGCTCAAGGAGATTGACGCGGTCGCGGAGGAGTTCATTCGAACACACGACGCAGAGCCCGCATTCAAGGGCTATGAGGTGGGCGGCAACGTTTTCCCGAACACCTTGTGCATGTCCGTAAATGATGTCGTGGTGCACGGCATCCCCACGGACTACGCCCTCCAGGAGGGAGACCTTCTGTCCGTTGATTGCGGGGCCAAGCTGAACGGGTACTTCGGCGACTACGCTTACACATTTGCCGTAGGGGACATCTCGGACGAGGACGCGGCCCTCTGCCGCACGACCTACGAGGCCCTACACAAGGGGATTAAGCAGGCAGTGGCCGGACGACGCATTGGGGACATCAGCCATGCGGTGCAGTCCCACTGTGAGGCTCAGGGCTACGGGGTCGTCCGCGACCTCGTGGGCCACGGCATTGGACAGAGCCTGCATGAGGACCCGCAGGTGCCCAACTTCGGGGAGGCCGGGACGGGCCGGCGGCTTAAGCCGGGGCTGACGATGTGCATCGAGCCGATGATTAATCGCGGGACGTCAGAAATTACGACCGACGCCGACGGGTGGACCGTCCGCGCGGCCGACGGACTGCCGTCGGCACACTATGAGCACATGGTCGTTGTTCGGGAGGGGGAAGCAGAAATTCTGTCGACGTTTGACTACATCGAGGACGTTACCCACCCGCCCTACGAACGCAACGCTCTCAAAGAAACACCGACGCGCTAATGGCCAAGGAAGAAGCGATTGAAAAGGACGGGGAGGTCATTGAGGCGCTTCCCAACGCCCAGTTTCGCGTGCGCCTGGAAAACGGACACGAGATCCTCGGTCTGTTGTCCGGCAAGATGCGTATGAACTATATCAAGATTCTCCCCGGCGATCGGGTCAAGGTGGAGATGTCTCCGTATGACTTGTCGAAGGGACGAATTGTGTACCGGTATAAGAACTAGTCGCCCGCCGGCCCGGGAACGTCCGGTGCCGGGTGCTCCCAACGTGTTGCTGAACATCTGAACGAACCGACGACATCCCATGCCTCGAATTGCTGGAGTTGACGTACCTGATCACAAGCGGAGTGAGATTGCCCTGACCGAGATTTACGGCATCGGTCGGTCGCGGGCCAACGACGTACTGGAGGAGGCCGACCTCGACAAGGATTCGCGTCCCCGAGAGTGGTCCGAGAGTGAAACGAAGCAGGTGCGTCGGATCATTGAGGAAGAGTACACGGTGGAGGGCCAGCTCCGCACGGAGGAGCAAATGAATATCAAGCGCCTGATGGACATCGGGTGCTACCGGGGGCAGCGCCATCGCAAGGGACTGCCGGTGCGGGGGCAGCGGACCCGAACGAACGCCCGGACCCGCAAGGGCAAGCGGAAGACCGTGGCGGGCCGCAAGCAGTCGACGGAGAAGAAGTAGCATCTCCCGCGACGGCGCCACTACGATTTTCTTTGGAGAGACGATACGTTAGGACTCATGGCAGATGGAGACAAGAAAGGAAAGCGACGCGTTCGAAAGAAGAACGTGGTCGTCGAATCGAATGGTCGTGCATACGTCAAGGCGACGTTCAACAACGTCATCGTGACGATCACCGACCAGTATGGCAACACGATTTCGTGGGCCAGTGCCGGGAAGATGGGCTTCAAGGGCAGTCGAAAAAACACGCCCTACGCCGCCCAGAAGGCCGGTGAGGATGCCGCCCAGGAGGCGTACGACCTTGGGCTTCGCCGTGTCGACGTGTACGTAAAGGGGCCGGGGTCTGGTCGTGAAGGCGCGATTCGCGCCATGTCGGAGGTGGGCCTGGAGGTAGCGACGATCCGCGACGTAACGCCTCTCCCGCACAACGGCTGTCGCCCACCGAAGCGCCGTCGCGTATAACGAGTCGGGTTTTTGGATTGCGGATGGTGTGGGAGGCATCCACCGGCCGCAATCAATCCGAGATCAGAAATCCAAAACCGATTATTGCAGCATGGCTCGATATAGAGGTCCGAAACAGAAAATCGCGCGACGCTTCAAGGAACCCATCTTTGGGCCTTCGAAGGCGTTGGAGCGCAAGCCGTACCCCCCCGGGCAGCACGGGCAGTCCCGCCGCCGTCGCGAGAGCGAATACGCGGTCCAGCTGAAGGAGAAGCAGAAGGCGAAGTACACGTACGGGCTGCTTGAAAAGCAATTCAAGAACCTGTTCGACAAGGCGTCCCGAATGCAGGGGGTTACGGGCGAGAAGCTGCTCATCCTGCTGGAGGCGCGCCTTGACAACACCGTTTTCCGAATGGGGATTGCCCGTACCCGCCGGCAAGCCCGCCAGTTTGTGGCCCATCGTCACATCATGGTGAACGGCGACATCGTCGACATCCCGTCGTACGAGATGTCTCCCGACGACGTGGTTTCCGTAAAGCCGGGAAGCAAGGACCTCGAGGTGATTCAGGACAACGTTCAGCATCAGAAACGGACGTTCTCCTGGATCGATGTCGATCGGGAAGAGGTGAAGGGGAAGTTTATTGATTACCCGAATCGGGAAGAGATTCCGGAGAACATCGAGGAGCAGCTGATTGTCGAGCTCTACTCGAAGTAGTCCGTTGTAGCCGGGCGATGGGCCCGGCGTACTGGCCCGCATTGGACCGGGCGTATTACACGAACCGTTACCGCTTAGAAACTGCTGATCGATCGTATGGAAAACTACGGGCTTCACATGCCGGACGGCGTTCAGGTGGAAGAGGCCGAAGACACGACGGGCGAATTCGTCGTGGAGCCGCTGGAGCGCGGGTATGGCGTGACCATCGGAAATGCCCTCCGCCGCGTCCTTCTCTCCTCGCTTCGTGGACTGGCCATCACGGCCGTCAAGATTGATGGGGTGCAACATGAGTTCTCGACCATCGAGGGGGTCACGGAGGATGTGGCCGACATTATTCTGAACCTGAAGGAGGTCCGCTTCAAGGCCGACGAAATGCAGGAAGGGCACCTCCACCTCAGCCTGGAAGGGCCGGGCCACTGGACGGCGGCCGACATTGGGGAGGCCACTTCGGAGTATGAGGTCCTGAACCCGGAGCAGCACATTGCCACCCTGGCCGAGGACGCCACGGTGAATGTGGACTTGCGGGTGGGGCATGGCCGCGGCTACGTTCCGTCGGAGGAGAACAAGCGGGAAGACGATCCGATCGGCGTGATTGCCGTCGACTCCATCTTCACGCCGATCAAAAACGTGAAGTACTCGGTGGAGCCGACCCGTGTTGGACAGAAGATCGACTACGAGAAGCTGATCTTAGATGTCGACACGGACGGCTCGGTCACGCCGGAAGAAGCGGTGACGCAGGCAGCATCCATTCTCCGCGACCACGTGAACTTCTTTATCCAGCTTGAGGAAGAGCCCGAGCCGATGGTTGAGGAGCAGGAGGTCGACGAGGAGGTCCAGCGCATCCGCGAGCTCCTTGCCCAGCCGGTTGATGAGCTCGACTTGTCGGTTCGGTCGCACAACTGCCTCAAGGCCGCCAGCATTAAGACGATTGGTGATCTGGTGCGTCGGGAGGAGGACGAGATGCTTAAGTTCCGCAACTTTGGTCGCAAGTCGCTCCAGGAGCTCGTGGAAGTTCTGGACGAGCGGGGGCTGGAGTTTGGAATGGATGTCGAGGAGTACCTGGAAGAACGAAAAACGACGAGTTAAGCGAGGAGCCGAGCGCATCGTCGGCCGCAGCCCGGTCGTTCGTGTGCGCCGTATCCTTCGCGTGAGGCACTACACTGAATCTGTTATCGCAGGATTGTTATGCGACACCGCAAGAAAGGAAAGAAACTTGGCCGCACGTCCCCGCACCGCAAGCGGACCCTGCAGGCCCTCTCCAATGCCCTGATCGAGAATAAGAAGATCACCACAACGGTGGCGAAGGCGAAGGCGCTTCGTCCGTTTGTGGAGCCGCTCATCACGCGGGCCAAGGAGGATACGGAGCACAATCGCCGCCAGGTGTTTCGTCACCTGCAGAACAAAGAAACCATCAGCGAACTCTTCACCGAGGTCGCCGACCGGGTCGGAAACCGCCCCGGCGGATACACGCGCATCATCAAGCTGGGGCAGCGCTCGGGAGACGGAGCGGAGCTCGCGCTGATTGAGCTGGTGGACTACAACGACGTGCAGCCGTCCGGGACGGGGAGTGGTCGCTCGGGAGGCACGCGCCGGGGCAGCGGGAAGGGACGTCGGGACGACCGCGACGCCGCTTCCGACGACGCCCCGTCCGATGAGGCGGAGTCGGCGGGGAGCGAGGACGCCGCTGACACGGCGACGGCGGAGGCCGAGGCGGACGATGCCGAAGACGCTGCAGATGCTGATGCCTCCGACGAGGCCTCGCCGGACGCCGACGCTGAGGAAGGCGACGAGCCGAAGAGCAACGGATAGGATCTCCTTTCAACTCCGATCTTACTCCCAGAGAGGCGTCGGCATGGCCGGCGCCTCTTTTGTTTTTGAGGGGAGATCGCCGGATCGCAGAAACCCACTGGATGCAGGAAGTGTAAAGACACCTTACGCCGCACTCCGCACGCACCCTCCGTTTCTGTATGATTCAGGCATCGGCCGTTCCTGAGCGGGACGAAATCGAAATCGACAACCGATTTGAGGATGACCTGAATGCACTTCTTGCCCAATGTCGGGAGCACCTGCCCACGGTGGACGAGGATATGATTCGCCGGGCCTTTCGCCTGAGCTACTGGGCCCATCGCAACGACTGGCGGGAGTCGGGGGAGCGCTACATCAGCCACCCACTCCAGGTGGCAACCATCGTGGCGCGCGACATCGGACTCGACGATACCAGTGTGGCCGCCGCACTGCTCCACGACGTGGTGGAGGACACCGAACTCTCTCTGGACCTGATCCGGGAGGAGTTCGGGGAGACGATGGCCTCGATTATCGATGGGCTTACGAAGATCAGTGGCGTATTCGAGAGCCGGGAGTTGGGGCAGGCCGAGAACGTCCGCAAGCTCATGCTTTCGATGGCGTCGGACCTCCGCGTCATCCTGGTGAAGTTCGCGGACCGGCTCCACAACATGCGCACCATCGAGCACCTTCCGAAGAAGAAGCGGCTCAAAAAGGCCAGCGAGACGCTCGATCTGTTTGCCCCGCTGGCCCACCGGTTCGGACTCTTTACGATCAAGAGCGAGCTGGAGGACCTGTCGTTCAAAATCCTTGACCCCGAGGCGTACCACCACATCGTGGATCGGCTGAAAGAGATGGCCGAGCAGCGAGAAGCGTACATTGCCCAGTTTGTCCAGCCGCTGGAGGAACGGCTCGCCGAAGAAGGGTATGAGTTCGAGATCTACGGGCGGGTGAAGAACGTGTACTCCATCCACCGGAAGATGAAGCGGAAGAATAAACCGATCGATGAGATCTACGACATCTTCGCGATCCGGGTGGTGCTTCAGAGCGGCGGCAAGCGCGGCAAGGAAGATTGCTGGCGCGTCTACTCACTTGTGACGGATCTCTACAAGCCGCTTCCCGAACGCTTTCGCGACTTTATTTCGGTTCCGAAGTCGAATGGCTACCAAAGCTTGCACACGACGGTCTTTGGGCCGAAGGGGCGGCGCGTGGAGGTGCAAATCCGGACACAGGAGATGCACGAGGTGGCGGAGCGAGGGGTGGCCGCGCACTGGAAGTACAAGGAGGGGAAAAAGAATGTCGACGAGGAGATGGAGAAATTCCTCGAGTGGGTGCGCGACCTCCTCGACAATCCGGAGCCCGACGAGGCGACAGAGTTCGTCAAAGAGTTTCGCCTCAACCTATACGACGAGGAGATCTACGTCTTAACCCCGCAGGGCGACTTGATGACGTTGCCGCAGGGGGCCACGCCGGTCGACTTCGCCTTCAAGGTGCACACGGAGGTGGGCATGCAGTGCATCGGGGCCAAGGTGAACGGCAAGATGGTGCCGCTCTCGCAGGAGCTCACCAGCGGGGATCAGGTGGAGATCATCACCTCCAAGAAGCAACAGCCGAACCCCGACTGGATGAACTTCGTGGTCACCCACAAGGCCCGCAGTCGGATCCGGCAGTGGACGAACGAAGAGCGCCGGAAGGCCGCCGAGCTGGGCCGCGAGATGTGGCAGAAGAAGAAAGACCGTGCCGACCTGGAAATCAGCGACCAGGACCTGCAACAGGTCGCGCACGAATTGAAGTTTCCCGATCTCCAACAGCTCTTCTACGAGATCGGGAAGGGGCTGTACGACCCCGAGGAACTCGTCGATCACATCAAGGGACAGGCCGACCCCGAGGAGGACGACGAGGAGGAGATTGAGGACGAGGAGGCCCTGAAGGAGCGATACGAGCGGTTTCTGGACTCGGCCCAGTCGACGGGCAAGCAAACCCTTGTGGTGAATGGCGAGGTGCAGGAGGACCTGGCGGTCAACTATGCCTCGTGCTGCAACCCCATCCCCGGCGACGAGGTGTTTGGGTTTGTGAGCAAAACCGGCACCATCAACATCCACCGGTCGAATTGCCAGAACGCGTCGGACCTCCTGGTCAATCAGGCCGATCGGATCCTGGACGTCGATTGGAGCCGGCAGAAGGACGTGCAATTCGTGGCGGCCCTTCGCCTGATGGGCGAGGACCGGGTGGGCATGGTGAACGACATCACGGAAGTCATTTCGAAAAACCTGAAGACCAACATCCGGTCCATCACCATCGACACGGAAGACGGCATTTTCTCCGGCACCATCATGCTCCACGTGTCGGACCTCGAGCACCTGGAGCGTCTGATGGAGCGCCTGAAACGGATCGACGGCATCCACGGTGTCTATCGCTTCGAAGAGTAGCCCGCCGATGACTGCCGATGCACTGCTTAGCGGCCCCGCGCGCCTGGTGGGCGTCGATGTTGGGACGAAGCGGGTGGGACTTGCGGTGTCCGACCCCCTCCAACTCTTCGCTCGGCCCCACGGCACCTATTCGCCCGACGACGCCCTCGATGAGCTGGCGCGTCTTGACGAGGGCGACGGAGTCGACGCCGTGGTGGTGGGCTGGCCCCTGACCGAGGACGGCGGGGAGGACGAGGCGACGGAGATGGTGCGGGCGTTCGTTGAGCGCATTGAAAAGGCGCTCCCGGAGCCCACGATCGCCCGCTCCGACGAACGGTACACGTCCGAGCGCGCCAAGGAGCTGCTCCGCCGGGCCGGGGTGTCGCAGCCCGGGCGGTACGACAAGGGGCGGGTCGATGCGGCCGCCGCGGCCGTCATCCTCCAGGATCACCTTGACGCCGCGGACGCGCCCCCTGCGAGCTAGGCAGATGCTCGGCGCTCTTCCTCATCCAAAATCCGGTGGGCGATGGTGCGCGTGAGGTCCGGCGCGTTTCCCCAGGCCCGGTTATTGGCAATCACGTTGAGCAGCACGTCCTGGGCCTGCGCCCGGTACGTGAGCGCGGTGGCATCGAGCACCATGTCGCGCGCCTCGTCGGTCTCACAGATCTCAGGAGCCGGGGCGTCAAACGGGTGCGCCATCGCGTAGGCATCCGCGTACTTCGTGTTGCGGGGCGTGAGGAGGCGCGCGACGGCCTGATCGTTGGCCGCGGGAAAGCGTTCGCCGCACCGCGCCCACTGATCCCGAATGGCCGGCAGCCAGGTCCAGTGGCTGAACACGTGCCCCAGCCCGCGGGTGGCGAGCCAGTCGAAATACCCGGCGTCCATCAGGTGCTCCGAGCGAAGCTCCACGTGGTACTGGACGTTGGAGGGCAGGGCGTCGAAGAAGGCATCGAGCTGCTCCACATTGGCCTCGGGCGAGGGGCTGTCGGGCACCCGTCGATACTCCTGCTGGAAGAGGATGCCCTCCAGGCGGTCTCCCATCAGGTCGACGGCCGGCCGGTGGAAGGTGTCGACGTACGCCTCGGCGTCGAGGTAGTCGGGGTTCTCGACGAACTCGCCGCCCCGGCGCAACCGCCGGCCGAAGTACTGCCGCGGGGCCTTCAGCAAGAAGGACGCGTCGTCGGGGGCGTGGTCGAGGTAGTTGGAGAGGACGAAATAATTCGAGGAGGGCTCGTCGTGTTCGCGGAGCGGGCGGTAGAAGGTGAAGTCCAGCTCCAACACGTCGAAGTGGTCAAAGTACTCCCGGACGGACTCGATGGGCAGCTGCCGTTCCTCGAACGTGCGCCCCCCAAGCGTGCGCTTGCGGGACGAGATGCGGTTTCCAAACGTGTCCTCGGAGTAGATTTGGCCCAGCCACCCGGCGTACCGATCGCTGGCCGTGCCGAACCGAGCGTGCAGGTGGAGGTTGCGGAAGTCGAAGCGGTCGGCCGCCACTCGACGGTCGTCGACCGAACGGGAGGGGGAAGGGGAAGACATCGGCTTAGAGGGGCGTCACGTCGAGGGAGAATCGGCCTCCACGGCCGTGCGAAGCTTGTCGTAGGTCGTCTGCAGGTCCTCCGGGAGCACCCGCGTGTCCGCGGTCGTTGTCATAAAGTTGGTATCGCCCTCCCAGCGCGGCACCACGTGCATGTGGAGGTGCTCGGGAATGCCGGCCCCGGACGCCGCGCCCAGGTTCATCCCCACGTTGAACCCTTCCGGCGACATCGTCTCGCGAAGCCACCGCAGGCACCGGTCGATGGTGGCCGCGAGGGCCTGTTGCTCCTCCGCGGTGAGCTCGGCGTACTCGGCCACCTCCCGATTGGGAAGGATGAGAAGGTGCCCGTTGTTGTACGGGTAGCGGTTCATGACGACGAACACGTGCTCTCCCCGCCACAGAATGAGGTTCTCGCGGTCATTGTCCTCGTTGAGCAACTGCGTGAAGAGGGAGGCATCGTCCGGAGGGTCACGATCCGCCGCGCCCGAAACGTACTCTGAGCGCCAGGGGCTCCACATCCGATCCATGAGACAGGTAGGAATACCGAGAGAAGAGTCAAACGCCTGTCCACAAACTCTGGCCGGGGCCGGCAGTTCGCCACCCGCCCGCGACTCCACGGAAATTACAGTCTTCTCGCTCCCGACGTGCCCATGCCGACCGCTTCCGTGTACGCCGATCTCCATGCCCACTCGCAGTGCTCGGACGGACACCGTGCGCCTGCGGATCTCGTCCGACAGGCGGCGGAGCGGGGCCTTGGGGTGCTTGCGCTCACGGATCACGATACCGTAGAGGGCCTCTCGGCGGCGGCCGACGCGGCCCGGGCGTGCGACATTCAGCTGGTGCCGGGCGTGGAGTTGAGCGTGACGGAGGCCGGGGACGAGGTGCATCTGCTGGCGTACGGAATCGATCCGACGCATCCGGCGCTCCAGGACCACCTCACGTCGTTTCGCGAGGCCCGTCGGGAACGCGCGTGGGCCATGGTGGAGCGGTTGCGCGACCGTGGCCTGTCGATTAGCGACGCCGCCGTCGCCGATGCGTTTTCGGGGTCGACGGCGCTGGGGCGTCCCCATGTCGCGCGCATTCTCGTGGCGGCCGGGCACGTCGACACGGCGCGCGACGCGTTCGAGCAGTACCTTGGGCGCGACCGGCCGGGCTTCGTGGAAAAGCCCGACGTGCCGGCGGGAGCGGCGCTCCGCACAGTGCACGAGGCGGGCGGGGTGGGGGTTCTCGCGCACCCCGGGCACTGGACGAGTGCACGGCGCGTTCGGCGCCTGGTGGAGAAGGGGCTCGACGGGCTGGAGGTCGTGCACCCTTCCCACGATGCGTCCCTCCGCGGCTACTACGAACGACTGGCGGACGGGCACGGACTGTTTGCTACTGGCGGCTCGGATTACCACGGCGGCCCGCACCGCCCCGATGAGCAGATCGGGGGCATGGGCCTGACCCGGGACGAATGGGAACGTTGTCGGCCACATCTTGCGTAACACCGATCGTCCCAATCTCTTACACTCTCTGTCTCGTCCCCATGCCGACCCAGATCGAAGGTGACCTCGTCGCCGGCGACCATCAGTTTGCGATCGTCGTGAGCCGCTTTAATGAGTTCATCACGGAGCAGATGGTCGATGGGGCCCTCGACACGCTTGAACGTCACGGCGTCGACACGGAGGTGGACGTGACGGTCGTCCACGTGCCGGGGGCGCGCGAAATCCCGGTCGTCGCCCAACGATGTGCCCGGTCGGGGACGTACGATGCCGTCCTGTGCATCGGGGCCGTGATTCGCGGGGCCACCGACCACTTCGACTACGTGTGCTCCGGGGTGTCGAGCGGCACCCAACAGGCGGCGATGGACACCGAAGTGCCGGTCATCTTTGGCGTCATTACGACGGACACGATCGAGCAGGCCATCGAACGGGCCGGGACGAAGGCGGGCAACAAGGGGCGCGACGCGGCGGCCGCGGCCCTCGAAATGGCAAACGTCATGGATCAGTTGCCCGGGTGAGGCCTGCGCGAGGGAGGCGTGATGCCGGGCTCCGAAAAGTTCACGCCAAGATCGCGACGCACCGGGAGCATCGCGAAACGTCTCCGAGACGTTTGCGTCGAAAGATCGTGGATACGAAATGGTGGGCGTAGCTCAGTTGGTTAGAGCGCCAGGTTGTGGTCCTGGAGGCCGTGGGTTCAAATCCCACCGCTCACCCACGCCCGACGGATGAGAGCCGTCGACTTGACTTATCGTGCCGCGTTCGTCTAGCCTGGTCCAGGACGCCGGCTTTTCACGCCGGTAACACGGGTTCAAATCCCGTACGCGGTACCGCCGAGCGCTCCGTGAGGGTGGTCCCTCCGGAGCGCTTTTTTATTGGCCCCGGGAGCGGGACGAGGGCTACAGCAAGAAGATGCTTCGGGGCGAGGTGACGAACGCCCACCAGGCGGACCGCACGCCCACCGCAAGGGTCACCGGAAAGAGGGCCCAGTGCAGGTCCTGGGGCCAGTACGGCCAGCCGACGGCCAGCACGAGGGCCGTGAGGGCCGTGGCGAGAAAGTAGTACCGCAGGCCTTTCGACGTGGGACGGCGCACCACCTGGCGGGCGGCAATCAGGTGGGTGGGCCAGGCCCAGAGGAGGTTCAAATTGTACGTTGTCACCGAGTAGGTGGAGATGAACCAGAGGAAGCAGAGCAGGAGGCCCACAGTGCCTACCGACGCAAACAATACCGCGTCGCCCCGGCCCGAGGGCGCGCGCCCCATGAAGGCCTGCCCGCCGGTCCACAGCACGATGAGCCCGAAAAAACCCCACGCCAGCGTGGTGGGCCACGTGGTGTTGCTCTCGGAGGCATGGTAGCCCTCCACCCATTGCACCGTGTCCGTGCGCGTGACCAGTGATCGGGTGATCCCATTCCCGGTTACGCGTGCATTGTCGAAGGCCTGCATTAGGTACTCGGGCAGGAACATGACCTCGTTGGGGGTGGCCTCGCGATCGGCCGGGAGGCCCAGGGCCACGTCGAAGCCCACGTCCAGTGCCGGCCGCCGCTCCACGTACTCGTCCAGGAGGTGCCGAAAACTCAGGTTCGGATTCGGATGGTCTCCGAAGGAGATGTCGTCGCCGAGGGTGCGACGAAGGGCGTCCCGAATGCGGGTGGAGCAGTTGTCGAAGAAAAAGTCGTACTGGTAGTATCGGTTGTTCGGCTGGGCATTGGTCCGCAGGAACCGGTACAGCTCGGTGCGCTGCTGGGGGGTGAGGTTCAGGCGCTGCTCAATTACGGGCCGCTGTTGCTCCTTATACACCTCCAGTGCCCGCGAGTACCGGGAGACGCTCAGGAAGTACCGAAGGTGGCCGTAGAGGAATTTCGGGATGAAGAGGGGATCGTTAAAGTTAAACGTCCCATAGTTGTAGAGCCGGTCGAGTCCCTGCTCGGGGTCGTACACACGGATGGCGCTGTGTCCGGCAAACGTGTGCACCGGATCTCCCGGGAGGATCGTGATGAGCGAGAGGCGCGAGTCCGCAGAGAGCCGATCGGGACCGGTCTGGGCCGTGGCGCAAGGGGGGGCAGACATGAGTACCAGAAGAAGGATCCCCAGCAGTCCCGCACACGAACGAACCATCGGGTAAGAAGGGCAATAAACAGGAAAGTCGACCCTCCAACGTTCCGACATCGGGCGGGTTCAGACCCCCCGCCCCGTTCCCCGAACCAACCGCCACCCTCCCGTGGGCCGAACGCAACGTGCCGCCGTCGTCCTCGACGCCCTTCGCGATCGCATTGACACCCCGACGACTGAACTGGAGTACGACACCCCGTACCAGCTCCTCGTGGCCGTCATCCTGTCGGCCCAGTGCACCGACGAGCGGGTGAACAAGGCCACCCCGGCCTTTTTCGAGGCGTACCCCACCGTGGAGGACCTGGCGGAGGCGACCCCGGACGACATCTACCCCTACATCCAGTCCATCACCTTTCCGAACAACAAGGCGGGCTACCTCGCCAAAACGGCCCGGCGGATTGTGGAGGCGTACGATGGCACGGTGCCGTCCAGCGTGCAGGAGCTGCAGACGCTCACGGGCGTGGGCCGAAAAACTGCCCAGGTGGTCGCCAACGTGGCGTTCGGGGTAGACGCACTCCCGGTCGACACGCACGTCTTCCGGGTGGCCAACCGGATCGGCCTTGTGAAAGAATCCGCCGACACGCCCGAAAAGGTGGAGCAACAGCTCCGGCGCGTCATTCCCCGAGACGAATGGTCCGACGCGCACCACCTCCTCATCCTCCACGGCCGCTACACGTGCACGGCCCGGTCGCCGGACTGCGCCGACTGCCCGCTCTCCGATGTCTGCAAGCACTACACCCGACTTCAACAGCTGCCGGCGGCCCGCACGGACCTCGACGCGTCCGCCGGCACCTACTACTGCAGCACCAGCGACCACTACTTCGATGAGCCGGACACGCACGTGGACCGGCACGACATCGAACAAGTTGCCTGCCCGTCCTGCGGCTCAATGCAGGTCTTTCGGACCCGCGACGGAACGCCGACGAAGCAGGTGAAGGACTACCGCGTAAACGGATAATCTCCGTCGCCGTCCTTCCCCGACCCGCTTTTTCTTTTACGCCCACCCGCCACGCTGTCCCATGGATTCCACCAAGCGCCACCTTCTCCTCATCCTCGACGGCTGGGGCCTCGCCGACGACCCCTCCGTCAGCGCCATCGAGCAGGCCGATACCCCGTTCGTCGAGTCCCTGTTCGAGCGCTACCCCCACGCCACACTCAAGGCCTCGGGCCGCGCCGTGGGGTTGCCCGACGGCCAGATGGGCAACTCGGAGGTTGGCCATACCAACCTGGGCGCCGGGCGCGTGGTGTGGCAGGAGATTCTGCGCATCTCGAAGGCCATCGAGGACGAGTCCTTTTTCGAAAATGAGGCGCTCGTGTCCGCCGCCCGACACGCCCGCGAGAACGATCAGAAGCTGCATCTAATGGGGTGCTTCTCGGACGGCGGCGTACACAGTCACCTGGAGCACCTGTACGGCCTGTTGGAGCTGGCCCGCCGCGAGGACCTGGCCCCGGAGCAGGTCTGCGTCCACGCCTTCACCGACGGGCGTGACACCGACCCGCACGGCGGCGTCGACTACGTTCGGCAGTTCCAGGACGCGGCGGCGGACGTGGGCGTGGGGCAGCTCGTCTCCATCATCGGCCGCTACTACGCGATGGACCGGGACGAGCGCTGGGAGCGCACGGAGCGCGCGTACCGACTGCTGACGGAGGGAACGGGAGCGGCCTTCGACGACCCGGTGGCGGCCCTGGAGGCCAGCTACGAGGACGATGTGACCGACGAGTTCGTGGAGCCCCGTCGCATCCGCACCGAGGCCGAGGCGGCCTTCGGAGATCACGGGACGCGGGTGGAGGACGGGGACGCCGTCATCTACTACAACTTCCGGGCGGACCGGGCCCGCCAGCTCACGCGTGCCTTTACCGATGCGGCGTTCGACGGCTTTGACCGGGAGCGGCCCGACGACCTCCGCTTCGTGACGATGGCGCCGTACGACGAATCGTTCGATGTGCCCGTGGCCTTCGACAAGGTGAACCTGAAAGAGACCCTCGGCGAGGCCATCAGCGAGCGAGGCGGGCGCCAGCTGCGCGTGGCCGAGACGGAGAAGTACGCCCACGTCACCTACTTCTTCAGCGGGGGGCGCGAGGCGGCGTTTGAGGGCGAGGACCGTATCCTGGTGCCGTCGCCCGACGTGGCGACCTACGACCTGCAGCCTGAGATGAGCGCGCCCGAGGTGGCGGAGCGCACGGCCGACGCGCTCGGGGAAACCGACTACAACCTCGTCGTCCTCAACTTTGCCAACCCGGACATGGTGGGGCACACCGGCGACTTCGACGCGGCGGTGGCGGCGTGCGAGGCGGTCGACGCGGCGGCCCGGACCGTGGTTGAGGCCGCCCGGTCACAGGACTATTCCGTGAGTGTCATCGCCGATCACGGCAACGCGGACAAGCTGCGCAACCCCGACGGCTCGCCGCATACGGCCCACACCACGGCCCTCGTCCCGCACATCATCCTGAAGGACGGAGTTGACGGGCCGATCCAGGACGGAAAGCTGGGCGACGTGGCCCCCACGATTCTCGCGCTTCTGGACGAGGACATCCCGGACGCCATGGACGGCGACGTGCTCGTGTCCTAGCGGCCGTGCCCGCTGGGGAGGGCGGAGCCGAGGGCGAGGAGAAAGGCCTCCCCTGCCCGAATTGCCGGCGCGGATCAGGTGCGCCGCCGGGGAGGCCCCTCCGAGACGCCTATTCGACGGTGGGGACGGCGGGGAGGCGGGTCTGCACGGTGCCGTCGGTTCCCACGACGCGATCGAGGACGCGCCGGTGCCGCCACAGCTTCCGCTCCAGTGGGGTAGAAAGGGTTGCGTGCCACAGCTGGGTCGCCTGCGTGGAAAAGCTCTCGTTCAGGCGTTCGAGGACCGTCTGCGGGCGAGGCAGCTCCCGGGTGCGGTACGGCCCGTCGCCCAGGTTGGCGGCCTGTCCCGCCATCGCAATGGCGGACTGGAGCGAGCCCAGCGTGTCCACGAGGCCAACCTCGCGGGCGTCCTGCCCCGACCACACGCGGCCCTGCGCCACCTCGTGCACCGCGGAGGTGTCCATGCCCCGCCCCTCGGCCACGCGCTCCAGGAAGGTGTTGTACGTCTGGTCGATCGACTGGCCAATCAGGCGCCGTTCCTGGGAAGAGAGCGGGCGGCTCGACGAGTACATGTCCGCGTACGGGCTGGTCTGCACCCCGTCGAAGGTGACGCCCAGCTGGTCCTCAAAGAGCTCCTGCGTGTTGAGCAGAAGGCCGATAACCCCGATGGAGCCGGTGACGGTCGTCGGGTTGGCCACGATCGAGTCGGCCGCCGCGGCGAGGTAGTACCCGCCGGAGGCCGCCACGTCGCCCATCGACACGATGACCGGCTTCTCCTGAGCCGTCCGATCCACGGCCCGCCACATGGCCTCCGAGGCAGAGGCGCTGCCGCCGGGCGAGTTCACGCGGAGCACCACGGCCTCCGTCGACGCGTTGGTTCGCGCCTCCTCCAGCGCATCGATCAGGGTGCCGGCGCCGAGGGATTGCTGGCCGCCGAACGGGCTCTCGCTCGGGTCGCCCGGCACGATGCTGCCCTCCGCGTACACCACGTCGATCGTGCCCGTGCCGGTGTACGACACCCCGGCGCTGGAGGCCGAGATGCGTTTGTATTTGGAGAGGGACACCGTCGGCAGGCCCGACGTTGTGGGAGAGGTGGGAACCAGGTCCTCCAGCACGTCGCGCACCTCGTCCTCGTAGTGGAGGCCGTCCACCAGCCCTTCCTCCACCGCGGCGGAGGCGGTGAGCAGGGGCGTCTCATCGGCCATCTGGTCCAGGGCCTCGGCGGAGAGGGACCGGTCGGCCGCAATGGCCTCGGTGAACTGGGTGTTGATCGTGTTCAGGAGGGCGTTGAGCTGCAGGCGGTTTTCTTCCGACAGGTCCGAGCGGACGAAGGTCTCCGCGGCGCTCTTGAACTTGCCGGCCCGGATCACCTGGGGCTCCACGCCCAGCTTTTCAAACGCCCCCTCGAAGAACGACAGGATGGTCGCAAAGCCGTTGTACTCGAAGCTCGACTGCGGGCCCACGTAGACGCTGTCGGCTGCGCTGGCGACGAAGTAGTCCTTTTCGCTCATTCCAAACTCCTCGCTGGACGCGATGACGGGCGTGCCGCTCGCCGAGACCCGCTTCACGGCCTGGCGAACCTCCTCCAGGGTGCCCCACTGCGACGAGGTGCCCTTCATGCGGAGCCACACCGCCTCGATCCGGTCGTCCTGCGCGGCATTTCGGAGGGCCGTCTGCAAATCCCGCAGGTCGTAGGTGGGGCCCTCCCCGAAGGCCTGCCGGAAGGGGTCGTCGGCCGCCTTCTCGGGGATCGTTCCCTGGAGCGGCACCGTGAGCACCGACCCGTCCGTCACCGACGGCGCCGTGTCGGTCGACAGCGCCAGGGCGAAGAAAAAGAAGACGACGACGAAAACAACGAGGCCGAACGCAAGGAGCGTCCCGAGGACACTGGCAGCGAGCGTCGAGAGAAAGCGCATAGGGCAGGGGGCGAGCGAGAAGGAACGAGACGGGCGGGCCGCGGCAACAATGCCGCCGGCGGCACACCGGTGCTGTATGCGGGGGGCAGGCGAGCGTTTCGGTGGGAGCGCTTACGCGGCGTCTCCCCGCCAAAAGGAAACCTGATGCGACGACGCATGTACAGCATAGCGATCTCAACGACCTCTCACTGCCGGTCCTCGGCCCTGAGGCCGTAGGGGGCGCTGAGAGGTTTTCCGCACTGGGAAGGCAGGATAACCGCGTCCGCAATAACGTGAGCAGGAGCACTGATGGCGCCACACCGGGACGGGACGAGCGTCCGTCCCTCAGCGATCGGGAGCGGACCATCCTCCGCCTGGTCGTTGAAGGCTTTGTCGATTCGGCGGGGCCCGTGGGCTCGCGCCGTCTAGCCAAAAACAGTTCGCTGGACCTCAGTGCCGCCTCCATCCGCAACACGATGGCGGACCTGGAGGACATGGGGTACCTCGATCACCCGTACACCTCCGCCGGACGCGTGCCCACCCGGCTCGGCTACCGCACCTTCGTGGACGACCTGATGAACAAGCCGGAGCTGTCGCCGGTGGAGCGGCAGGTGCTTCGGATGAAGCTGGCCCGCCTGGCCGATGACACGGAGCAGCTGCTGCGGGAGAGCACGCGCCTGCTCAGCAAGCTGTCCAACCTCCTGGGCATTGCACTCACCCCGCGCCTCTCGACGGGCGTGCTGGAGCGGATCGACATTGTGCCGCTCTCGGGCAACCGCATCATGTTTGTTCTGAGCGTGCGCGGGGGGCTCGTGAAGACCATCGTGCTCAGCTTTGAGTCGGACCTGAACCGGTCGGAAATCGACCGGGTGGTGTCCATCCTGAACGAGCGGCTGGCCGGCCTCACCCTCCAGGAAATCCGCGAGACCCACGAGGAGCGCATAAAGGACCTGCGCGACGACACCGGCCTCGTGCAGCTGGTCATGAAGGAGTCGGCCCTGCTGTTTAGCGAGCCGGAGGAGGGGCGGCTGCAGTTCGACGGCACGCAGAACATTCTCGCGCAGCCCGAATTCCAGGAGCCGGACGATATTCGCCACCTGATCGAAACGATCGAGGACGAGGATCGGGTGGTGCAGGTGCTCGAAAACCTATTCGAATCCGACCCCGACGCTGTGGGGCAGGCCACCGTTCGTATCGGCAGCACGGAGGATGAGGAGGAGATGGATGCCTACTCCATCGTCACCTCGCCCTACCAGCTGGGCGATACGATTGGCACGCTCGGCGTCATCGGACCGCCCCGCATGGACTATGCCCGCGCCGTGGCCCTGGTTGAGAGTGCCGCCCACGCGGTCAACCGGCCCGCGGACGATGCGTCCTCGGATGCCCCTGAGGGGCGTGACGACTAGCACTCCCGAGCGACGCCCGGTGTAGGACCCCTGGACCCTCGTCGCTCAAAGCGTGCCTCGGAGCGACAGCGGAATCTGTTTTGTTTGAGGCTCTACCGATCGCGCAAGCCCGCTTGTACACCATTGCACTCCTACCGTCCGCTCTATCGGAGGGAAGGAGCCTTTTCGTTATTGGACGAGTTTCGGACTCCCCGGTCGAGCCCCGAAGGGACGATCGTTGATCGAGGGCTTGGGCGGTCCCCGGCGGCCGGTCCCGGCCCCATGAGCGCCGGTGCCGACGCCTCGTTCGTTGTTCACCCATCTTGTCTCTAAACCCTACTCCCAACGTGAGCACAAACGCCACCAATGGCTCCCAGACGACCGACGATCCGCCCGAGACGGCGGACGAAAACGAGACGTCCGCCGACGGCCCCCCCGATGCGTCGGAGGACGCAGCGGGAGAACCGGACGAGCGGATCGACGAGCTGGAGGCGCACGTCGAGTCCCTGAAGGACGAGCGCGACGAGCTCAACGAACGCCTGCTCCGCAAGGCCGCCGAGTTCGACAACTTCCGGCGCCGCATGAAGCGCGAGAAGGAACGGCGCTACACGAACGGCAAGCTCGACGTCATCGAGCCGCTTTTGGAGGTCGTCGACGACTTTGAGCGGTCGCTGGAGGCGACCGAGGACCTGGAGGACTCGCAGGACGCCGAGTCGGCCTACGAGTCGCTGAAGGGAGGGGTCGAGATGGTATTCCGTAAATTCCGGGACACCCTGGAAACCCTGGGGGTGGAGCCGATTGAAGCCGAGGGCGAGCCCTTCGACGAGAACCTGCACGAGGCCATGATGCGTCAGCCCACGGACGACGCGGAGCCGGGGACGGTGCTCCACGAGATTCGGAAAGGGTACCGCATGGGGGACCGCGTGGTGCGGCACAGCCGGGTAGTGGTCGCCGCGCAGGAGGAAGAAGGAGAATAGGACGCGGGCGCCTGCCCAGTGCCGCCGCACCCCGGGGCCCGACGCTTGTTTTGAATTGAGGTCAATCTACGTTTATGCCGCGCGATTACTACGACATTCTGGGGGTCGACTCCGACGCCTCCGAAAAAGAGATCAAGAAAGCGTACCGGGAGAAGGCGATGGAGTACCACCCGGACCGCAACCCGGACGACCCGGAGGCCGAGAAAAAGTTCAAGGAGGCCTCGGAGGCGTACGAGGTGCTTTCGGACACTGAGCAGCGCCGGCGCTACGACCAGTACGGCCACGCGGGCGTCAATCAGAATGGAGGCGGCGGGCGTGGTCGCGGTCGGGGGCGCGGCGGCTTCCACGACGTGGAAGACATCTTCAGCGCCTTCGACGAGATCTTTGGCGGGCGCGGCGGACGTCGTGGGGGCGGCGGGCGCGGACGGTCGAGCCGTCAGGGCGGCCGCCCCGGCAGCGACCTTCGCGTGACCCTTCCCCTGACGCTCGAAGAGATTGCGGAGGGCACCGAGAAGGAGCTCAAGATTCGCAAGTACGTCGAGTGCGAGACGTGCGATGGCACGGGCGCCGAGGGCGGCATGTCGGGCAACAACTACGCCATGTGTCCGAAGTGCGACGGCACCGGCGAGCTGCGGCAGGTGTCGCGCTCCGTCTTTGGGCAGTTCGTGAACGTGCAGGCGTGCCCCCGCTGCGACGGCGACGGGCGCATCATTGAGGACGCGTGTGGGGACTGCGGCGGCGACGGGCGCGTGGAGCGCGACGAGACGATCTCGGTGAACGTGCCGGCCGGCGTGATGGAGGGCAACTACCTGACGCTCTCCGGCGGCGGCAACGCGGGGACGCGCGGCGGGCCCGCGGGAGACCTCCGCATCGAAATCGAGGAGAAGCCGCACGACGACTTCGTGCGGGACGGCCTCGACATCTACCACGACGTGTACCTCTCCATCCCCGAGGCGGCGCTCGGCACGGAGGTCGAGGTCCCGACGCTCGACGGACGGGCGCGCCTCGAAATCGATCCGGGGGTGCAGGGCGGCAAGATTCTCCGGATGCGCGACCGAGGCATCCCGGACCTGGAGGGGGCGGGCCGCGGCGATCAGATGAACCGCATTCACGTGTGGACGCCCAGCACGCTGACCGACGAGGAAGAGGAAATGATGCGGGAGCTTCGGGGCCGCGAGAATTTTCAGCCCCAGCCGTCCGAACCGAACACCGAAAAGTCGTTCTTTGAGCGGGTATCGGATGTGTTCTCGTAACGGATCCGGGAGCGGCCGAACGGCCGGGGGCACTCTCGGTATCGGACGTATCCCCCGTCGCGTTCGGTTACGTCTGTAGCGAGGGCGCGACGATCATCCATTCCCGCACTGAACCTGCCGACCCTATGCCCGATCCCGTTCCGGGAGACGCGTTTCGCGCAGTGATGCGCCGAGTTCCCTCGCCCGTCGTGGTGGTTACGGCGCAGGGGCCCCGTGAAGCCCGCGGCATCACCATCGGCTCCTTCACGAGCCTGGCCCTCGACCCCCCGCTCGTCAGCTTCAACGTGGGCTGTGGGGCCCGCATGCACGAGGTGATGGAGGCGTGTGATCGCTTTGCCGTGCACGTGCTGGGGGAGGAGCAGGCGCACCTCGCCAAGCGGTTTGCCATTCCGGGCCTCACGGGCGCGGAGCAGTTCGAGTCGGTGCCCTACCACGAAGACGCGCACGGCCTACCGGTCCTCGATGGGGTGACGGCCGTCTTTCACTGCGTGCCCGAGGACTCCCTCGTGGCCGGCGACCATGAGCTGTACGTGGGCCGGGTGGTGGAGATGGAGGAGCATCCCGACCACGGCGCGGTGCTCTACTACCAGAGCGGGTATCACAGCGTCGGGAGCGAGCTTCCGTCCAGAGAATTCTCCCCGGTGAAGCGGCTGTCGAGCGAGTCGTCCTGAGCGCCGACGCCGTAGAAGGCGAAGTCGTACCGGGCGGGGTCTGTGGGCGCAAAATGGCGGCAGATGGCCGTGACGCGCCGGACCGCCGTCCAGTCCCTACTCTTCCGATCCAGAAGCCCCAGCGCCCGCACCTGCCGGCCGGCGTGCACGTCGAGGGGCAGCATCAGGTCGCCCGGATCGAGGCACGACCACAGGCCGAGGTCTACCGGCCCGTCCCGCACCATCCAGCGCAGGTACATGTTCAGCCGCTTGCAGGCGCTGCCGGCGGCGGGGCGCGCGAGGTGTTTGCGGAGGCGCTCCGGCGTGTCGTCGTGAACGGTGAGCAGCGTCGTGCTCAGGCCCTGCAGGCCCGCCGCGACCGGTTCCTCGTCGGAAGCGGCCGCCGGTAGATGCGCGTCGACCAGGTTCTCCACCGAGCCGTAGCGGTCGAGCACGGCGCTCAGGTTGCGCGTGAGCCACACCGCGTCGATCGGCTGGAAGGTACGGTGCACGAAGCCGTCGAGCGCCCCGGCGTCGTCGGCCGGGTCGAAGGAGCGGACGAAGGCGAACGGCGCGTGGTCCATCCGCTCGCAGAGCTCCTGGAGCTTGCGCAGCATCACATCGCGCCGGCCCCAGGCGAGCAGCGCCGCGTACAGTCCAATCACTTCCTGGTCGCGGGGATCGTCGAACGCGTGGGGAATCGAAATGGGATCGTCGTCGATGAACGCCGGGGTCTCGTAGCGGTCGACGAGGGTGTCGAGGTACTGCTGAAGAGCGTCCAGGGACGGCACGGTCGACGAGGGCGGGGTGGTTAGGCAGAATCGAAACGGGGCGATTGGACGCGGCGACGGTCCCGGAGTTCGAATGCCCGGCCCGGGGCCGGGAGCGCCGAGTCGGGCCGTGGCGCGGAGCCCCGGCTATTCCAGCCCGTGCGCCTCAAACAGCGCGGCCGCCCGGCCCAGGTCCACGTTCCCCCCGCTGATGACGACCCCCACGCGCTCGTCCTCGGCGGACACCACCTCGTCGAGCAGGGCGGCGGCCCCCAGCGCGCCCGTCGGCTCCACCACCAGCTTCATCCGCTCCCACAGCAGGTGCATGGCGCGGACCAGCGCGCCGTCCGAGACCGTGACCATGTCGTCGACGTGGTCGAGCACGAGCGGGAACGTGACGTCGCCCAGGTAGGGGGTGCGCGCCCCGTCCGCAATCGTGTCCGGGTTCTCGACGGTCTGCAGCTCGCCCGAGTGAAAGGAGCGGGTGGCGTCGTCGCCGGCGGCGGGCTCCACGCCCACCACCGTACAGTCGGGCGCGTGGTGGCGGGCCGCCAGGGCGCAGCCCGAGAGCAGGCCGCCGCCCCCGCAGCACACGAGCAGCCGATCGAGCGGGCCCGCCTGGTCGAACAGCTCATCGCCCACGGTGCCCTGCCCGGCCACCACGTCCGGGTGGTCGTAGGGGGGCACGAGGGTCAGCCCGCGCTCCGCCGCCAACTGTTGGCCCAGCGTTTCGCGGGTCGTCGTGTCCGGGTCGTACGTCACGATTTCGGCCCCGTAGCCGCGGGTGGCGTCCAGCTTCACCTGGGGCGCGTCCTCCGGCATCACGATGGTGGCGTCCACCCCCAGCTCGCGCCCGGCCAGGGCCACCGCCTGCGCGTGGTTGCCGGACGAGTAGGTGATCACGCCGCGCGCCTTTTCCGCGTCGGAGAGCTGGGCGACCGCGTTGTATCCCCCCCGGATCTTGAAGGCGCCGGTGCGCTGCAGATTCTCGCACTTGAAGACCACCTCGGCCCCGGTGCGGCCGTTGACGGTGCGGGAGGTCATGACGGGCGTGCGGTGGGCCACGCCGTCGAGGCGACGGGCCGCGGCGGCGACGTCGTCGTACGCAACGGAGGGCGCGTCGGAGACGGGAGGGGGCATGGAGCGAGCGGACGGTGAGACAGGCGCGACATCCAGTTCAATGCATGCCGCCCCGGCCCGTTCGGCGGCCCGGGCGACTGGACGGGCGGACTAGGCCTGCGCCGCTGCGCCAGGGGCAGACGACTCGGCGTGGGGAAGCTGGATCGTAAAGGTCGTGCCCTCGCCCTTCGCCGTCGCCACGTCGATCGTGCCGTCCATCCGGTCCACGAGGCGCTGCACCACGGCCAGTCCCAGCCCGCTCCCGTCGTAAGACTGCGAGGGGGACGAGGCGGCCTGCTGAAACGGCGAAAACAGATCGTCGACCTCGTCCGGGTCCATGCCGATGCCGGTGTCGTCCACCTCCAGGATGCCGGCCTCCGGGCCCGATCGGACGCGGACGTGCACCGTGCCGCCGTCCTCCGTATACTTGAGGGCGTTGGTCAGCAGGTTGCGCTGCACGCGGCGCAGCGCGCCCTGGTTGGCCCGAACGTGCACGGGGGCGTCCGGCGTGTCCGACTGGAGCGTGATGCCGTCCGCGTCCGCCTCCTGCTCGTACATCTCGACCATCTCGTCGGCCTCCGTCGTGAGGTCGACGGGGCGGAGGCGGAGATCGATGGCCTCGGCCTCCAGCTTGGAGAGGTTGAGCACCGAGTCGAGCGTTTCCAGCAGCCGCTCCCCGCCCTTCGTGATGCGACGGCTGAAGTCCTCGAGGGGCACGTCGGGCTCGCCGGGGGCCGTCACGGCGTCCTCAATCGCCTCCGAAAACCCGAGAATCGAGGTGAGGGGCGTGCGGATTTCGTGGCTCATGTTTGCCAGGAAGGTCGACTTCTGTCGGTTCCGCCGTTCCGCCTCCTCCTTGGACCGCTTGAGCTTGTGCTCGCGCCGCTTCCGCTCGGTGATGTCCACGAACATCGCGTACCCCTCCACAACGTCGTCGGGCCGGCGCTGCACCGCAAACTGCAGGGCGAAGTGGCGGGGCCCCTGCGCCGTGTGGCACGACAGCTCGATCTGCTGCACGGGCGTGGTGAGGGCCCGCTCCACGAGGGCCTCCATGTTGTCGGGGTCGTCGGGGTCGAGGAGGCCGCAGAGGTCCTCGCCCGCGGCGTCCTCCGTGTTGGCCCCGAAGACCGACGCGAAGGCCTGGTTCACGCGCTGGATGGTGCCCACGCCGTCCGCCACGCGGCAGTGGACGACCGGGGTCGGCAGGTGCTCAAACAGCGTCTCGAAGCGGTCGCGCTCCCGCTGCAGGGCCTGCTCCCGCTGCTTCCGTCGGGTAATGTCCTGCAGCGTGCCGGTGAGGCGGGGCGACCGCCCGGGGCGCCGGCGGGCCTGGCCGCGGATGCGGGCCCACTGGGGGGCGTCCGCGGCGTCCAGCGGCACCTCCAGGTCGAACGATTCGCCCTCCGTGAGGCAGCGGTCGAAGGTGGCGGCCACCTTGGTTTGCGTCTCGGGCGGGTACACGCTCAGTCCAATCTCGCGGCTAATGTCGCGATCCGACGACACCCCGAGCAGGCGGTGGAGGGACGTGGTTGCGTGCACCGTGTCCGTGTCCGGGTCGTACTCCCACCCGCCCACGCGGGCCACCTCCTGCACGCGCCGGAGCCGATCGCGGGTCTGCTGGAGCTCGGCCTGCGCCCGGCCAAAGGACAGGTGTCGCCGGTAGAGGGCCGCGCTGGTGGCCGTGATGAGCACCGCACTGCCGCCCACGAACGTGAGGTGGGTGGCCATGCTGGAGGAGACGGCGGCCGACCCGCTCCACACCGGCCCGGTCGGGCCGAAGGCGTACACCACGAGGGCCACGGCCCCGCCCACGCCGAGCACTTGGCGGGGGCGGAACGGGACGATCGCCACAATCACCAGGTAGGCCGGCACCACGTAGACCGTCCCGAAGGTGTCCCGCAGCCCGCCCTCGAACATGGCGACGGTGGCGGTGAGCAGGATCGCCACGACCCCAAACCCCCGCCCGGTGCGCAGGCGGCATTGCATCTGCGCCAGGACCAGCGCGCTCACGCTGAGGGCGGCCACGATGAGCGTGCCGAGCACCACCACCTGATTCGCCTCCGCGACGGCCAGGGTGTCGTAGGTCCAGCGGACGTTGTAGCCCAGGCCCAGGGCGCTGAGGCCCACGTGCAGCAGTGTGCCCACCAGCCCAATCGCGCCACACTGCCGGAGGCTGGTGTGCAACACGTCGGTGAGCACCGACCGCACGGCCGGGTCCTGCTCCTGCGTGGCGGCAGAGGCGAGGAGGGAGAGCATCGACGGGCCGGTGGACGCCATGGGGCAAGCCCCGCAGTGAAAATAGACGTAGGTGCAACTCGATTCGGCGCAACGACTATTCCAGCCGGGGGCGGGATCCCGGCGGATTGCGGCTGCTCCGTGCAAAGAATGGATGCACCGATGGTGCACCCGACGGAGAGCGAATGGTGCCCACCATTGGCCCAGTCACTACGGATCGAGGGGCGAGGCCGATGGGCGACACGGGGGTATGAACAGGGGGCACCTGATGTCTACGGGTCGACGTGGACGGACGTTTTTACCCATGCTGGTACAGAACGTACCAGTCGAACCTGCGAGGTTCCGAAGAGACGGACGGCAAATCCCCTCAATAGATCTGGATCTCACGTGAAGAGACCAGTCCCAACGGCCTGATGGGGGCGGGACGGGAGAAGGTGGAGCGGTTCTCCCGCGGCGGGCCCTCGTTGGCATGGTTCCTGTCCAGTTGTAGGGTGAGCTTAGAAACGCCTCGGGGCGCCGGGTCCGGTGATGGGGCCGTTGTCTGGCGAACGGGACGAGGCAGTCGCCCCCATCAACGACGTTCTCTCTTCTAGCAACACGATAGTACCATGGGACAGCAACAACTTTTACTTCTCGTTCTCGCTACGGTGATCGTCGGCCTTGCCACGGTGGCCGGGATTCAGGCGTTTGAACAAGGATCTAATCGTGCCAACCAAGATGCGCTCAATCAAACGGCTGTCAAGATCGCTAGTGATATTCAGGCACATCTCCAAGAGCCAACGCAACTTGGGGGAGCTGGACGAGACTCTTGGGGCAATGTTGTCAGTGGAGATGTTCCTGCCCTTTCGCGTTTAGGTTACGATACCAAAAGTAGCACAGGGAGCAACGCTGACTTTAGTCCCAATAGTAAGGGTGTATACAAGACAGCAGATGGAGAGTGCGGGATAAGCTCCGTTGGGCCCCCTATTAATGTCACGTGTGAAAGCGCGGATGCTGAGGTTGTCGTGGAGATCAGTGGACTTGACTCTGATGGAATCACCACCTCAAGTCAGAATATCAAATCATAGCCTTGAAGCCTCCCCCTAGGGAGCGTAAACAAGGGTCTTACTCATAGCCGCAACATGCAGTGTCTAAGCGGCTGGCCCAGTGCCTCCTGACTGAATTGAAATATACATCAACAACCACCGTTGAATCATGGGACAGCAACAACTTTTACTTCTTGTACTCGCCACAGTGATTGTGGGCCTCGCCACAGTGGCCGGGATTCAAGCATTTGAGCAGGGATCTACGCGCGCGAACCAAGATGCTCTGACGCAAACAGCTGTTACGATTGCCAGTGACATTCAGGCGAAGGTAGAGGAGCCTTCACAGTTTGGTGGGTACGGAGGGAGCATTTCAGATGCGAGTGGTGATATCTCCCTCTCAGACCTTGGCTATCAGACTGACGGCAGCGAGTACGTGACTGCGGACGGTTCTTGCGCCTTGGAATCCCCAGACAACCTTAGTAAGCCCAGCAACGCCGGGTCTACCAACATTGTGGTTACTTGTGAGAGCTCCGACAATGAGGTAGGCGTCTGGGTTGACGGTACTACATCTGAGAACGTTTTTACTGCGTCTGTGACACTTGGCAGCTAGGATGCACGAGCGTACTAGCCTTCTCGCCAGTACGCAAAGCTTATTTAAGAACCTTGAACGGAGGGCGGCCCTCTACCATAGAGTGGCCGCCCCTTCTATTTTAAGAAAGTGAGACAGGTACTACTCTGTGCTCAACTTAATTACCTTCGACTCAAGGAATCTCAATCTGCCAGGTCCAGATTCGTGGGGTATCTTGTGTGTCACCTTTTCTGTTTGTACCTACGTTGTCATCGCTCCGAGCATCTCCGTCATCCCTTCGTTTGGACTCTACAACAACAAGCGAGTTTTTCAACTTGTACTGATTGGTATCTGTGCAGGTACCCTTCTCGTGTCTCGTAGGACCTGTAAGCAATGGTTGGTCGGATTCGGGAATTTACCAACTGCCGGATGGATTGGACTGACCGCGGTACTCATACTCGGTGTTTTCTCGGTTACACAAGCACCGGCATGGGAGAATGCAGCTCTGGAATTAAGCCACTTCGTGGTTCTGTTCGCTTTGGCCGGTACAGTGGCCGCAGTGTCGCGGATCGATCCGCGGCGTACCGCGGCCTTCATTCTTGGGGCAGTATTGCTCAGTGTACTGCTCTACATGGTGCACTTCAGCGTAAGTTACAGCCTTTCTGTTGCATGGCCGTCGGTCGAGCCTGGGAAAGAAAGTATTACGGGCTTCGCGAATACGCGGCACTTCAACCAGTACCAGACTTGGACTCTTCCACTGCTGGGTTCGGCCCTGCTGTCTATGCCTCAGCGGTGGCGTACTGGGCGCGGTTTCGTTTTTATCTTACTTGCGGTCTGGTGGATGCTCGTGTTAGTCTCCAACGTGCGGGGAACCGTCGTTGCATTGGGACTTGCAGTCGTCGGCGTCGGGCTCCTGTTTCGTCGGCATGCTGTCCGGTGGTTGAGCATCCAAGTCGGTGCGGTGGTGGGAGGGGGGATACTGTACTACCTGTTGTTTGACCTCATCGCGGGAACCACTCCCCAGGTGGCTGAACGGCTCGGAAGCATTAGCGGAGAGGCCTGGCGCATCCAGCGGTGGACCATGAGTCTGGAGCTGGCGTGGGCGCATCCGTGGCTGGGATTGGGTCCCATGCACTTTGCCTGGCCACCCTATCATTTCTTGCCAGGGGCACATCCCCACAACGCGCTCCTGCAGTGGATGGTCGAGTGGGGCCTGCCGTCCGCCTCTATTATGACTGGACTTGTCGTCTGGGGTGGGTGGTCGTGGATGCGGCAGGAGCGGCGCGAGGCCCCCGGGGCGACCCGTCGGGAAAACGCCGTGCGCGTCGGGCTTGTGGCGGCGGTGTTGGCCGGCGCGGCCCACTCCATGGTGAGCGGGATTATTGTAATGCCAGTGAGTCAGGTGCTTCTAGCCCTTGTGGGCGGCTGGGCGTGGGGGCGGTACCGGTACGAACGCCGGCCTTCCAAGGAAACTTCCTGGATCTCCCACGCCGTGTTATGTGTCCTACTTATCGGTTCCGTGGGCATTGTGGGGAGTAGTGTTCGGGATGTTCTTGATGCGGAAGAACGGCAGTTGGCATATCTTGAGGCGGTTGAGGAACCCACGTTTTGGCCACGATACTGGAAGCAGGGATACATTGGCGTACGGAAACCGAAGGTAATGGAGCGTGCGGCCGAAGCTCCCTAGCGTTATTGGATATTCGGCACAGTTTGTGCTTTCTAAGGTCAATGCTGATGCTGGTCGGATACGATTGGGGCGTTAATCCGCCCTCTCGTCGTTCACATGTCCATACGGTTTCTTCTTTGCTTCATGGCTGTTCGCGAATTTAGATTTCAGGGCGTCGCGCCGGGCGGGCAGCCCGTGCAGGGCACCATCATGGCCTCCTCGAAAAGCACGGCCCGCGAAAAGGTGGAGGAGCTGGCCGACGAGCACGGCTTCAACCCGTCGGAGCTGCAGAAGCGGCGCACCTTCCTCTACAAAGTGCGCACCCGGAAGGGCAACGTGAAGAAGGGGGAGCAGAAGGCCTTCTCGCAGGAGGAGGTGGAGGAGGCCCTGGAGAACATGGGCCTGGAAGTGATTCGGGTGCAGCGGAAGTGGCTCGACTTTGAGTTCTCGCCCCCGCAGTCGGACCTCATCATGTTCGTGCGGCTGGCGGCCAACCTGCTCCGCGAGAACATGCCGTTCGACGAGGTGCTGGAGCTGCTGGTGAACGACGTCTCGTCGAAGAGCCTGCGGCAGGTGATCCGCGATCTGAACTCGGACCTGAAGGGCGGGATGGACCCCGAGAAGGCGTTCAACAAGCACCGCGACAAGCTCGGCAAGTTTACCGCCTACATGCTGGGCATCGCCTCCAAAAGCGGGAACATGGCGGAGATCTACGAGGCCACGGCGAAGTTTCTGGAGCGCAAGGACGAGTTCAAGTCCCGCATCCGCAGCTCCATGATTATGCCGGCGGTGACCACGGTGGGCCTGATCGGCGCGCTCATCTGGTACATCTGGTACATCGTGCCGGCCACGGCCGGACTGTTCGAGGGCATGGACGTCACGATGCCGCCCCTCACCCAGATGTCGCTCTCCATGGCCGACTGGCTGGATCAGAACTGGCTCTGGTTGCTGATCGGGACGGTCGTGCCGCTCCTCGGCTTTGTGGCGTGGGCCCGTACGGATCGGGGCAAGTTTTACCTCCACAAGTACATGATTAAGGTCCCGGTGATCGGGAAGCTGCTGCACAAGCTGAACATCGAGATTTTCTGCCGGGTATTCGCCATCCTGTACTCGGGCAGCGGCGACAACCTGCGCGTGATGCGGGTGGCGGCGGAGGCGTGTGGCAATAAATACATGGAGTACAAAATCCGAAACGTCACCATCCCCATGATGGCCGCGCAGGGGGCGAGCCTGGTGGATGCAATGAAGGCGAGCGGCGTGTTCACGTCCATGGCCGTCACGCGCTTTAAGAGCGGGCAGGAGACCGGGACCGTGCGGAATAGCGCCCGCCAGATGGCCGACTACTACCAAAAAGAAACGGAGCTCAGCCTGGACGCTGCCGTGCAGGGCATCCAGACCGCCGTGTCCGTCATCATCGCCATCGGAGTCCTGTTTCTCACCATCCTTTCTGCGGAAATGGCCTTCATTCAGCCGTCGCAGGCCGATATGATGGGCATGTAATGCCCTTGAACCATCGGTGGGACCTGCCGTTACCGATGTATTCACGCCTGTTCCAAGCGCGTCACTCTCCTTTCGTTGACGCCCGGTCCCATGAACGACGCCGACGACTTTCGCCCGCCCGCCGCCGACGCGAGTGCTGAGCCGAGCTTCGGCGACGGACTGCCCGACCCGATTGACCTGCACCTGGGCCCGGTCGATTCCCCGCGGTTCGCCAATCCGCCGTTTGCGCTGAGCCACGCCCTGCCGGCCCGGACCCTCTCGGACGCGGCGTCGACCGAGTCGTCTGCGGATGCCTCGGACGAGGAGCCCTCTCCCTTCGACGAGGATCTGCCCACCGAGGGGCTCCCCACCGAAGATGTCAGCAATCCGACGCCGAGCGACGACGGCGGGCCGGACGGGGACGGGGCGGCGTCCAACATCCCGGAGCTCGACGCCCTGGAGGCCCAGATCGACGCCGACCAGATCGACGAGTTCGCCTCCCGCATGGCGTCGAACAAGTCGATGTCGGTGGGGTCGAACGACCGCGTGGTGGAAATGCTGCTCCGTCGCGGCGAGGTCGAGGAGAAGCACGTGTGGACCGCGCAGAAGAAACGGGACGAAAACCACCCCGACGCGTCCCTCTGGCGGGTGCTGGCGACCCATCAGGAGGTGGACAAGGAGACGGTGTACGGCCGGGCGGCGCGGATTTACGCGTTCGAAGTGGTAGACCTGGACGACTACGAGACCGATCTCAACTACATCAAGTCCGCGGTCGAGTCCTTTACCGAAGACCAGCAGGAGCGGCTGCTGGACCTCAAGGTGGTCCCCTACCGGCGCGAGACGGTGAAGCGGGGGCAGGAGAAGGTGTATTTCCTGACCCACGATCCCATGCGCCCCGAGGTGCACCGTGCGGTGCGCAAGCTGGGCCTCAATCAGTTTGAGCTGCAGTACGCGCCGGAGTCCAGGGTCACGGACCTGATTTCCGATGCCCTGCCCCGCGACAACGAGTACCTGCAGCGCCTCGACGAGGAGAGCGCGGTCAACCTGGGACAGAGCTTCGAGGAGGAAGAGGACCTGGTCGACCAGGAGAAGCTGGAGGAGGAGATCAACCGGTCGACCCTCATCAATCTGTTCGAGGCCACCCTCGTGGAGGCGGTGCGCGAGGGCGCGTCGGACATTCACATCTACCCGAATTCTAACAAAGAAGTGGAGATCCACTTCCGCATGAACGGCCAGCTCAACCACTGGCACACCGAGGATCGGGTGCACCCGGAGGCGCTCCTTTCGGTGGTGAAGGACAACTCGATGGAGGTGGACCGCTTCGAGCGCGACGCGGCGCAGGACGGATTCATTCAGCGCACGGTGGACGGCACGCGCATCCGGTACCGCGTCTCCATCATGCCGATCGCCAGTTCCAGCCAGGACATCGATTCGGAGAGCGTCGTCATCCGCGTGCTCGACGACCGGAAGGTCATTACGGACCTCGACAAGTTGGGGCTGGGGCCGCGGGCGCTGGAGCAGTTCGAGCACGCCATCAACCAGCCCTACGGCATGGTCATTTTGACCGGTCCTACGGGCTCGGGAAAGAGCACGACGCTGGTGGCGGCCCTGCACCGCGTCATCGGCCCGCAGGAAAACGTGCTCACCATCGAGGACCCGGTGGAGTACATCATCGAGGGCGCGCGGCAGGTGCGCCTCAGCGATAAGCTGGCCCTCAAGGATGCGCTCCGGTCCATCCTGCGCCACGACCCAGACACCGTGATGGTGGGGGAGATGCGGGACAAAGAAACGGCCGAGCTCGCCATCAAGCTCGCCAACACGGGGCACCTCACGTTCTCGACGCTCCACACCAACGATGCGCCGAGTGCCGTGAGTCGGCTGTACAAGATGGGCATCGAGCCCTTCCTGATTGCCTACGCCATCAACCTGGTGGTGGCACAGCGTTTGATTCGAACACTGTGCCCCAAGTGCAAGGTAGAGCACCGGGACCCTGACCCCGTATTGATGGAGCAGCTGGGCTTCACGGACGAGCAGATTGAAAACGAGACGCTTTACACCTCCAGCGACAGCGACCACTGCGACCGCTGTGGCGGCACGGGGTATGACGGCCGTCGGGCGATCGCCGAGGCGCTGCACTTTTCGCGTGAGATCCGACACATGATTGTAGAGGCCGAGGGCATGGTCGACGAGGGCGACATCCGGGAGCACGCCCGCGAGGAAGACGGCATGCGCTCCCTTCAGGCGTCGGCCCGCCGGGTCGTGCTCGACGGCGAGTCGTCGATTGAGGAAATGATGCGGGTTGTGGCGTCGTAGTCGGATCTATGAAGCACGCCCCCTACCGGTCTTCAGTGCACTGATGCACGCACTCCATTATGCAGCAGACACTTCTCTCTTTCGCTGCTCTACTGGTGGCCACAATTCTGAGCTTTAATCAGATACAGGCCAGCATGCAGAGCCGAAAACAAGCGGTGCGGGCCGAACTGGAACAGATGGCCTTGGGGGTGGCCATGCAAACGATGGAAGTAATTCGAGCTCGCGCGTTTGATGCAGCCACCGTGGGGCGCTCGTCGGAAAATCGTGCATCCACTTCAGAGTTTACCTCTCCACCCTTCTCGACGGGAAATCATTGTCAGGTATTTGGAGGGGGGGATCTCTGTGACGATGTAGACGACTTCCACGAAATGGAACCTGCGACGGTAGAGTTTCCGCTTCCGGAGTCCAATATGGATTTCGAAGTGCAGGCTGAGGTGCATTATGTCTGCTCCGATCTACAGCGTGTGGACAAGGGGGGATGCACGGCCCCGACCCCGCGGAAGGAAGTTGTGTTGAAGGTCCAGGATCAACGATCGGACGGACGCTCGCGGTTGCCGACGCCCATCAGGTATTCGGAAGTTATTGCCTACCCCTGAGGAAACGATGAGGCCCCGGTAGGGAAAAGCGTTTGTTGACCCACACACGGTTCGTGATTCCTCATGCCTTTTATCTACGACAACCTGATCGCATCGGTTGTGGGTGCGACTGTGCTGCTTATTCTGGCATCTATTCAGATGCGGGCCACTGGAGAACAGGTGGCACAGACGGCCCGAAACACGGCGTTGAGTCAGACGACTTCACTCGCCACATGGTTGGAGGAGGATCTTGAGGCGATGGGGCGGAATCGGGAGGCCGGGGAGGTTGTCTTCAAAAACATTAGTCGTACAGGGAATGAGGCGTCACCGACTGGTGAGGTCCTTACGAGTCTTACCTTTCGTTATGAGGACGACGGGGGCGATTCAACGACTGTCACGTACGAGGTGCGGAGTTCAGAGAACCGGACCGTGGCGGGGGAGGAACGACCGATCTACACGTTGGACCGTCAACAGAATGGAAGCGTGAGCGGAGGGGCGTCCACGGTACTGGGATACTTTGATCTCCACTTTATTGATGGGAATGCGCAGCGGGTGACGGATCCTGCGAACAATCGAGGGGAAATCCAGGCCCTTCAGCTTTATTTTTCAGTGGTCCCTTCGTTCGAGAGTGACCGAATGATCCTGGATGAGGTTCGCCGAATGGTTGTGGTGCCATATACACCGGCGCAGTAGATATTTGCGCGATTACGCACCAGAGTGGTCTAGTTGGTATTGACCATATGGGTAAAAATTGCCTTCTGGGGGTGCGCTTACCCGGCTTTTGAGGCGAGAATGTCTCGTGGCATCCTCTTTGATCTGTTTATTTCTCAAGGTGTTGAGGTCGAGAGCAAAGAGGCTGCCTTCGATTTTTCCAAACTGATCTGGCTTCCCGATGGGAAAATATGCTCTTTTACTTGCGTTCGCCAGTGCGCTCGGCTTGGCCTACTTTGCACAGCAGTCCAACCAGACCAGTCAGGACACCAGTCAAGACCAGGCGCAGCGGCAGGAGACGGTTATTGCGCGGCAAATTGCTCGATCCGCGTTCAACGATGGAGTGAGCGAGGTACAAAGAGAGTTCTCGGGGGTCACAGATAAGAGTACATCGGGCACTTATGAACAGGGAGAGTACCGGCTGGAGTATAGTGTGTCCAATGCCGGGACGGAGAATAAATCCGTGCTGATTACAGCAGAGGGAACGTACGATGAGACAACCTACCGAATTCAAGGGCGTGCTCAGCAGCGTTCACAGGTTTCGTCGTTGTTCAATGGCATCACGGCCTCCGGTCTTGTGACCTTTCAGGTTAAGGGAGGAGGGTGCAGTGGGGGGCCCTGCGTGTCCGGGGTTGATGCGGGAGGCGGAGAGACTCGACATGGAATTACTCTTCCTAACAGTGCGGATACAGATCAAGTCTGTGACGAATTTGACAATGAGGTGGAAGGGATCGAGGATGGATGTGATGTGGTGAGTCGGAGTGAGAAGCGTGATGATTGGGTCGAAAAGAAAATGGGAGAGCTCGAAGATGAAATATTAAGTGCAAAGGAAAATGGATCAAGCAAAATAGTCGAATGTGACGGGTGCAGTCTAGATAAAATGGAAGAAGATAGTGGAATATTATATGTGACTGGAGAGCTAACATTTAACGGCGACCGCACCTGGAAAGGGATTGTCTATGTAGACTCATTTGGGTCAATTCGGATAAATGGAGGGGGCGGAGAACGAAATATAAATGGTGGGCTGTTGATGGAGGGGGCGACAGAATATGACGATGATGAAGACTTCGATATGAGAGGAGGGAATAGAGTAAAGTACAACACAGAAAACATTAAAGAGTATATTGATGTGTTGCCCTCGATAGAGTCGAAAAGCGTCCAAATTGCTGATCGAAGCGGCGGGGTTGTTCGGTCGGAATAAGATGAGTCCGTCGGTCCCCCATCAGCACAACACCAGGTTGCTCCCCGCCAGGTATTGTTGATCGGGTACGGTTGAGGGTTGGCTCGCCAGTTTGATTTTCCATTATCAGTTTCCCAAGGCCCGTGTCACAAGAGGCGCTTAGCAACTTTTTAGACCAGAGCACCCAATCGGACGGGACATCGAATGGAATGTCCTCCCGGCCACCGGGGGCTGTGGCCCTGAAGGACATCACCTCGATGATTGTGGACTCGATGCCCGATTCGTGCCGCGGCCAGCGCCGGTTCCAGTACTTGGCCGAGCAGACCGATCAATTGTCGCCCGAGAAAAGCACATCCCTCCGCACGCTGGCGGAGCGCTTCATCCGCCGGACCCTGGAGCTGGACGCCAGCGACATGGATCTCGGGGGCCGCGCCTGCGACGGCAACGTGTGGTACCGTGTCGACGGGGAGAAGCGGCGGGAAGAAGAGTTCGGGACGTACGACCCACTGGAGACGGATATTTTGGTCTTTAATCTTCTGAACGACAAGCAGACCCGCCAGCTGCTCGACAAGGGGGCGACGGACTTCTCCTATCGGCTGGAGGTCGAGGAGAGCGACCGGCCCCGCCGCTTCCGCGCCACGGCGTACTCGGACTACGACCACGCCGCCCTCAACATGCGCGCCATCTCGGACGAGATTTTTCCGCTGGACACCCTGGGCTTCCACCCGAAGATCCAGAAGGGCATGATGTTCAGGCACGTGCGGGACGGCCTCACGCTCATCACCGGGGTCACGGGCTCCGGAAAGAGCACGACGCTGGACGCCATCATTGACGCCAACAACGAGGACTACCCGGGGCACATTGTCGTCATCGCCGATCCCATCGAGTACATGCACGAGCCGAAGGAGTCGATCGTGCGGCACCGGGAGGTGGGCAAGGACGTCGTGAGCTTCAAGGACGGCATCACGCAGGCCCTGCGCCAGGACCCCGACATTGTGGTGATTGGGGAGATGCGGGACCCGGAAACGATCCAGGCGGCCCTCGAGGTGACGGACTCCGGCCACAAGGTCTTCTCCACCCTCCACACGTCCTCGGCCATGGAAACGATCGACCGCATCGTGGCCGAGGTGCCCACCGACGAACAGGAGCGCGTGCGCCACCGCCTGGCCGATGTGCTCCGCTGCGTCGTGTCCCAGAAGCTGTTGCCGAAAATCGGAGGCGGGCGGCAGCTTGCGAAAGAGGTCCTGTGGGTCGACGCCTCGGCCCGGGCCGCCATCAAAAACGACAATGTGGGAGAGGTCTACCAGATGATGTGGCAGGGCGGAAAGCAGGGCCAGACCACCCTCGAACAGGACCTCTACAAACTGGTGCGGAAGCGCAAAATTGAGCCGGAGACGGCGATGGACTACGCGAATAACAAAAAGCGTCTCCGGCGCCTCATGTAGAGCGAGACTTGATTCCGCGGCGTCGTTCGCCGAGATTCATGCCATCGGAGCGCCCCCACCGGGACTGTCGTCCGCTCCCCCCACCGGGAACTCGTCTGTTAACTTTATACCACCCCCGTTTGGATGAGCACGTACGCACTCGGCGTCATGGTGTCGGCGTCTACCCTTCACGCTGTGCTGCTGGAACGCACAGAGGAGGAGACCGTCGTGCGGTTCCAGCGAAGCCGATCGCGGGGCGGGATGGAGGCGACCGATCTGCCCTTCGACGAGCCGGAAGAGTCGACGCCGGGGATCGACGACGAGCCGGACGACGTGACGATTGAGTTTGGGGACTCGGGGGGTGGGGACGATCTGTTCCTGGGAGGGGAGTTCGATGAGTTTGAGGACGAAGGCGATGACTTTGCCGCGGACCCCCAGCCGGAGACCTGGAACTTCCGGTCGGCCCTCGACGACCTGTTGGAGGAGTGTGAGGACCGAGGGTACGAAGATCCGGAGGTGGCATTTTGTACGTCCGCCTCCGACGTGGACGAGGTGGAGCTCCGCCTCCCGGCGGACGAGAGCGGGCCGGCGGGCGAGGAGGGCTCCACCGGCCTCCCGCTGCCGGCATCCCGATCGACTCTCCTGGGGATGCTGGAGGAGCAGTACGACGGCGCGGTGGAGAAGGAGCGGGTGGGGTTCGTGCCGATGCACCGCACCGGAGACGGTCGGCAGCGGGTCCTGGCGCTCATTGCACGGCCCGGCGGCTCGGTGATCTCCACGTTGTCGGAGATGCAGGAGCAGACGCTCGCCCGCAGTCCGCGCGCCCGGTTCCTCGACACCGAGGTGCCGCTGTATCTGGGCCTCGCCCGGTCGGCGCTCCAGCTGCCGCCCGACACGGCCGAGAAGACGATTCTGGTCCGGGCGGGCACCGACAACACGCTCGTGCTCTTTATGGAGGGCAATACGCTGCGTCAGGCCGAGCAGCTGCCGGAGTTGACGGTTGAGGACCCGGCGGAGACCATTTGTAGTCGCGTGCTGCTGCTGCAGGACGAGTACGGGATGGGCGACGTGCAGCACCTGCTCCTCGCCGCGGAGGACAGCGAGGAGATGCTTGCCGACGCCTTCAAGTCGTACTTTGCGAGCTCGAAGGTTCGTCTTCTCCGCACCCACCTCCCGAACGGGGAGGCGGAGTCGAGCCAGTACCTCGCGGCCACCGGGGCGGCGCTCCGTCAGATTGACGACCCGGATTTTGGGCCGTCGTTCCAGGACGTGGACCTGCTGCCCGCGACGTGTCGGCCCAGCCCGTTCCGAATTCCGGTGGGCTGGTCGGTGCCCGTGCTGCTGGTGCTGCTGGGCGTGACCACCCTCGGCTTCGTGTGGTACTACGTCGCGAACGCCAATGCCATCAGCGAGCGGCGCACGCAACTGCGCACGCTGGAGCGGGAGGTGGCGCAGGCCGACCCCGAGGCCCTGGAGCGGCGCATCGACAGCCTGGAGTCCGCGGCCGCCCAGTACGCACAGGGGCTCAATGTGCTCGATGAGCTCCTCCAGGGCAGCAACAAGTGGAGCAAAGGCCTGGCCACCGTGACCGGACGGATGAACAGCGTGCAGGGGGTGTCGATTGCGGAGTGGAGCCCGGCCGGGGACGCACGGGTCACCGTGTCGGGCCGGGCCTCCTCGCGCCCCCGCGTCGTCCGCCTCGCACAGGAGCTGGGGGCGGACATCAACAGCCTCACGTTCACGGAGGTGCGGGACGCCTCGCTCTACGACTTCAACGTGACGGTGCCGCTCGACACCACCAAGCCGGCGGCGATTGAGTACTGGCGCTAGCAGCGGCTGACGGCGGCCACCGCGGGGAGCACCGAGGCGCCATCCGCCCAATCGGCCCAACCGCGTGCCGAGTCGACTGAGCGGGCGGGGGCCGTCGGAGAAGAGGCGGGAGGGGAGGCCGCGTCGGCGTCCGCGTCCGCCACGCCTGCTTCCGCCGATACGCAGTCGACCCCCCCCTTCTGGACGGTGGTGGCGGCCTCTCTGGCGCGCCGAGACTCGGCGATGAGTGCCCACGCCCGGGTTCGGTCCACCCTGTCGGGACGCTCCCACGACGTCACGATCTGCCATGCCCCCGAAAATCGGTGGTATCGTGTGTCGGTGGGGGCCTTCTCGTCCTTCGACGACGCCCTGGCGGCCCTCAAGGACATGCAGCCGGATTTGCCCGAGGGGGCGTGGATCCACGAGTGCACGGCCGTCCCCATACGCCCCGCTGCGGCGTCCACTGACCCGTCCGTGGACGCCTCCCGCGGATAGCGTCCCCCCGCTCGTCCTCGCCGCATTCTCTGCCCGTTTTCTCACCGGTACCGCCCGGCCCATCATGTTCAACATTGGGACCAACCAGATCCTGTTGCTTTCGTGTCTGGTCCTCGTGATGGGGGCCGGCGCGTACGTCACGTATTTCCATCAGCAAAACATCCTCGAGTCGCTGGACCAGCAGATTGAGGAGACGCAGCAGGAGAAGGAGCGCATCCAGACCCTGCAGACCGACCTGACCGACGCCGAGGAGACCCTGGAGTCGACCCGCGAGCGCTGGGAGACGCGCTATAAGATCGTTCCCGAACACGTTTCGTCGCCGATGGTGATGGGCTACCTCACCGAACTCACACAAACGGGGTTCCAGACGTTTAACGTGGCCGCCTCGGGAACGGAGGAGCAAAGCGGATACAGCTCCTACACGGTGACGGCGGAGGGAGAAGCCTACTTTTCCAGTCTGTACCGCTTCGTCTGGACGATTGAGAACAACCGGCCCTTCTATCGGGTCCGGGACCTGAATCTGAACTACCTGGAAGAGCGGAGCACGGACGAGGAAACGGGACGCACGTCGATGGACGTGCTCGTGTCGTTTCAGATGGACCTGGAGGCCATTCACGGGCTCGCGGGGGGAACGGAGCGGGGGGAGGCGACCGACGAGCGCCAATTGCAGGCGCTCCCGGTGGCCCAGAGCAGCCCGTCCCCGCCGCTTCCCGCGCGGGTGGTGCCCAATCCGGACCCCGAGATCAACCCGTTCTATCCGCTCGTCTTTGAGGAGGTGCCGCCCAACGAGTACGACCGCCTGAACGTGGAGTCGGCCCGGCTCATCTCCATCGTTGACGGGCAGGCCGTCTTCGAAACCGGCGGCGGCATTGAGCGGGTGGGCGAGGGCGATCGCGTGTACCTCGGCCGCATTACCGAGGTGGACGCGTCGGAGGGCACGGTCGTGGCGCGGCTCAACCGGGGCGGCATCGTCGATGAGGTCGAACTCAGCCTCAACCCCCAAAGTCCACTCCAGCAGGTGCCCGGCGAGCGTGCATCCGACCCGGAGCGATAATGCATCCTTTCTTTCAAAGCCCCCACCGAGTGTTGTTCGTGCCTATGCGACGTGTTACGACCCCGTTTCTCCTCACGCTCACCCTGTCTGCCCTGCTTTTGGTGGGGGGCGTGGCGCCGGCGCAGGCCCAGGACCGACCGGACCGCCGCGTAACGCAGACCAACATCCCGCCGGAGCAGCTGGTGTCGTTCCAGCCGGATACCCCCTTCAACCAGTTCCTGGAGCTCATTAACCCGGTGTTTGAGAAGGTGGCGGGAAAGACGGTGGTGGACCCACAGGATCGGACCATGCCGATCGGGGTCTCCATCTCCGGCATGCACTACCTGGATGCCCTGGAGCAGGTGCTTGAGGCCAACGGCCTTACGTACGAGGAGACGCAGACGGCCTTTCTTGTCCGGGAGCCCGAGCAAGAGTCCCAGGCCGCTCAGGCTCCGCAGGGAGAGGAAGGGGAAGTGCTGGCGACCCTCGGCACCCGGGAGATCCGGATCAACGCGATCCTGTTCAACATGAACCTCACCAAGATCCGGGACCTGGGGCTCCGATGGAGTGAGCTCTTTCCCTCCTTTCAGCAAGGAGGCGGCCAGGGGGGCGGGG
>NCRC01000027.1 GCA_002894685.1 Salinivenus lutea
CCCGTCGCCCCTCCGCGCCCCCCGCCGCCCTGCGGAGTCCTGGCGCGTTTCGAGCACCGCCAACGGCGTGTGAGGGGCGTACGGCCGGATGATTCTGCGTGAGAAGAGTGCAACGTGCACGAAAGGTCTCCATTTCCCCGAAATATTTCTCTGGCCTTGAGCGTTGTGCCGAGTGCTTTTCAAGCATCCTTTTCATCACTCAACCCCGAGCTATGCACAACTCTCGACTTATCACTGCGTGCTTATCCCTCGCTCTGTTTGCGTTCCTGGCCGTTCCGGCCCAGGCCCAGCAGAGCGAAGACACGCAACCGAACATCGTCCAGACGGCCCAGCAGGCCGAGGGCTTCAACACCCTCGTGGAGGCCCTTCAGGCCGCCGGCCTCGTAGAGGCGCTTGAGGGCGAGGGCCCGTTCACGGTCTTCGCGCCGACGGACTCGGCCTTCGCCGCCCTCGGAAGCACGCTGGACCAGCTCCTGGAAGAGGGCAATCGCGACCAGCTGCGCTCCGTGCTGCAGTACCACGTAGTCTCCGGCAAAGCAATGGCCAGTGACGTCGTGGGCATGGAGTCCGCCACCACGCTGGCAGGCCCCTCCGTGGGCATCCAGGTGAACGATGGCACCGTGACGCTGCAGGGCCGCAACGAGGCCACTGTGGTGCAGGCAGACATTGAGGCGTCCAACGGCGTCATTCACGTGATCGACACGGTCCTCCTGCCGCCCGAAGAAGGCGACATGTAGGATCGTCGCGTTTCACATCGGAAGTGAGCCCCGGCCGTCTGTCCTTTGTGACGGACGGCCGTCTCATTTTCGGTTCGCACGGACGGGGGTCCGCCCCCGCCGCTCGCGCTGCCGATACAGCCGCTCCACGATAATCATGTGCGGCAGCGTCATCACCGCAATCAGGATAAAGAGGAGCGCAATCATTTCGTCCCGGTCCCCAAACGCCTGCAGTCCGGCGTACAGCCCCCCCAGCAGAACGAACGAGAGTACGGTGAAGAGAGCCGCCTTCTGGTAGAAGTCGACAATCGACAGTTCGTGGCCCTGGTTGCGGAAAAACCGGATCAGCTCGAGAATGTGACCGAGCGAGTGCCAGAGGCCAAAGTACACCGCAAAGGCGATCAGCGGATGGACAAATCCGAAGAGTGCCGTGAGGAGGACCACATTCAGGGCTTCGCGCCCGCCCTTCCACGCAGGCACGGTCCCCGTCCCGTACGCAAGAAGAAGCGCCCCCACGTGCTGCCCCACCAGCCCGAGGAGCGTCGCCGTCTGGTAGGTCGTCGCCAGCGACCAGTCCAACACCCGCACGCCCCCGATGGCCTCGAAGATCGGGTCGACGAGGCCCGGGAAGGCGACGATCGGGAGGCCGATGAGGAAGAGCCCCCGTGAGGCGTACAGGAGGCGGGCCGGAAGGGGCGACAGGTCCCAGTACGCCATGTCGGCCTGCCCGAAGTGGTACATCGTCATCGCCAAAAAGACGGCGAGACAGCCCCCCGGCGCGATGGGCCACAAGGCGCCGTACGCGGCCATTAACGCCAGGTACGTCCCGTAAAACGTCGCCTGGTCGCGCCACGTGAACTGCAGGTCGTAGAGACGGGCCGCCACCAGGTGATCGATGGCCCCGTGGGGAATGCCCGTGAGGGTGACGGCCACAAAGAGCACGACGAGCGCCGTCTCTTCGCCAAACGATCCGCCCCACCCGGCCACGACAGCCACAACGGTGGCGAGCACAACGGCAGCGTACAATCGGGGCGTGCGAAGGGACGGCGCGGGGGAATCAGGCACGACAGGTCGGGACGCGATTCAAGTGTTCGGATGATGGCCGTAAGGTATCAATTGTGACGGGGTGGGTCCAACGCCTCGGTCTTGTGGCGCCACGTTCCGACAGAGACGTTGCATTCGGGCCCCGAAGACCGTCCAGCCTCGGGGACCTGTGCCCCGGCGCTCCGTCCGTGAATCTGTCGGCGCCCGTCTGCAATCGAGATCTCTGCCTTTTATCCTTCAAGTGTTCACCTCTACTGTTCACGCATCTCCTCGCCCCCTCATGACCGCGCTCGACCTCTCCCACTACGGGATCGAACCCGAAACCGTCGTTCGCAATGCCGACCCCGCCCAGCTCTACGAAGAAGCGGTGCGGCTCGACCCCACCGCCGCCATTGCCTCCAGCGGCGCACTTACCATTCGCTCCGGCAAAAAGACCGGACGCAGCCCCGCCGACAAGCGGATCGTGCGGCACCCGGAGAGCGAAGACGACATCTGGTGGGGCCCCATCAACATGGAGATCGACGACCACACCTTCTCCATCAATAAGGAGCGGGCGCAGGACTACCTCAACACCCGCAAGCGGATCTACGTGATGGACGGCTTCGCCGGCTGGGACTCGACCCATCGGCTGAAGGTGCGGATCATCTGCTCGCGGCCGTACCACGCGCTCTTCATGCACAACATGCTCATCCGCCCCTCCCGGGAGGAGCTTGCCTCCTTCGGCGAGCCGGACTTCGTGATCTACAACGCGGGCGAATTCCCGGCCAACCGGCAGACGAAGTTTATGAGCTCGAAAACGAGCGTGGACCTTTCGTTCGAAGACGCCGAGATGGTGATCCTCGGCACCCAGTACGCCGGCGAGATGAAAAAGGGCATCTTCACCGTCATGCACTACCTGATGCCCAAGCGGAACGTGCTCTCGATGCACTGCTCGGCCAACGAGGGCCCGGCGGGCGACGTGTCTCTCTTCTTCGGCCTCAGCGGCACCGGCAAGACCACCCTCTCGGCCGACCCCAACCGCAAGCTCATTGGCGACGACGAGCACTGTTGGTCGGACGACGGCATCTTCAACATCGAGGGCGGCTGCTACGCAAAGGCCGTTGGGCTCTCCGCGGAGGCGGAGCCCGAAATCTACGACGCCATCCGGTACGGCACCGTGCTCGAAAACGTAGTCTACGACGAGGACACCCGCGAAGTCGACTACGACGACACGTCGATCACGCAGAACACCCGCGCCTCCTACCCGCTCGAGTACATCGACAACGCCAAAATCCCGGGCATGGGCGGGCACCCCGACAATATCATCTTCCTGACCTACGACGCGTTCGGCGTGATGCCGCCGGTCAGCAAGCTCACGCCGGAGCAGGCCATGTACCACTTCATCAGTGGGTATACGGCGAAGGTGGCCGGCACCGAAATGGGCGTCGACGAGCCGCAGGCCACCTTCAGCGCCTGCTTCGGGGCCGCCTTCCTGGTGTGGCCGCCGGCCAAATATGCCGAGATGCTGGCCGAGAAGATCCGGGAGCACGACGCCGAGGCCTGGCTCGTGAACACGGGCATCACCGGCGGGCCGTACGGCACCGGGCACCGCGTGCCGCTCAAGTACACCCGCGCCATGGTCGACGCCATCCACGACGGCGCGCTGCTCGACGCCCCGAAGGAAACAGAGCCGGTCTTCGGCCTGGAGGTGCCCACCGAGTGTCCCAACGTGCCGGACGACATCCTGATGCCGCGCGAGACGTGGGACGACCCGGCCGCCTACGACGAAAAGGCGCGAACGCTGGTCGGCCTCTTCAACGACCACTTCGAGAAATACGAGGACATGGCGGCCCCTGAGGTCGCGGCGGCCGGCCCGCAGCTGCAAGCCGCGTAGCCCGTTGCTCCGCCCGTCGACGGCGCACCCCCGAACAGGTCGAAGCTCCCCTCCCGGGTGCGCCAATCTTCCCGGGCCCCAATCGGGTGTCCGCCGTACCCTGCGTGTGTCCTCCTTCGGGATGCGCCTTCCGGGCACCTACGACTTTCACCGAAGGGGGTGAAACCGGTGTGAGGGAGCTTCGGCTGACTCACGCCGGGGGCTTTGCAAGAACCGGGTGGTCCACGGACCGCCCGGTTTTTTGCGTTTTTAGGACCCCGACTCCTCGGTCGGCCACCGCGTCTCCTCCGGCAAATCGCCGTCGGGCGGCTGCAGCAAAAGCTCTTCGGGCAAATCGTTCACCTGATCGTCCGGGTTCACCACGGCAACGATGGGGAGGGCCAGCGCGGTGAAGAACTTCCCCAACGCCGCAATCAAGAACTCCTGCTGGAATTCGACCATGTCCTCCACAAAGCGGCCGTCGTCGTTCAGGTGCCCCTGGATGTCGAGGTACAACACGCGGGGCCAGTCGGGGAACCGGTCCTGCGCCTCCGTGAGCAGGTCGAACACGTCGTGGGCGGCCGTTTCAAAGTCGTCGCCCTCGTCCACGATGTGATAGAGAGACACGGTGTTGTCGAAGTTCATGTGGATGCCCGGCGCGTCCGGCTTGTTGTAGTCCGGAATAAACTCCGGCGCCTCATCGCTCGACGTGCTCATACGACTGGTACGAAACGGTGAAAAGAGTGCGGGCGGTTGAATGTCCGCACAGGGCGTGAGATTCCAGTGCCCGCCCTCCCGCCTAAGACGCCTCCGGCACTGCGTGCGCCTCGTCCGTCCGGCGCCGGCGCCGCTGCCGCTCCACCGACTGGGACAGCACCTCCTCGTAGATCTGCCGGGCCACCTCCGGGGCCAGGCCGTGCTCTTCGGCGAGGGTCGTCACCCGGTCCAGGAGCTCTTGCTCGCGATCGGGATCGCGCACCGAATCGCCGTTCTCGGCCTTCGTCTCACAGAGCTCATCGACGAGGGCATAGCGCTCGGCCAGCAGTTCAACGACGCGGCGGTCGATTTCATCGATGGTCTCGCGGGCGTCGCGGAGGGAAGGAGTCGACATGGGTGGAAGCAACGGGTATGAACGAAAGCGGAGGAATGTCCACCGACGTTGGCCTTCGCTCCCACACATACAAAACCCGCCGGGACCGAAGGCGATCGACCGGCGGGGACAACACAGGAATGCGGGTGCGTGCGTGCTACGAACCGCCGGCTGGGGGAAACAGATACAGATAGAGATACCCCAGCCCGGCACGACCGAGGGCCCGGCGCGCCGTGAATGCGGAGTCCGTAAGCGTTGGAGCACGCAGATTCATGATGATCAAACGGTAGGGACTGCGGGACGGGATGTCAAGGCCGAGCCCGAAAATCCGTCTTTTTCGAGCCAATGTGCCGTCCGACCGAAATTGTTGAGGCGAGCGACGAGCCGGGCCGTACGACCAACGCCCGGCGTGGCCCTACCCTTCCGAGCGGTGCGTGTGCGGGCGCGACGCCGCATCCGGACGTCGCTGTTGCACCAGGCCTCCCAAAATGGCGAGGGCAAAGCCGAGCCCGGCCACCGCAATGGCCACACTGGAGCCTGACAGCGCCCAGCCAACGCCCGCCGCAATCACGACGGTGCCGCCAATGCCCATGAGGCCGAGCCCGAGGGCCCGCCACACGTCCTGCCCGTCCCCCACCACCGTGCCGCCCGTTCCGGCGGCGTCCGGCGGCAGCATGTCCAGGTCATCGAGCATGTGCCAGGCGCGGTGCGCCTCCTGCCCCGACACCACCAGCCGCACGCCCTGCGTTCGCTGCATCTGGGGATAGGCGCCCCCGGCATCGTCGGTGGCCAGCACCGCACGAATGCCCTGGGCATCGAGTCGCCCCTTCGCCATTTCCGCGTCGTAGCGGGCGGTGTACGTGGCAATGACGGTCGGGTCATCGAAAGACAAATGGACAGGCATGGCCCCGACAGGTGGTCATGGAGCAAACGGTGGGTCTCCTGCTTCCCCAAGCAGTACGCTGGGAAAGGACGGTAGGTACGCCTGTCCCCACGCAGTCGATCCCTGCGCGTGGGAGAACCTTCTCCCGCCCCTCAACACGACGGCGGGGAATCGAGGGAGAACGAATCGAGCGTCGCGGCCGACCCGTCCGCCGCGTACGCCAGCAGATCAAACTGTGCCTCCACCCGGTCCTTCACCCGAATGAGCCCAAAGGCCTTGCTGGGCGGCTCCACGTTGAAGTCGGTCATCTTGAGCGGCGTGCACCCGCGCAGCCGAAAGTGACTCGCGTCCAGGGCGTGCCCGATCGCCTCCAGGCGCACGACCCGCTTCGTGCCCGAGATGGAGAGCGCCCCGATCGCGTTCACCTTCCGCCACTGCCGCGACGTGTCGGTGGGCGCCCCCACGGTTGCGTGGATGAGCTCAAACCGAATCTCGGGGTGCTCCTCCATGTTCAGGGCCTCCTGGAGATCGTCCGTCATCCGGTCGTTCCCACAATCGAAGGCCTGAACCGGCATCTGCACAACGACCTCGGTCTGTTGCTCGGGCACGGTGTCGGGCACCGTATCGCGCTGCGCCGGAAGCCGCGCCCGACCGTCGACCTGCTGCACCGCACACGTAAACGACCGAATCGATGCGTTCCCTTGAATCTGAAACTGACTCTTCGGGTGAAGGACGAGGCGCATTTCCTCCGTACGAGTGGAGTCCTGGCCCCGGGCCCGGTCCTGCGTGCCGGCGAGATCCTGCGTGCGGGAGAGGTCCTGCGTACGAGCAGGGCCCGGAAGCAACAGGAGCCCCACAAGCAGCCCCACTAGACCGCCGATCGTCCACGCTCGAATGCGCATAATAGGCCTCATGTCCGCTACGGGAAAACTATTGGGCTTGCAACATCACGTCGAAGGTCAGCCGGATGCCGTCCGAGACCGTCAGGGCTCCCAGAAGGGCCGACGGACGCTCCACATTGAATTCGCTCAGCTTCAGTTCGTGCTCGCCACGGACGTGATACCCGTTGTCTCCCTGCGAGGCTCCCTTCGCGCGCAACGTGACGGTTCGGGTCTCGCCCGCAATGGTGAGGTCCCCGTTGGCAATCACGGCAAACGAGTCCGCCTCGGCCGTAGCCACGGTCACCGAATCCGAGCGGAACTGCACCGTGGGATATTCTTCTTTTTTGAGCGCCTTGTGGGCCTTCTCCTGCATCGAGCTGCGGTTCGCGACGAGCGCCTCGACCGGCACCTCGACGGAGATCGAGTGAATGGCCGGGGAGCCGCTTTCGACCGGACTGAAGTCGGCCTGCCCACTGAACGACTCGACGTCCATCGTCCAGTCGCGCACATTCGAGGAGCCGTGCACGGTCATCTCACCCTCCTCGTGAAGTTGAAAAGTCGTCGTATCGGCCGGCGCGGTAGCCGAGGCCGCCGGGGCGACGCCAGCAAACAACAGGCCGATCAGGGCAAAAAGGAACGAGAGTCTCATAACAAATCGGAGATTGGTGTACGGAATGCTGCCCCCGCGGCGGGCCGCCTCGATTCAGGCAACCCGCCAAAGCGGATCGAGCAGCGCTTGAGAGTGGATACAGGGATGGTTAGAAGGACACAACGCCCTCAATCATCACACCGTCGAATTCGGCGCCTACTTCCGGACCGGTTGGGTAGTCATCGTACGACTGCGTGACGTATTCGGCCTTCACGACGATGTTCTTCGTCATGAACCACCCGGCGCCCAACTGCCAGCGGTCGATGGACACCTCGTTCCAGTTCGGCGTGTCGGTGCCGAGGTCGCGGTCGGACGTCACGGTGTTGTACCGGGCCCCGACGTACAGGTCGTCGTCCAGGAACCGGTAGATGGCCTCCGCGGCGTACTGGTTCGTGGTGGCGTCGTCATTGCCGGTTGCCTCGCCGGTGATCGTTTCGATCGTGCCGAACAGCTCCAGGCCGCCGACCTTCACGAACGGATTCAGCATAAAGGCCGTCGTCTGCTCGCCGTAATTCACCCGAAGGCGGCCCGACCAGTCTCCGCCCGAGACGACGTTGTAGTAGCGCGAGCCGGCCCGGTCGCCCGAGTGCAGTTGCCCATCGTTCGAGTTGGCCGTGTAGTACGCTGACCCCGTCAGGCGAACCCGTGCGAGATTCCCGACCCGGGTGTCGTATCCCACTTTGCCGTGGAAGGAGGGTGCCCGGTCGTCCGGGTTGGTAACCGTGGGGTTCAGCGCTCCGCCAAAGCCCCCAACCACGAGGAAGCCGTTCGACTTAACGGTGGCTTCCGCGCCAACCTCTGTCGTAAAGGCATCCACGATGTTGTTTCCGACAAACGGGTTCTGAATCGCGTCCGCATTGTCGGTGCGGCGGTAGTGTGCGTCTCCGTAGTTCGGCATGAAGTGCCCGGCCCGGATCGATATGTTCCGCATCAGGCCTTCCGCGCCCTCAATCGGCAGCTCGTTCACCTGAAGGTATCCGCCCTTTACCCAGGCCTCGGGGTGGTGTCGGGACGACAGGTAGGTACGCACGTGCAACCGAATGCCCCGGGCCATCTGCGCGTCGAGGTCGAGGTTGGCCGTCGCAAGGTTAAACCCTCGGCCAATGTCATCCAAATTGCCGGCGTCGTTGCTCTGGGTAATGCCCTGCAACTGCTGCGTGAACGCTCCGCCGAGCTTCACCGCAAAGCCATCGTAGGCCGTGTCGTCCTGCATGGGCGACTCAAAGATGTTGATCCCATCTTGGCCCACGGGTCGGTTGTACCGTAGGACGTCGTCCATAATCTCAACCGACTGGCCCATTGCCGACAGGGGAAGCGCGGCGGCCAATATTAAAAGTGTAAGAGTGCGAGTAAAGGTATTCATGGTGTCGGAAGGGATAATGATACGGTAAGCGAAACGATGCACGCCGTGGCTCCAGCGCTTTTGTTTTAGGATGGTTACATGATTGTGCCTTAGGATGGCTACAAGGTGCCCCCTCGCGGGGCCCGGTGTTGACAGCAACACCCCGATGCCCTCCCCCGGCTTCGCCCCGCCGTGGGGTAGGTGCATTCCCCACAGGGGTAAGGGTACCCCCCACACGCCCTACCGGCCCGCCCGCACCAGCACCACCGGACCGGACCGGTCGCGCATCACCTGGGCGACCCACGCATCCACTGGGGGCTCGTCGGACGCGTGCTCTCCGGTGAGGGGAAGCATCAACAGGTCTATGTCCTGCTGAGCACACACGTCGCGAATTTGGCGGGCCGGAACCCCCGACCGGATCAACAACTCCACGTCTTGATCGTCCCCAAACTGCCCCGCCATCCACTTCTGCAGCCGCCGGCGCGCCCGGTGTTCAGGGAGGGCCGTGCGGCTCATCGACAACCGGTCGCGGCGGGTGAGGGCCACGTACGGATTGTCGTCCACCACATGCAGGAGAATCACCTGGGCGTCGTACACGGAGGCCAGGCCCCGAGCGTACCGCACCCCCTGCGCCGCCGAGTCCGACACATCCACCGGCAACAGAATCCGGCGGACGGTGTCGGGGCAAGTGTCCGAGTGCATCACGAACACCGAGCAGGGCATCGTGTCGAGCACGGTTCGAAGCGGCGGGTGGGCCCACACGTCCGTCTCGTCCTCCGTAGGCCCGCTGAGCATCGCCAGGCAGTCCCCTTCCGGCCCCTCGTCCGGGACGGCCTCCCATTCCTCCTCCCCGGCACAGTGGGCCGCCATCCACTCCTGGACGACCGCCGGGGACGTGCCCGGCGTCGGCCCCACGTACAACCGCCCCTTCGTCACAGCGCGGAGCCGGCCTCCTTCCCGGAGCACAACGGCTCCGGTGGCCGGCGACACGAGAGCCAGTAGGGAGTCGAACGACTGCATTGTGCCAAACCACACCGGATGGGAACGAGGCACGGGCGTGGCGTGAGAGAAGTTAAAATTGACTGTGCAGTAACAAACGAACGGGACATTTGTAAAGTGGTCGGCTCTCACCCGGCCTTTCCGTAGGATGAAAAAGATCCAACGTGTGGGGGCTTTTCCCACGCCCCGCGCCCTCTGCTCGCCGCTGGCCCCGCCCGCCCGATGCACGCCCCAACCCGTCCGGCCCTGCTTTACGGCGTCCTGGCCGCCCTGTCGGCCGTCCTCTTCGCGCTCGACAGCCTGCTGCCCGCGGCCCTGCCCGTAGAGATGCTTCAGGTCGCAGTCGTCCTCCTCACCCTGTTCGCCGAGGGGCGGCGCCCGACCCTCGTGTTCGGCGGCCTCACCACCCTGTTCGTGGCGGGCGGGTACGCGGTGCACCTCGAACAGGGCGACCAGGGCACCTCGGCCGAGGTGCTCGTGAGCTACGGCATCGTGCTGCTGGGCCTGTGGGTCGCCGTGGGGGTCGTCCTGGCCTTCAAGCACCTGCGCCGGGCCCAGTACGAGAGCGAGGCCCGCGCGCAGGCCATCCTCAACACCACCGTCGACGGCATCATCACCATCAACGCCGACGGCATCATCCAGTCCTTCAACCCGGCCGCCGAGGACATCTTCGGGTACGCCGCAGAGGAGGTGATCGGCAAAAACGTGAAGGTCCTGATGCCCTCTCCCTACCACGAGGAGCACGACGAGTACCTCCGCAGCTACCACGAAACGGGCCGGCGCAAGATCATCGGCATTGGCCGCGAGGTGCGCGGGCGTCGCAAGGACGGCTCGACCTTTCCCATGGACCTGGCCGTCAACGAAGTCGACCTCGACGACCGCCTCATCTTTACTGGCATTGTCCGCGACATCAGCGAGCGCCGCCGCCTCGAAAAGGAAATCCTGAACATTAGCGAACAGGAGCGCCGCCGCATCGGGCAGGACCTGCACGACGGCCTCGGGCAAATGCTCACCGGCATCGGCCTGCTAAGTCAGGACCTGGCCCGCCACCTCGAGGACGAGGGCCACGAGCGCGCCGACGACATGGCCGAAATCACCGAGCACATCAAAGAGGCCGACCAGTACGCCCGCGACCTCTCGCACGGCCTCATCCCCGTCGATGTCGAGGCGAACGGCCTGTCGGAGGCCCTGCGGCGCCTCTCCCAGAACGCCGAGCGCCTGTTCGACGTCGACTGCACCTTCCAGGAGGTGGGCACGGCCCGCGTCCACGACACCACCACCGCCTCGCACCTTTACCGCATCGCCCAGGAGGCCGTCAACAACGCCGTGCGCCACGGGGAGGCCGACCATCTCAAGCTGTCGCTGGCCACGGGCGAGGAGCAGATGCGCCTCCAGGTGCGCGACGACGGAAGCGGCTTCGAGACCACCGCCCTCGACGACGCCGGCATGGGCATCCGCATCATGAACTACCGGGCCCGCATCATCGGCGGCACGCTCGACCTCAGCAGCACCCTGGGCACCGGCACCACCGTCACCTGCACCCTGCCCCGAACCGCCTCGACCTCGGATGCCCCTGCGTCCACCGACGACAACCCTCTGGCCGCGGCCCGGGGCCGCCCGGTCTCACGCGAGTAGTTTTTCCGGGCGGGCCGCTTTGGTGCCCCGCTCGCACTACTTTTTTGAGCCTTGCCTGTTCTTCCACACCCGTTCCCCTGAATCTATGATTGACATCGTGCTGGTCGACGACCACCCCCTCATGCGCAAGGGCCTGGCCCGCACCATCGAGGCGGAGGCCGACCTGAACGTGGTCGGGCAGATGGACAGTGCCGAGGAGGCCCTGGAGGCGCTGGACGACCTCGCGCCCGACCTCGCCGTCGTCGACATATCGCTCCCCGGCATGAGCGGGCTGGAGCTCATCAAGCACCTGCAGTCGCGCTTTTCGGACCTGGCGACGCTCGTGGTGTCCCGCCACGACGAGTCGCTCTACGCCGAGCGGTGCATCCGGGCCGGCGCCAAGGGGTACGTGATGAAGCAGGAGGCGGGCGACGTCATCGTGCAGGCCATTCGCAAGGTGCTGGACGGCCGCATCTTCGTAAGCGAGGAGATCAACGAGCGCCTCCTGCAGCAGATGGCCGAGGGGGGACAGGACCGCCTCATGCAGTCGCCCCTGGAGGTGCTAAGCGACCGCGAGCTGGAGGTGTTCGAACTAACGGGCAAGGGCTCCACCACCCGCGAGATTGCCGACCGGCTCCACCTCTCCGTCAAAACCATCGAGTCCTACCGGGCCCGCATCAAGAACAAGCTGAATCTGGACTCCGCAAACGAGTTTATCCAGCACGCCGTGCAGTGGGTCGAAAGTGAGGACGCCCTGTAGCGCCGGTGCCGAGAACTCCCCCGTCGTCGCCCCACCGAAACGAATCTCCCTACGTCCCCGGAACTGCCGCACCGCTGCGGTCAGCTACAGTCGATGATCCGGGCAATCTGTCCGTCCGCGAACTCAAACGTGGATCGCCCCTCCCGCCAAACGGTATCGCCGGCCGTCCTGCCGTCCGGGAGGTCCTGCGCAAGTTCGCCCTCGTAGGTGACCTCAATGGAGACCGCCCCGCCGTCCGTCCCCTCAAACGATGGGACGGTCTGCTGTCGGGACGCGAAGAGGTCCGTGGCCCGCTCCGCCATCGCACGAAACTCCTCGACGCCCGAGGCGGCGGCTCCCCCTCCTCCCGACACGTTTTCGAACTCCACGTCCGGGTGGAGCGTCTCGACCCTGCCGTCCACGTCGAAGGCATTGTAGGCATCGAGGTAGCGGCGGATCAGGGCGCGCTTCTCCTGCTCGGTCATAGACCCTCAGTTCCTGGAAGGAAACTCTGTTCGTATAAGGCCAAAGCTCACCGGCGGTGTTCACGCCACGCCACGCCACGCAGTGAGCGATTGAGACGCGGCGGTCATTTCAACGCTCACGCAGACACCATCCGGTGCAGCGCTTGGTTGTACCGCCTCATTGATCGCACTGCGCACGGCCTCGAACACCTGTCGGTTGATTCGGCCACGGACTTTCAGTTGAACCAACATCTCGTTCCCCTCGGCAGGCGACACCACACTGATCCGCACAGCCCGGAGTACTTGACCGGCAATCCCTGAGATTTTAAGGTCCAACTCGCGAGCAACCTCACGTCCTGCCTGCTCCTCAACCAAAAGCGGAAGACCTGTTTCCAACGCAAGGCGAAGGGCCTGTCGCTCGCCTTCATCCAAGCGTCGCGTGACCGCACCTTCAGACTCTGACTGCGTCGGGACACGCACCTCTATCAGATCTCCGATCTCATAATGTCGGAGGTAGGCCGCCTCACTCTCAAATGCTCCGGCAGCCAGTTCGTGCAATACAGCCGGAGGCACCAATAGCTGGTCATAGAGGCCCCGGATAAAGCGATATCCGCCTGAAATCTTTTCTAGTGAAATCAGCGGACCGGTGTCGGACACAATGCGTCTCGGGGCGTCTTCGCTCACGCGTTTAGCTCGGTCTCAATATTCTTGGGCGTGTCCACCAGGATGGAGAAGCCGTAGCGTGGGAGCATTTCCTCGAACCCACGGCGCGTCATACCGAGCACCTCGCGGGCTTCGCGTCCGGAGAGCTTCCCATTGGTGTAGAGTGTTGCAACCAACGCCTCCTTTGCGTAGTGCTCATCAACGCCAAGGTCGTCCCGGTCTGGAAGATCGATGGTAACCTTCATAGCAGGTAGCGAAGCGATTGGGAAATAGCTACTTCATAAACGGCAGCAACAGGCGAACGGTTCGTCGATGTGGTATAACGAGAAAACTCACCTGACCCGGGCGGGAAAAACATTCAACGCGAACCGACACCGCCCACGACGGAACCGTAGGGCGCAGTTTCCATCCTCTCGCGTCGCCACTCTCGGTCAGCGAAGTCGGACCGCTCCAACTGGGCCGCACGAAAGCGGCAACTGCCCGGGGGGCCGGTGTAGTGGACGTGTTATGGCGCCCCAGAAACAACCCTCCCAGTCTCCCCCCCTGGAGCGCTGTAACGATGTCCGAGACAAGCGGAAGCAAGGTCTCGTGCTCGTTATCCGGAGCCACAATAGTCACGACGCCAAGCGCACGACTCTGGATGTTCTTCTGATGTTCGATCCCCTGATCCATCGTAAGAAGAGCGTCAAACTCTCCTTCAGCACGGTTCAACCACTCTCCATTGGTTACTCCCGCCCATCCGCGATCAGGAACCGTGCCCCCCGCACCCCCTCGCTCCTTCAAACGCCATTGGAGCTTGCGGGGAATGTTCTCGTCGCGAAGGACGTTCAACGGTCTTCACGCAGGAGTTCGGTCTCAGCAAGGTCTACAAACGCCTCCGCTTGTTCCCGACGCACAGACGGAAGGTCACCCAAAAACTCCTCAAGGCGCTTCCCATGCTTTAGATGCTGAACGAGGGAGTCGACCGGCAGACGCGTGCCCACGAAGACGGGCGGTCCCCCGAGAATCTCCGGGCCGCGGTGCACGATTTGCTCGCGTTCCATAGCTGGCCCACGGTTTTTGGATCAGAGCGGTGGAAATGAGACCCTCAGCCAACCCCCAGATGATTCAGGGTGTAGGTTCGGGCGCCATAACGGGAGAGCTCTGCGGACCTGGGCACTTCCAGGTTGCGATCTGGAGGGAGAACGTGCAAGAAACCTGACAGCGGGCAAATTTGGCATCGGCCCAGGTTCCGCAGTAGCGCATGGTTATGTGGTGGAACCTGGGCCCCCCGTTCAAATGTCTTCGAGCTCAGATGTGCTCGACCCGACCTCGCATCTCCTCCGCATCGCTCACCTGTGCCAACAGGTCCAGCAGCCGCACCAGTTCGCCAATCGACCGGCCTTGCGGCGCGTACACTACACCCGGGTGATCTCTTTTTGCTTCCGCCGCGAGCCGGAGAAAGTCCCGGTCCTGCGTCACCGTCACGCGGCTTTTCTCTTCTCCAAAAGCAAGCAGGTCCTCGTCCTCGGCACCGAGTAAGCTGGCTTCGGCGATGGTGATTGCATCGATACCGCGCTTACGGAGACCGGTAGCAACCGCCTTGGCAACGTGCTCGTCGACCAAGTAGCGAATCGGTCTGTTCATTAGGACTTGGTGCTTCGACCGAGCTTCTCCTCCAGCAGCGAGGGCGTCTCCTCGCGAAGGCGTCTGGTAAAGTCTTCGCCCTCTCGGATCGACCGGTCGATCTCCTCACGGTGGGCGAAGTAGTAGGCAAGCGCAGCGTAGACATCCGCCAGTTCGAGATCGTAGTCACTGGCGATCTTGTCGGCACTATCGCCGAGGCGCTCGTGCCAAATGACGATGTGTTCGACGGCGATGCGGCGCCCAGAAATGCAGGGCTTGCCGCCGAGGACGCCGGTGCGGGAGGTGATGCGTTCGTCAAGCGTCTTCATCGGTTCGGCCCGTCGAGTTCACAGGATGCTTACCTAAGATACGAGGGTGGGAGGAAGCGGTTGCACTCCACCACATAACGATTGAACTCTGTCGCGGAGGGCATGAAAAGTTGCGAATCAAGCAACCGAAGCGTCATTGCTGTAATCCGTTTTAGCCCTTCATCGGAAGCAGTGTTGTGTTATGCATCTTCGTTCGATTCCATCTCACCGAGGCTCTTCGTCAATCTTGCGTTGTACTCTTCTCCGTTTTGTCCGTGGTGCACCCGTCGATGGCAACTCGGGCACAGTGCAATTACCCATCGAGGGTGATCCGGACCACCGTCTGAAACGCGGCTCACGTGGTGTGCCTCCAGGTAGGGGCGCCCTTGAGATGTCACAAAAGGGGCTTCTTTTGCACACCCCTCGCAAACACCACTCGCCCGCTTCATCACGTAGGCTCGAATAGCCTGCGAGCGCTGCCGCACAACGATCCTGCGTTCCGACGCTGACGCCGACGGTGATGCTCTTTGCAAGGCAAGCTGTCTCAGCTCCTCCAACGAACGGTTCTGAAGGCGCCGCCTGGTCACATACTCAGCATTGGGTTCAGCGACGTCGCTCGACTCTTCACTTCTAGGATCGACCGCCAATTCAAAGACAATTGCACGGCGCAGATTATCGTTTGCATCCCGACGTTCCTCCCAGTGATGAGTCAGGTAAGAGGCTTTTCCAACATATCGAACCTCTCCATTTCCGACTGCCTCGAAAAGGTGAAGCTCTCTGCCGTCGGCGGCGTGATCGCGGATGGCTCGGTTTCCCCGGTCCATCGACATGTCTCCCACCTGGCCCTCACCCGTGTACCAAAAAGTCCCATCCGGGCGAAACTCGTCTTCGTAACCATATTCCGAACCCGACGCTCCCGTAAATAAAAAGATGAGTGGATGATCGGCTGGAGTAGATATTCCACCTTGTTCCTGGCCACCGTAATGGCCATGCAAATCTTCACGGCGGTTGTAGACCTGCCCGATTTCGAAGGACATACTCATGAAGTAACGATTTGGAATTAAAGTTATTGAGGACGCATAACGATGACAATCAGCCGCGACAGGCTTCGGAACGTATGAAGAAGGGTGAGGAGTTATCGATTTCCGAAAACAGCAACCGTCCGTCGTTAGCCGAAATGCAGGGTTATGCCTCTTGAAGACAGAACTTGTAGAATCGTATCCCAAGTGGGCTAATTTCGACAAATCGATTTATTCTCTCATCGTCAAAATCTCCTCCCTCTTCTGGGGAGTTACCTAGCGCGACGACATTTACAGATCCGACCTTAAGAAATCCAAACGACTCAAGCCTACCTGACGAAGCAAAGAGAGAGAATACATTTTCCTCATTGTCAGTGTCGATCACATCAAGATCAATAACCCTGCTCCTTTCTTCCTGAAAGCATTCGTGCATTACAGCAAGGTCAAGTCGAGTCATTTCCCGAAGCGCATTCAGAAAGCTATGGCGGCGATCATAATTTTCTATTGTCGTCGGCTCAGATAAGGAGTTGACGGCAATGTTCTTTAGGCATTCTAGTTTTTCTTCTATCACTTCTCGCTCGACCTGATTATTAACCTGCTCGACCAGTGCAAACAAAGCTTCTTTATCGTGTTCATCTATGTCTACTAGACTAATGTCTTCTTTTTCTATTTTTTCAGCCATTTCTTTATAAAATTGCTCAAGTCTCTTGAATCGGATCTCTTGCTTATAACCGAAGTAAGCCGTGGAAAGCGAACCACCAACATATGGTATTACTTCAAGTAATGACTGAGTAGCTAGACGCATCTTCTCGCGTCCAGACAGTGATTCGTCTTCGGGAGCAGAAGTAAATTTGTCGGAATTCATATCTTATTAGATACAAATATATATAACACATCTTATGCCGACTAATTCGGTCACATTACATTATGCGGATCGGCATAACACGGGTTCCCAATTCCGCTAAATATGTGTCTTCCAACAGGTCATAAAATCCTCAGGAGGATTATGCCGAACGAGACACGTGTGCCTGTAGCATACAGTTTTCTTTTGCGCTCATCACCCCCAGTGCGTTCCCTTTCTCGCCATTGCTGGTTCGTCTTCGAGTGGCTCGCCCTCATTTTTGGATCGCGTCCGGGCGGCCGGTCGCTGAAAAGGATACACCCACCGGACCGAGAAGACATATCTCCGTTGGATTGTCCGCGACGTCAAGTATCACGGGACGCAGCACCCACGTGCGTTCGGAAAAGAGGAGGTCCGCGACTATCTCTCTTACCGTGCCACAGACAGAACCGTCGCCGCCTCCACGCAGAATCAGGCCTTGAATCCCCTCCTGTTTCTCCATCGTGACGTGCTCGGTGCGGCGTGGGATGCCGTGTCCGACTTCGACCGGGCCAACGAGCCGAAGCGAGAACCGGAGGAACGGAGACATCAAGCGGCACCACCGCTCGCTGTCCGCCCTGCAGAAGGTCGTAAAACGAGCGGTGGACGCGACCGACATCCCCACGTCCGCCAGTTGCCATGCCCTCCGGCACGCGTTTGCCCCCCATCTCCTGAAGCGGGGGACGGACATCCGCACCGTTCAGGAACTCCTCGGGCACCAGGAGCTGCGCACCACGCAGGTGTACACGCACGTCCTTCAAGATGGACCGGCCGGCACGCGCAGCCCGCTGGCGGCGCTCACGTGAAGCCCGCACATGAACAAAAACCCCTTGAACCCCGGCCCACTGCTTTCAGGGCGCGGTCCGCTTCCGTAGCTTGGGGACGCTTTGTTCACGGGACGCTCACGCCCTGCCCTCTCCCCATGCGCGACTACCTTCAGGCTCAGCTCCGCGCCGTCCTCGACACCCTCGGCGACGTGCCGCCCGACTTCGAGATCGCCCTCGAAACCCCCGACCGCCCCGAGCACGGCGACCTCGCCACCAACACGGCCCTCCGCCTCGGCAGTGTGTTAGACGACAATCCGCGGGCCATTGCCGAAACCATCGCCGAGCGGCTGCGCGAGCGCGTCGACCCCGCCCGCATCCAGTCCGTGGAGGTGGCCGGGCCCGGCTTCATCAACGTCCGCTTCGCGCAGGACTACCTGTTCGACGGCCTGGCCGACCTCCTGGCGCAGGGCGACGCCTACGGCCGCTCGGACGCCGGCGACGGGCAGCGCGCCCTCGTGGAGTACGTGAGCGCCAACCCCACCGGCCCGCTCACCGTGGGCCACGGCCGCAACGCCGTCCTGGGCGACACAATTGCGACCCTGCTCGACTGGACCGGCTACGACGTCACGCGCGAGTACTACTACAACGACGCCGGGCGCCAGATGCGCGTCCTCGCCCAGTCGGTGCGCGCCCGCTACGAGGCCCTGGCCACCCCCGACCTCGACACCAAAACGCTCACGCTCGATGACGACACGACCGTGGAGGTGCCCGAGGGCTTTCCGGAGGACGGGTATCTGGGCGAGTACATCACGGACATTGCCCGCTCCCTCTACGACGAACACGGGGCCAAGCTGCTCACCACCGAGTCCCTCACGCCCTTCCAGGAGGCCGCGGAAGAGGCCATCTTCGCCGACATTGAGGCCACGCTGGCCCAGCTCAACATTGAGATGGACGCCTTTGCCGACGAGCAGTCCCTCCACGACGAGGGGCGCGTGGAGGCGGTCCTCGACGGCCTCACGGAGGCCGGGCTCACCTACGAAGAGGACGGCGCGCTCTGGCTGAAAACGACGGCCTTCGGCAAGGACCAGGACACGGTGCTCGTCAAAACATCGGGGGAGCCCACCTACCGCACGCCCGACATTGCCTACCACATTACCAAGTTCGAGCGCGACTACGACCTGATGATCGACATCCTCGGGGCCGACCACCACGCGGCCTACCCGGATGTCCTCAACGCGCTCGACGCCCTCGGCTACGACGCCGACCGGGTGGACGTGGTGCTCTACCAGTTCGTGACGCTCGTGCGGGGCGACGAGCCGGTGAAGATGAGCACGCGCCGCGCCAACTACGTCACGCTCGACGACCTGATCGAAAAGGTGGGGGCGGACGTGACGCGCTTCTTCTTCCTCATGCGCTCGCCAGACACCCACCTGAACTTCGACCTGGAGCTGGCCGAGGAGGAGAGTGAGAAGAACCCGGTGTTCTATCTGCAGTACGCCCACGCCCGCATCTGCTCGGTCGTCGACAAGGCCGAGGAGGTGGGCTTTTCGTACGACGAGGACGCGGACCTGTCCCTCCTCACCCACGAGGCCGAGATCGCCCTCATCAAGGAGCTGCTGCGCTTCCCCAAGGCGCTCCGGGACGCCGCGGACGCGCGGGCCCCTCACCTCGTCCCCAACTACCTGGAGGACGTGGCGACGGCCTTCTCGCAGTTCTACGACAATTGCCAGATCATTGGGGTGGACGACGACCTGGCGACGGCCCGGATGCAGCTGGCCCTGGCCGCCAAGACGGTGCTCAAGAATGGGCTTACGGTCCTCGGGCTCTCTGCCCCGCGCCAGATGTAACGTCCCCTCATGCCTCAGAGACCGGCCGCGGCCCGTCGTTGCCCACCCCCGAGGGGTCGATTGACGCGGCATCGAGAATGTCGTGGAGCTCCAGCATCACGAGCGCCCCACGGAGCAGGGAGTGGAGCCGCAGCACCTCGTCGGTGCCCAGCACGACGGTCGCGCCATCGTCCACGCGCAACTGCCACCGGCAGTCGCAGTTGCAGCGGTACACCTGCGCGGCCAGCGACTCCAGCCCCTCGTGCAGGGCCGACACCTCGTCCGGGTCCATCGTCAGGCACTCCCCGGACAGAGGCAGGGACAGCTGCCCATCCGGGGCCCACCGCACCGCACCATAATCGGTGGAAAAAAGCACAGCGTCGTCGGAGGACATGCGATCCATCGCCGGAAGGCGTCTGGTCGTTAGCGAAGCGGGCTATTTAGATCGAATGTAAACAATCAAAGTTTCTGCGCCGCGTTTTTTCGATGTAAAGGTTGAACGAAGCCTCGAACGCGGGCGGGCGGAATCGCTTGGTACACCGAACGCACTGTCCCTCACCCTCCCCTTCTCCGTATGCTGCTGCAGATGCACTGGGACGTCGACCCTACGATTTTTCGACTCGGCCCCTTGGCGCCCCGCTGGTACGGCCTCCTGTTTGCACTCGGCTTTCTGATCGGCTTCTTCCTGATGCAGCGCGTCTTTCGGCGGGAGGGCAAGCCGGTGCAGGACCTCGACTATTTGTTGCTTTATCTGCTGGGCGGCACCGTGATCGGGGCGCGGCTGGGACACGTCCTCTTCTACGCGCCGGGCTACTACCTCCTGCGCCCCTTCGAGATTATCGCCATCTGGGAGGGCGGTCTGGCCAGCCACGGCGGCCTCATCGGCGTCCTGCTTGCCATTTGGCTGTACTGCCGCCGGCGCGAGGACCAGCCGTTCGTGTGGCTCCTCGACCGATTGGCCGCCCCCGTGGCCCTCACCGGGGCCCTCATCCGCCTCGGCAACTTCTTCAACTCCGAGATCCTGGGCGTGCCCACCGACCAGCCGTGGGGCGTCGTGTTCGAACGGGCGGCCCGCCTGCGGGCGGACATCGAGGCCGTGCCCCTGCACCCGGTGCAGATGTACGAGTCGATCAGCTACGCCCTCATCGCCGCCCTGCTGTGGGTCCTCTACAGCCGCTACGGCGAAGACACGCCGCGCGGCCTGCTCATAGGGCTCTTCATGACGCTCATCTTCGGGGCTCGCATCGTGCTCGAAACGTTCAAGCGGGAGCAGGCCCACTTCGAGGTCGGCCTGCCCCTCAGCATGGGGCAGATGCTGAGCATCCCCGCCGTGCTCTTCGGGCTGTGGTTGCTCTGGCGGGCGTACCGGGCCTCGTCCGGGGCACCCACCGAAACGGAGTAACCCGGCGACCGCCCTCCCTGCGACGCCCCCCTCCCTTGTGCGGCCCGGCCCCGAACCGGGGGGAACGAGCAACGGCTCAATACGTCCCCGCATTGAAGTCGTCGAAGGCATTGGAGCCTGCGTAACGACGGGCGGCCCCCGAAAACAAAGGGCCGGCGGATTCTGGTCTCGCCCTCTCAGCCTCCGTCCTTCGCACGCCATTCCGGGACCGTGCCCGTCCGTCCCCCTCCTCCCGGCGGTTCGCCCTGCGCTCGCTTCCCCGCTTCTCATCGTTCCGGCCTCGACCGTTCGCTTCGGATGTCCGCCGCCGAGTCGTCTCCTTCTGCCGCACAGTCGCGCTCGCCCGACGCCGCCCCCGAGGAGGCGACCAACCGCCGGCCCTCGCTCCTGAACGTGGCCCTGTCGGTCCTCCTGAGCCTCCTCGTCCTGGGCGTCATCGGGTATCTTACCTTCGATGCCTCGGCCTTCTGGAAGATGGTCGGGCAGGTCCAGCCCCTCATTCTCGGGGCGGCCGTGGGCGTGGCCTTTGCCCGCATTGGCCTCGGCGGCGCACGGTTGAGTTACGTGTCGCAGGGCCGCCTCTCCCTCCGGGGCGGCACCCGGGGCCAGCTTGCGTGGGACTTCTTTTCGAGCGTGACGCCGTCGGTGGTGGGCGGGGGCCCCATCGCGGCCTTCTACGTGGCGCGCGACCAGAACATCACGGTCGGCGAGTCCGCGGCGTTTATGTTCTTCTGCATCCTGCTGGACCAGCTCTGGTTCGTCGCGGCCATCCCGGTACTCATCGGCGCCAACTTTTACGTCGACCTGTTGCCGGAGGCCGCGGGGGCGGTGGGCCTGTGGAGCCTGATGATCTACTTTGCCGGATTGCTGGTGTGGGCGGCCGTCTACGCCTACGCAACCCTGTTTCGTCCCCGCCTGCTCCTCGGCATTGTGCACTGGTGCCTCCAGTGGCCCTACCTCCGGAAGGCCCGGTCCCGCGTGATGAAAGAGATGCGGTCGTACGTCCGCAGGGCCCGCACGCTGGGTACTCAGTCGGCCTCGTTCTACATCAACGGGTTCCTCCTGACCGGGGTCAGTTGGGTGGCGCGGTACGCCCTCGTCGTCCTGATCGTGCAGAGCGTGTACCTGAACGTCGACGCCCTCACCCTTTTCCTCCGCTCCGCCGCGATGATGCTCGTGGGCCTCATCATGCCCACGCCGGGCGGCTCCGGCGGCCTCGAAGGGCTGTACGCCCTCTTCGTGGGGCCGCTCATCCCGCCATCCCTGGTCGCCCCCACCCTCCTCACGTGGCGCCTGCTGGGCTACTACCTGTTCATCGCCTTCGGGGCCTACCTGTTCATGCACCAGATCCACACCCACTCGCCGCCCGACTCCACGCCGTCGCCGGCTGCTCCCTCTTCCTCGTCGTAACCGACGCGGACGGCCCACTGCGTGACGGCGCGACGACCCGGCGCCCCCACTCCCCAACTGTTCCCCTGTGCCATGCCTCTCCCTTCCGTCGCCCGCCTCCGCCTGGGCCTGGCCGTGCTGATCCTGGCGGCCGGGGGCATCGCCTGCCAGCACCTCGGGGGCGCCTCGGCCCCCGCCCCGACGGCAGACACCGTGCTGTGGGCCGGGGCCGTGACGCCGACCTCGGCCCGCGTCCACGCCCGGGCGCCGGACGGGGATACAACCGGTGTCCGCCTCGCCGTTACCGCCAGTGACTGGGCCGACGCGACGACCTACCCGGGCACGGCGTCCGCCACCAACCCGGCGGTCCTGCAGGTGGCCCTCGACGACCTGACCCCCGACACGCGCTACCGGTATGCCCTCCAAATCAACGGCCGGCTCGACACGACGCGCAGCGGCCGCTTCCGCACCTTCGCCGACGGGCCGTCCTCGTTTCGGGTAGCGATGGGCGCCTGCGCCAGAACGGGCTCCACGCACCCGGTCTTCGACGCCATCCGACGCACAAACCCCGACCTCTTTCTGCACCTCGGCGACATGCACTACGAGGACATCGTCGCGACTCGCCCCACCCCGTTCCGAACGGCATACCGGCAGGTGCACGGCTCGACGCCACAGGCCGAGCTGTACCGCTCCACCCCCCTCGCCTACATGTGGGACGACCACGACTACGGGCCCAACAACAGCTCTCGTCGGGCCCCGGGCCAGACATTTGCCCAGCAGGTGTACCGCGAGTACGTGCCGCACTACCCGCTCGCACGGGCCGAGGACGCGCCCATCTACCAGGCCTTTACCGTGGGCCGCGTCCGCTTCCTCCTCACCGACCTCCGGTCGGCCCGCACGAGCAACCAGGCCCCCGACTCGGCAAAGACCATGATGGGCCCTCGGCAGAAGCGGTGGTTCAAACGACAACTCCGACAGGCTCGCGACCAATACCCGGTCATCGCGTGGGTGAGCAGCGTGCCCTGGGTCGGGCCGGAGGGCTCCTCGGAGGACCACTGGGGCGGCTTTGCCCGCGAACGGCGCGAGCTCGCCACCTACATCGACTCGATCGGCGTGAACGACCAGCTGGTCGTCCTCTCGGGCGACGCCCACATGGTGGCGCTCGATGACGGCACGAACAATCACTACGGAACGCCGGGCGGCGGAGGCTTCCCGGTCGTGCACGCCGCGTCGCTGGACCAGACGGGCTCGGTGAAAGGCGGCCCCTACACGCACGGCCCCCACCGCACCCCCCTCACGCTCTTCGGGCGGCGGCCGGGGCAGTTCGTCCTCATGGACGTGACGGACAACGGGGGCGAGGAGGTGTGCGTGTCGTGGACCGGCAAGCGCTACGACCCGGGCCGCGAGCGGCTCTCCACGCTGCTGGACTGGAGCACCTGTTTTCCCGTGCCGGACGCGTAGGCAGGTCCCCGCCCCGCCCTTCTACCCGACGAAGGCCGGCTCGCCCTCCTTCCGCTCTTCGTAGTGGTCGCCCAGGTAGCGGATCGTGGCGATCCAGGCAATCAACAGGACGCCCACCGCCACCGAGAGCCACCGCACGTCCGCAATGACGAGCGCCGTGAGGCCGAGGTTGAGCACGACGGCCGCCACCTTGGCCGCCCGCTGCACGAACATGTCGATGAAGGACTTGGCCTTGTACTTTTCGTCTTGCGTCGTCGGGGTGTAGAGGGCCTCCTTGGCCGACTGGTTGATCGAGTAGTTAAGCGCGTTGTCGCTCACCGACATGAAGCCGACAAACGCGAGCGTGGGCAGCGCCACAAAGCCGATCGTGCCGCCCAGAATGGCGATCGGCAAAAAGAGCAGGGCCATCTTTACGCCGTAGCGCTTCATCACAAACGACGTCAGAAAGAGCTGTACTCCGATCGACACGAGGCTCGTGGCCTGCCCGACCAGGCCGAAGAACTCGTCGCGCTCAACCGACGACGAAATCTGGTCCTCGACGATTACGGCCAACTGAAAGTCGACGACGTTGGACACCATCTCGTAGAGCCCCAGGACCGCAGCGATGCCGAGCAGGTATTTCGACTGGAAGACGATCTTCCCCCCTTCCAGGAACGCGTTGTCCTCGTCGACGACCGTCTCGGTGTCCGGCGCACAGGGAATGTCGGGGTTGGCCCCGCACTCCCGGTAGTGGATCCAGTAGGCCAGCCCGCCGATCACGGCCGTCGGCACCACACAGGCAAAGAGCAGCGGCGTGCGCCCGGCCGACTCCACGAGGCCCGAGACAAAGCTCGCCCCCACAAACCCCCCAATCACGCCGCCGAGCCCCACAATGCCGTAGAGCCGCTCCGCCTCGTCACCACTGTTGAGGTCATTGGCGAAGGCCCAGAAGGTGGCGACCATCACCGTCGTCCAGATGTCCCCCAGCACGTAGAAGCTCCACACCCCCGGCGCGCCGAGGCTCTCGATGTGTCCAATGACGCTTCCGAAGAAGAGGAAGAGCGCCCCAAAAATTCCGCAGAAGATGAGGATCAGGTAGTGCCGGGCGTAGCGGCGCACCAGCCAGGTAAACAGCCCGACCACGGCAAACGCCACGATCATGTTGAGCACCTTGCCGAGCTGCTCCGCCTGGGCCCCGGACATCACCCATCCGGCGATGTTGATTGGGTGCTCACCGAAGTAGCTAATCACGAGGCCCCGTTTCATCGGCTTCAGGACCCAGAAGACCGCGATGACGAGAAAGAAATACAGGGACAGGCTGAGGGCCTTCGGCCACTCGCCGGGGCGGACGTCGAAAAACTCCTCCTTGATGCGCTGGAGCATGACGGTCGGGACTGGGAGCAGAAGTACGCGACGATTTCGGACCGGTCTCTCCTCCCGGACACAGCGGACAACGCAGACAACGTTCCTTCGTCCGCGGATGGGAAAGGCCGTTACACCCGCCGCCGCGGCGTTCGGGACGGAACGGCCCAGCGCCTATTCATCGGTCGCAGACGAGTACACGACCGACTCGGACGGGGCGCCGTTCCCCCCCAGGCCGAGTGAGCGCGGGTCCGCCCCCGAAAGGAGAGAGTCCAGCCGCGGGTCGTCAACCGATCGAAGGTAGCGGCGCGCCGCCTTTGGGGTGCGGATCTCCAGGTCAAAGTACTGCTGCCCGATGGCGAGGGCCTGGTCCCCCTCCGGATCGTCCAGGAGGGGAAGCAGGACGCGCCGGGTGCTGTAGTCGACGAGGTTGTCGACAAACTCGACGGCGCTGTCGCGCAGGGCGGGGTCGGGGCTCGTGATGCCGAGGTAGGCGTCGTAGATGTCACGCTGATCGTACCGCAGCCCCAGGAGCCGAAACACTCGCTCCAGGGCCTCCTCGCGGAGCGATTGGACCTGGGCAGAGGAGACCGACAGATCGCTCTCTTCGCCGGCAAGACGGAGGATTTGCCCGAAGGCCGCGTAGTGGGCAACGTCTCGTTCGATGGCCCTGTCGATCGGGCCCGGGTCGGCGGAAAAGTCGCTGGCCTTGTGGATTTTGCTGAGCGCCCGAACGACCGCGTGCCGAACGGGCACCGGCACCTGCCGCAGGCTCCGCACCAGCAGGACGAGCCCGAGGCGGCTGGGGTGGGCCGGAAAGACGTCCGGCAGGCGACGGCGGGCCGGAAGCGGGAGCGACTCGTCGATCAGATGGTCGTAGAGCGTCCCAAAAATGCCCTCCCCATAGGCCGCAAGGGCCTGCTTCGCCACCGATTCGTAGGGGGCCTCTCCCAGCCGGCGCACCAGCCCGTGCACGAAGGACGGATCCGCCGTTTGCCCGGCGGAGCGGATCGCCGACCGCACAACCGGGGCGGCCTCGTCGCGGAGCAGGCGATGCAAGAGTTCATTTCGGTATGGACGATCGAGCGCCCCCAGGATCCGGGCCACCTGCGTTCGGGCCTTCACTCCCCGCTCGCCCTCCGTTTCCACCAACCGGCGGAGCAGCGACTCAGACACGAGCCGGTATTCTTCCACGTCGCCCTCCTCGGCAATGAGCCCGACGGCCGCCGATCGGATCTGCGGGTCCTCGTGCTGCAGGGCCGCCTGGAGGCGGTCGAGATGGTTGTCCGTTAGGTCGCAGTAGAGGTAGCGGACGGCCTCAAGCTGAACGTCCGGGTCCGGATCGCGCAGCAACTCGGCCACCTCGTCTCCCACGTCCTCCACTTCTCGGACGCGGAGGATGCGAAGGGTGTGGGCCCGTACCGGCGCGGACGGATGATCTAGCAGGCAGAGCAGGGCGTCGACGGGCACGGGGCCGCTCCGGTGCTCCAGTTCCTCCAGGGCGCGAAGGGCATCGGCCTCGGCGTGACTACAGAGTGCATCCAGCAGGTCGTCGAGCTCCACCGACGACGCATCCTCCTCCCGGGAGTCCTCCGCCTCGGAATCGTCGGGGGCCTTCCGCGCCCGCAGCTTCTCCCGAAACTGGTCGACGTATGTGTGCCGTACGCCGTAGGTCATGGCGCCCCACAGGGCAATGAGCACGAGGGTGACGGCGCTGACGCCCTGCACGCCGAAGCCGGCCCCGTAGGTGAGCACCAGCAGCAGCCCGCCCCCAAGCCCCTGCGCCCCCTGGTCCACGAATAGATCCACGAACACCTTCACGCGCTTCTTCTTCTCCAGGGGCACCGGCACAAACAACAGCTCGCGCCCCGTCTTGTCGAGGGAGTGCTTCAGGCTCTGCCCCGCCCCCCGCAAGAAGATGCCCGCCGCCAGGCCCGGCACGACCAGCATGCCCCCGGCCCCGAGCCCCAGCATAAGGGGCAGTACCGACAGGGCCCCGCCGATGCCCACCACACGCAGCAGGCGGGGCGCCAGCACGAACTGTACCAGCAACGCGATGATGCTCACGCGACCGTAAAATTGCCCCATGAAGGTCGTAAGGCCGTCTTCGGTCGGGTACGCGCGGGCCGCCACCGTCTTGAACTGATAATCCACCAGCGTCGTCACCACCACCATCACCGTGAGAATGCCCACGATCAGCTGGATGTGGTTCGACTCCCGGATGATGGAGAGCGCCCCCCCGGCTTCCGGGGCCTCCTCGGGCTCCTCATCCGGCGCCGTCCGTCCCGCGCCCCGTTGCTGATGGAGGTTCCGGATCCAGGCCCCCAGCCCGGTCGCCCCAAGGAGCACGCCCCCGGCGCCCCACAGCAGGTTTTCACTCCGGAGCCCGAGCCCTTCGACGAGCAGGCCCGTGACCTCCCCCCCGGCGATGGCCCCCAGGATGGCCCCGACGCTAAGCAGCGTAAAGACTCGCTTCGACTGCGAGGCGGTAAAGAGGGCGTTGGCCAGCAACCAGAACTGGGCCGTCACCACGAGCCCGTAGATACTGACCCAGGCGTAGAGCAGATACGCGACCCACTCGCCCCCTATCCCCATCAGGCCGCGCAGGCCCACGAGGCTCCCCACCAGCACGAGCGAGGCCCCGTCGGTGAGGGCCCCCACATTCATGCGCCGGCTCGCCCGGGTGTGCAAAAACGCCACCGGCGTCACGACCGCCGTCGTCAGGAGAAACACGAACGGCAGCTCCTCCGGCCCCCGGCTCGAGAGAAAGAGGCTGTCCCGCACGGGCTTCAGCAGGTACAGCGACACCAGGAGGAGAAAGTGGTACACCGCCATCATGATGGCCATCCGGCGCTCGTCGGGCCGGAGGTCAAAAATGGAACCGAGCAGGCGTCCCATGGTCGGAGTCGGAGCGGGAGAAACGTGAAGGTCAGGCTTCAAACGCCCCGCCTCCGGGATTGATCGGCGCGACAAGACTCCGCAGCAGTCCCTTCCGTTGCCCCGCCCGTCCGGGGTCCACACGCTGGGCCGGGAGGCCTACAGACGCTCGATTCCCACTACGCGGCCCGCCTCCTGATCCCCGTCCGGCAGGTAGAGGTAGACCCGCGTGGGAGCGCTTGTCTCCCCGTTTTGCCGTGTCCGCAGGTCCAGGCGCACGACGCGCTGATGCTCCCCCTTCCGGCCGCGCTCATCCAGGACGGTTCGCAGGGGGGTGCCGTCAACCGTCAACGAGACACGACTGGCCTCGACCGTCCGCTGGGCCCCGAGGGGCTCGCCGTCCAGGTGCGCCTGCACCGTGTACTGGCGCTCCCCGGCCGGCTCGAGGTCCCCCGTGACCGCCAGGTCGTCGAAGTGCAGGACCAAGCGGTCGGCGGGCGCCGCGCTGGAGCCCCCACTCGATCCGCCGTGTCCCTCAGCCACAGGGGAGCCCTCCCGTTCCACAGAAAAGCGGTCGAGCGGATTGATGCGATCGAACCAGTAGCGCCCGACCTTGTCCCGCCGCTTCCGGAGCACATCGACGAGATGGGCCTCCGCCTCCGGGTCGCGAATTCGCCCCGTCTCCACGATGGCGCGCAGGTCCTCGTCGGAGAAACTCATCACGAGCTTCGCGCCCCAGAACGCGTCCCGGCGCGTCATTTTCTCAAAGGCCGGGTTCGGATAGGTGGGCACCCACTCGCCGGGCCGAAACACGTCGGCGCGAAAGTACCCCACGGCCTTGTAACGGGGCGTGGGATCGTAGTCCCACCACGGAAAGCGGTACGTGCCGAGCCCGAGGATCGCCATCGGAATTTTCCGCTGGTCGATCATGTAGGCCTGCCCGTGAATGGGCCGGTGGGGCCCTCCCGCATTGGCCCCGAGTGTCGACCCCATGTCCAGAATGTAGTGCTTTACGTACTGCTCCTCCGTATAGGCCGCGAGGGTGTTGGCGTGGCGCCGGTCGGCATCGTTGATCCACGACCCGAGGACGCGCAGGCCCCGGAGCTCGCGCCGCTGCTCGTGACGCACCCGGTCGTTTTTGTCGCCGTCGCGGGTGCCCTTAAAGTAGATGGGGCCCAGGGGCTCTCCGTCCACAAACTTGCTGGCCACGCCGCGGATGGGCTCGCCGTCTCCCGTCTGGTAGGGAGACAGGAGGGTGTCCAGGTCCTCGCGGGTCATGGGCCGCTGCTGGGCGCCAGCCTGCACCATGGCCTCCTCTCCGACCTTCAACTGATCGGGCGAGAATCGCGTGATCGTGTTCTGCGGGACGTGATAGCCGGCCCCGTAGAAGAGTTTCGTCGAGATGACCTCCGCCGCGCTCATCAGCTCCGGCCACTCCGGGTGATCGAGCTTAATGAGGTAGCGGTCGCCGCGAGCGTCTTCGATCTGAAAGCCCCGGGAGGCCCCCTGAAACTTGCCGCTCGTCACCGTCCAGGGCCCGTCCGCCGGCCCGGCCGCCGCCCCAGTCGTGTCCTGCTCGTTGGGGCCGACGGCCAGCTCGTCGGGCGTCATCTCGTCGTAGAAGTGCCGTCGGGTCCACCAGCTGGAGTTCGGGGGCTCGTCCATCACGTTCACGTTGTCGGCCTCGTCGGCGTCGGCCACGCCGAGGGCCTTCCCCAGGGTGCGTCCCGTCCAGTTGAGGTTGAGCGGTTTTTCGAGCTGGTGAAAGACGCTCATGTCGACCCGATCCCAGTACATGCTCTCGACCGTCTCCTCGGGGCGAGGCGTGGGCCGGTCGTCCGGGTCCTCGGTCTTGACGGGGCCGAGGGTGTAGGGCCGGCTGCTGGTGCATCCGGCAAGCCCCACGAGGGCGAGCCCCCCGACCAGTAGTCCCGCGAGGCGGGCCAGCGAACGGGTGCGGAAAACCATCGTAGCGTGCACGATCAGTGAGGAGCGAAGACGAGAGTCTGAAGGGCGATCTACCGGGCGAGCCGGGTGAGCAGGGGGTCAACCGTCAGGATGGTGCGAACCCCCTCCGTGCTTCCGGCAACCTCGAGGCGGAAGCTGAGCCCGTTCTGGTTGAGCATGTGGAGCCCCCCGCCGTAGCTCCAGTGGAAGCGATCAACCGCCACCCGGCTCAGCTTTGGAAAGACCTGCCCGGCATCGACGAAAAAGAGCGCGTCGAAGTTCGACCAGACCGGGTACCGGTATTCGGCGTTCAGGACCAGCGAGCCGTCATCCTGAAACCGACTGTACTGAAACCCACGGACGAGATTCTGCCCCCCCAGGCTGGGTCGCTGATAGAACGGCACCTCCTCTCCCTCAAAGAGGGGCTCGGCCTGTTCGAGGCGGGCCCGAAGCAAAAGGCGACGTGAATCCGGCAGCAGGCCGAGGGGCAGGTACTGCCGCACCTCGGCGACGTAGCGCCCGTACCGAAAGCGGTCGGCGGTGAGGTCCTGAGTGTAGTCGAGCCGGAGCAGGACCTCGGTGCCGTGGGCCGTGCGCGGCGCCCCCGACGTGTGGTCGAGCCCCAGGCTCAGGCGCGTGGTGAGCAGGTCGGCCGTTCCCGTGCCGGCGGGGGCGGCCTGCCGAAACCGCTCGCCCCGCACGTCCTCTCCCGGGCCGGTCTCGATGTGCTCGTAGAGCGCCGTGAACTGGCCGCGGAGGCCCCGTTCGGACGGGGCCACGCTCAGGCTCGCCGTCACGTCGAACTGATCCCGATCGAAGACGGTCTCATCGACAGTCTCGTCGCTGTCGTTTCCGTTGAGGAAGAACTCGCTCTCCGGATCGGAGAAGATGTTGGCCCGCACGTCGAGCCGCGTTCGGGCGCCGAAGGGCGAGGGTATCGCGTAGGAGGCCTCGCCCTCGAAGGTATCCGGGCCCCCGTAGAGTCCTTCGATCCGGGCCGAGTGATTGGTCCCCAGGAAGGCGTTGTCGTACAGGGCGAGTCCGCCGAGCACCCCCGCCGGGCCCCCGATTTCCACAATCGGGAGGATGCCCGCCGGTGGCCGACGGCCCTCGAACAGGTTCGGGAATCGCTGGGTCACGTACTGAATGCCCCACCCCAGCGGGCGCGTCACGCCGTGGAGCACGTAGGCCGGCGTGGCCAGGGCGTGGTAGGCCAGGCTGCGGTCGGTCGTGTAGGGGGTCTGGTTGGGATGATTGCTGCTATCGGCCGCCGGATCCGCGGACTGAGCGGTTGCGTCGATCGAAGTCGTCAGAAGCAACGCCCCCCCACAAAGCAACATGAGAAGCGCTCGACACGACGATCGAAGAAGCGACATAATCCGAAACGGGGCCCGGTGTCTGCGAGGTATAGCATGCTCAATCCGCCCGCTCCGTGCAGTGCACAGGCGGAGCGTTACTTCCCTCTATGCACCACAGAACTGCGGGGTCCCCAGAAGGGCTGGGTTCGGAGCCGGATGGGGCCGAGGCCCCCCGTGAGCCCCGACAGGCGCCCCTTCTGATTCCCCCGACTGAAAGGCCGTGGGAACCAGGATTGATATTTTCTGTGAAGAGGACGATCTTTATTTTCCGGATTGTGCCCGCCAACGCCGTTCAGAGACCCGACATGCCCCGTTCTCTCTCGTGTCCGTGCGGCTGGGTCCGCCTCGTTCTGGGGCCGCTGTGTGGCCTCGGCCTGCTCCTTGCCTGCCCCCCGTGTGCCGTCGCACAGGAGGCGCCGCCCCCTTCCCTGCACGTCACGGAGCAGCCGACGGGCTGGATGCCCTCCCTCCGCACCCTGGGCCAGGATGCCCTCGACATTGCTCGCGCGCCCTTCACGCTCACCCCGTCCGAGCAGCTCATGACGCTCGGGGCCACCGGCCTCATCGCAAGCACAACAATGGTGCTCGATGAGCCCGCCCACCGGCGCTTTCACGTCCAATCGGGATCGGCCGCCGCCGTGTCTCGCCCGATCGCCGGGCCCGGCCGATGGTACGACCGCGTGGGCCCCGACCGGTTTGCCCTCGGCACCGCCGGGCTGCTCGCCGTGGGGGGCGTGGCCCTTCAGCGCAAATCCTGGACGCGCACGTCCGTCCGCGTCGTAGAAGCGCTCGTCTACACGAAGGCCGTGACGGGCCTTGCCAAGAGTGCCATCAATCGGTCGCGCCCCTTCGCCACACCGGACCCGCTCACGGCCAATCCGGGCGGGTTCGACAGCGCCCACGACAAGCTCTCGATGCCGTCGGGACACACGGCCCGCGCGTTCGCCGTTGCGTCGGTGCTGTCCCACCAGGCAAATCGCTGGTACGTGTCGGTTCCGGCGTACGGCCTTGCCGGGTCGGTGGCCGCCGAACGCGTGCGGAGCGGCGACCACTGGCTCACCGACGTCATGGTCGGAGGCGCCCTCGGCTATCTGATCGGCCGGACGGTCAGCTCTTCCTCTCCCCGGGCCGACGTGACCTATACGCCCATCCTCAGCACCGACCGCGTCGGCCTCTCGGTCCGTTTCTAAACAGCGACCTCCTACATCGCAGCGACGGAGCCGCCGTCCACTCGGTAGTTCGATCCGTTGATGAAGGAGGCGTGCTCGGAAGCGAGGAACGCCACGAGACGCCCCACCTCATCGATGCGCCCCGATCGGCCCACCTCGATGTGCGGGCGATTCTCGTCCAGAAAGCCCGCCACGGCCTCCTCTTTGCTGATTCCCTGCGCCTCGGCGGCGTCTTCCATCATCTCCGAGACGAGCGGCGTCTCGATGAACGCGGGGCTCACGGTGTTCACGAGAATCCCGTCGTCGGCCACGTGCTTTGAGAGCGCCTTGCCGAAGTTGTTGACCGCCCCCTTCGAGGCGCTGTAGTGGATCATGTCCGGGTAGGGCTGCTCGCCGTTCTCCGACGAGATGTTGATGACGCGCCCCCAGCCCTGCCGCCGCATGTGGGGCAGGAGTTTCCGCGTGAGCGTTACGACGGCGAAGACGTTTAGCTCAAAGAGGTCGCGCCACGCCTGCGTCGAGAGCTCCTCGATGGGGCCGGGCGTGCCGACCGTGCCGGCGTTGTTCACCAGGATGTCGGGCGGGCCGAGGGCGTCGATCGTGGCCTCGACGAGATGATCGATGTCCTCGTCGCTCGTCAGGTCGGCCCGGATGGGCTCCACCGGCACGTCGTGCGTTTCGCGGAGCGCGGCGGCCGCGGCCTCCAGCTCGTCCTCGTGGCGGGCACAGATGGCGAGGGCGCAGCCTTCGGCGGCCAGGGCGTCGGCACAGCCGTAGCCGATGCCCTTGCTGCCACCGGTCACGAGCGCCGTCTTGTCGTCCAGGTGCAGATCCATGATGCAGGAACGTTGAGTGCAACGTCACGAGAAGGGGCAGCGGATTCTGTTCCGCCGTCCGTATTCCAAACACGGCGCCCCGGCGCACGATCCGTACGCACGTGACAGAGAGCCCGCCCCTCGTGCCCTCACCCGATCCCCCGACGGGCCGACCGGAACCGCAGAAGGGGCCCTGACTTTTCACCGATCCAGCCGCTTCGTTCTCTCGTTCCGTGCCGCCGTGCTCCGGACCCTCCGTCTTCTGCTCCCGCTGCTCGTGCTGATCGCCGCCCTTCCGCGCCCCGCGCCCGCCGCCCCGGCGGAAGACGCGGCCGCTCCGTTTCGGGTACAGTTCGGCGAGACCTCCGTGACCCACCGGATCATGGCGGTGCTCTCGATGCCGGGCGAGTCCGTTCGCCTCGCCGTCTCGGATTCCTCCGCCGGCGGGTACCGCGTCGAGGCCTCCGAGCACGAGGTCGCCCCCCTCTCAAACGCCCAATGGCGCGTTCGTCCCCCGAGCCGGCCGGGCCTTTACCCCCTCACCGTCACCGACACGACGCGCGGGGCGTCCGTCCAGCTGCAGGTGTTCGTCCTGTCTCCCTGGGACCACGAGGGACGGTCGCTCAATGGCTACCGCATCGGGGCGTACGAGGAGACGGCCCGCGACGGGCGCGAGCGCTACGAGCCCCCCGAGGGCTTCGTTCGCGTGACCGAGGCCACCCAAAACGCCCGCGTCTCGCCGAACTTTCGGCTCCACCAGTTTCTCTGCAAACAGACCGACGACACGCCCCAGTACGCCCTCGTGCAGCCCCGCCTCCTGCGCACCCTCGAAGCCGTGCTCGCCGCCGTCAACGAACAGGGACACGCGGCCTCGACGCTCCATATCATGAGCGGCTTTCGCACCCCGTACTACAACCGCGCCATCGGCAACACCACGGAGTACAGCCGGCACCTATACGGCGACGCCGCCGACGTTTTTGTCGACACGGACCGCAACGGCCGCATGGACGACCTCACCGGCGACGGGCGGGTGACGACGGCCGACGCCGAGCAACTGGCCACCATCGTGGCCGACATTCCCACGGAGGGGCGCGACGCCTTCGTGGGCGGCCTCAGCACGTACGGCCCCGCCTCGCACCGCGGCCCCTTCGTGCACCTCGACCTCCGCGGCACGCGGGCCCGGTGGTAGCCCCCGGCTCGTGCCCGCGCTACGGGGACCAGCGGGCGCCCCCCGCGTCGGGGCGATCGCGGGGATCGGGCGGAACCGCGTCCAGGGCCGAGGCCACCGCCCCGTCGCGCTGGTAGATGTCGTTCCGAAACTGCATCTGCCCGTCCTCGACCCACGACGTCCAGTAGAGCAGGTGGACGGGCACCTTTTCCTGGAGCACCACGCTCTGCTCCCGCGACTGGCCCATCGCCCGCCGCACTCGGTCCGCCGTCCACCCTTCATTTTCCCGGAGCAGGTACGTCGCCAGCTCCACCGGCCGCTCCACCCGGATGCACCCCGAGCTGAAGCCGCGCGCGCTGCGCTGAAAGAGCGACTGCGAGGGGGTGTCGTGGAGATACACGTTGTGGCGATTCGGAAACATGAACTTGACCTGGCCCAGCGCATTCTGCGGGCCCGGGCGCTGCCGCAGCCGGTACGGGAAGCTGCGGGCCGAGAGGCTGTTCCAGTCAATCGTGGAGGGATCAATGGGACGTGCGTCCGCCCCCCATCCCCGAAACACCTCGAAGCCCTGCTGCGAGACGAGGCCCGGATTCCGCTGAAACTCCGGCAGCTTGTCGCGGGTCGCCAGGCTGTGCGGCACGTTCCAGTAGGGACTGAAGGAGAGGTACGAAATCTGGTCGGAAAAGATAGGGGTCTGCCGGTAGGGACGTCCGGTGACCACCCGCATCTGGAGTTGCTCCTCGCCCTCCTCCATCACGCGCAACTGAAAACCGGCGATGTTCACGAGCACGTACCGCGTGCCCAGATCCTGCGGCAGCCATCGCCACCGCTCCAGGTTGACCTCGAGCTGCTGAATGCGCCGGTCGACCGACACGTTGAGGGCCGCCCGACTCGCAGGGCCGACGACCCCGTCCGCCTCCAGCCCGTGGCGCTCCTGGAACCGAACGACGGCGGCCCGAAGCGCGTCGTCAAATTGGCGGGGCGCCGCCGACGCGTCAACGGCGAGGTCGCCCGTCACGCGAAGCCGGGCCCGGAGGGCCTCCACCTGGTCGTGCGCCACGCCGACCTCCAGCTTCGGTCCGTCCGGCACCGTGGGCCAGCCGCCCGACGCGGCGATGTCGCGGTAGCGCTGCAGGGCCTCCCGAAGCGCCTGGTACCCCGGCTGCTGGGGGCGAAGGGCGTGGAGGACGCCCCGAATCGTTCCCTCGTCGACCGCTTCGTCGAGCCGCTGGGCGAGGTCCCGCTCCCGCCGGTCGAGCGTCCAGGAGGGCACCATCTCCACCGGGTCGACACGGCCCCGGAGCAGGTGGCGCGCGTAGAGCAAAAAGGCATCCGTACACAGGAGCTCGAAATCGGCGAGGCGCCGTTCGTTCATGTCCTGCGTGCCCGACGCGGCCCGTCGGAGGTGCTCCCGCAGAGAGTCGAGCGTTGCGAGGTGATAATCGCTCGGGCGCAGCCCGTCCCGATCCGCGTCGCGGAGCACGGCAATCAGGCTGTCGGCCTGCGCGGTGGGGCCGGCGGCGGTGATCCATCTGGGTTCTGCTCCGGTCCGGTACACGCGGTCCACAGCGTCCGCCGCGCCCAGCATGGATCCGGGAGCCTGAAGTCGGAGGCGCAGGGTCTCCTGCAGGGACGCAGGGGCGCCCCCCCCGGCCCCGAGCACTCCGCCGAGAAGGAGAATCGCAAGTCCCCGGAGGGCCCAGTGACGTCCGGCCGACGGGGGAAAGCACGCACACGTCATGGGCAGCTGCTGAATTGAGCGTACAGATAAAAGCCTGCAACCCACGATTCTGCAGGGGCGTTCCCCTTCATCGAGCGGCTTCCCTCCGGCCCGTCGGGCCGCCGCTTCTTAATCCGCCCCGCCATCCGGGGACGGCCGCCCCTCCGCTCCCCCCGGCGAGGCCACCGGCTCAACCGGGAAGGGATCGGTTTCGCTGCCCGTGTAGAGCGTGCGATGGGGAAACGGAATCTCGATGTCGTGCGCGTTGAACGCCTCCTTGATTTCGAGCGGGATGCTGTTGCGGAGCTCCAGAAAGTTGTCGGTGGAGGCCCACACCGAGAACTGGTGGTTGATGGACGAGTCGCCGTAGCCCTGAAAGATGATGAGGGGCTGCGGCTCCTCGAGGCACAGGGGATTGCGATCGGCCACCTCCATGAGCACCCGGCGCACCTCACGCAGGTCTTCCTTGTAGGCCACCCCCACCTGCAGGTCGACGCGCCGGATGGGAAAGCGCCGCAGGTTGGTGACCTCGGACTTGATCATCGTCTCGTTCGGGATGCGCACGAACAGGTTGTCGAACGTGCGGAGCTTGACCGACAGCAGGTCGACCGACAACACCTCGCCCGTGGTCCCGCTCACCCGAATGACGTCCCCCACCGCGAAGGGCCGTTCGCCCAGCAAAAACAGGCCGCTGATGACGTTCGACGCCGAGGTCTGGGAGGCGAACCCAATGGCGACCGTCAGGATGCCGGCGGCCCCGAGCAGCACGCTGAGCTCGAACCCCAGCTCGGTGAGGGCCGAGGCCGCAAAGAGCCCGCCAATGCCGTAGAAGGCGATGCGGCGAAGGATCATGGCCCGTTGCGGGTCCTCCTGGCCGAAGACGCGCGCCAGGCCGTTGCCCGCCAGGCGCCCCAGGCCCAGGCCAATGGCAATCTTCACCACGGCCCGCAACAGGGCCACGGCCTGGGGGCCGGTCAGGTACTCCAGAATGAGGGTCCACCACTGCTCCATGACGTGCTACGGGAGGTGAGTGCTCATATTCGCTGTAGATGGCCCTGAATCGGCCTTTCGCCATTTCGGGAAGGTTGCGTATTTCGTATTGCGTATTTCGTATTGCGTATTCATTCGAGCGAGCTCCCAACTCGATACGCAATACGAAATACGCAATATAAGTTCATGCCCGTTCGCTTCGTGCTCGGCCACCGGGCACCGCGGTGCCATAGATCGGGGCATCACGGGCCAAAGAGCGCCCCAAACGCACCAAAGGTGCTCGTGAACAGGCCTTTCCGATTCGGCTCGCGGGGCGGCTGCACGCGCTCTGCCTCCGGCACCGCCGAGGGCGGGCCTTCGTCGACCGTGACCGTGGCGCCCTCCCCGGCCGTGGTGTGCCGCATGGAGACGGCGTTGGTCCAGAGCGTATCGGAGGGGGCCCGGTAGAGGGACAGGTGCGGCGCCGGCAGCTGCACGCGTTCCAGGTCCAGGGCCTCCGCGGCCCGGTTGCGCACGTGCAGGGGGGTCACCGCCCGGTGGAGGCGAAGGGGCAGCTTGTCGAGCTGGAGGCGCCCCGCCGTGCGCGTCGCGTAGCAGAGGGTGCCCTCCCGCGTCGAGGCCCCGAACCAGGTGTCCGACATCCGATGCGACGGCATCTCGTGGAGCCAGCCGTCCCGGTCGGGAAGCACCACGCGCACCCACAGCGCCGTGCTCAGGTAGAGCGTCACCGACTCGCCGGGCGGCACGTGGAGGGGGTGCTCGGGGCGCGAGACCACCGGGCGGTCGGCCAGGGCGGGCGCCAGGGTCACCTGCGCCGCGGTGCGGCGAACGCTGTACCGATCGGTCTTCCAGTCCGGCTCGTCGGCGTGGAGGACCTCGTCCATCTCCGCCGGGGGCACCGGCACCGTCACGCGGCTCCGGTGCTCCATGGGATCGGTGCTGGTGGCGGCCGTCGACGGGCGGTGAATGACGCGCCAGTCGCGGGCCGACCGGTAGAGCCAGACGGTCGAGGGGCCAATCTCCCACTGTCCTCCCTCATCCTCCTCCAGGGTGTAGGTGCCCCACCAGGGCGTCACAGACTCGGCGGGCGGCACGTCCATAGGCACAGGCCGGCAACAGGAAAAAGAACGAGCGGGCAGGACGTCTACTCCTCGTCCGGGTCGAAGAAAAAGCCCTCGCCATCGTCCTCCTCGTCCGAACGGTCGTCTTCCTCCTCGTAGACCGCGTCGTCGTCTTCCCAATCGACCCAGTCGTCCTCGTCCTCCAGCTCGTCTTCGTCCTCCTCGTCGTCAATGTCCCAGTTGTCGTCGTACTCGAGGGGCTCGTCCTCGTCAGTTCCATCCTGGAGGGAAAACGAGTCGGGCATGGGACTATCGGGCGTAAGAAGACAGGGGGCAGAACAGTGTCAGGGTACGCACCAGCGCCCTGAAGGACAACCCGCGTGGGAGCCCCCCCGGCCTAGAACGGCACCGACAGACTCACGCGCAGGTCGCGACCGGGCGACAGGGCATAGCCCTTGTAGGTGTCCAGGAAGTCGCGGTACGTGGTGTCGAACACGTTGCGCACGGCCAGGCGGAGCGACGGATCCACGCCGAGGCCGAGGGCAAAGCGACTCTCGGCGGACACGTCGACCGTCGTATAGGCCTTCGTCGAGGCCGTACCGAACGGGGGATTGGGGCCCGCCGTGTCCAGGTCGTCGAACTGCGAGAAGGGCTCGAAGCGACCCGCCGCGTCTTTGTCGAGCCCGTGTTTCAGGTCCACCTCGACGCGGGGGCTACGGAGCGGGCCCGGCCCCTCGGGCGTGAGGTGAACGAAGCCCTTCACGTTGTTCGCCGGGAGCAGCGGCAACTCGCCGTCCGCGCCGTCGGTCCCGAGCCCGTCGCCGGTGCCTCCGAGCACGGCGAGCTGGCCCCCCACGTGCAGCCACGGCCGCAGCTGCGTCTCCACCCGCGCCTCGACTCCCGGAATCACGGCATCCGTCTGGTCGGCCTCATAGATGAGCAGTGGCCCGTTTGGCTGGGTTGTGCCGGTATTTCTCAGGTAGACGTAATTGTTGATGACGTTGACGTAGCCGGTCACTTCGGCCGTCACCCGATCCCGCCGGACCCGCACCGATGCGTCGGCACTGTAGGCCCGTTCGGGGTTGAGGTCCGGATTGCCGCGCTGGAATGCCGCTACGCCGCCGTGCACGCCGTTCGCGTACAGCTCAAACACGCTGGGCGCGCGGAAGCCGCTGCTGAGGTTGGTCGCCAGGGCCACACCGTCGGCCACCTGGACGTTGGCGCCCAGGGCCCCCGAGAGCGTCCAGTACTCGTTTTGGAGGGCGTCCGGGTCGCTGGTGCGGTCGTTCGGCTCCGCGTCGATGGTGCGATAATCTCCGCGCAGGCCTGCATTCAGCGTCCAGGGGGCCAGGTCGATTTCCTCAAACACGAAGAGCCCGACATTCCAGGTATCGGCCGTCGGCTGCAGCTCGGCCGGGCCGCGGGTATTGGCGTCCTGGAGCTGCACCTCGGCCCCAAGGGTCCCGCTTACCGAGCCGATCGCCGGGTGGACCACCTCCAGGCGCCCGGTGTAGATGTCGGTCTTCAGGTCGAGGGGGTAGTCGAAGCCGCCGTACCCGCCGTTGTCCTCGATGACCCCGAGCGTCTGGGTGCCGCTGCCGTTGCCGGACTGGCGGATCGACGTCTGGAAGCTAAGCCGGGGCCGGATCACGAAGCCGTCGGCCACGAGGGTGCCCTTCGCCACGAGGTTGCCGTGCTCCAGGTTTTGCCCGAGGCCGTCCGGCGGATTGGTGTCGCTGCCGTCGGGCCCGCCCGTGGGAAGCAGAAAGTTGTGTCGGTTCACCCAGTAGTCGCCGTACACCTGCACGCTGCCGAAGTCCCCCTGCGTGCCCACCTGGGCGTAGCCGGTCCACTGCTCGAAATTGGTGAAGGGGATCTCTCCCGTGTACTTCGGATCGCCGAACGTTCCGCCCTGCTGGGTCTCAAAGAACGTCGGCGCCTCGGGGGCGGTGTAGTTGCCCGATACGCGGCGCTCGACGCCCGCCCGGACCCCCACATTGCCCTGGGCCCCCTGCAGGTCCAGTCCCACGGCCCGCTCATTGTTGTTCGTGAAGTACTGGGAGCGAAACTTGCCGCCGAAGCGGGACTCGCCCAGGTCGGCGGTCGGGGCGTTTTTGGTGATCACGTTGATGGCGCCGCCGAGGGCGTCGGAGCCGTACTGGATGCTGCTGGGCCCGCGCACCACCTCAATCCGCTCGGCCTCGTTCGAGGACGTGGTGGGAAAGTGCCGCACGCCGAACTGGTAGTACTCCTGCCCGATGCCGTCCTTGAGCACGCGGATGCGGTTGCCCGAGAGGCCGCGCAGGACCGGTTTGCCGGCCTGCGAGCCCGTCTGGATGGACGATACGCCCGCCACGTTTTCCGACAGGACATCGCCGAGGGACGCGCTGCGGTTGATGTCGAGATCTTCGGTCCCGAGCACGTCCACGTTCTGGGGCGTCGTGAGTGTGCTGCGGGCCCGGGCGGTGCCGGTCACGGTCACGCCGTCGGTCTCCAGCACTCGCTCCTTGAGGGAAACGTTCAGGGTTGTCTGCCCCCCGGCCGTCACGGTGACCTCCCGGATGGCGGTCTGGTAGCCGACGAAGCGAAATTCGAGGGTGTGGGCGCCCGTCGGGAGGCCGCTGAGGGTGTATTGGCCGTCGGCCCCGGTGGTGGTGCCGCGCTGGAGGGAGGGATCCACGACCTGGACCCCGGCCACCGGCGCGCCGTCGGTGTCGGTAACGGTGCCCTCGACGGTCCCGCGGCTGGACTGGGCGTGGGCGAGGAAGGGCGCACAGGCGAAAAGGAGGGCAACGGAAATCAGGAAAACGGGTCGGCTCATCGGATGCAGAATCGGTGGGACACTGTTGGGGAGGACCGTCGTGCGCAGATCCACACGACGAGAACGGGCAGGCCTCGGACTCGGCCCAGGCCCCTGCACGCGGCCTCCGTCGCGGATGCGACGAACGCCGGGGGCGGGCTCCGGGCTGCCTCATGCAGATGCGTACCCCCTCCACGACGGAGGCGATACGGGACGGGACGGATCCGCTCCGTCGACGGCACGCGAGGTGGGGCTCACGAGCCGGCGCACGAATCCACTGGGCCCCGTCCGGCCTACCCGAGCGTCGGCGGGCCGCGGATGAGCGGCGCGGCCACAACAAGGGACGAGGTGAGGTGTGCGCGCGTCGCGTCCCAGGCCGTCGCCAGCTCGTGGGGCGCATCGGCCCGGGCCTCCGCCGGCGGCACGATCACCAGACGGGTGGTGCACAACACGCAGTCCGGAGCGACGACCGCTACGGACTCCCCGCACCACACGGGCCCGTCGGCCGACGTGTGACTGTGAGCGGACGCCGACGCCTGATCGACCGCGTGCTGGGTCTGGTGCGCAACGGGCCCCACGGCGCCCCCCACGACGAACGTCGCGAGGAGGATCCACACTGCAATGTGGTGGAGCCGCTGCATAGACGACGGGCACACCGGGATTGATAACGACAGGGGGCCTGTATGGTAGCCCCCGAGACGGGGTTCCTCATCCGCAGAAGACCACATATGAACATATCCGCGGACGTTGCTCTCCCGTGGCGTCGACACTTCGCCGTGTGGCCATTACGTTCATCAAGCGCACGTTCTGCCCCGTTCCCTCCCGCCCCGATGCCCGACTCTTCGATTCGTGTCGTCGACGTGTATCCCTACCGACACCGCTCCGTGAACCCCGAGTTTCTGCTGCTCCGGCGCGCGGCGGGCACGCCGTACGAGGGGCAGTGGCGCATGGTCGGGGGCAAAATCAAGGCCGACGAGGCCGCGTGGGAGGCCGCCCTCCGGGAGTGTCGTGAGGAGACCGGCCAGTCGCCCGATCGGTTCTGGACACTGCCCTCCGTCAACACGTTCTACGAGTGGGAAGAGGACCGCATCAACCTTGCCCCAGCCTTTGCCGCGGCCCTCTCCGCTCCGCCCACCCTCGACGACGAGCACGACGCCTTCGGCTGGTGGCCCGCCCAGGAGGCCGCCGACCGGCTGGCCTGGCCCGAGCAGCGCCGCCTCCTCCGCCTCACCGACCGCACCCTCCGCGACGGCGTGCCCCCGTCCCTCGTGATCGATCCCTGATGCCTCCAATCCCTCGGGGCTATCTCCGCGTGTGCGGAGGCATCCGGGGGCCACGTGCGTCCTCACCGTCCTCCGGAGATCTATCTCCGCGTGTGCGGAGTTATAGCCACCGGAAATTTGGGGGACCTGCGTCACACGAACGCTGCCGAATTCACAATAACGGCCTTGGTGACAAAAGGGCCTGCTGCCCGGCTTAGAGTGAATCGTGAGACAGCTAGAGCCCCTCACCAATCAAGCGCTCGTATTCGTCGTGGTTGCCAATCCAGAACCACGTGATAACGCCCGGTTCATCCATCACGCCGAGCGCACGGTAACTGCCAGTGACGCGGGCGCTCCAGAGATCCCCGTGGACATTCTTCAGGCGAAGAGACGGATGAGAGGGGCTCTCTTCGAGACGGTCGTGCTGTTTTCGGGCCCTCTCCTGGATGGGGAGAGGGAGCTTCCGGAAAGACGTGCGGAAGCGACGGGTCGTCTCGTGCGTTAAGGAAGAGGCGTCGTCTCGCCTTTCCTGTGCGCCTCCCGCGCCTCCTGAATCAGATCGTCGAGCTTGCCCGCCTTGGCGTCCTTCTCGATCTCCGCGTCCCATTCGCTCTCTGTCTGCCGGTCCATATCTTGACCTCCAGTAGTAGAATCGGACTCGGAGTCGGAGTGTGCCGCGTCGCTGGCCCGTTCGTCTTTTTCGGTGGTGTGGCTCGTCATGGCATTGGGCCCGATGTTTACAGTGTGTACAGCTGTTAAACACGTATAGACAATCCGTTCCGGACCGTCACATGTCGATGCTCCGGTTTCCGCTGCCCTGACAATCCGGACCACACGAACTGGCCCCCTCCCAGGGGCCGACGGAGTCACTCTCGGGTCTATCTCCGCGTGTGCGGAGGCATCGTGGTCGTGAAGCTCACGGCTAAAAGAGCTTGAGGTCTATCTCCGCGTGTGCGGAGGCATCCTATCAGGTCCGCATTGTCGACGTGGTTCGGGTGGTCTATCTCCGCGTGTGCGGAGGCATCCGCGTGCCATTACTACACCCTCCGCATGCCCTGGGTCTATCTCCGCGTGTGCGGAGGCATCTAGTATCGCCGCAGGTCGCGGCGGGCCGCGATGGGTCTATCTCCGCGTGTGCGGAGGCATCCTCCAGAAACTCCCGGCGCGTCTCCTGAAACAGGGTCTATCTCCGCGTGTGCGGAGGCATCCGTGACGGACATGAGCTTCATGTTCCGAAACACGGTCTATCTCCGCGTGTGCGGAGGCATCCTCTATTGCGGGGCACGGCATGAACTGGCAGCAGGTCTATCTCCGCGTGTGCGGAGGCATCGAGCCACTCACGGCCTACTACGCGCACGAGCAAGGTCTATCTCCGCGTGTGCGGAGGCATCTGAACGTGGCTGTGCCGTTGTTCACGTTCACGGGGTCTATCTCCGCGTGTGCGGAGGCATCCCTGCGTCACTTTGTCACACAGGGAGCATTCAAACAATGTGATTTCCGCGAATCGATCAACAGGGCGGGCCGCTCGCGGGGCGTCGGCCTCGGGCCCTACTCCTCCGTCTCCACCCCCAGCGTAAACTCCTGCCCGCAGAAGTCGCAGCGCAGCTCGATGGCCTTCTGTGGACCGTCCTCCAGCCCTGTTTCGCGGAACTCCGGCGTGCCGTCGGGGCTGCTGGAGGTGGGCGTCACGTTCTCGAACGTAAAGTCGCCGGTGAGCACGTTGGCGTGGCCCACCGTGCGGTCGCACTCGGGGCAGGAAAAGGGTTGCTGAGCGGCACCGTCGCCGCCGGCGGGCCGGCTGGGATCGTCCATAAGCTGTACGGAGGGAGTTTGGTCGGCAATTGGATCGGAGTCACGCCCCTCATACGTCCCCCGCGCCGGTATGGTCTGTGTCCCGGAGACTTCCTCCGTTTTCCACCTCCGGCGGCACGTCGCAGTCCGAGCGGCGGGTGTCGGTAAGCTGCGTAATGCGCCACCCGTCCGCGGTCCGAACGAACTGCACGGCGTTCACGCCACAGTGCGAGAACGCCTCGCCGACGTAAAACGCGTAGGGCACCCAGGCGTGGGCCAGCGGCCCGTCCGTGCGCACCTCCACGTCCCAGATGCGCTCGTCCCACGGCCGGTCGCGCGGCTGCCCCACGGCACGGGCGAACTCCTCGATGGGGGTGCGGTCCACAGACGCAGAGTCCGACGCCCCAAGGGCCGTGTACAGGCGCGCCTCGGGGTAAAAAACGGCCCGCACCGCCGCGCTGTCGCCCGCCCGCATGCCGTCGAAGAGGGCGCCGAGGGTGGCGCGCACGCTGTCCGCCGCCGACGCGGAGGGCGTGGGCTGGGCCGTGGCCGGGAGCGCCCCCGCAAGACCAAGGGCCAACAGAATCGACAAGCGAAGGGTCACGGCGACCTCACAGGAGCGTGTCAGAAGAAAGCGAACGTCTCGTCCCCCGCCGCGCCGGCCGTACGCGGCCCTCGTGCCATCTGCGTCCCCCAAAACAGGCCCAGAGCGGCTCCGGCGTGCGGTGGGCCCGCTGCAGAGGCCGGCTCCCACGCCGGGCCTACTCCCGCTCCATCGACCATTCGGCCAGCACCTCCGTCTCCGGATCCAGCGTGACCGACGTCGGGGCCTCCGGGCAGTCCACCTGCGCCGTGTGCGACCGGCTGTTCAGAGAGAGGGTGGTCGTCTGCCCTCCTGTGCCCGACAGGGACACCGTCACCGGCACCCGGAACGGCGCCCCCTCCTGCACCTGTCGCAGGGTCACCGCGCAGGCCCCCGCCGCCTCGTCGTAGCGCCAGGTGCCCTCCACCACAGGATGGCCGGCGCGGCGCGTCCACTGCGCAAAGAACCATCCGAGCGCCTGCCCGGACACGTCCTCCATTACGCGCCGAAAGTCCGCCGTGCTGGCGTTTCGGTTGCGGTAGCGATCGTAGTAGGCCCGCATGCCGTCCCAGAAGGTGTCGGTCCCCACCTCCTGGCGAAGCATGTGCAGCACCCACGCGCCCTTCTGATAGGGATTTGCGGTGAGGAGCTCGTTCGGGTCGGTGTAGGTCGTATCCACGAGGGGAGTCTCCGGGTTTTGCTCGTGGAAGCGGACCACGCTCTGCCGGGCATCGCGCATGTACTGGGCGAGGCGGTCCGGGCCCTGGGCGTGCTCCAGATAGAGGCCGGTCAGGTAGGTGGCCACGCCCTCGCTGAGCCACAGGTGGGGCCAGTCGGCCTCGGTGACGGTGTTGCCGTACCACTGGTGAGCAATCTCGTGGGCCAGGAGGGACGTGTCGTCCTCGCCATCGGCCACCGCCTCCTCGCTGTAGAAGATAGCGGAGGCGTTTTCCATGCCGCCGTAGCGGGTGGTCGACTGCACGTTGGCCAGTTTCTCGTAGGGGTACGGGCCCAGGTTCTCCTCAAAAAACCGAAGGATGGGCGGGGCCTGCCCCAGGTCCCGAAAGCCCGCGGTTCGGTCCTCCGGGTACACCCAGCTCTGCACCGGCACGCCGTCGACCGTCGCCACGGTGTCGACGGCAAAATCCGCCACGCCAATCACGATCACTTTCGGCGGCAGCGGCACGTCGGTGCGCCAGTGGGTGATGCGCCGGTCTCCGGCGGTGGAGTCCTGCACGAGGGCGCCGTTGCTCACCACCTCGTACTGGGCCGGCGCCGTCACCCGAAACTCGACCGTGGCCTTGTCGGCCAGGTGATCGACCACCGGCAGCCAGTGGCGCGCCCGGTTCGGCCAGTTGTCTCCGAAGAAGGTGCGGTCGCCGTGTCGGTTCGTGCCGATGATGAGGCCGTCGGCCGGGACGCCGCCGTAGCGCACCTCGAACGTGCGGGTCTGCCCCGCCTGGAGGCCGGACCGGGGCCGGATGTGCAGCCGGTCGTCTCGGTGATCGAAGGAGACGTCGCGCCCGTCTTCCGTGACCTCGGTCACCCGCATGCCGGTGCCCCCCGATGCGGGAGGCCCGATCAAGTCGAGGCGCACGGCCGAGAGGGTGTCCGTCGTCACGCGAAGGTGTACCGTCGCCGCGCCCCGAATGCGGTCCGTCGTGTCGGACAGGACGAGGTCAAAGTCGTAGTCCTGCACGTCGATGCCCGGCTGCGGCTTCGCCGCCGGGCCCAGGGCCGGTTGCGCCGCGGCCCCAGACGCGAGCAGAAGGGCCGTACACACCCCAAGCAGCACGACACGGCCCCACGCCCGGCCCAGAGAACATGTTGTCATGGAAGCAAAAGGGGGCACTATTCAGTGTCGACCTGGATTTCTCGGGTGGTGTCGTTGAAGTCGCCGGGCACCACCTCTCCCTCCGCGTTCAGCAGCTGGAGCTGCACGGTGTACGTGCCGCTCTCGAGCCCCGTTACGAAGGCCGGCGCCCACTCCGTAAGCGTGGTGGAGACAAGCTCTTCGCCGTTCGCGTCGGCCGACCGAATGGTGTACCGGGCCTTGTAGCCGTCTTCGCTCAGCTCCACGTTGTGAAGGTAGAAGTCGAGCATGATCCGCTCGGCGTCCGCCCCGCTGTACGTGCCCTTCGGCCGGCTGTAGATGATCGCCGGATCGTCCGGGGCCAGCATAAACGTTCCGGTGTCCTCCTCCACGTAGAAGTTCACGAGGTCGTAGGCGTCCGCCCGCTTCACGCTCTCGTGGTAGGATCGACTCGGCAGCACGACCAGGGTGTGCGGGCCGGGCTCCAGGGTCCCAATATCGAAGGGCGTGCCCGCCTCGTAGTTGGCCATGTAGGGCTGGTTGTCCAGAATGACGTGGAAATGCTGGCCGTTGGCGGAGTTGGCAATCTCCTGGGCGCGCTCCGTATCCGTCTGAATGCCCGTTTCAAAGCTGTCGGCCTCCACGACCACGTCGACGTCCGCACTGTCGAGGACGGCACTGTCGGCGGGCGTCGTCACTCGGGCCGTCGCGCCCTCAATGGCGGGCGATCGCTCCCCCTGCTGAATCTGCACGCCGGGCCCGCTGTCTCCGCCCCCACACCCGACGACGAGGAAGAGCACAGCGACACTGAACAGCACCGGAGCAAACGGTCGAAGCGAAGATCCAATCATAGGACACAAGGCAGTCAGCAACGGAAAAAAGTGAAGGCCCCCGGAGGCGCACCGCACGGCGGGGACTCTTTCAGAAGGTAGGGGGCACGGCCCCGCCTGTCAACGACACAAGGTCGCGGGGCACGACGCGCGGGGCGGACGTTTCAGTTGCGGACGCTACGTTTTATCATTCTGTTGTCTACACGATCCCGCACCGGGCCCACGGAACTGCCCCGCGCAGGGGTGGATAGGACGTCCCGAGGTTGGATGTTCGTGCTCCGGCCCGTGCCTTTTCGCTGGTTTTGCTCTGCGACGCTTCCCCCATGCTCCGTTCCGCCTTTGCCGTCTGCCTCGCCCTTCTCCTCGCCGTGGCCCTCCCCAGCCGCGCCCAGGTTGCCCCCGAAACCCTCGGACAGGGCGAGACGCCGACGAACGTCATTCTGATGATCCCGGACGGCTACGGGCCCGCCAGCGTCACCATGGCGCGCGACTACCTCCGCTGGCGCGACGGCACCACGGAGCTGGCCTACGACAGCCTCCACATTGGGAGCATCCGTACGTTCTCCTCCTCCAGCCGCATCACGGACTCGGCCGCCGGGGGCACCGCCCTCGCGACTGGCGAAAAGACGTACAACGGCGCCATCTCGGTCGACACGTCCAAGCAGGCCGTCGCCACGCTCCTGGAGGGGGCCGAGCGCGAGGGCATGGCCACCGGCCTGGTCGTCACGAGCCGCATTACGCACGCCACGCCCGCCGTCTTTTCCGCCCACGTTGCGGATCGCGGACAGGAAAATCGGATCGCCCGCCAGCAGCTGAACCAGGACATGGAGGTCCTCCTGGGGGGCGGGCGGCGCCACTTCGTGCCGCAGTCGGTGGACGGCAGCGCGCGCGATGATCGCCGCAACCTTCTCCGCACGGCCCGCGACCGCGGCTACACCATCGCCGAAACGGCCGACGAGCTCGCCCAGGCCGGCGACGGACCCCTCCTCGGCCTGTTCAGCGACAGCCACATGGCCTATGAACTCAACCGCGACGACACCCAGCAGCCCAGCCTGGCAACGATGACCGAGGCCGCCATCGACCGCCTCTCCACCGAAGAGGGCGGGTACTTCCTGATGGTCGAGGGCAGCCGCATCGACCACGCCGGGCACGGCAACGACGCCGCCGCCCACCTTCACGACATCCTGGCCTTCAACGAGGCCGTAAAAACAGCCCTCAACACCGCGAAGGCCGACGAGAATACGCTCGTCCTGGTGGTGTCCGACCACGAAACCGGCGGGCTCAGCCTGGGCCGCAACCGCGACGGCGAGGGGATCTACTCCTGGCACCCCGACGTGCTGTCCAACGTGACGGCCTCCAGCGGCGTGATTGCGGACAGCATCCGCACAATCCGCAGCTCGGACGCCGCCGAGGACGAGAAAGAGCGCCGGATTGTCGGCGCGCTCAGCCACTTCACCGGGATCTCGGACGTTGAGGACGACGCCGTCGAGAAACTCATGAGCGCCGACGGCTCCTTTGCCCTCAGCAGAACGGTGGCGGCCATCGTGAATCGCAAGGCCCTGGTGGGCTGGACGAGCCACGCCCACACGGCGGTTGACGTGGGCGTCTACGGCTACGGCCCGGGCGCCTACCAGTTTATCGGGAACCAGGACAACACCGAGATTGCCCTCACCCTGTCCGACCTTCTCGACGCCGACCTGCGCCCCCTCACGAAGGAGATGCGGTCCGAGCGCGCCGCCGTGGGCCGGTAGGGCCCAACGGGGCGGCTCATCCGGCGATGACCCACCAGGCCACAAAGACAAGCAGCCCGCCGATCGACGTGCTGGCAACGGCGTGCAGACGCAGGCGATCGAGCAGGTGATGCTGGGCGTTGAACGGCGCCTCCCCCTCCCCTCCTTCCGAAAACCCGGCCACCTCCATTAGCTCCCCGCCGATCTCGCACTGCGGCAGAAAGTCGAGGGCCACGTGCAAGAACACGCCGGTGGCGACCCCAAATACCAGCGCGTGCGCCACCGGCGGGCCCGGAACGGCCAGAACCCCCACGGGCACCGCCGTGACGGCCACGGCCGCCGCCGGCACCAGCAGCCCGGCCACCGAGCGCCCGCTTCGTCGCAGTCGGCTGGCCGCGGCGTACCCCGCCGGCCCCTTGTGCGATACAATGGCGAGGCCGAGCGTAAGCCCCAGCGCCGGCATCGTGGCGTAGACGGCCCCAATCACCAGCCCGGCCGTGAGCGCGTGGACCGTCAGCTCCAGCGTCGTCCGGTCGAAGGGCAGCGGCAGGTGCGCCATCTGGTGCTGCACCACGTGCAGGGCAAAGCCGATGAGCACGCCGGCGGCAATGCCAAACCCCCCGAAGGCCGCGTGGTGCCCAATTGCGCTCGGGATGAGGAAGACCGCGGTGCTCGTAATCATGGCCCCGCTCGATAGCCCGTACCCCCACACCAGTCGCCGGGCCGCGTCGGCCCCGCCATCCGGCCCCACCGGCGCCGCCCGTC
>NCRC01000028.1 GCA_002894685.1 Salinivenus lutea
ACCCGCCCGCCGATCACGACCTCCTCCCCGCCCAGCAAAACGCCCTGAGCGCCATCACCGGCGCCGTGGACGACGGGCGCTACGGCACCTTTCTGCTGCACGGCATCACCGGCAGTGGCAAGACGGAGGTCTACATTCGCGCCCTGAAGGCCGTGCTGGCGCAGGGCCGCACCGGCATCATCCTCGTCCCCGAAATTGCCCTCACGCCGCAGACGGTCCAGCGCTTCCGCGCCCACTTCGGCGACCAGATCGCCGTCCTGCACTCGCAGATGACCCCCGGCGAGCGGTACGATGCGTGGCGCCAGCTGCGCACCGGCGCCGCCCGCATCGCCATCGGCCCGCGCTCCGCCGTCCTCGCTCCGGTGGAAGACCTCGGCCTCATCGTGGTGGACGAGGAGCACGAGACCTCGTACAAGCAGTTCGACCCCGCCCCGCGCTACCACGCCCGCGACGTGGCCGTGATGCGTGCCCACCAGGCCGACGCCGTGTGCGTCCTGGGCTCCGCCACGCCCAGCCTGGAGTCGACGATGAACGCGCGCTGGGGCAAGTACGAGCGCCTCGAACTCCCCGAGCGGGTGCCCGACGCCTCCGGCGACACCGCCGCCCTCCCCGAGGTGCACATCCTCGACCTCACCCTTCAGCGCAAAAAGCATCAGCTCGACGGCGCCCTGGCCGACCCGCTCCGCGAGGCCATCCGCGAGCGGGTGGCACGGGACGAGCAGGTAATTCTTCTCCAGAACCGCCGCGGCTACGCCCCCGTCATCGAGTGCGACGAGTGCGGCTGGGCGCCCGAGTGCGGCGACTGCTCGGTGACCCTCACCCTCCACCGGAGCGGCGGCCCGGCCCGCCTCCAGTGCCACTACTGCGGATACGCCGAGCAGGCGCCCCAGCACTGCCCCCACTGCGGCAGCGGCGACCTCGATCAGATCGGCGTCGGCACCCAGCAGGTACAGGCCGAGGTCGAGTCGGTGGTCCCCGACGCCACCGTCCTCCGCATGGACCGCGACACCACGAGCCAGAAGCACGGCCACCACCGCATCCTGCAGCGCTTCAAAAACGGCGGCGACGTGCTGCTCGGCACGCAGATGATCGCGAAGGGGCTCGACTTCGGGCGCGTAACGCTGGTGGGCGTCGTTGACGCGGACGTGGGGCTCCTCTTCCCCGACTTCCGCGCCGAGGAGCACACGTTTCAGCTCCTCACGCAGGTGGCGGGCCGCGCCGGCCGCGCCGACCTCCAGGGCGAGGTCATCCTGCAGACCCGCAACCCCGACCACCCGGCCCTCCGCCACGCCACGACGCACGACTACGACGGCTTCGTGGAAGAAGAGCTGCCCACGCGCCGCCAGTTCGGCTATCCGCCGTTCGGGCACGTGGCCACCGTCACCTTTCGGGGGCCGGACGAGGAACGGGTCGAACAACTGGCGCTCAACTGGACAAACCGCCTCCGCGGCCACGCCGAGGGCGTGGAGGTGATGGGCCCGGAGCCCGCCTTCATCCAGCGCGTGAAGAAGCAGCACCGCTACCGCACGCTCCTCAAGGCCCGCGGCGGCAGCGCCCGCCCGCTCCAGACGGCCCTGCGGCAGACCCGCGAGGCCCACGGCACGCCCCCGAACGGCTACCACGTGGCCATCGACGTCGATGCGCTGGATCTGCTGTAGACCTCTCTCGCGCCGGATGGCGTCGGAGCGGACGCGTGCGCCGGACCCGTTCCCGTAACAGCGGACCGGAGAACTCCGTGTTCTGCGTGCACATCCAGATCGTCTTTCGCCCTCCGCTCCGCCATGTCTGCCTCCCGCCTCTCCCTTCTGCTTGCTGCCGCGTTCGTCTTCCTGAGCCCGTTCGAGGCCGCCGGCCAGGACGCGCTACTCGGCTCCTGGTCCGGCCCGCTGCGGGCCGGTGGGATGGAGCTCCGCATCGTCTTTCACCTCGAGGAGGCGGCCGACGGCCTCACCGCCACCATGGACAGCCCCGACCAGGGCGCGACCGGCATCCCGGCGTCCGACGTGACGGTGACCGGCGACAGCCTCACGCTCGCTGTCGACCGCATCGGGGGCACGTACCGGGGCGTCCTGTCGCCGGCGGGCGATACGCTCGACGGGACGTGGACGCAGAGCGGGCAGTCCGTCCCCCTCACGCTCGCCGGCACCCTCACTCAACCCAAAGGTGAAGGGCCCCACCCCGCCGTGGTGCTCCTGTCCGGCTCCGGGCCGCAGGATCGAAACTCCGAGGTGTTCAACCACAAGCTGTTTCACGTCCTGGCCGACCACCTGACGCGCCAGGGCATCGCCGTGCTGCGCTACGACGAACGGGGCGTCGGCGACTCGGGCGGGGCGTTCGAAGGCGCCACCTCGGAAGCCTTTGCCACCGACGCGGCGGCCGCCGTCCGCTTTCTCCAAAATCAACCGACCGTCGACCGGGACGCCATCGGCCTGCTGGGCATGAGCGAAGGCGGGCTCGTCGCCCCGCTCGTCCACACCCGGCACGAGCCGGTGGCCTTTCTCGTGCTTCTGGCCGGGCCCGCCGTGTCCGGCGCCGACATCATCGTGGAGCAGAGTGCCCGCATCGCCGCGGCCCAGGGCGCCTCGTCCACAGCCGCCGACTCCATCCGCACGGTGCAACGCCGCCTCATGGACGCCGTCCGCTCGGCCCCCGACTCGGCCGCCCTCGCGGACCGAGTGCGCCCCCTCCTGTCCGAGCGCGGGGCCTCCAGCGAGCAGATTGACTCTCAGCTCGATCAGCTCGCGTCGCCCTGGTTCCGCTTCTTCGTGCAGCACGATCCCGCTTCCACGCTGCGCCAGGTCGACGTGCCCGTGCTCGCCCTCTACGGCAGCCGCGACCTCCAGGTGCCGCCCGAGCAGAACGTGTCGCCCATGCGCACCGCCCTCGGCACAAGCCCGAGCGACGACACGACGGTGCGCGTGCTCGACGGGCTCAATCACCTCTTCCAGCCCGCGGATACGGGCCTGCCCACCGAGTACGCGCAGATCGACACAACGATGGCCCCGGCCGCCCTGCAGTCCGTGTCCGACTGGATTCGCAGCCGTATGGAAGGCGACCGGGGCGACTGAGCAAGGTGAGGAGCCGGGCTACTTCTTCCCGGCCAGCACGGCCTCGTCTCGCTCTTTCTCCTCCTGCTTCATCTGCCGATTGAGCTCGTACATCTCGCGGCGGCCGGCGTAGTACTCGCCGTCGTAGCGCGCCAGCACCTCCTCGCTCGGCGGCCGTCCGTACCGGATGCCAACGAACACGCCCACAATGGCCATCGCCAGCCCGATGACGCCGTAGGCCAGGCCCGAGTTCGTGAGCCAGGTCGGCAGCCAGCCCAGCATTTCGTACTTGCCCAGGAAGAAGAACACGAAGATGCCCGCCGTGCCAAAGATGATCGCCAAGTAGGCCGAGAGCGTCGTGGGCTTCTTCGAGAACACCGCCCCAATCGCCACGGCCGAGGTGGCCGAGATGAGGGCACTCGACAGGAAGTACATGTCGAACAGGCCCGGGAACTCGAACGCCCACAACAGCGAGATGCCGATGAAGCCCGCCGTCACCACGCGCCCCACGTTCAGGCGCGTCTGCCCGCTCACGTCGTAGCGCTCAAAGACGAGCGGTTCCAGCACATCCTTCGTCAGGTTCATCGCGCACACGTTCACGTAGGTATCGACCGACGAGAGCGCCATACCCATGAGCGCCACAATGAGCGCTCCGGCCACGAAGGGATTGCTGAACAGCTCCGTAATCATCGACGAGAAGATGAAGTAGCCGTAGCTGCCCACCTCCGCCGGGATCTCGCCGCCGACGGGCGGGAAGATCACCAGCGCGGCCACTGCAATGAGCGTCGGCATACCCAGCACGATGAGCACGTTGATCGTCACGTTCCAGATCATGCTCTTGTACGCCTCGCGCTCCGTGCTGGTGGCCATCACGCGCTGCCACGCCCCCTGCAGCGTGATGAAGCCGGGCGTGTAGATGATCATCGCCGCAATCATGTAGGAGTACCCCGGCGAGTCCCAATCCCAGAAATGGTCGGCGTAGACCGGCGGCGTCTCGTTAATCTGATCGACAATCTGCCCGACCCCGCCCGAAATGCTGGCCGCCTCCATGATGCCGTACACGGAGAGGGCGATCAGCATGATGACGGCGCACACGAACTGAATGAGGTCGGTGCGCAGGACGGAGCGGAAGCCGCCCAGGGTGACGTACGTCCCGAACGTAATGCTCACGATGACTGCCATCGTAACGACCCCGACCTCCAGGGGCTGCGAGAGCACGGCACTCAGCACGTAGATTTCGGCGGCCAGCCACGTGAGGTAGGCAAAGCTCTGCACCGGTCCCAGCAGCGCCTGCGTGGTGCGGTCGAATCGGAAGCGCAGAATCTCGGGGATCGACACGCCCGGAAACTTCCGGAACAGCTTCGGCACGAAGAGAAGGGCGATGGTGCACAGCAGCCAAGGAATCGTGAAGATCCAAATGGCCCCGACGCCATACGCGTACCAGAGGTACATCTGCCACGTCATCCACCCGACGAGGAGCCAGCCGGCCGCCAGGGACGCGGCGGTCCACCAGCCCGGGGTGGTGCCCTCTCCAATCCAAAAGTCAAACGCCCGCTCCTGGTCGTCCTGCACGGACTGGAGCCCAATGAACTGATAGATTCCGATAAATACCATGCCCGCCAAAAAGGCGATCGCAAACGCCCAGTAGATCGCTACACTGCTCATCCGTTTTCTGATTCATGCCAGGAAAACAAGCGTCGGTAGGCCCCGGCTCCGATCGACACAAGGGTGGGGGTGCTTCTTGCTAAGGACCGCCCCGAGGGTGCCGGGACGAACGCGTGCCTTTGTTCAGAGCCGCGAACAAACGTAGGGGGAGGCAGGGGGGATTTACCACCGCATTCCCGGCCAAAGATCGGAGAGCCGATGAAATATCCCTCTTTTGCCGGAAATCCCCCCTCACCGACGGCCATATGCCCCTTCCGGCCCCGCCCAATCTCCGGGTTGGGCGCCCGAGGACCCCGTTCCCCACTCCGTTCTCCTTGCTCGTCCGCCGTCTGCGCCGGGAGAAGAAGTGGACCGCACGCCGAACCGGGCGGGCAGGGGGGGATTGACGACATCTTTCCGCCCGTCAGCCGGAACCTCTGCGCGCCTCCCTTGTCAAAATGGATCCGACATATTGCGGGGATTCCCCGCACCGGAAAGGGCAAGTCCCGCACGGCCAGCTCCCTCTGAACCCCGTCAGGGCCGGAAGGCAGCAGCGGTAGGAGGTCGCAGCGGCGCGCTGCGGGTCGCTTGCCCTTTTTTTCTTTGGGTCTTTGTCGCCCGACCGCCGGGCTCGTCTTGTCTGTCCCGAACCGGCGGAAGCCCCCCGCGTTTAGCCGCTCGGTCGAGCGGGCCCTGTGCCTGCTCCGCATCGATTTGTCCCATCGTGGCTCATCCGCTCATGCTTCCCTCTTCCGTCGCAACCCTCTTCCCGGTGTTTCTCATGCAGTCGAGCGGGGGCTCCGGAGGCGGGGGCCTGTTCGGGCTGTTCCTGCCGCTCATTCTGATCTTTGCGGTCTTCTACTTCTTCATCTACCGGCCGCAACAGAAGCGACAGCAGGAGCACGAAGACATGATTGAGAGCCTGGAGCAGGGCGACAAGATCGTGACCGTGGGCGGCATCCACGGCACGATTCAGATGATTGAGGACGACAGCGTGCTGGCTCAGGTCGACAGCAAAGGCACCAAGCTGCGCTTCGACAAGGACTCGATCTCCCGCATGCAGGGGGAGGACGAGGAGTAGCACACGCCCCGCCTGCGAACCGGCCCGCCGGGGGCACGACAACCGGGGGATGATGATCACGAGGCACGAGGGGTAGAACCGCCCGTCTGCTGTCGCGTAACGGAAAGCAAGAAGCCCCTGCCCGCAACTTGTCTCTCCCGACGCGTTTTCCCCGGCTCCCATGACGTCCCCCGATCGCTCCGCCGACGACCGCCCCTTCGACACGATCCCCGACGCCGTCGCGGCCGTGCGGGACGGCGGCCTTGTGATCGTGGTGGACGACGAGGACCGTGAGAACGAGGGCGACTTCATCGGGGCCGCCGAGGCCATGACGCCCGAGCTCGTCAACTTCATGACGAAGCAGGGCCGCGGCCTGCTCTGCACCGCCATCACGCCGGACCGCGCCGACGCGCTCGACCTCGACCTGATGGTGGAGTCGAACTCGGCCGCCTACGACACGCCGTTTACGGTCTCCGTCGACTACAGGCAGGGCACCACCACCGGCATCTCGGCGGCGGACCGGGCCAAGACGATCCAGGCCCTGGCCGACCCGGACGCCACGCCGTACGACTTTGCCCGTCCCGGACACGTCTTTCCCCTGCGCGCCCGCTCGGGCGGGGTGCTGCGCCGCGCCGGCCACACCGAGGCGGCCGTGGACCTGGCCCGCCTGGCCGGGTACACCCCCGCCGGCGCCCTCGTCGAAATCATGAACGAGGACGGCACGATGGCCCGCGTGCCCCAGCTGGCCGACCGCGCGGACGCCCTCGACGTTCCCCTGGTCACGATCCAGGACCTCATCGCGTACCGCATGCAAAACGAGCGCCTCGTGAGCCGCGAGGCCGAGATTCAGCTCGACACGGCCTTCGGGGTCTTCCGCGTGGTGGCCTACCAGGAATCGCTCACGGGCGACATCCACCTGGCGCTCCTCAAGGGAGACTGGGACGAGACCGAGCCCGTGCTGGTGCGCGTCCACTCTCAGAACGTGCTGGGCGACGTGCTGGCGGCCCGCCGCGAGGAGTACAGCGAGCAGCTTGCCAAGTCGCTCCTCCGCATCGACTACGAAGGACAGGGCGCCGTCCTGTATATGATGCAGAGCAACCACGGCGAGGGCCTCCTCTCGAAGATGAAAGACATCGAGCGCTCCCAGACGCGCGACGACCTGGACCCCGCCGACGTGTCGCTCAACATGGACCACCGCGACTACGGCATCGGCTGCCAGATCCTGCGCGACCTCGGAATCCGCCGGCTGCGGCTGCTCACGAACAATCCCCGCAAGCGCATCGGGCTGGCCGGCTACGGCCTCGACCTCGTGGAGCAGACGCCCATCACCCTTCCGTCGAACGTGGCCGAGAATTACCTCGCCAACCCCGGCGGCAAGCTCACCTCGCTCCTCGCCGACCTCGCCAACGGCACCCGCTCGGACGCCGACGTGTAGCCGCCCGCCCGCTCTTCTCCTTCTTCCCCTCCGCCGAATGGATTCGACGCAGATCTACAAACTCATTTTCGCGGGCCTCGGCATCGTGGGGGCCTTCCTCACCGTCAGCCGGCTCCTGGACGGGGCGTGGGTGTCGGCCCTGTGGCCGCTCCTCATCACCGCCTATTGCGGCTGGCGCCTCTACACGATGCAGGAAGAGACGTAGGCCCGTCCTCAGGTCATGAACCGGAGGAGCCCCATCGTTTCCAACGCCACAAGCACCAGGAAGGCGCTGTAGAGGGCCAGCAGCCCCCCCGCCTCCGCCGGCTCCAGCGACTCGTTCGTGCGTAGAATCACGAAGAGGGCAATCGTGGCCCCGGTGAGCAGCGTCATCATGGGCACGGCCGCCGAGAAGTCGACCGTGGCCGCCCCCGCAATGAGAATGCCCGCCGGCACCGCCACCAGGAGGTCGAAGACATTGCTCCCCAGCACGTTGGCGAGACTCATGGTGCCGTGGCCCCGGTGGGCGGCCCGCACGCTCACGAACATGTCGGGCACGCTCGTGCCGGCTGCCACCACCGTGAGCCCCCACAGAAAGGGCGGCGTCCCAAACCATCCCCCCAGGCCAATGGCCGCCCGCACCAGCCCCTCGGTGCCGAGCACGATCAGGACGAGGCTCACCACGAGTCGGCCCCACTCTCGCCCCGGCCGCAGTCCCTCGGGCACCGTGGCCCCGTCATGCTCCTGCACGGCCAGAAGCTGGAGATAGAGGTACAGCCCGTAGAACAGGAACGGGATGAGGGCCAGCCCGCGCGTAACCGTGCCGATGCGGCGGGGACCGGGCACCGGGTAGTAGATGATGGCCAGGGCAAAGGTGAGAAGCAGCACGGCCACGGACAGCATGTAAAACTGCACGTCCTTAAAGACGAGCAGCTGGCCCGACTCGATGCGCCCGCCCACGAGGCCCGAGACGCCCGGGATCACCAGGATGTTGAACAGGGCCGAGCCGACGATGGAGGCGACGCCCAGGTCGAACGTGCCGTGGACGAGCGTGGCCAGCACCGTGCTCGACAGCTCCGGGAAGCTAGACCCGATGGCCGTAATCACCGCCCCCTGCACCACGGCCGGCACCTGGTGGTACACCGACAGGCGCTGGGCCGACCGCTCCAGCATGCCACTTCCCACCCAGCAGATGGCGGTTCCGCCCACCACGTAGGCGAGATAGAGGGCCAGTTGCATTCGGACGCTCTACGTGTGGGTGGAACGAACGACGGACAGAACACACGGCGGCCCTCCGGCTGCTTTTCCTCCGCCCCCTCAGGGACAGCGGCCGGTCCTTTGCCGAGGGTCCCCGATCCGGACCGACCGAGCACGGATCCAACAGTCCCCCCAAAACAGGGCCGTCGCCCAGAGTTCCAACCGCATTCGGGGGGCCGCCTCTCTGTTTTCTGTGAACGCCGGCCGGGCTTCGTATGTTGATATGGTCCCGTCTCGGCCCCGCCGTCCGCGCCGCCGAGCCCCACGTTCTATTCTCCTGTCACAGCCCCCTCCTCTCATGGTTCGACTCGACGACACCCACCTTCGCCCGTTCCTCGACGACGACGCCCTGGCGGCCCTTCGCCCCCGTGTCGCCGACGCGCACGAGGCCGTCCTTCAGAAAACCGGAGCCGGCAGCGACATGCTCGGGTGGCGCGACCTGCTGCTGGACCCCGACGACGCCCTTCTCGAAGACATCGAATCCACGGCCGCCCGGCTGCGGCGCGACGCCGACGTGCTCCTCTGCCTCGGCATTGGCGGTTCCTACCTCGGCGCCCGGGCCGTCATCGACGCCCTCACCCCGTACGGCACCTCCCGCCGCCCCTCGTCCTCCGCCCCCGACGCCGCCGCGGACGGCGCGAGCGCCCACCCCGACCAGCCCCCCGAAATCCGGTTTGCGGGTCACCACACGAGCGGCGCCTACCTGCGCCGGCTGCTCGACGACCTGGAGGGGAAGTCCGTGTTCGTCAACGTCATCTCAAAGAGCGGCACCACCCTCGAAACCGCCCTTGCCTTCCGCGTCGTGCGGGCGTGGATGCAGGACCGGTTCGACGACGCCAACGACCGGATTCTCATCACCACCGACAGCGACCAGGGCGCCCTCAACGCCCTCCACCGTGCACACGGGTTCTACAAGAAGTACGTCATCCCCGACGACGTGGGCGGGCGCTTCTCCGTCCTCACCCCCGTTGGGCTCCTGCCCATCGCCGCGGCGGGGATCGACATCCAGTCCCTGTTCTACGGCGCAGCCTCGGCCTGCGACGCCCTCACCGACGCCGATCCCGACCACGACGCCCTGCGCTACGCCGCGCTTCGCGCCCTGCTCCTGGACGACGGGTACGACGTCGAAACGCTCGCGGTCTTCGAACCGAAGCTGAAAGGCATTGGCCAGTGGTGGCAGCAGCTCTTCGGCGAGAGCGAAGGCAAAGAGGGGACCGGCCTCTTCCCCTCGGTCGTGCAGTACACCACCGACCTCCACTCGCTGGGCCAGTACATGCAGGAGGGACAGCGCACGCTCATCGAGACCTTCCTGATGCCCGAGCGCACGCCCGACGGGCTCGACGTGCCCAAAACCGACGACGATGTGGACGGCCTCAACTACGTCGCGGGCCGCAGCATGGACGACGTCACCGATGCCGCGTACAGCGGCACGGCCCAGGCCCACGCCGACGGCGGCGTGCCCAACATGACACTGCAGTTCGATGAAATCGCGCCGGGGCCGATCGGCGAGCTCCTCTACTTCTTCGAACACGCTGTGGCGGTGAGCGGCTACCTGCTGGAGGTTAACCCCTTCAACCAGCCCGGCGTGGAAGCCTACAAGCGCGAGATGTACGAGCGCCTCGGCCGATAACATCGTCTGATCGGGCGCCGACACACAATTCCGGGCGGGCCCGCCGATTTCCTGTCCACAGTTGTTGTCCACAACGTTGTGGATAACCCGTGTACGAGTGGGGGAAAACGTCCGCCCGGTGTGGACGGCGCCGAGTCCCCCGCCGGTCCGGTGCATAAGTCCCCCACTTGTCCACCGCCCTCCCAAGCTTGTCCACAGTGTGGACGAGTGTGGAAAACTTCTCCCGCCATTTCGGGCCTCTGGCTGTGGATAGCTGTGGATACGTGGAAAACGTCCTTGGAAACGGCCTTGTGCGCCGCATACCAGCGTGTCGTCACCCTCTCACTGTGGAAAACCCTGTGCACGACTCGGAAGATCATCCACACTCGGCGTCTGTCCTTGTGGGCAACTCGGTTATCCACATTTCCACACGCCCAACAACAACAATCACTCTTTTAAATTTCCCCTTCTGCTTTATTCTAACGGGGGCCGTGGACAACTCTTCCCTCTCCACATGTACTGATAGGTGGTGGTATATCAGAGAAAATCGCCTTTGGTAGGAGTACAGGGGTGTATATCGGGTGTGAAGAGGCTTCTACTGCACTGAGAGACAATTACTTCCAGCGAATCCGCCACGTGTCCCGACCATCGGTGCGGAGCCACACCGCCCCTCTCACGGAGGTTCTGTGAACATGCTCTGCCCCTTCCTGCCATCGCCCAAGCACCTGCTCGTGGGGCATTCCGTACGGGTTGTCTTCTCCCACACTTACGACCGCGTGTGTGTCAGTAGAGTCGGCGGCGGACTGCACAAACGAAGGCGTGCTGCTCGTCTTCGACCCATGGTGGGGGACTTTTACGACGTCGCTCCGGAGACTGGATCCGTAGGCGCGAACGAGCATCTCCTCTGCTCCGGCTTCCACATCGCCCGGAAAAAGCAATTTCACCTGTCCGTACCTCAGAAGAACGACGACGGACCCCTCGTTGACCGAGTCGAAGGTCTCCGGGCTCGGAGGGGCCAGGAACTGAACCTGGAGGTGTGGGCTCGGTGTCCACTTCTCGCCTTGCTGAGCGGGTCGACTGGGGGTTCCACTCTCTGAGAGGAGGCTCTGGGTTTCCGCGTACAGTTCTGTGCCAACCGCCCGTCCGTTGTGGAAGACGCGCCCCACCGACACCTCGCGGAGCACAGAGGGAAGTCCTCCCAGGTGATCCTCATCGGGATGGCTCACAATCACAGCATCCAGATGCCGGATGCCCCGCTGCTGCAGGTACGGAAGCACGGAGTAGGAGGCCGCGCTTCCCGTAGGCGATCGGGGCCCCGTATCCACCAGGATGTGTCGGTCGAGGGGCGTGGAGACAAGAGCCGCGTCCCCATTCCCAACGTCGAAGAAGATGACGTCGAGCGTCCCCGCCTCATTCCACGCGCCGCTCCACACCGAGATTGTTGATAGCAGGAGCCCCCCGACGATACACCGCCAGCGGACCCGAGGCCGGGGCCACTGGGCCAGAGAGACAATGCCGGCCAAAAACGCCCCTATCACCCACACATCCGGATCCGCCATTCGGAGGCCCGCCCACGAGAGCCAGTCGGCTCCCCACTCCGACGTCCAAAGCAGTCCCTGCACGAACAGGTCGGCGGCACTACCAAACGCCGCGCCCGCCACTGTAGACATCCCACCTGCGATCACCATCGCCAGGGCGGCCGACAGCCCGAGGGCCGTGAAGGGAATTCCAGCCACGTTGAGGAGGAGTCCCCCGATCGACACCCATCCGAAGTGTAAAAGCAGCACGGGGGCGGTCGCCAGTACGGCCGCCGCGGACGTAACCACCAGCGACACAGCGTAGTCGGCCGCGGCCCAGCGCCGCCAGCGATTGGGAATGGGGGCTGCGAACCGGGGCTGGAGCGTCACAATTCCCGCGACGGCCGACATTGAGAGCTGAAATCCCACGTCGAACAGGGCCGTCGGACGAGCCGCGATCAGCACAAGGGCCGCAACGCCCAACGTGTTCAGCGGATGAGAGGACCGCTGCAGCACAACACTCCCAATGAACAGCGTCGCCATGATGACCGCCCGAACGACCGACGGACGCCCCCCTGTAAGCACCATGTAAAACCCCAGGAGGCCAATCGTGAGCACCGACCGTCCAATCTCCATGCTCCGCCACGGAACCTGAACACGCAAAAGCAGGGGCCGAAGCAGCACGTAGACGACCATTCCGACCAGAAATACATGGAGGCCGGACACGGCCAGCAGGTGCATCAGCCCCGTGCGGGCAAAGTCGTCTCGCCGGGCGTCCGTGATGCGGCCGCGATCGCCCAGAAGCAGGGCCTGGAGTACGGCCCGCCCTCCCTCGCTGGGCACGTACCGCTGGATCTGCGCCCGAAGGTATTCACGCCCCGCCACCACCAACCGAACCGATTCGGCCTCCGCTCGCGCACGAATCGTGACATCCTCCGGGGCCCCGACATACATCGTGCAGCACGTGCCCCGCCGCGCCAGATACGACGCGTAATCAAATCCGCCGGGGTTGCGCTGACCCGGCGCAGGGCGGACGGTCCCGCGAAGCTGCACCCGGTCGCCTTCCTGCAGCCGCGGGAAGGGCGCCGGCGCGTCGGCCCACGGGGGAGGACGGAGCGTCACCTGGGCCTTTCCGTCCACCGAAATCGTGTCGCGATCCGTTCCAACCTGTTGCACGGCAACCGTGAACCGCGTGTCGCGGTCTGATCGTTCGGGGGCATCGTCCACGACCCCGCGGACGGCAACCGCATGCTCCGTCGCCTCGGCAATGGGCTCCAGCGCCTGGGGAGAGGGAGCGCGGTACACTGCGTGCCGGGCGCCCCCCGCACACATCAGCAGCAGAACGACCCCCGCCACGCGCCCCAGTGGCCTCAGCGAGACCATTCGCTGATGCGCCCCCCACTCCGCCCCTGCGATCACTCCCAGCCCGAGGCCTCCGCCCACAAGCCAGATCGACACCGGCCCTGGACCGACAACGCGGTCCAGAAGAACGCCGGCCGCAACGGCTCCGACGAGAAGGAGCGCAGGGTAGGACGACCAGTGCACGCGGGAGCCGGGCCGCATCCGACGGGAGAAAAACAGAGGGAGGCCGAACAACCGTAGACACACGCGCTCCTCGCCTCATAACCCACCGGTACGCACGCGCCACGGGATCCAAGATTACAGGAATCCATCCCCCGCCCCGAACCTCCCACGGCAGCGGCAATGTAGAAATCTGACATAGGTGGTACGGCGGCTCGTTGCCGGTCATCGGTCATTCCCATCCCAGATCCTACCATGAGCACTCGCCGCGAGGCCCGGATACAAGTGATGAAGGCCCTCTACGCCCACGAGCAGGCGGGCGACTCCCCGGAGCACCTGGTGGGCACCCTCCTGGCCCCGGAGCTGGTAGAGGACCAGGACACCCTCGAGTTTGCGGAGTCCCTCTTCCGAACGACGCTCGACACAAGCGACGAGGCCGACGACGTAATTCAGGAGCACGCAACGAACTGGGATCTGCCCCGCATCACCGTCGTCGACCGGGCGCTGCTCCGCATGGCCGTCACCGAATTTCTAGAGTTCGAAGAAATTCCCCCCAAGGTGACGATCGACGAGGCCATCGAAATCGCCAAGATCTACAGCACCCCACGGAGCGATACGTTCATCAACGGGGTGCTCGACGCCATCGTCATGGAGCTTGAACGCGACGGACGACTTAACAAGTCGGGCCGCGGCCTCATCGGCATCGAGGCCATCCGCGAGCGGGCACAGTCCTCCTGAGGGCCGGCCGCCGGTGCGGGGCCCTTTCCGACGGTCCGTCCGCACCACCAAAACCCACTTCTTCGACGCTCCCTTCCGTTCTTGTCCCCTCGCTCCGACGAGGATCCGTCATGGGCCTGATTGCGATTGGCGACATTCACGGTTGCGCAAAATCCTTCGATGCCCTCCTGCGCACGCTTGATCCGTCGCCCGACGATCACCTCCTGTTTGTCGGGGATTACATCGACCGCGGCCCCGACTCGAAAGGGGTCATCGACCGCCTCCTGTCCCTTCGCGAAGAGGTGGAGTGTACCTTCCTGCGCGGCAACCACGAGGCCATGATGCTGGACTACCTCGACAATGGCACCTTCCGCCTGTGGGGCATGAACGGCGGGGTGTCTACGCTCGAGAGCTACAGGGAGGACGAGGAGGGAAGCGTTGACATCCCCTCGGCCCACGCCCAGTTCGTCCGGGACACCAAGCTCTACCACGAGACCGACGACTTCTTTTTCGTCCACGCGGGACTCAATCCCCGCCGCACGATCGCCGAGAACCGGGCGGAAGAGGGCGAAGACACGTTTCTCTGGGAGCGCGGCCACCTGGAGGCCGAAGAGGTGGCCTGGGAAAAGACGGTGGTGTGCGGCCACACGCCCCAGCCCACCCCCATCAACCGGGACAAGCTCATCCTCATCGACACCGGCTGCGTCTACCACATGCAGCCCGGGATGGGGCGGCTTACGGCCGTGCGCCTCCCCGAGCGCGAGTTTGCGGACGTGGCCTACGCCGACGGGTGAACCCTGGTCGATTCCCGCCGAGGTGGAGGAACAACCCCCTTCAGCGCGCAATACACCCGGCTTGCGTCATTCTCGTAGGCCCCAAAGCATCCCACCGTTCATGTCCCTCCAGTGTGGCCTCGTCGGCCTTCCCAACGTAGGCAAATCCACGATCTTCAACGCGCTGAGCAACGCCGGCGCAGAGTCCGAAAACTATCCCTTCTGCACCATTGAGCCGAACGTGGGCGTCGTGCCGGTTCCGGACGACCGCCTCTACCGCCTCGCCGAGCTGGCCGACGCCGACGACACCACGCCGGCCACCATCGAGTTCGTCGACATCGCCGGGCTCGTGGAGGGCGCCTCCGAGGGCGAGGGCCTGGGCAACCAGTTTCTCGGCAACATCCGCGAGGTCGACCTCATCGTGCACGTCGTGCGCTGCTTCGAGGACGACAACGTCGGGCACGTCTCCGGCTCGGTCGACCCGGCGCGCGACATCGATGTGATCAACACCGAGCTTCTCCTGAAAGACATGGAGACGGTGGAGAAGCGCATTGAGACCCACCGCAAAGCCGCAACGAGCGGGGACGCGGAGGCGCAGGAAACGCTGACGGTGTTCGAGGCCCTGCACGACCACCTGTCGGACGGGCACTGGGCCCGTACGTTTGAGGACGTCCCGCAGGGAATGGACCGCTCCATCATTGACGAGCTGTACCTCCTGACGGACAAGCCGGTGCTCTACGTGGCGAACGTGGCGGAGAACGACCTTCCGGACGGCAACGCCCACGTGGAGCAGGTGCGTGCCGTGGCCGAGGAGGAAGGGGCCGAAACCGTTGTGATCTCGGCCGACGTGGAGTCGCAGATCGTGGCGTTCGACGATCCCGACGAACGGCAACTCTTCCTGGACGACCTGGGGCTGGAGCGCCCCGGGCTGGAACGCCTGATCCGCGCCGCGTACGACCAACTGGGACTGATTACTTTCTTCACGGCCGGGCCGTCGGAGGCGCGGGCGTGGACCATCGAGCAAGGCACGCGCGCCCCGGAGGCCGCCGGCACAATCCACTCCGACTTCGAGAAGGGATTTATTCGGGCGGAAACGATTGCCTTCTCCGACTACGACCGGCTGGGCTCCGAAGCTGCGGCCCGGGAGGCCGGGGTGATGCGGACCGAAGGCAAAGACTACGTCGTCAAAGACGGGAACGTCATGCTGTTTCGGTTTAACGTCTGAGGACGACGCCGTTGCGCGCTTCGTCATCGTCTCACGAGAGTCTCCTGGCTGCCATGTCTCTCCAGTGTGGCCTCGTCGGCCTTCCCAACGTGGGCAAATCCACGATCTTCAACGCGCTGAGCAACGCCGGCGTCGACGCCGAGAACTACCCGTTCTGCACGGTCGATGCGAACGTGGGCGTGGTGCCGGTGCCCGACGAGCGACTGGAGCGCGTGCAGGACCTCGCGGAGTCGCCCAAGGCCGTGCCCACGACCATCGAGTTCGTCGACATCGCCGGGCTCGTGGAGGGCGCCTCCGAGGGCGAGGGCCTGGGCAACCAGTTCCTCGCCAGCATCCGGGAGGTCGATGCCATCATCCACGTCGTGCGCTGCTTCGAAGACGACAGCGTGGCCCACGTCGATGGATCGGTCGATCCGGTACGGGACGTGGACACGATCAACACCGAGCTGCTGCTGAAGGACCTCGAAACGGTCGAAAAGCGCATCGAGAAGCTGAAGCCCGCGGCAAAGAAGGGGGACAAGGAGGCGGCGGAGCACGTGCCCCTCTTCGAGCGGCTCTACGACCACCTGAGCGGCGGACACTGGGCGCGCTCCTTCGAGGTGTCGGAGGACAACCAGGCGCTGGTGGACGAACTCTTTCTCCTGACGGACAAGCCGGTGCTTTACGTGGCCAATGTGGCGGAGGAGGATGTGCCGGACGGAAACGACTCCGTGGAGGAGCTCCGCGAACGAGCAGAAGAGGAACACACGCAGGTGGTTGTGATCTCCGCGGAGGCGGAGGCGCAGATTGCGGAGCTGGAGCCGGACGAGCGCCAGCTGTTTCTGGACGATCTCGGGCTGGAACGCTCGGGGCTGGAGCGCCTCATCCGGGCCGCCTACGACGTGCTCGATCTCATCACCTTCTTTACGGCGGACGAGAAGGGGGCCTACGCCTGGACGATCAAGAAGGGCACGCGCGCTCCGCAGGCCGCCGGCCAGGTCCATACCGACTTCGAGGAGGGGTTCATTCGCGCCGAAACGATCCACTACGACGACTTTGACGCGGCCGGGTCCGAGAAGGCGGCCCGGGACGCGGGCCTGATTCGCACTGAGGGCAAGAACTATGTGGTGGAGGATGGGGACGTGATGCAGTTTCGCTTCAACGTGTAGCCGTTTCCCCCTGCGTCTCTGCGTCGCAGCCCTTTCCTTATGATCCCCGTCCCGTACGACTCCCCTCCTTTCCCTCACCAACCGCCTTGCTGTCATGCCCCGTACTCGTCTCCTGATCGCCGCCGTCTTCCTCTGCGCTGGAGGCCTCCTCGCCGGGTGCGGCGGGGGCGGCAGCCCCTCCTCGTCCGCGTCGCCCGGGGGTACAGACACGCTCTCCGTTGACTCGAAAGCCGACTCCGTGGCGCTGCGCCTGCTGAAGGCGCACGGGGCCGATGCCTTCGCCTCGGCGCCGTACCTGCGGTTTAACTTTGGCGTCGACACCCCGCAGGGACGGCAGGTGGTTGCTCGGCACCTCTGGGACCGGTCGACGGGCGAGTACCGTGTCGAGTGGGCGACCGGGCCGGATTCGAACTACGTGGCGCTCGTCAATGTGCGCAATGTGGAAAACCAGCGCCCCGAGGGCACGGTGTACCTCAACGGCACCGAACTGACGGGGGCGGCGGCGCAGTCGGCCCGCGAGCAGGCCTACGGGCGGTTTATCAACGACACGTACTGGCTCCTGGCCCCGCTGAAGGTGTACGACCCTGGGGTCAACCGGCAGTACGCAGCGGATTCGTCGACCGCCGAGCACGAGGGGCTGCGCCTGACCTTCGGAGAGGTGGGCCTGACGCCCGGCGACACCTACTGGTTGTACGTGTCGAACGAGACGGGCCGCCTCGACCGCTGGAGCATGCACCTGCAGGGAATGGACGCGGACGATCCCCCGCGATCCTACACCTGGACCGACTACGTAACCCTGGAGGCCCCGGCCGGGGACGTGACCCTTGCCACCCGACACGAGGCGATGGGCGGAGAACAGGCCATCCTCACGAATCAACTCGCCCTTCCCGCGTCGCCCCCGGCGGGCGCATTTTCAACCACCACTCCGATGCTTTCCGCGAGCGAGTAGCCCCATCAATCGAAAGGGTTTGACAACGGACGACCACCGTGGACTACCGGTTTCAAATTGCGCGCCGCTACCTCGCCAGCCGTCGCGAGGTGTCGCTCATTTCCATCATCACCGGCATCTCCATGACGGGCGTCACCCTTGGCGTGGCGGCCCTCATCGTGGTGCTGTCGGTGATGAACGGGTTCTACGACTTCGTTCGGGACCTTCTCGTCTCGGTGGACCCCCACGTCCGGGTCGTGAGCGCCGGGGAACGGGGCATCACGAATGCCGACTCGCTCCGTCGCATGGCACGGTCGCTGGATCACGTGACGACGGCCGCGCCCTACGTGGAGGGCAAGGCGCTGTTCGTGCATCAGGGCAGCGCCGAGTCCAACCGGATCGTGCAGGTGCGTGGGGTGGAGCCGGAGGCCGCGGGCCTCGCGCCGCCGATGGTGATGGGGGCGTTCGATCTAGGGCGCAGACCAGACCGCCCGCCCGGCCTCGTGATGGATCGGGCCCTGGCCCGGCGGGCGGGCCTCGTGCCCGGCGGCGAGCAGCGCACGGCCAGCACGGTGGGGCTGCTGTCCGCCCCGGCAATCGAGCGTACGCTCACCCAGGTGTTTTCCGGTCCGCCGGTCCACCGCTTCGAGGTGCGGGGGCTGTACGAGATGCAGGCCCCCACCGATCAGCAGCGCGTCTTTGTGGGGCTTGAGGCCGCACAGCGTCTCTTCCGTACGCAGGGGCAGGTGACGGGCCTCGACCTCCGCCTCGACAACCTGGAGCGGGCTGGGGCCGTGAAAACGCAGCTCCAGCGCCGCCTGGATCCGGAGCGCTACACGGTGCAAACCTGGTACGACCTCCAGCAGTCGCTCTACGACGTCATGCGGCTGGAGAAGTGGGGAGCGTCCCTCATTCTGGGGCTCATTATCATCGTCGCGGCGTTTAACATCGTCGGCTCCCTCACCATGGTGGTCATCGAGAAGCGACGAGACGTGGGGGCGCTGCAGGCAATGGGGGCGTCGAAGGCGGACATCCGCCGCATTTTCCTGTTGGAGGGCGCGCTGGTGGGCACCGTTGGCACCGGGCTGGGACTGGTGCTGGGCCTGGGCCTCGCCCTCGTCCAGAAGTACTTCGAGGTGGTGCCGATGGCACAGGCCGAGTCCTTCCTCATCAGCGCCTATCCCGTGTCCATCCGCCCCCTCGACGTGGTGCTTGTCGCGGCGATCTCGTTTGGGCTGTGCGTGCTGGCGTCGGTGTATCCGGCCCGCCGGGCCGCCGCCATCGAGCCGGCCCAGGCCGTCCAGCTCGACGCGTAGCCGCGACGAACGGGCGAGGGCGCGCCGCGTTCATGCGTTCGACGATTCTGTCTGTTCATTCCGCCGTGCCATGATCAACGACGTGTTTGACCACCTCATCGGCCTCCCCGACCGGCCCGAAAAGCCCCGCGAGAAGGGGCTGACCCACATGCTAGACAAGGGCCTCTCGCCGGATCGGGTGGAACAGATTCTGGAGGTTGCCGCCGAAATTGTCGACCTCGTGAAGCTGGGCTGGGGCACGGCCGTCGTCACCCCCAACCTGGAACGGAAGCTCGACGTGTACCGCGCGGCCGACATCCCGTTCTTCTTCGGGGGGTCGCTGTTCGAGGCCTATTTTCTGCGCGACCAGGTCGACGACTACCGGCGCCTCCTCGATCGGCTGGACGTGCACCACCTCGAAATCTCGGCCGGGGCCGTATCGATGCCGCACGAGGACAAGCTCGAATTCATCGAGCTCTTCGCCCGGGACTTTACGGTGCTGAGCGAGGTCGGCTCCAAGGACTCCAGCGACATTATGCCTCCGTACCGCTGGGTCGAGTTCATGCAGGCGGAGCTGGAGGCGGGGAGCTGGAAGGTGATCGCCGAGTCGCGGGAGGCGGGCACGGCGGGGCTCTTCCGCCCCAACGGCGAGGTGCGGACCGGCCTCGTCGACGAGATTGTGACCCGCGTGAATCCCCGTGACATCCTCTTCGAGGCCCCGAAGAAAGAACAGCAGGCCTGGCTCATTCGGAATCAGGGCGCCAACGTAAATCTGGGCAACATTCCTCCGGACGAGGTGGTGCCGCTCGAAACCTTGCGGCGCGGCCTTCGGGGCGATACGCTCTTTGAGTTCCTGACGCCGGGGGTCACGCCCCACCCCTCGGGCGGAACGCCGTCTGGGGACGGACAGTAGATGCTCTGGATCGGGGCACGGTACGGGACTTGTCCCGTCTTCACGAACAAAGACGGCCCGATTGCTCTTATACAGCTTTGCCGCTGTACCGCGCGGCTCATTTTAGGCTTTTAGACCCTTCATTGATTTACGAACGTGCCATGGCACGGAAAGACGACATTACCGGCGAAGGCCCCGTGACGGGCAACAGCGTGTCGGACTCGAACCAGAAGACGAACCGCCGCTTCGAGCGAAATCTGCAGAAGAAACGGTTCTACATTCCCTCGCAGGACCGCCATGTGACCCTCAAGGTCTCGGCCAAGACGCTGAAGACCATCAACAAGAAGGGCATCGAGGCCGTACTGAAGGAGGCGCGCAAGCAGGGCTACGACGTGTAGACCCGTGCTGCACGGCCCTGTGGGCCCGTCGGCTCGCTACGTTCCAATTCATTAACTCCCCCCCCACGCGATGGCTCAGGGCGACCGCGTACAAGTCATTCTCGAATGCACCGAGGAGCCGGGCACGTCCCGCTACCACACGACCAAAAACCGGCGGAATGACTCGGACCGGATCGAGATGATGAAGTACAACCCCGTTCTTCAGAAACATACCCTTCACCGAGAGACGAAGTAACCCATGGCTGCACAAAGCAACGACAACAGCCCGGGCTCCCGCAAAATGGCGAAGCTTGTGCTCGCTGAAAAGCGAGACAACGGGAGCTACGGGTTTCGACAGAAGATTGTCCCCCTCGACGAGGTTGAGGACGAACTTGAGGCCGCAAAAGATCAGAGCTAAGCTCCCCGAGCGGGGCGTGGCGCAGTCCGGTTAGCGCACCTGCTTTGGGAGCAGGAGGTCGCCGGTTCGAATCCGGCCGCCCCGACTAACCAGGCGCCGCCCCGGCGACGCCTTCGGCTCACCGCGCCCGTAGCTCAGTTGGATAGAGCAGCGGACTTCAAGGACGCCGCGTTTTCGCGAACGCGGCAAAGGAGCGCCTGTGCGGAACGAAACGCGCGGGATGACCGGCGCTGTATCGGGGAATCCCCACGTATGGGGCGGGCATTGACCCCGACCGGGCAACCCCGAGGAAACCGCCGCGTTGCGGTACTGCAGGCGACGGGATCCGTAGAGGCCATACGCGCCGCACCTGAGACGGTGAAGAGATGGTCCAGCCTTCCCTGAGTTCGATGATGCGTGTCTGTTGAACTCTCTTGGCGAAAGCCAGCTGAAGGTCGCTAATCCGCAGGTCGCAGGTTCGAATCCTGCCGGGCGTACTCCCTGGCTCGTTCCGCCCAACGCCCCCCCGAGAGAAAAGGAACTTGACGGAAAGTAGGTTCATTTATCTACTTCCGTACATGCGATGGTGACGTGGCCGAGTGGTCAGGCAGAGGCCTGCAAAGCCTCCTACGGCGGTTCGAATCCGCCCGTCACCTCTATGTGCCCACCGAATGTGCCCACCGAGCGTTTCGGCTCCGGTGGGCTTTTTTGTTTTGTGGGGCTTCCTTGCGACGGGACCCCCTGTCGCTCTCAGAACCTTATTCGTCGGAGGAGTTCTCGTCCGGGGCCGGGTTGGGAAATCGTTCCAGCCGCGTGGTGTCGGTCCTCGTCGTATCTCCCGCGGTTGTGTCGGCTGGGGACGGAACGGAGGTCGGGTCGTCCGTCGTGAAGAGACGGATTTCCGTTCCGGCCTGCACCTCGGTACCGGGGGAGCGGCCCTGCCGGCGGACGTAGAGGGAGCTCAGCGTTTGTGTGGTGTCCGACGGGCTCCGTTCTGCCGAGGAGGCGGCCGCCGTGGTATCCACCACAATAAACCGCAGCTGGTTCTTCAGGAGGAGCTGCTGCGCATCCGCCACCGTCCGGCCCACCACGTTCGGGATTTCGACCGATTGATCGCCCAGGCCCGTGCTGTACCAGAGGTCCACCGTTGCGCCACGTTGGAGAGAGTCGCCCGGGGCCGGCGACTGCCGGGTAATGGTATTTTCGTAGGGAGAGGGAATCGAGTCGGGCTGGACCGTGCCGACCTCCAGTCCAGCCGAGGAGATACGATTCTTCGCTTCGCGAACCGAGACCCCGTTTAGGTCGGGGATGTTCACCATCGGAACGTCCCCAGTATTGACGGTGAGGTATACCCGTCGGCCGGGCTTCACCGTTGCACTCGCAAGCGGCGTCTGATCGACGACAACGTCCTGGTCCACGTTCGGATTGTACCGTCCAACCTGCCGCTGCACATTCAGGCCCTTCCGTTCCATCGCAGTTTTCGCCTCGTCGAAGGGGCGATTCTCCACATTCGGGACCTGCACCGACGTGTCGTGGCGGGTGTACGACGGCATAACGAAGGAGTCGAACACAACATAGAATCCAATCCCGACCACGAGCACCGCCCCCAGTCCGCCCCAAAAGTACGGATTGCCTCCAAGAGCGCGGATCCATCGAAGACCGGAAGGGAACGTCGAGTCCCGGGACATAAGCGACAGGTTGTCTTTTGAAAAGGCCGGGCCTGTTGTGCAGGCACACCGGACACGAGAACGGCGGCTGCCAGTCTCTCTGTTCCGTACGGCATCAGAACGAACAGCGGACGAGCTGGATAGAGGAATGTGGACAAATGGTCAATCACAGAGTCCCCACACCCTATTTATTTTCGTTTCATCCAGTAGACGGAAACCAAGCCCCGTACTCTGTGTCTAATGGGACGCTGCAATCGAGAGGGGCGACCCCCGACGGCAGCGCGATGTTCTTTACATTCTACTGAGCATGACTCACCGGGCGGCCCAGGCCCTCGTCGGAAGACGAGATGCTCTTTCATTCAGAAAGTGTGAATTGATAGGAGCATCATTTGACAATGGGCAAAATACGCCGTACTGTTTGAGTCCGCGCCAAACGGAAAAAGCGGAGGCGCGAGAGTAGAATTGTTCTTTGACGGAATTGGAAGCATAGCGAGTCCTGGTCGATTCCTTTCTCGCCTCACGGCGGAAAGCGAGTTCGATCGATTAGATGCAAACTTTCCTACTACGGAGAGTTTGATCCTAGCTCAGGACGAACGCTGGCGGCAGGCTTAACACATGCAAGTCGCACGAGAACGTTCTGGCTTTGCCAGAACAAGTACAGTGGCGAACGGGTGCGTAACGCGTAGACAACCTGCCCTCAGGCGCGGGATAACCACGGGAAACCGTGGCTAATACCGCACGTCGTCTGGATCCCGCATGGGAACCAGATGAAAGCCTTCGGGCGCCTTTGGATGGGTCTGCGTCGGATTAGCTCGTTGGTGAGGTAACGGCTCACCAAGGTGTCGATCCGTAGCTGGTCTGAGAGGATGATCAGTCACACTGGAACTGAGACACGGTCCAGACTCCTACGGGAGGCAGCAGTGGGGAATCTTGCACAATGGGGGAAACCCTGATGCAGCCATGCCGCGTGGAGGAAGACACCCCTATGGGGCGTAAACTCCTTTTCTGCGAGAAGAAACCCTTGTAGTTTCAAGGTGTGACGGTACCGCAGGAATAAGGACCGGCTAACTCCGTGCCAGCAGCCGCGGTAATACGGAGGGTCCAAGCGTTGTCCGGAATCACTGGGCGTAAAGGATGCGCAGGCGGGGCAGCAAGTCAGAGGTGAAATCCTACGGCTTAACCGTAGAAGTGCCTTTGAAACTGCTGCTCTTGAGTCCTGGAGAGGTTGCCGGAATTCGTGGTGTAGCGGTGAAATGCGTAGATATCACGAGGAACACCAGAGGCGAAAGCGGGCAACTGGACAGGTACTGACGCTGAGGCATGAGAGCGTGGGGAGCAAACAGGATTAGATACCCTGGTAGTCCGCGCCGTAAACGATGGATGCTCGCCGTTGTCTCGTTAGGGGACAGTGGCTAAGTTAACGCGTTAAGCATCCCGCCTGGGGAGTACGATCGCAAGGTTGAAACTCAAAGGAATTGACGGGGGCCCGCACAAGCGGTGGAGCATGTGGCTCAATTCGATGCAACGCGAAGAACCTTACCTAGGCTCGAACGCTAAGTGCCCGCTCCTGAAAGGGAGCTTTCCGCAAGGACGCTTAGCGAGGTACTGCATGGCTGTCGTCAGCTCGTGTCGTGAGATGTTGGGTTAAGTCCCGCAACGAGCGTAACCCCTGTCGCTAGTTACCAGCGGGTAATGCCGGGGACTCTAGTGAGACTGCCTGCGCAAGCAGTGAGGAAGGTGGGGATGACGTCAAGTCATCATGGTCCTTACGCCTAGGGCTGCACACGTGCTACAATGGCTGGTACAACGAGTCGCCACTCTGCGAGGAGGAGCGAATCTCTGAAAACCAGTCCCAGTTCGGATTGGAGTCTGCAACTCGACTCCATGAAGCAGGAATCGCTAGTAATCGTGGATCAGCAATGCCGCGGTGAATCCGTTCCCGGGCCTTGTACACACCGCCCGTCAAGCCATGGAAGCTGAGAGCACCCGAAGTCCGCGGCCCAACCCTTTGGGAGGGAGCGGCCGAAGGTGAGCTCAGTGACTGGGGCTAAGTCGTAACAAGGTAGCCGTACCGGAAGGTGCGGCTGGATCACCTCCAGAAGAGTCTTTCCTTGATCGACTTGCGCTCCGCCCGTGGGGCGAGAAGATCGACCGGACTCGCTATGCTTCCCTTCCCTGAGGACAGTTGCCAGTTGGATGCAGCCCCGTTGGAAAACCCGCCAGGGTTTTACTGGCCTGCACGGTTTTCCCGAGCTGTTGGCCTGCTGACGTTACTGTTGGGGCTGTAGCTCAGGTTGGTTAGAGCGCACGCCTGATAAGCGTGAGGTCGGTGGTTCAATTCCACCCAGCCCCACTGCTTTGTCAGGCGGGGTTATAGCTCAGTTGGTAGAGCACCTGCTTTGCAAGCAGGAGGTCGTCGGTTCGAATCCGACTAACTCCACAGCGCCCTGTGTATAGTGGGCGTCGTTCTTTTGACATAATGGAAAGGTCATCCGCACTGCACGGTGCGACACGAGAATGCCTCTGGTCATCCGCGACCAAGAGCATGGGATTCGTGTTGCATACCGAGCATGCGAGCGCATTAAGCGGTGTATACACCCCGTTGCGGTGCCCTAGAGACGAGGTTTGTCTTCGTAGTGGCACATGCAAAATAGTGGGTGTTAAGCACAGATAAAGCTCATGGTGGATGCCTTGGCATGAACAGGCGATGAAGGGCGTGATAAGCTGCGATAAGCCACGAGGAGCTGCAAATAAGCGTTGATTCGTGGATTTCCGAATGGGGAAACCTGGCAGGTTTAACCTGTCACTTGGCACTGAATTCATAGGTGTTAAGAGCTAACCCGGCCAACTGAAATATCTCAGTAGCCGGAGGAAAAGAGACCAATTGGGATTCTCTCAGTAGTGACGAGCGAAGGGAGAAAAGTCTAAACTGACGTGGTTTCGGCTGCGTCAGGGTTGTAGGGCCCGCACAACGAGCTCATGCGTTGAAGTTGAAGCTGACTGGAAAGCAGCACCAAAGAAGGTGAAAGTCCTGTAAGCGTAAGACAATTGAGTTCAAGCGGGATCCCCTGAGTACCACGGGACCGGAGAAATCCTGTGGGAAGCTGCCAGCACCATCTGGCAAGACTAAATACTCGTTCATGACCGATAGTGAACCAGTACCGTGAGGGAAAGGTGAAAAGAACGCCTAATCGGCGAGCGAAAAGCACCTGAAACCATGGGCTGACAACCAGTCGGAGCACGGACCCTTTGGGTCGGTGTGACGGCGTGCCTTTTGCTTAATGAGCCTACGAGTTGCTCCTCACTGGCCAGGCTAAGGTCTTCAGGACCGGAACCGCAGCGAAAGCAAGTCCGAATAGGGCGCCGAGTCAGTGGGGGCAGACGCGAAACCGGGTGAGCTACCCATATCCAGGCTGAAGCACGGGTAATACCGTGTGGAAGGCCGTACCGACCAGTGTTGAAAAACTGCCGGATGAGGTGTGGGTAGGGGTGAAAGGCCAATCAAACCCGGAAATAGCTCGTTCTCCCCGAAATGCATTTAGGTGCAGCGTTGTGTTAAAGTGTGCTGGAGGTAGAGCACTGATTGGGCTAGGGCCCTTCACCGGGTACCAAACCCAGACAAACTCCAAATACCAGTACACGTTTCACGACAGTGAGGGCGCGGGGGATAAGCTCCGTGTCCGAGAGGGGAACAACCCAGATCGACAGCTAAGGCCCCTAAGTTCAGACTAAGTTGCACGAAGGAGGTCGGACTGCTTAGACAACCAGGATGTTGGCTTAGAAGCAGCCATTCATTAAAAGAGTGCGTAACAGCTCACTGGTCGAGCGGTCTGGCGCCGAAGATTCCCGGGCATTAAGTCTGACGCCGAAGCTTCGGATTCGTCCGTTAGGGCGTCTGGTAGGGGAGCATTCCAGCGGCACAGAAGCTGCGTTGTGAGGCGCAGTGGAGCTTCTGGAAAAGAAAATGTAGGCATGAGTAACGATAAAACATGTGAGAAACATGTTCGCCGCAAGCCTAAGAGTTCCTGTTCAACGCTAATCGGAACAGGGTTAGTCGGGACCTAAGCCGAGGCCGAAAGGCGTAGGCGATGGAAAACGGGTCAATATTCCCGTACCTCCCAACTGCGTAAACGTAAGGCGTGACGTAGAAGCGTAAGGGCCGCGTGCTGACGGAAGCACGTTAAAGCATGTAAGTCGGAAACCAGGCAAATCCGGTTTCCATAACGACTGAAATGCGACAGTAGAGGGAGCCGACAGGCAAACTCACAGAGTCCCCAAGCAGACTACCAAGAAAAGCGTCGTACGTTGTTGAGGGAGCCCGTATCATAATCCGACACAGGTAGGCGAGGAGAGTATCCTCAGGCGCTCGAGTGAATCGTGGTCAAGGAATTCGGCAAATTAGCCCCGTACCTTCGGAAGAAGGGGCGCTCTTCCTTGTCCAAAAGTGAGGAAGAGCCGCAGTAACCAGGCCCAAACGACTGTTTAACAAAAACACAGACCTCTGCTAAGTCGCAAGACGACGTATAGGGGTTGACACCTGCCCGGTGCTGGAAGGTTAAGGGAGCGTGTTAATGCCTTCGGGCATGAAGCATGCAACTGAAGCCCCAGTAAACGGCGGCCGTAACTATAACGGTCCTAAGGTAGCGAAATTCCTTGTCGGGTAAGTTCCGACCTGCACGAATGGTGCAACGATTTGGGCACTGTCTCGACCGCGAGCTCGGTGAAATTGTGGTGCCGGTGAAGACGCCGGCTACCTTCAGTGGGACGGAAAGACCCTGTGCACCTTTACTACACCTTGGCATTGCCATTAGTCAGGACATGTGCAGCATAGGCGGGAGGCATTGAAGTCGCGTCGCCAGGCGCGATGGAGCCACTCATGAAATACCGCCCTTGTCCTGATTGATGCCTAACCTTCGACCGTGAGCCGGTCGAGGGACATTGTCAGGCGGGTAGTTTGACTGGGGCGGTCTCCTCCTAAATTGTAACGGAGGATTTCAAAGGTACCCTCAGCATGGTCGGTAATCATGCGTTGAGTGTAAAGGCAAAAGGGTGCTTGACTGCGAGACATACAGGTCGAGCAGATGCGAAAGCAGGACTTAGTGATCCGGCGATTCTGAATGGAAGGGTCGTCGCTCAAAGGATAAAAGGTACGCCAGGGATAACAGGCTTATCTCCGCCAAGAGTTCATATCGACGCGGAGGTTTGGCACCTCGATGTCGGCTCGTCGCATCCTGGGGCTGAAGAAGGTCCCAAGGGTTGGGCTGTTCGCCCATTAAAGCGGCACGCGAGCTGGGTTCAGAACGTCGTGAGACAGTTCGGTCCCTATCTACTGAGGGCGTCGGAGACTTAAGCGGAGCTGCTTCTAGTACGAGAGGACCGAAGTGGACGGACCGCTAGTGTGCCAGTTGTACCGCCAGGTGCATCGCTGGGTAGCTATGTCCGGAAGGGATAAGCGCTGAAAGCATCTAAGCACCAAGCCCTCCGCAAGATTAGGTCTCCCTCATGGGTCGTTCGAGACGAGGACGTAGATAGGCGGCAGGTGTAAGCGTAGCGATACGTTTAGCCGAGCCGTACTAATTACCCATAAGGCTTAACACCCCTATTTTGCACGTGCCATCACGCAAGTGCATTCTAGGGCATACACACTGCCTCGCATGCATGTGTGGTGCGTTTGACCTCCATTATGTCAGACATTCGCCGACCGGCTTCGGTCGGCACCGAGTTTCCTGGTGACTATAGCGCGGGGGCAACACCTCTTCCCATCCCGAACAGAGAAGTTAAGTCCCGCAGCGCCGATGGTACTGGCTTCCCGCTGGTAGAGTAGGTCGTTGCCAGGATTCCTTTTAGGGGCACCGTTGCGTTTGCAGCGGTGCCCCTTTTTTATTTTGTGATACGTCTTTTCCAAGACACGACCGCGGAAGGCCTCGCTCCAACCCGATTGAAGCCCTCATTCCCAGGGTCTTCCGAGGGATCATCGCAACTACGCCTGTGTGTTGACTCCTCTCTCGCGGGGGCCGTTTCCTGGCTGCGGGAATCCTGCCACAATCTGCTCACTGCGCCGCACCGTTCGTGACACACGATAACGACGGGGCCCGCCGGTCGACTTCGGAACGGGAGACCAGATCGGAAGATCGCTCACAGGAAGAGGTCTCGTCTGACGGGTCGCCGAAGGCTTCTTCCGCCCTCGCGAACTTCGATCCGCTCGCGCCTTACCGTGGGGCGTTCCGGCGCTTTTTTACGGTCTACCGGCACGTGGCTGGGCTCTTGATGGGAGGGCACATCGCGTATGTTCGGTCCCTGCCTGCGGTGAAGAAGACGGGGCTTCGTTCTCCGGGGAAGCGGCTGCTTGCCTGGATCCTCCGCCCGTTGGTGCGCAGTGATCTGCGCGATCGCCCATTTCCGGTCCAACTGCGGCGGCGGCTCGAGATTCTGGGGCCTACGTTTACGAAACTGGGGCAGATCATGGCCATCCGGGAGGACCTGCTGCCCGAGCCCATCACGAAGGAGCTCGACAGCCTGATGGATCATCTGCCTCCGATCCCCTTCGAGCAGGTGGTGCAAACCCTCGAGCGTGACCTCAATGCCCCGCCGGACCAACTATTCGACAACATCGAAGCGGAGCCGCTGGGATCGGCTTCGATCGCCCAGGTGCACCGGGCCACGACCCGCGAGGGAGACGAGGTGGTTCTGAAAGTCATGAAGCCCGGCATCCGGGACGTGATTACATCCGATTTGAAGCTGCTGGAGATCTTTGGGGTCTTTCTGCAGTGGATTTTGCCGCGCTACCAGCCCAGGCAAATCATCAACGAGTTCAGCGCCTACACCAAGCGCGAAATTGACTACAGCTACGAGGCCGACCACGCCGAAATCTTTTCGGCCAACTTTCAGGACATGCCCGGGGTTGTCTTTCCCGACGTGTATCGCGACCTGAGTGGCGACGATGTGCTCACGATGGAGTACCTGGAGGGAATTCGACCCGGTTCGGAGGCGGCACTGGCCCTGAATGAGGAGGAGCGGCAGCGGGTGATTGACCTCGGCGCTGGGGCCATCATTCGCATGCTGTACCGCGACGGCTTCTTTCACGCAGACCTGCACGCGGGCAACTTGCGCATCATGCCGGGGGAAACCCCTGAGGACCTGCGGATCGGGTTCATTGATCTGGGCATGGTGGGGCGGTTTCGGGCGGACCTGAAGCGACGAATGCTGTATTACTACTATGCACTGGTCCGCGGCGACGTGGAGAGCGCGGCCCGTTACCTGATCGACATGGCGCGCGTGGGGGAAGGGGGCGACCCGCAGGGATTTCGTCGGGCCGTTTCGGACATGGCCCGGCACTTTTTGATGCGAAGCAAACAGGGGTCGATTAGCCTCGCGCAGGTGATTCTGCGGTCCCTGAGCCTGGGCGGGCGCTATCGGGTGTTCTTTCCCGTTGAGATGACGTTGATGGTGAAGGCGCTCGTGACGTTTGAGGGGGTCGGCCGCACGCTCGATCCGAACCTCGACGTGGTTGCGGTGTCCCGCCGGCACGTGCAACAGATTTTTCAGGAGCGGTTCAGCCCCTGGAATCTGGGAAAGGAGTTGCTGGGCAGCGCCCCCGAACTTATTGATGTCGCCCGGCAACTTCCGCAGCTCCTATCGTCCGGCACCGTGCATCTCGAAGAGGCGCTTACCGAACAGCCCCCTTCCGAATCGGTGAGCGGGATTCGGAACAGCATTTTGGCGGGGGCCTGTCTCGTGGGAGGGGTCATTGCCGTGGTCCAGGGCGGGCCGCTGTGGTTGTCGCTCCCGCTGTTTGGGGCCGGCGTGTTGCTGGCGCTGTTTGGGAGCTAGCCTGGACCGAGGGGACCTACGAGTGGTGGGTGCGGAGGCGGTCGAGGACCTCATCCAGCCGGTCGAGAACCTCGTCGGTCTCCTGCAGCACGTCCGTGTACGAGTGCGCCTCTTCTGTCGTCGTTGAAGCCTCTTCGTCCACGGGGAGCGAGGCGTTGTACAACGATCGGTCGTCGCGGAGCACGTCCGTATTGAGGTGAAGCCCGTGCCGGGCGAGCAGGGGCGCGATCGTATCGGCCCGCGTGAGCAGGTGGCGCCGGGTGGCCTGGTAGGCGTGCTCGCAGACGTCGTGTCGGTTTTTGAAGCTGAAGATGTTCGAAAAGAAGAGGTCGGTGTCGTCGCATTCCGGCTCGATAAGCAGAAGGTCGGCGTCCGGGTGCGTGTGCTCATACTTCTGAAATCCCGTCTCCTTTCGTGAGTCGACGATGGCGCGGAAGGTTTGCGACATGACGGAGGGGAGGCCGCGATCGGCGAGGGAGGGCGGGGTGGGGCCGCCGTTCAGCAGCCGTCCGGCGTGTTGCTTCAGCTGCACGTTCACCGGGACGATGGGATTGATGCAGAACAGCAGGTCCGCCCCGGCGTCGAGGGCCACGCTGGCGTGCACGGTGCGGCGCGCCACGCCGTCGATGTAGTACTGCCCATCGATTTCGACCGGCACGTAGAGGCCGGGCAGGGCGGTAGACGCCTGAATCGCCTTGGAAATGGGGACCTCGTCGTGCCCCGGCTGGCCGAAGACGACCACGTCGGCCGTGTCGAGGTGCATGGCGACGATGTAGAGCTGGCGCCGCAGGCGGCGAAAGTTGTTGGTGCGGCCGCCGGTGGAGAGGGCCCGCGCCAGAAATCGCTCCAGGGGCGTGTTGTCGAACAGCCCGGTCGGCACCATCGACCCAAAGGTTGAGAGCAGCCCGAGCAGGGAGAGGTCGCCGGGGTTCAGGGCGTAGTAGCGAAGCGACGAGACGAGCGTGCGCGGGAGGCGCTGGAGCCGCCCAGCGTACTCGCGAACGGCGGGGCGGAAGAGCACTTCCGGCTCCAGGTTGAGGTTTGGGTCGCGCGCCTCGGATAGGATGGCGTGGCTCAGTTCACGGGCGGAGACCCCATTGGCCAGCATCGAGCAGATGAGGCCCCCGGAACTGACGCCCACGTACATGTCGAGGCTGTGCAGGTCGATGCCGTCCACGGCTTCGTCGAGTGCGCAGAGAGCGCCGATTTCGTAGATGGCGCCCTCAATGACGCCCCCGGCACAGCCGAGGCCGATGGTGCTACGACGAGCGACAGATCCGTTCGGAGGCATCGGAAAACGAGACGTTGGAGGGCAGCAGGAACAGTGGGCCGCGGAGGCGTCCGGTTGCGCCGCTCCGGACGGCAGCAGGGCCGGCCGCGTGGGAGACGGGTTGGGACGGACAAAAAGGCCCCCGACGCTTCCGGGGGCCTGTGCGCCATCGATGTTGCGCTATTCCGACTCCTTCGTCGAAGAAGAGGACGACTCTTCCGAAAGGGTCTTTGTGAGGTCATCGACCTGCTTCGCGAGGGTCTCCACCTTCTTCGAGAGACGATCGACCTCGGTGCGGGTGGGCACGCCGAAGCGCTCCAGCGCATTGTTTACGGTATCGGTGAGAAGCGTTTGGGTCTCCTCACTCGCTTCCTCAATCTGTTCGAGGGCCTCGTCGCGCTGTTTCTTCGCCTTCTTCCGGGCGTTCTGGAGCTCGCTGCGTCGCTCGTGCTCGAACTCCTTGCCGCGGTCGACCAGGCGGCCAAACAGCTTGCTGCCCTCCTCCTCGACGGTCGCGAGGGCCCCGAGCCCGGCCAGCCACACGTCGCGGCCGCGCTTCGTGATCTCGTCTTGAATGGAGTCGGATGCGGAGTCGGTGTGCGTGGTCGGTTCTTTGGTTGAATCTGTCATGGGTCTGTGCTGGGTTGGGTGAAAAAAATCGCTCAGGAGGTCGTGCGTGGCGTCGAGGGCGTCGCCTCAGTGTGGGAGGGGGCCTCGTCGGGGACGCCGGCGGTCTCCCGCTCGTCCAGCTCGTCGAGCAGGACCGAGAGCTGGTGCTCAAGCTGGCGCAACTGGGTACGCAGCTCGTCGAGCTCCTGGGCCCTCGGGCTCTGCACCAGCCGCTTGAGGCGATCCAACGATCCCTGCATCAAGTCGTCGATCGTCGAGCGGATCTGGCCGAGGCCGGTGTCGAGCGCCGCCTCGCTTCGTCGCAACAACTGGTGGAGGAGGTCCGAGGGAATCACCTGCCGGCCGCTCCGTCCCTCCTCCAGAATGATCTGGGTGAGGGTCTGGGCCGTCAGGTCCTCGCCCGTTCCATTGTCGACCACCTCTACGGTCTCCCCCTCACGAACCAGGGCCGCGAGGTCCGAGAGCGAGACGTACTCGCTCGCCTCCGTATCGTACAGCTTTCGATTGTCGTAACGCTTGATGCGTCGGGCCATAGGGGCACCAGCGGTTGCGCGGGAGTGTAACGCGTTGCGTCATTCTTTAGGGTTTTGACGCACTGTGTTATGGATTGATCCCGCAGGAGGCGGAAAAATGCGCGTCTCCTGAACGATTCTGGAGGGACAAGGGTACCGAACACCCTCTCCGAGGCCGTCCTGCGCCCGATCCCTTCGGTTCTATGCCCTACTTCCCGGTCGACGATACGCGGCTCTACTACGATGAGCGGGGCGAGGGCCCGCCGCTCCTCCTGGTCCACGGCCTCGGGTCCAGCAGCCGCGACTGGTTCGAGCAGGTGCCTCATTTCGCGGACCGCTACCGCGTGCTGCGGATCGACCTGCGGGGGCACGGCCGGTCGGAGCGGCCGCCCGGCCCGTACCACATCGCCCAGTTTGCGCGGGACGTTGCCGTGGGGCTCCGCCGCCTCGACGCGGCGCCCGCCCACGTCGTGGGCCTCTCGATGGGCGGGATGGTGGCCCTCGAACTGGCCGCCGCGGCCCCGGCCCTGGTGCGGAGCCTTGTGGTGACCAACAGCGTCGCCGACGCGCGCCTGCGGACGTGGTCGGACCTCTGGTTCTACGTCTCGCGTCGCCTGACGGTGAAGGCGCTGGGCATGCGCCGGGTGGGGCGCCTCCTCGCGGACCGCTTGTTTCCGAAGCCCGAACAGGAAACCCACCGGCGCGAATTTGTGAAGCGGTGGGCGGAGAACGACAAGCAGGCGTACCTCTGGTCGGTCGACGCCATCATCGGCTGGAGCGTGAGGGATCGCCTGCCAACGATTTCCGTCCCGACGCTTCTCGTATCGTCGGATCAGGACTACACGCCCGTAGCGACCAAAAACCGGATGGCGGCGCGGATGCCGAATGCCGAGCTGGCCGTGGTGTCGGATGCGCGCCACGCCCTGCCGGTGGAAAAGCCCGACGTATTCAACGCCCTGGTGGAGGAGTTTCTGTCTCGCATCGACGGCCCGGACGAAGAAGGGGCACGGCCCCCTGCCTCTTCGCCGTCGGGGGCCGAAACGGTCTCAGCGGGCTGAGCGGCGCCGGCTGAGGGCACCGAGGACGCCCGAAAACAGCGCCGATCCGATGATGGCCCAGAGCAGCGGAAACGTTTCCCCGCCGATGGTGATGGGGAAGGGCTCCGGCATTCCGAGCTGGCGGGCCATCCAGAGGCCCAGCAGGGCGCCGATAAAGCCGACGACGATCGACATCAGACAGCCGCCGAGGGAGTAGCCGGAGAGCGCCTGCCCGAGCCCGCCCGCAATGGCCGCGATCAGGAGGAGAAGGAGAAGCCCGAAAAAGGACATGGCCACCGCTGTGTTGGAAGAGAGGCGAAGGAAGTGGAGAAAAAGATAGGGGGCCGGATCTCCACAACCAAATCACCGCGACGGTAGGCCCCCGCGGCGAGCCCCGGAGCGCAGATCAGTGCACGTAGCTGCCGGCATTGAGGTCGATGGTGGTGCCGGTGGCGTGGTCGGCCTGCCCGCTGGCCAGAAAGGCGACGAACGGGGCGATGTCGTCCGGTTCTGTGAGGTCCGAGAGGGCGAGGTCGCTCGTCACGTGGTCTGCGCCGTACGTGTCGATGAAGTCCTGGGCCATGTCCGTTCGCGTAAAGCCCGGGGCGAGCGTAAAGGCCTTGACGCCGTCGTCGCCAAAGCCGCGCGCCACCGAGCGGGTCAGGGCCACGAGGCCCGCCTTCGAGGCGGCGTAGCTCATGTAGTCGGGCGTGTCCCCCCGAAAGGCCGCCCGCGAGGCGATGCTAACGATGCGTCCCCCGCCTTCGGACTGAAAATGCGGGAGGGCGTGGCGACACAGAAGCTCGGGGGCCCGCAGGTTGACGTGCATGGTGTCGTTCCAGTCGTCGGCCCAGTCGGCCGTATCGGCGTCCAAAGGCATGGAGCGGGCCACGCCGGCGTTCAGGACGAGGGTGTGCAGCCGCCCGTAGACGTCGAGCACGTCGTCGACGAGGCGGTCGGTGGCCGCAAGGTCCGTGAGGTCGGCCTGGAAGGGCCGGGCGTCGGGGCCGCAGGCATCGGCGACTTCGCGGGCGGCCTGTTTGCTGTGACCGTAGTGGACCGCGACGGTCGCGCCGGCGTCGGCGAGGGCACGGGCGGTGGCGCGGCCGATGCCGCGGCTTGCGCCGGTGACGAGGATGGTTTGAGTGGACAGGTCAATGTTCATAACGCTGAGCGACGGAAAAAAAGAGCGACGGATTACTCGTAGCGGCGGACGACGTACTCGGCGGTGCGGGCGGAGTCGGCCCGGACCACGTCGAAGCGAATGCGTCCAATGGGGCGGCGGCCGGCGGTTTCTACGGTCACGCGCCACGCGCCGGGGCGCACGTTTCGCTTAAAGGTGACGCCGCGGTAGCCCCGCCGGCGCCCGCCCACCACGCGGTAGCCGATCCGGTCGGTGTCGACCCAGGCCTCGCGCCCGGGGTGGTAGTACTGCCAGTGGTGGTACACCTGCGTTTCGAGGGTGGTGGGGGCGAAGACAGCGGCGAAGCAGTACACCGTGTCGCCGGGCGTGTAGCGGAAGGGGTCGTCGTCGGTTTGCCAGGGGCGATGCCAGGGCGGCTTTTCGTAGCGGAGCACAAACGCCTCGCCCTCGCGGTGGGCGTCGTGAAACACACCGCCGTCCTGCAGGGCCAGCGGCACGGGCGGGATCCAGTGGTTGAGGTAGAAGCCGACCATGCCGCCCAGGAGGACGAGCACCAGTCCCACGGCGCCCAAAAAGCCGCGGGGGCCGCCGAAGACGTGGTGCGCGTCCAGAAACAAGAGGAGCCCAATCACGAGTCCGGCACTCACGAACCCGCTGGCCAGAAAGACCGCGAGGCCCATTTGGCCGAGCACCACGGGCAGCAGAAACGTAAAGTAGCAGAAGACCGCCAGAAAGTAGACCCCAATCAGCAGGTAGACGCTCCACGTGCGGCGCCACACCAGCTCGTTGGCGACCAGTAGGGCCACCAGCACGAGCAGGAAGAGCGACGCCGTTGAAAACGATGCGCTCCGGGTGTAGTAGATGACGTACGCGCTGAAGAGCCCACCCATCAGGAACTGGATCGCGCCGGTGCTCCACGCACTTAGTTTCCGCAGGGCGTCGGGGACCGGGCGGTTGGTGCGGGTGAGGGCCGCCAGCGTCACAAATCCAGTCAGGAGTACCAGGTAGACGCCCAGAATCAGGTTGTCGAGCAGGGCGTCGATGCGCTGAAGGGTGAGCACGTCCCACGTGACGCCCCCGAAGAACAGAAGAGACCCGCTCACCTCCTCGTGTCGGAGGTACCACCGGCGCGCCAGTCGGTAGCGCGGGCTCGTCTCCAGCCATTCCATCGGGGCGTCGAGGAAGGAGGGAGACGCCTTTTCCGACGCGGACGAAGAGGCGGGCGCGCTCGGCATACGGGGCTCGGGACGACGGGGCCGCAGGGCGGACGGCCCGGCCTTCTACGCATTGGGGGAGGGAAGATCCGCGCTCACGCCAACGGCCTCGGCCTCCTCCGGCTTCTCCTCATCGGACGTCTCTTTCGGGCGGCGCCAGAGGGGCACCGACGAGCAGGGCTCGCCGTACATCAGCTTGCGGGCCACGTCCTGCAGCTTCTGCGTGGCACGGACGTACGCCATTTCGGGCACCATGTCGCTGCCGCACCCCTTGACGACGACGGGCCGGTCCTCGTACCGCGACCAGTCGACCGAGTCGAGGGCGCGGGCGTAGTATTCACGCAGGAGGTCGTCGGCCCGGCCCATCGTGGTCGTATGGGCCACCTCGTACAGCTTCGACGCAATCAGCATGTAGCTCCAGGTCGGCACGATGGCGTCGGTGGAGCAGTAGAGGGCCACGTGCTCGTCCGCGTATTGCGACCAGTCGTGCGCTTTCACCGCTTCGCGGAACTCTTTTTCCTTCAGCATCAGGCCCTCCACCAGGAACGAGCTGATGTCGAGCTCCGTCACCGGGCGGTCGTCCCAGAGGTCAGCCAAGTTGAAGACCTGAATCTCACTGTCGGCCACGCGATTTTCGATCGACTCCATAACAGAAGAGGCATTGGAAGAGGAGGAAGACGACGCATCATGTCAACCCTTCATCGGCCGGGAAGTTTAGCCGCGCCCCGACGTTTTGACCCCGCGGCCTGCCTGTTGTACGTTGCTGTGGGCCGCCCGCCCGTTCGTCGCCCTCGCACCGATCCGTTTTCCCCATGCGTCGTCTCTCCGTTCTGCTCGTCGTTCTGTTGTGCCTGCCGGGGAGTGCCCCCGGGCAGGACGCGCCCTTCTCGCGCATGGACGTGTTCGACCTCGCCTGGGCCGAGAACCCGACGCTGTCGCCCGACGGCGAGCACGTGGTGTACGAGCGGCGGGGGATGGACGTGATGGAGGACCGTCGCACCACGGCCCTCTGGATCATGGACGCGGATGGCTCCGACCACGCGAAGCTCACGAACCGGAGCGCCGGCGAGTCGAGCCCCCGCTGGTCGCCCGACGGCACTCGGATCGCGTTCACGAGCAGCGACGAACCGCACGGCACGGAGATCTACGTGCACCGGGTCGAGAGCGGCAACACCACCCGCATCACGCAGATGGAAACCGCGCCCGGCGGGCTGTCGTGGGCGCCAGATGGACGCCACATTGCCTTCTCGGCCCACGTGGCGGAGGACGAGCCGCAATTCGTGTCGCCGCCCGATCGGCCCGAGGGGGCCGACTGGGCCGAGGCGCCCCGCGTCGAGACGCGCCTCAACCACGAGGCCGACGGCGTGGGCCGCCTGGAGTACGGCTACGACCACCTGTTCGTGGTGCCGGCCGACGGGGGGCCGGCCCGCCAGGTGACCTCGGGCGCGTACAACTATGACAGCCGCCCGGTGTGGACGCCCGATGGCGACACCCTCCTCTTCTCCGCCAACCGGCACGAAAACTGGGAGCGCGAGCGCCGCAACTCGGAGCTCTACGCGGTGCCGGTGGAGGGCGGCGAGATCACGCCCCTCACCGACCGCTTCGGGCCCGATTATCATCCCCGCGTCTCGCCCGACGGCGAGCAGGTCGCCTACCTCGGCTACGACGACGAGATTCAGACCTACCAGCTCACCCACCTGTACGTGATGGACGTCGACGGCTCGGACGTGCGGCGGGTGGAGACGGGGCTCAACCGGTCGATTGCCGACGCCACGTGGGATGCCGAGGGCGAGGGCCTCTACGTGCAGTACGAGGACCACGGCCTCGGCAACGTCGCGCACACCACGCTCGACGGCGACACCACCCTCGTGGCCGACAGTCTGGGGGGCACCACCATCGGGCGGCCCTACGGCGGCGGCAGCTTCACCGTGGCGGACGACGGCACGGTCGTCTTCACCCAGACCGACCCGCATCATCCCGCCGAGCTCGCCGTCACGCGCCGGAACGAGGACGCCACGCAACTCACCGACCTGAGCGGTCCGCTCCTCGACCGCCGGGCGCTGGCCCCGGTGGAGGAAATCGAGTACACCTCGTCGGTCGACGGGCGCGAGATTCAGGGCTGGGTCATGCGCCCCCCCAACTACGACCCCGACCGCGACTACCCACTCCTCGTCGAGATCCACGGCGGCCCCATCACCAGCTACGGCCCCCATTTTTCGCCCGAGCTCCAGCTCTACGCGGCGGCCGGCTACGTCGTCTTCTACCCCAACTTCCGCGGCAGCACGGGCTACGGCGCGGAGTTCGCCAACCTGCTCAAAAACGACTTCTCGGGCGGGGAGTATCCCGACATCATGGACGGCGTGGACCGGTTGATTGACGACGGGGTGGTGTCGGACGACAGCCTCTACGTCACCGGCGGAAGTGCGGGGGGCACCACCACGGCCTGGATCGTGGGGCAGACCGATCGCTTCCGCGCCGCCGTCGCGCAGAAGCCCGTCATCAACTGGATCAGCAAGACGCTGGGGGCGGACAACTATTACGGCTACGCCAACTACCGCTACCCGGGCCAGCCATGGGAGAACCCGATGGACTACTGGGAGGTGTCGCCGATCTCGGTGGTGGGCAACGTCGAGACGCCGACGATGCTGATCGTGGGCGACGAGGACCGGCGCACGCCGACGTGGGAGGCGCAGCAGTTCTACCACGGCCTCCAGCTGCGCGGCATTGAGACGGCGTACGTGGAGATGCCGGGGGCCTCGCACGGCATTGCGTCCCGGCCGAGCCAGCTCATCGGCAAGGTCGACCACGTCCTCGCGTGGATGGAGCGGTACCGGTAGGGGCGGCGCTGGGGAGCAGAGGCTCCCCGCCAAGGCAAGGTTGCGGACGGGAGTATTACCCTGCCCGGGACGCCGTGGTAGACGAGAACGGCAACTTGGTCGGGGACCAGGAGCCGACCAAGGGGGCCATATCGACCCGTCGTCCGAGGCCTTGTCTGAACGAGCCCTCACTCCCGCTCGTCGCAGAGAGGACCCTGCTTTCGGCCTTCTTGGGGGCGACACTTAAGCTCGGCATCATCAAGTACTCGTTCCCCTTGGCCCGAGAGTGAACTCACACACTGCGGCCGAACGTGTAAAGACAGCTGGAGCGCCGGTCAGATGATAGTGACCCCGCTCAGATTGGATTCCCCCCTGGCCACACGTAATCTCTCCGCTCTCACAGGCCTTGCATGAGTGGAGACGCACGGTCGAAAGAGTACTACGTCCGGACTCATTGCGTCCTAGTAGACCACGTACGAGCGGCTTGCGGGCGAGAGGTGCGAATGGTCGTAGCTGTATTTGCCATCGCAGAGGATTTGTCGTTCGCGTTCGGGCCTCTCAGGCAGGGGAAACAACGCCAATGAGTTTCGCAATTGCTTCCTTGGTACGAAGGATTACCGATTATAGCCCCGAATATCAGGTCCAGGAGTCGATTTGCACTGCTCAGTTTTGCTCTACGGGCAATAGATGAAAGTGCAGAGCACCCCCAAAACTCTGCCGCGAAGGTCAGTTGCAGAAAGGACAGATGTGTCAGAGATTGGCTATCAAACTGGAGCAAGCCACGGTACAGCGCTTTCTCAAAAAAACCGGTACAACCAAAACTGCGCTAAAACTCGGGACGATGAGATTGGTCACCCTCGGTATTAGCGTGGTGCAAGTACTAGCAGTGGAACATACCTAGTAACGCCGGTAGTGCCCGTGGCGCAGCAACCGTAGTTGTGAGACAACAGCTCACCCGTAGTACTGCCCCATAACCGAGAGGGCCCACACGAGAACGTGGGCACCGATCACTGGAAAGAGCGTTCGCCGACGGAGATATACGGCCGTAAGCACCGCCGCGACGGCAGCAACCTGGAGGAGGTTTCCAACCGGCCAGACGGCTGCGTGTGCGAGGGTGAATACGCCCCATGTGAGCCCCCCAGCGACGAGCGGACTACCTGTGTACGCAACAACCCGCTCGATTGGGTAGCCTCGAAAGAGAATTTCCTCGACGATCCCCGTCGTCACTACGCGGGCAAGGGCAAGGCCGACGCCAACTCCGGCACTCAGCTTCCCGGCATCCCCTGCCACCGGAAGTCCCAGGGCTTCTACCAGAGGATCCGTGCCTGCAAACACGAGAAGTGCCGCGACCACCGTCGCGAGCGTATATCCGAGATCACCCCACGTCGGTCGCCTGAACCCGATCTCGGCAAATGACTGATCCTCGCCTTCGACGGCGACGCCGACGACAGCAGCGACAAGTCCCCACTGCACGGCGAGTTCTGCAATCGGGCCTATCTCAACGACCCTCTCCCCCAGTAGTGCGATCAGCGGGAGGGTGAGGAGGGAGAGAGCAAGATTGCCCGCGGTTACCAGCGGGATATCTGCAAGCCGCGAAAGAAGAACTCTCATCAAGGTGCACCTGAAAAGTTAGGCCAGTGAGCTTGCAGGAGATGTCTCATAAAACGCAGAGCAACGACGGATTTGGGTCTCCCGTTCTGGAGCTACCGCCTCATGGACTCCCGAAGAATCAATTGGCGACAGCCGTCCCGAACGGATCGAGGAACGCCTTAGCCGCCTCGAGGATGCGATTTCTGTTCTGCAGGAGGCCACGAAGACGGGGAGCGGACATACTATATATTAGGGGTCGGGAGGGCTTCTCGCCGGATGGGGAGGAAGCGATGGACGCCGTTAGCTCTGTTTCTCTTCGAGTTCCGGGAGAAGGACCTGCTTTACCCATCCGTAGTCGGGATTGAGATTGAGGGCCGTTTCGAAGGCCGTCCGGGCCTGCCCGTAGCGCTCCGCCTCCATGTGGGCGACGCCGACCCAGGCGTGCGACTCGGCGTGGCCCCAGCTGGGCATCAGCGGGTCGTCGGTTGAGGCCTGCTCCGCGAGGCGCGCGGCCTTCTTGAACTTCTTCAGGGCCTTCTCTTTGTCCCCGCCAAACATGCTGGGCGTGTAGAAGTCCGACGTTCCACTTATAATCCATACGCGTGGGTTTTCGGGCCCGTGCTTTTTCGCTTTTTCCATGGCTTCGTCGGATTTTGGACCCAGCGACATGGCCTTCATCGGGCTCATGCCCATCATTTGCCCGTAGCACCCCGACAGCAGAGCCCAGGCGTCGGCCATCGTTCCGTTGATCTCCGTGGCGCGCTTGAGGTGGCCGATGGCGTCTTCGATCACGCGCTCGCGCCGGTCTTCGTCGTCTTCGGGGAGCCGGTTCGACATGCGGTAGTCGGCGAGGGCGGCGTAGTAGTGGGCCAGCGCCTCACGCTCGCCCCCGGTGGCCTGCTTGGCCAGGGCGCGGGCCTGCTTCAAGGAGTCGAGGGATCCCTTGTCGGTGGCCTCCCGAATCCGGGTTTTGACCTGCTGGAGAAGCGAGTCGGTCGTTGCGGATCCGAGGGCAGAGGAGGTCGACGACGCAGGGGCCATCGGTGTGCTCGACCCGCAGGCCACGAGTCCGACCAGAAGAAAGCCGCCGAGGAGGAAAGTGAATGTCTTTAGAGGGAGCGTCGGAGTCGGAAGCATGGGGCGTTGGGTCATGGGTTGGTGCGTTTTGGATGAGGGTTATTCGTCGAGGGGTGTGCGTTCCGCGTTCTGACGACTGTCGTCGGAGCGGTTCAGCGAACGGGTGGGGGCGGAGGGGAGCGCACTTCCAGTGTCGTCGAGGAGGGCGGGGCGGTCTACGACTCGTCCGTGGTGGATCACGTGCCGCACGGACTGGGTGTGTCGGACGTCGTCGAGCGGGGAGGCATCCAGGACGAACAGGTTGGCGCGGTCGCCGCGCTGCAGGCCAAAGGGGGCGTCGAGGAACCGGCCGGCAGTTGTCGTGGCGGCGGCGAGGGCGTCCCAGTTCGCCAGCCCGGTCTGCGTGGGGAGGACGAGCTCGCGGTGCAGCGAGGAGGACCGAATCCGTAACGGCCCGGAGCAGATCTTTTTCAGGGGCTTCGGGCGCTGAGTCAGGTTCGACAGCTCGGTGTGGACGGTGAGAGTTGGAATCCAAGCGGTGCCCTACTGCCGCATCGCCGCCCAAGTCTCGGCGTGGACCACCGTCGTGAGTTCGTGGGTCTGGGGGGGCTCAATGCCTGCCTCCATCGTGGCACAGCCCGTTGAAGGGTAACGGTCGTTGTTCGGGTTGGAGATAAGCTTTGCGACGTCGGGCTGCCTGGCAGCGAGAGAGTCCATCCTCTGGCGAGCCTCCCGGGGCGAGGTAGCAGTCCGAGTGGAAGAGCCTGGGTACTGCGTGCCGTGACCGTTGGGATGCGTGAGAGGGCCGCCGGCGGCGTAGAGGTCCACCCCCAGAAAGCCGCGCGACCGCTGCCGATTGCGGAGATTAAGGATGTAGTCTTCCGGAGAGGCCAAATCGAGGAAGGCCGATACGCCTGAATAGAGCATCCTCTTGGCCGTCCCCGTCGTCGGTAGCATCTGCTGCTCCTGGAAGGTCGGGCCAGCGTTGCCCCACGAATGCACGTGAGCGTCCACGAGGCCTGGCAGGACCCACTTGCCGTCGAGATCGAGAATATGACCGTCGAAGTTGGCGGGGGCCTCCTCAAGCACAGTAGCGATTCGCTCCCCTTTGATCCGGAGAGCACCGCGCTCGACCGTCTGCGTTTCTGGGGCGACGAGACGGGCGTCGGCAAGAAGTAGTTGATGAGTTGAGTCCGGCGTGGTCGGGAATGTGCGTAGCGGGGGGCTAGAACTGGACAGATCGGACCCACGCAGCGATCAGAACGATCATCCCTTTTTCGGACCGGCACGCTTGGGAAACGAGCGCGGTCCTGAAAGCTGCACAACCCAGCGTCTGAGGGTCCAGGAGGACGGGCCCGCACTGGGGGGGTTTATCCTTGCCCGTCCCCCTCTGTGTTCGTCAATACCGTGTCGAGAAGGGCAAAGCCCATCTCATCCAACCCTCCCTGGGCGACGTTGCTGAGGACCACGACACCTGCGTCCCGTTCGGGATTGAACCCGATAAAGGATTTAAACCCTTCCGTCTCCCCATTATGCCAGAACACAATGTGCCCGTTCTGTTCGCGGACGTGCCATCCGTACGCGATGGGCCCCGCGCCCTGTCGGTCATACAGCGTTGTGTGGGATCGTTCGATCGCCCGGCGCAGCGGGGACGGAGCGCCGGCCTGTCCCAGCTGGGCCTTGAGGTAGGTCACCATATCGCGGGCTGAGGACCGCAGGGCCCCGGCCCCGGCCATACTCTCCCGCCAGTGCCAGTGCGGCGCGACGCTCCCGCCTGAGCGGTGTCCCGTGGCCAAACGTTGTTTGGGACCTTCTGGCAGTTCGCCCCAGGTATCCTCCATGCCGAGACGGGCTGAGATGCGGTCCCGAATGAGGGCCCGGTACGTCGTGTCCGACCGTCGGGCAAGCACATGACCAAGTAGGCCGACCCCAAAGTTGGAATACTGGTACGCTGTGCCTGGCGGATGCAAGAGGGTCGTCCCGTCGAGCCCCCGATGCAGCTCCGCCACCGAGTAGGCCGCATAGGGATCGGTCGACTCGAACTCGGGCTCCTCGCCGAAATTGGGAGGAAGCCGCGGCATGCCGGCGGTGTGGGTGACCAGCTGCTTCAGGGTAATCGACTCCTCGTTCTGCCCCGGACCGTCGACCGAGTCGGGAAGGGAGGCCGCGACGCGCGCGCCGAGCCGGACGGCTCCCTGCTCGACGCGATCGGCCAAAGCGAGGCCTGTGAACGTCTTTGTGATGGAGCCAATCTCGAACACCGTGTGCTTGTCGACCGAGTCCCCTTCTGCGCGGGTGACGCCCCGGGCCAGTGTCTGTTGGTCCGATTCGTCGACGATGCCCACGACGACGCCTGTGCCGCCGGGCTGCTCGTTATGGCGTTCTTGCACCAGCGAGGCAACCTTCGTTGTGTCGCCCTGCCCAGCGCCTTCGTTTTCTAAAAGATCACACCCCAGGAGCAGCAGCCCAGTAGCGAGAACCAATACTGAACGGTAACGGGAAGAGGACAAAATCATGGTGAGGAAGTGTGAACAGAAATTTTTGAGCCTAAATAACGCGGCCTGTGCCCGAGCCGGAACGACCTCGTCAACCGGCGGCCGGTCCGGTCATTGATCTCGCCCATCATTGCTCGGGTCGGATCAGGTACTTGACGACGCCCCACCCCTCGCGCCCCTTGTATACGGTCACCGTTTCGAGCCCAGACCGGACGCCACGGCTTGTCTCGTACATCGATCGGTACTGCACGACGACCGCGTCGTCGCCTTCCGGCAGCTCCGGATGAGTGGTCGTGTGCCGGGCGGCGACGAGCGTCCGGTCGTGCAGCGAGTCGAGCGAGGCATGGGCCCCACGCACCCGGGCGGCCCATTGCTTGGCGGTAAAACCGGACTTCAGATAACTGGACGCTTCCGTCCAGGAGGCCTCATATTTCCCCCGATCGATGAAGCCCAGCCAGCGCCGCGCTTCTGCCTTCGCCCGCTCGACCATGGCGTTCTGGGAAGACGCTCTTGGCTCCGTCGTGTCCGGCGACTGGGCCCTAGTGGGCGCCGCCCCCACAAGCAGGACCGCCGCAGCGATCACGAGGAGGGTTGAGCGCGCTTTTTTCGGAAACGGGGAGGCAGCGTCCATGAGAAACGCAGGGTTCATTGGTAGAACAGGATTTGTTAAATGGATCGCATAAATGAGTCACGGAAAGTCCCAGGCGTGGGAGGTCGCAGAGTGCAGAGGACAGAATAGAGCCTGTCCTTTAGGATCACATGCCACTCACAAAGCCCATTCCCCGCCTGCCAATCGGGCGTTTCATTTCTGCGCCTGTGCCTGCATTATAGGTTTCCGAAGACACTTCCTCCCGCCCGTCTCCGCGCTCGTTTTTACCTTTTGCAATGGCGACGACCAGCATACCCTCTCTGGCAGGCGCAGACGCCCCTGTCCAGGAGGATCCAGTCTTTTCGTTTCGGACGGCGCTTCCTCTCGGTCTACAGCTTCTCTTCTGGACGATCTACGGCGTTGTCTTCTACGGAAAGCTGGTCCGCTATCTGCCGTTTCCGTCCGTTGCCCAGCACATGGCACTCTGGGCGGCCGGGACGGGGCTCGTTATAAGCAGCTTCGTGGGGTTTGGGCTTCACCTCCTGCTGGACACGACCCTTCATCCGATTGGAAAAACCGCCGGTGTCCTCGGCACCGTTGCAGGGAGTGGAGCCGGGTGGGGTGGGCTATACTACTGGGGCGCGGAGGCGCTCAATCCATTCGCGGGCCCCGTGCTCAATCTGACAGCTACGCTGCCGGGTCAGGGGGCCCTTCTCACCTGGCCCCTCGCTTTTCCCTTCCTCCTTCTGTTGTGGAGCGGATTGGCCCTAGTACTGTGTCAGTCGTCAATCTTCGGGTAGAGTCGCTTCAGTTTGATACGAGCGTCGGCGGTGGTGAACTGCCAGTCGACTGAGGCTCCGCTTCGA
>NCRC01000029.1 GCA_002894685.1 Salinivenus lutea
GTTCTCGTGGATGCGCGCCAGGGCGCGGGCCTCCTCCATCATCCCGTCGAAGTCGGTCGCCGTCACCTCCGCGGAAACGTCCCGCGGGGTGCCGCCCGGACCCTCGCCGACGATCTCGCAGATCCGGTGGACGTGCTCGTGAAAATCGACGTTCCCCTCCGCTTTGACCAGGGACGGGTTCGTCGTCACCCCGTCCAAAATGCCCATGTCCGTCGCCTCGCGAATCTCGTCGAGATCGGCCGTGTCTACAAAAAATTTCATGACGTTAGGGGAATCGTGGCGGGTAGCAGATAGAGAGTTGGACGTACGGTGAAGATCGAACCGAAATGCGTGTTCCTAACGAGCGATCAGGGCCGAGGTTTTCGCTCCGCCGCCGCAGAACGTGCCGTACCGGTGACATTCCTCGGCCCGGTCCTTACGTTGCCCGTTGTCCCTCCTATTCAACAGTCCCTCTCCGGTCATGCATCTCTGCCTTTTCGAGGACGACCAGGTGCCCGGCCTGCGGCCCCTGGTGGAAACCCGTTCCGCGTACGACCTGCGCCTCGCCCGTCGCACAATCGCGGAAACCACCCGGGACGCATTTGCCCCCGACGGCCTCGTGCTGCATACGCGCCGGGCCCTCGCCGGCATTGCGGCTCAGTCCCATCCCGGCGCGGTCGTCAACACGCTCCCCGACGGCGCGGACGTGCTCTTCGTCAACGGCCGCTTTGTGGCGGACGATGTCGCGCTGCTCGACCGTTTGCGGGAGCAAGTAGAGACCGACGCGCCCCGCCTCTTCCTCCAGGGCGACTGTCTCGTGGCGGCCTGGGTCCCCGACGCCAGCGCCCATCTCTCCCCGGACGCGTGGGACCGCTCAGCACTCGGACCGGCCACTTTCGACGCCCCCGTCACCCCCGTCGAGGGCGCGACGCTCGTCGAGCGGCCCTGGGACCTTCTGGGCACCCTGTCGGCCGCCCTTCCCCGCGACGTGGCCGCCCAGACCACCGTGCCGCCCGCCGGCGCCCTTCCCACCCGCCACCACGCCACCGTGCACGACAGCGTCGTGGCGGTTGAGCCGGGCCGCATCCACCTGGGCACCGGCGCCACCATCCGCCCCGGGGCCATCCTCAATGCCTCCGACGGCCCCATCGTCGTCGACGACGAGGCCACCATCCACGAACAGGCCGTTCTCAACGGGCCCTGCTATGTGGGCCCGAAGAGCGAGGTCAAGGTCGGGGCCGACATTACACAGAGCGCGCTCGGCTACTACTGCAAGGTGGGCGGCGAGGTGCACGACTCCATCCTCCACTCGCTCTCGAACAAGGCGCACCCTGGCTTTCTGGGCCATTCGTACCTGGGGCGCTGGTGCAACCTGGGGGCCGACACGAACACCTCCAACCTCAAAAACGACTACGGCGAGGTGAGCGCCTACGCCCCCGCCGAGGAGACCTTCGTGTCCACCGAGCGCCAGTTCGCCGGCCTCTTCATGGGCGATCACTCGAAGTGCGGCATCAACACCATGTTCAACACGGGCACCGTCGTGGGCACGTGCTGCAACCTGTTCGGGGGCGACTTTCCGCCGCGCTACGTGCCGCCGTTTTCGTGGGGCGGTCCGTCGCAGGGCTTCACCACCTACCGCCTCGACAAGGCCCTGAGCGTCGCCGAGACGGTCATGGGCCGCCGCGACACCGCTCTGACGGACGCCGACGCCGCCTGCCTCCGCGACCTGTTCCAGCGCACCGCCGACGAGCGCGACCGGCACCACGGCTGACCCGCCTCACCCGAGGAGCCCGACGAGCAGGTGCAGATACACCGCCTCGGCCCAAAGCACCGGCACCACGTACATCATGAGGCGGCGGTCGGCCCCGCCCGTAACCGGGCTCCGCGCAAAGCGGCGGCCAAAGCTGAGGAGCGGCAGCAGGCCCAGAAGCACGTAGGCGCCGATCGTCCACCGGGCGGTGGCGCGGTCCTGAAGCCCATCCGCGGGGCGCTGCACCGACTGCACCCACCCGAACACGGGGGTGCGCACGACCGCCAGCGTGTCGCGCCCGCCCACCTTTTCGCCGAACGACCGGCCCACGGCGACGGTCTCGGAGCACCCCGCCCGATCGGCGTACAGGTACGTCCGCCCGTCCCGCCGCTCCGAGCACTTCTCCGGCGCCAGCCGCACGAGCCGGAGCGTGAGGCCGTCGGGCTGAAACAGTCGCGAATCGACCGACCGGGCGTAGGGGACGCCCTCGGCGACCGTCCCGGGCCGCACCGCGTCTGCGGCCAGCAGGAGGGCCAGGGCCGCCGTCGGCACGGCGAGCACACGGGCGCCCCGCACCGTCCACCGGATGAAGGTCTGCCAGTACAGGTCCCCGTCGTAGAGCCGGCGCCGATGCCACGGATCGCGAGTTGCCATTCCTCAGGGGGATCAAACAAAAGAATCGAACGCTACGCGTCGCCGTCGAGGTGAATGACATCGACCTCCGACGGGACCCCATCGCGAAGGCGCAGGCGCAGGCAAGTCTTCTTTTTGTGGAAGCCCTGCCGTCCCGCGGCCCCCGGGTTCACGTACAGCATGTTGTCGAGCCCCTCGACCCGCTCCACGCGCAGGATGTGGCTGTGGCCGCACACAAGCACGTCCGGCGGGTCGGCGCGGAGCTGCTCCCCCATTCCGTTTTGCCAGCGTCCCGGCCGCCCCGCAATGTGCGTCATCCACACGTCGAGCCCCTCCACCTCGAACCGAAGGTGCTCGGACACGCGGCGGCGGATGTCGGGCCCATCGGCGTTTCCCCAGACGGCCTTCACCGGGGCCACGGCCTCCAGCCCGTCCAGAATCGCGAGGTCGCCGATGTCCCCCGCGTGCAGAATGAGATCCGTCCCCTCCAGATCGTCGACCAGGTGGGGATGAAAGTAGCCGTGGGTGTCGGATACGATGCCGATCATCATCGGAAAAACAGAGCTACAAAACGGCCAGCAATACACAAGCGGGGCCAAGCGGATGGATCCCGCTCGGCCCCGCCGTGCACGGTCTCGAAAACGTGCGTTGGACGTCCGTTAGAGCGTCGCCGTTTCGTCGGCCTCAAAGACCTTTGTGTCGTAGCCCGCGTCCTCGAACGTCTCCACGAAGTGATCGAGGTCCGTCTCGAGGGGCGGGAACGTGTCGTAGTGGAGCGGCACCACGAGGTCCGGGTTCACCATCTCCGCGGCGTGCAGGGCGCCATAGATGCCCATCGTGAAGACATCGCCGATGGGGGCCAGCATCACGTCCACCTCCCACAGGTCGCCGATCCACTGCATCTCGGCGAAGGGGGCCGTATCGCCGGCATTGTACACCACGTCGTCCCCCAGGTCCAGAACGAAGCCGAGCGGCACGCCGCCGTAGCTGCCATCCGGGAAAGAGGAGCTGTGCCGCGCGTGGACGGATTCGACGTATCCCCAGTCGAGGTCGACACTGCCCCCCTCGTTGAGCGGCTGCACGCTCTCGTGCCCGTACTCCTGCCCCACGTACTGCGTAATTTCGAAGTTGCTAATAAAGAGCGGGTCGTCCCCGGCCAGCACCGCCTCCGTGTCCGAAAAATGGTCGAAGTGGGCGTGCGTCTGAAGGACCACGTCGGGGGCCACGTCGTCCGCCGTGGTCTCCGTGTGGGGGTTCTCCTCAAAGAACGGATCGAAGAGGAGCGTCGTCCCCTCGTCGGTGTCGATTTGGAAGGTGGAATGCCCGAAGTACGTGAGATCCATGGCGCAGGAGAGTCGTGGGAAGAGAAGAAACGAACGATATCTCTGCGGTGGAACGGGGGAGGGGACCGGTGCTGTTTCGCCCCGGACCGCCCGAAGGATTCCGCCTCGCCCGCCCTGCCTTCACGGACGAATCATCGGGGACGCCCAATCTTCAGAATGGACGGCCCGTACAGACACATCCGTCAGAAATGAACCAGTAATGAAGAGCAGTCCATGAGCGACACTCCCGACGACTTGCCCGCCGTGGGCACCCATCGGGGCGGCGATTCGCCCGGGGACCTTGGCCTCTCCAAGAACTCTCCCGAGGGCCCCGATCCAAGCGGCGGCACGGCCCACCCCGCGGACGCCCTCTTTCAGCTCATTTCCGACGCCTCCGACGACCGCATCCAACTGCGGGTGCACTCGGCTCGCACGCACGTCTCCCCGCCGGCGGAGGCCGATCGGGAGGAGATCGGACAGTATCGAACCGTGGAGGCCCTCCGGGACGCCCTCGATGCGACCGGGATGGACGGATGGACGGGCGTGTTCGAGAACCCGGACGCCGGACGGGCGCTCACCGCCGAGGTTGCCCCGGACCATCCCTGGATCGGATCGGAGAAATACCCCACCATCACGTTCTTTCCGGAGGCCGACGCCGCGTCGGACTTCGCCGCTTCGCTTGATCTATCGACCGAATAGCGCCTATGCCTGATTTTCTTTCCGCCACCGTTGCCGGCGTCACGCCCCTCACGCCCCGCGTTCGCCAGCTCCTGCTCCGGGTGGACGGCCACACGTTCGACTACGCCCCGGGGCAGCACGTGAGTGTGCGGCGCACCGTAGACGACGGCCCCATCTTCCGCCCGTATTCGCCCGTCAACCTGCCGGGGACCGACACCCTCGCCCTCGCCGTGAAGCGATACGAGGGGGGCGCCTGCTCCCCCTGGCTTCATCAGCGACAGGTCGGCGACGAGATCACGATCACGCCCCCCTCCGGCAACCTCCACCTCCACGCCCCCGAGCGGGACGCTTTGTTTTTGGCCACCGGCACGGGCCTCACGCCCATGCTCGCGATGCTCTCGCAGTACGTGGACGCGGGAACGGGACGGGCCGTCCTCCTCTTCGGCGAACGGACGCAGGAGGACCTGATGTACCGGGCCACGCTCGACCGCCTGGCGGCCAGCCACGACCACGTGGACGTGCGGTACGTGCTCTCCCACGAGGACTGGGACGGGCCGACCGGCTTCGTGCAGGACCACCTGGACGCCCCCCTCGCTTCCCTCGACGCCCCCCAGGCCTACGTGTGCGGCGTGCCCGAGATGGTGGTGGAGACCCAAACCGTCCTGGCAGACGCCGGACTCTCCGAGGCCGATGTGTTCAGCGAGGGGTGGGAAGAGGGCGCCGTGGACGAATAAACCTCCGCTAGCACTCCATCCGGTGGCAGAGGTGCTCGCGGAGCTGCTTCCGGGCCCGGTGCAGCCGAACCCGCACATTCACGTCGGTGAGCCCGAGCTGTTCGGCCACCTCGGCGGTGGACTTCTCCTCCAGGTCGCGGAGTTGAATGACGCGTCGGTAGTGGTCGGGAAGCTCCTGCAGCGCATCGTGGACAATCTGCTTGCGCTCCGTGGCCACCACGGCATCCTGCGTGGCCGTGGCGGTGCCGCCCTCCTGGTCAACCCCCAGAAACTCGATGGTCTCGTGCTCCAGGTAGTTGTGGCGCTTCGACGACCGAAGGTGCCCGTACGCCAGGTGGCGGGCAATGGAAAACAGCCAGGTGGACACTTTGGCCTCGCCCCGAAAATCTTCAATCTGGCGGTAGGCCTCGGCGAAGGTCTCCTGGACGATGTTCTCGGCCTCGTCGGGGTCGTCGATGATGTTGATCACGAAGCGGCGGATCCGCTCCCGTTCTTGCTCGAACAGGCACCGGAAGGCCGTTTCGTCCTGGGCCTTCAGGGCCGCGACGTCCGGCGGTTCGTCGGACGTGCAGGGGGCAGACGGTTGGTGCGGCATGGGATCGAGTCCGGTCGTGAGGAAGGAGCGATCGAGGGAACGTTGTGTCCGTCGTCGCTCCAACGTACCTTCATCGCTCCTCCATGTTATCACAGAAGTATAACAGCGGGATAAGATTTTTCTTGTCCCTTCCGCCATGCGCCGCGCCCCGGTCCTCGTCCTTCTCCTCGTCCTCTTCGGTCCCATGAGCGCCGCCGGCCAGTCCGACTCCCTTCGGATCCGCGACCTCGGGGTGGCGCCGGGCCTCTTCGACACGGGGTCCCTGAACGCAATCACGGACGTGGCGGGGGTGCAGGTGGGGCACCGGACGCTGATTGAGGGCGATTCGGTCCGGACGGGCGTCACGGCGATCCGTCCACACGGGGGCAATCTGTACCAGGAGGCGGTGCCCGCCGCGGTGCACGTGGGCAACGGTTTCGGCAAGGCCGCCGGCTTCCTGCAGGTGCAGGAGCTGGGCACCATCGAGACCCCGATCGTGCTCACGAACACGCTCGACGTGGGCACGGCGGTGGACGCCACGGTGCGCTGGACGCTGGAGCAGCCGGGGAACGAAGACGTCGGCTCGGTGAACGCGGTGGTTGGCGAGACGAACGACGGCTACATGAACGCCATCCGCGCGCAGCCCGTGACGGGACAGGACGTGATTGCTGCGATTGAGTCGGCCCGCGGCGGCCCCGTACCGGAGGGAACCGTGGGGGCCGGCACGGGCACCAGCACGCTTGGGTGGAAGGGCGGCATCGGCACCAGCTCACGCGTAACGCCCGACGACCACGGCGGCCACACGGTGGGTGTGTTGGTGCAAACCAACTACGGCGGCATCCTGCGCATCGACGGCGTTCCCGTGGGCGAAACACTGGGACGGTACGACTTCCGCTCGGCCGTAGAGGCGAACGACGCCGAGCGAACGTCGGACGACGGCTCCGCCATGATCGTCGTGGCCACGGACGCCCCCGTCTCCCCCCGCAACCTGGAACGGATGGCCAAGCGCACCATGATGGGCCTCGCCCGCACCGGCAGCTACGCCAGCAACGGCTCCGGCGACTTCGCAATCGCGTTCTCCACCCAGAACCGCCGCGCCGGAGACGCCGCGCCCCGCCCCGACACGCTTCTGCCGAATCGCCGCATGAGCCCGCTCTTTCTCGCGACGGTGGAGGCGACGGAGGAGGCCGTCTACAACGCGCTGACCGCGGCCACCACCGTTACGGGACGCGACGGCCACACGCAGGAGGCCCTGCCGCTCGACCGCCTCCGCACGATTCTGCGCGAGGCCGGCCGCCTCGACTCGGAATAACGCTCGCTCTCATGTCTCTCGACCCGAACGCCATCGATGGCGACGAGGAGATCGCAGCCACCTTCCGCCGGCTGCGGCGCGACGGCTACTCGCGGCCCGAGGCCATGCAGGCCCTCCTCGACGCGCTCAACGTGTCGCTGGCCGAGGCCAAGCACCTGCTGCTCACCCACGACACGTGGGCGGAGGTCCAGGCCGCCGCGGCGTCTCCCGCCGCCGATGCCGCGTCGGCGTCCACGGACGACGAGTCGAATCAATCGACCCCGCCCCCGGCGCCCGGCTAGGCGGCCGCGCCGTTGAGGAGGTCGTCGTAAAACGCAAGCGTCTGCTCGGCGATGGCGCGCCAGCTGAAGTGCTCTTCGACGCGCCGCCGGGCGGCCTGCCCCATCTGTTCCCGTTGCTCCGGGTCGGCCATGAGCGCGTTGACGCCGTCGGCCAGGCGACGCGCAAAGGCCGCCGGGTCGGCCGGCTCCACATCGTCGCCTTCGGTCGGGTCCACATCCACCAGCAGGCCCGTCTCCTCCGGCACCACAATCTCCGGGATGCCGCCCACCCGCGAGGCCACCACCGGCGTCTCGCAGGCCATCGCCTCCAGGTTGATGATGCCGAACGGCTCGTAGACGCTCGGGCACACGAAGACGGCGGCGTGCGAATACATCGTGATCACGTCCTCGCGGGGCAGCATCTCCGCGAGCCACACGATGCGGTTGTCCGTCTCGGCCCGGGCCGACTCGACCCGCGCCTCCATCTCGGCGCCGATCTCTTCGGTGTCCGGCGCCCCCGCGCACAGCACCACCTGCACGTCGTCGTCGAAGTGGCGGATGGCCTCCACGAGGTGCAGAATGCCCTTCTGCCGCGTGATGCGCCCCACGAAGAGGACGAAGGGCTGCTCGGGGTCGACGCCGTACGACTCGAGGGTCGCGCGGTCGGGGCGGGGGCGGTACTGTTCGATGTCGATCCCGTTGTGAATGACGCGCGTCTCGGCGTCGCCCACGTCGTAGAGGTCCTGCACGTCCCGCTCCATGGCTCCGGAGACGGCTACAACGCCGTCTGCATTTTCGTAGGCGGTGCGCTCGACCCACGACGACGCGTCGTACCCGGTGCCCAGCTGCTCGCGCTTCCAGGGGCGGTGCGGCTCCAGCGAGTGCGTCGTGAGCACCAGCTTGCCGCCCGTCAGTTGCTTGGCGAGGCAGCCGGCAAGGTGCGAGTACCATGTGTGGCAGTGCACGATGTCGGCGTCGGCCACGGAGCCCGCCATGATCAGGTCGCGCGCCATGGCGTCCATGAACTTGGCGTGGCGATCGTCCTGGTACGGCAGTTCGACGTCCGGCGTCACGCCCCGCACCCGCAGGTTGTCCTCGGCCTCGTCCTGCTCGCCAAAGCAGAGCACCTCGATGTCGTGTGCGCCGTCGTCGAGCGCGGAGAGCTCGCGGGTCAGGTATTCCACGTGCACCCCGGCCCCGCCGTAGACGTTGGGCGGGTACTCGTTGGTAAGAATGGTGATGTTCATAAGACAGAAGCGTCGTGAAAAAAAGGACGTGAGGGGCCTCCGGCCGGGCCGTTGGCGGTCGGGCTCCGGTCCTGGGGGAAAGAAGAGCCGATGCGAAGGGGGGAACGGTCGGGCCCCACGCTCCACAGGCCTCCCCCTAGATGACCGTGCCGTCCGGGATGACGGTGTTTTTGGGAATCACGACAATGCCGTCGCGGATGTGGTAGCGCTCCGTCTCCTTTTCCTCCACGCCCTCCCGGTTTTCGATCACGCAATTCTTTCCGATGGAGACATTCTTGTCGATGATGGCGCCGTCGACGACCGAGCCCTCCCCAATGCCGGGGTTGGGCGGCCCCTCCAGAAAGCCGCGCTCCTCCATGTCGTGCCAGCGGAAGTGATCGGCCCCCATCATCACCGTGTTTTTGAGGGTTGTGTTGGCCCCGACGTACGACCGAATGCCGACGACGGACTTGGACACCTCACTGTCCACGACGAGGCTGCCCTCCGCAATGAGTGAATCCTGAATGTTGGCATTTTGGACCTTCGCCGGGGGCAGCATGCGGGCGTGGGTGTAGAGGGGGCGGTTCGGGTCGTAGAGACTGAACCGCGGCTCCGGCTGTCCCATCATCAGGTTCGCCTCGTAGAAGGACCGGATGGTGCCCACGTCTCGCCAGTACCCCGTGAACGGGTAGTTCACCACCTTGGCCTCCTCGATGGCTTTCGGAATGATTTGCTTGCCGAAGTCATTGTCGTCGGGGTTCGCCTCCAGCAGGCTGCGCAGCGGCCCCCGATCAAAGACGTAGATGCCCATCGAGGCAAGATAGACGCGCCCTTTCTCCTCCAGTTCGGGCGAGACCGGGCTTTCCTTGCCCTCCAGCTGATCGGCGGGGGGCTTCTCGTAAAATTCCGTAATCTCGTGCTGGTCGTCCGTCTTCAGGATGCCGAAGGCCGGGGCCTGCTCGGCCGTGACCGGGATGGTGCCGATGGTCACGTCGGCGTCGGTCTCCTGGTGGTGCGCCAGCACCTTCTGGTAGTCCATCGAATAGAGGTGGTCGCCCGACAGGATGAGGGCGTGGTCGTGCCGGTACCCCTCCATGTGCGGGAGGCCCCGGCGCACCGCGTCGGCCGTGCCCTGGAACCAGTCCTTCGAGGCCGGGGTCTGCTCCGCCGCCAGGACCGTCACGAACCCGTTGGTGAAGCGGTCGAATCGGTAGCTTTGGGAAAGGTGCCGGTTGAGGCTGGCGGAGTTGAACTGAGTGAGGACGAAGATGCGCGGGATCTTGGAGTTGATGCTGTTTGAGATCGGCACGTCGATGAGCCGATACCGTCCGGCGAGGGGCACCGCCGGCTTGGCGCGCAGCTTCGTAAGCGGATAGAGGCGGGTGCCGGCCCCACCGCCGAGGATGATGCTGAGGGTGGACATGTTCATAGGAGAAGGGCATCGATGGGCAGAAAAGCAGGCGCCCCAGACCGGCGACGATCAGGCAAAATGACTCCGGGACTTTTTCAAGAAAGTGATGCCGTCCGTGTGATGCAATGCGGGGTCAGCGAATCAGCCGCAGCACGAGGTTGACGAGCACCGTGAGGACGATGCTCAACAGAAGCATGGTGCCCAGCGGCAGATAGATCCGTACGTTCTCTCCTTCGTACGCGATGTCTCCGGGAAGCGACCCCAGATCCACAATCCGTCCCAGCCCCCACACGACGGCCCCGAGCACCACCAGTCCCCCACCCACATACAGCAAGAATCGTCCGAGGCTCTCTGCGGTCATGGCGTGTGAGAACTTTTGGGGCGTCCTGAACACACCCGTCGGGATCCTCCCACAGCGCGGGTATCGTTCATCCGAGCTTCGCGGTCCTACCGGGACCGCTCGAAAACTCTGCGGCACGCCGTTCGTGAGAAGGGCGACGTTTCCCTGGCCAAACCCCTGTCCGACATCATGACGGTGTATCTTCTCAAGTGGACCTTCGTCCTCCTTCATATCATTACGGCGGCCGCGTGGTTTGGACTGGGGCTGCGGCTGGCCGGGCGGGCCCGCACCATCCTCGATGTGGGGGGCGAGCGGGGGGCGGCCCTCGCGGAAGACGGCGGGCGGTCGGTGTGGCTCATGAACATCTTTGTGGTCCTCACGCTCGTCTTCTCGCTGGCGGCCTTCATTGCCGGCGGCCACTTTGCGACGTACGGACCGGCCTACCACTCCGCCGTCACCCTTATCGTTCTCCTGACCCTCGATCAGCTATTCGTGATCCGGCCGGGATGGGACGCGCTTCAGTCCGCCCTCGGGAGTGGGGACGACGCGGCGGCCGAGTCCGCCCGAAAAAAGGTGGCCATCGGCACCGGGGTGGGGCACCTGCTCTGGCTCATTCTGCTGGGCCTCATGTTTGTGGATCGATTTGGGGCCGCGCTGTAGCCGAAGGCGTCATCGGGTTACGGAGAGGCACCGGAGGCAGAACGCCGACCGGGAACCACGAACGCCTCCGGGTACGACTCCCGCGCCGCCGCGAGCACCGTTTCGGCCTCCTCCCGCGACGCAAACGGCCCGAGCCGGACCCGGTAGAGCGGGGGTCGGTAGGCAATGTCGACCGGCGATCCCCGCTCCGTCTCCAGGGGCCGCGGCAGATTTCCCGGGGCGGACTCGTTCCACCAGTCCAGCACCGCCCCCAGGGCCCGCTCGGCCTCCGCCTTGTCCTCGGTCATCCGGACCTGCACGTGGTACACCCGCGGGGTCTGCTCTTCGTCCGCGGTGGATTGGGGGCCCGTACACCCCACCGCGCTCCCCAGCAGAACCCCCAGCCCGCCCCACACGAGGAGCCCCACAGCCGACGGCAGACGTAGCATGGACACGGGATCGTTGTACAAAAGAGGCATGGTTCTCAACCGATGGGCGGGGGTGCGCGTTGCACTTCGTCCCGTCGAGCGTCATAATAGAGTCCTTCTCGTTCCCTCGCAATGCCCCGCGCTCCCATGAGTAGGTTCTTTTTCCGTACGGTCCCCCGTCTCCTGGTTGCCGGCCTGCTGCTCGGTCTGCTCGCACTCCCCGTGGAGGCCCAGGAACGCGGCAACACGCTTCCGCGAACGAGCCCCAACGCCACGGTGAGCCAAACCATCGGCATCACCGAAGTGCAGGTTGCCTACGGCCGCCCCAGCGTGAACGACCGAACCATTTTCGGCGACCTGGTGCCGTTCGGGGATCCCTGGCGCACCGGCGCAAACGAAGCCACGACCTTCTCGGTCTCGACGCCGGTGCGGGTGGAGGGACAGACCCTGGCGGCCGGTACATACGGCCTCTTCACCGTGCCGGGGCCGGAGTCGTGGACGATCATCTTTAACGACGTGGCGGACCAGTGGGGCGCGTACGAGTACGATGCGAGCGAGGACGTGCTGCGCGTAGAGACAACGCCGGAGTCGGCCGACGCCCAGGAGCTCCTGCAGTTCACCTTCGAGACCGTTACCGACACCTCGGCCACCATGGTGCTCCACTGGGCGACCACCCGCGTGCCCGTCGATCTGACCGTGAACACGACTGACGCCATGCGGGCCCAGGCCGAAGAGGCGGTCGCCACCGCGGAGAGCTGGCAGGCCCCCGCCCAGTACGCCTCCTACGCCCTGGAGAACAACGTTCTGCTCTCGGAGGCGCTGGACTGGATTGACCGGTCCATCGAGCTCAACGAGCGCTTCGAAAACCTGGCCCTGAAGGCACGCCTCCAGGCGGCGCAGCATCAGTACGCGGCGGCCCAGTCGACGGCCGCGACGGCCCTGGACCGGGCGGAGACCATGGAGGCGCCGCCAAACGGGGTGGACGCTCTGCGGACCCAGGTCGAAGAATGGGAGCGCCAGAAGTAGCGTTCTCCTTCGCGCCGTCCCTCTCTCCCCCGATTGTGTTGATATGCGCTCACTCGTGTCCGCCATCCTTGGGGGCATACTGCTCCTCGTCGCAGGATGTCAGTCCTCGTCGTCCCCTGCTCCGCCCCAGGCCTCGTCGATCATCGACCGGGCCCTCGCCACGCACGGAAGCGACGTGCTGGACCACGCCACCATGCGCTTCACTTTCCGGGGCGCCTCGTTTCGCCTCGCCCACCAGCGCGACGGCCGCTTTCACTACCGGCGCTCCCTCACCGATTCCCTCGGCCGATCGGTCGTCGAGGGGCTCACGAATGACGGGCCGTACCGGGTCGTGAACGGGGATACAACGACATTGGGGGCGGAGGGACGGGCCGAGGTGGAAACCGCCGTGAACTCGGTCGCCTACTTTGCCCGCCTCCCCGCCCCGCTCGACGCCCCGGCGGTGCAGCCCTCCTACCGCGGACGCGACACAATCGACGGGACGCCGTACCACCGCGTTCGGGTTACCTTTCAGCAAGAAGGCGGCGGACGCGACTGGCAGGACATCTTTCTCTACTGGTTCCACACGGAGACCTCCGCGATGGACTACCTCGCCTACGCGTACGGCCTGGGGCCGGACGAAGAGACGGGCACCCGCTTCCGGAAAGCCGACAACGTCCGCCGTCGGGGCGGCGTCCGCATCGCGGACTACGACAACTATACGGCGGACACGCTGTCCCCGGACCAGATGCACCGCTACCCGGAGCTGCTCGCCCGGGACGCGCTGACGTACGTCTCCCGCGTCGCCCTCGACAGCGTGGAGGTGCGCCCCCATCCCACCCCCTAACCGTTCGGCTCTGTCCCACTCGCTGCTCGCCCTATGCGCTCGGCGCCCCCTGGCTGCTTCTCCCTGCTCGTTCTGGGACTGGTCCTGCTCCTCCCGTTCGTGCTCGCGAACGCCGTGCTCACCGCGCTCGGCAAGCTCGGACTGGGCCCCACCAGCTCCCTGCTCGTGGCCGTGGGCATCTTCGGCGGCAGCCTCATCAACATTCCCGTCACCCGCATCGACCACGAAACGGTCGTCGAGTATCTGCCGAATCAGCTGCTCGGGCTCGGCCGCCTGCTTTCTCAGCCGGTCCGGCAGCGAACGTATACGGTGATTGCCGTCAACGTGGGCGGGTGTCTGATCCCCACCGCCCTCGCGGGGTATCAGGTGGCCCGACTGGCCCTCAACGCCCCCAACGTTCTCCCCGCCGCGGGCCTCGCCATCACCCTCAACATCGGCCTCTGCTACTACGTTGCCACGCCGGTGGCCGGCACGGGCATCACCATGCCCGCCCTCGTTCCGTCGCTCGCCGCGGCCCTCTGCGGGCTCGTGCTGGCTCCCACCTGGGCCCCGCCCGTCGCCTTTGCGGCGGGCGTGCTCGGTCCGGTCATCGGGGCCGACTTCCTCCACCTCGACGACATCGCCCACATCGGCACCGGGATGGCCAGCATCGGCGGGGCCGGCACCTTCGATGGCATCGTCCTGTCGGGACTCGTGGCCACCCTCCTCGTCCCCGGCGCCCTCTAGGCCCTTCCGGCGCCGCCCCTAAACAAAAAAAAACGCCCGCCCCGGCATTTACCGGAACGGGCGTTGCTGTTCGTGTGCACGCGCTCCGTGGGGAACGCGTGCACAGCGAGCTTAGAGCACGCCGCTGGCGTCTTCCTCGACGCGCGACACGTTGATGGCGCTCAGGCCCTTGTCCGTGCGCTCGGTTTCAAACTCAACCGTTTCGCCGTCTCGGAGGCCCTCGTTCCAGTTCATCCCCGACAGGTTGTTCTGGTGGACGAACACGTCGTCGCTGCCATCCTGCGGCTTGATGAATCCGTAGCCCTTCTCGCTGCTAAACCACTTTACTTTTCCGCGCTTCATAAAACACTGTGTTGTTTTGTTGGTGCCTCACCCTTCGGAACGGCAACCGGCGGGCGAGGAAACAGAGTCTTCTCGGCGCGACGACCGGCGACGGGGACGCATGCTGTGTGTTGACTCTCTCACCCCGGGGACCCGATCCCGGTTCCCGTTCTTTCTCCGGATGTGGCGTCTTCACGCGTTCCGCGTCTCGTCCCGCCCCGGCCCCGTACGGGGTTCACGTCGACTACACGACCGGAATGAATCCAACCCCGAATCGGCTCGTATCTGAATATCCGATTTTGATTCCTCGGGCCCGTAGCTCAGCCTGGATAGAGCATCGGCCTTCGGAGCCGAGTGTCGGGGGTTCGAATCCTCCCGGGCCCGCTTCCCCCGCTTCGCTGCCGCGGAGCGGGGATTTGTTTTGGACGGCACGGAGGGGCGAACACGCCCTCGCTTCTTCCCCCGGCGATCTCAGTTCGACTCGACCGCCGGCGGTGCCTCTCCCCGGTCGGAGGCCCCTGTGCCCGGCCCCCCGCCCGAATGGGCCAGGGCCTGCGCCAGCGCCGCGTCGCGCCCCGCCCGGACATCGTCGACCCGCAGGGGCACCTCCACATCCGGGGCAATCCCTACGCCCTCGAAGACCGCCCCGCTGGGGAATCGTTCGCGCTTGGCGCCAATGAGGGCCATCATCCCGTTCCCGAGGTCCACCATGTGCGGCTGGCCCGTGCTTCCGGCCGTGGCCTCCCCAATCAGGAGACCGCGGCCGTTGTCCTGAAACGGCATGACGAAGTCCTCGCAGGCCGAGTGGCACCCCGAGTCGATCAGGAGGATCACGTCTCCGGTGAACGCGTGGCCGGTGGGCGGGTGCACCCGGGCGGGCCATGCCAACTGTGCCCGCGGAAAGTCGCCGTACCACCCATTGCCCCCCTCGCCCCAGGACCGGTGCAGGCCGGGCGCCATCGGGGTTGAGCCGGCCCACCAGCGGTACGGACGCTCCATGAGGGCCTCGTGGAGGCGCGTCGGGGTGCTCCCGCCCCCGTTCCCCCGCACGTCGACGACGAGGGTCTCGGCGGCCCGGAACTGCTCAACGAGGGCCACCGCGTCGGTTTCGAACTGCGGGTCCGCAAAACTGGGCACGCGGATGTACGCCACGGACTCCTCCCGCAGCCACCGCCCCGTCGTGGTCGGCGCCGGCGGACGGGCCGGCAGCGCCTGCCGGTCCACATGCACCTGGGCGCCGTCGGCCAGGGTGAGGGTAAACGACACGGGGAAGTACAGCCCGCCCGAGAAGAACCCGGGAATGTCGGCAAACAGCAGGTGCTCACGCCACACGTCCTTCGACGCCGAGAGATACCGCCGGCGGTCGCTGTACACCTCCTCAAACGGCGTCCCGTCCAGCGCCGTCACCACATCGCCGGGGCGAAGGTCGGATCGCTCACTCCGCGTCACGACCCACTGGTCTTCGATCTTGCGCAGGGCAAACCCGAGCCGCTGCCCGTCGGGGGCCTCCAGGAGAACGCGGTCCAGGAGAATGGTGTGGCCGTTGCCGAACTGGGCGAGGAAGGCCTGACTCTCCAGCACAAAGCCGCGGCGGTCCGGCGTCGCAAGCGCGGCGGCAAGGTAGCGCCGGTAGGCGTCGTCGACGTTCAGGTCGGGGACGCCGTCCCAGTGCGCGAAGTAGGCATCAAGTCCCGCGTAGAGCCGTGAGGCCACGTAGGCCCGCTCGGCAACCGAGAGGGACGTGCGCGTCTCCGGGGCGCCTTGCGTCGTGGAGGAGGACGCCAGACGGTCGGCGGGGGGAGCCTGTGCCCACGCGCCGAGGATCGGCCAAAGCGTGGTGGCCAGGCAGAGGGCCCCGAGAAGGAGGTGCCTCAACGGAGGAACAGCAGCGATAGGGGTAGAAAACGGCCGTCGTCCCCGCAGCCGATCCCTGGAAGATACGACCCGGCCCGTGTGCCCGGAGGGTGTTTTGGCGCATTCGGGATCCTCCGCGGAACACACGTGGGCCGTTCGCACCGGTGGACCTCGGCTTCGTCCACGACCGGAGACGGAGCGGCAGTCGGTGCCCCCGTCCCCTTCTCTAGGTCTTGCGCAAAACGCTGAGGGACCGGCGGCCCGCTAGCACGTCGAGTGAAAGAGGCCCCCAACGGCCGTCTGGTCGCGCAGCTCGTTGTACCGCTGGACCGCCTGCTCGGTCTCCAGAACGTGCACCTCCACCCCCGCGTCCTGGAGGTGCTCCAGGGTCTGGGGCTGAACTTTGAGACGTTCGTTCATGCCCCGCGAGAGCACCACCGCCTCGGCTCCATGCTCCAGCAACTCCTCGACGTCCGCGGGCTGAATGCCTGGCGAGTGCGACGTGCCGGTCTCGTTCCAGTCCCACGCCCGGGCGCCCCCGGGATACAGCTTCGCGTCTTTGAAGGGCGTCTCCCGCCCCTCAATTTCGAGGCAGCCCCAGGAGATGTGTGTGATGCGGGGCGACGGGTCGGTCTGCGGAGCCATGGTCCTGGATCGCTTGATGGAGGTTTCGTGAATGGGGGAGGGTCCATCAACGAGTCGCCGACGGCGAGAGTTCAGGCCCGAGAAGGCCTCGCCTACGCAACAATCGTGCAGGTGCCCGTCTCGTAGGCCTCGCGCAGCGCCTCGGTCGCGTCGGCGCGAAGGCGCTCCGGCTCGGTGTGGCTGGGGCCCCGAACCGCCACGCCCACGCTGATCCCGCCTTCGAGCGCGCCCGTCTCGTCGGCCAGGGCGTCCTGGACGGCCACGGCCCACTGCTCCGCCTCGTCGGCGTCCCCGCGCAGAAAAATGCCGTAGGTGAGTTCGCCAAACCGTTCGATTCGCTGTCCCGGGGCCTCCTGCTCCAGTCGGGCCCGGAGGCGGCGCTCCGTCGTCGCAACAACATCGTCCCCGCGACGGGCAATCGATTCGGCGCGGTTCAGGTGGACGAGCGCAAGCGCGAGATCCTCCTCCGTCGCCTGGGCCGCCTCCATCTCCTCCGCGATGATGGTGCGGCGGGGCGGCGGAAGGTCCTCCTCGTTGCCCGTCTCCGACCCGTCGGCGTCGCCCGTCGGGGCCTCCGGCGAGTCCGCACCTTGCCCCGGGGCGCCCGTGCCGGTCTGATCGGTGTTCATCGGGGCCGGCGGGTCGCCGCCCAGGAGGAGGTCGGCCATCTCGGCGTAGTGCTCCAGAAGGCGGCGCGCCCGCGACGCGGCAAGGTCGGTCGCCCCGTCCGTGTCCGCCAGCAGGAAGATCGTCGCGGGATCATCGGGGCGCTGCACCGGGGCCACCGCCATCTGCGTCAGTTCGGCGGGCGGGCGGGGGTAGTACCCGAGGGCCGAGCGCGACTCGTCGTCGAGCGACTGCACCGCCACGGCCTGACGCGACATGCGGGCCGACAGCAGGGGCCGCTGCGTCTCGAACGTGCCGGTCGTCTGAACGTCCGCCGTCACGCTGGCACACGCCTCGATCCGGTACGACAGGGTCACGTCCTCCTGCACAAGCAGGCAGACGGTGTGGGCGCCCAGGGCCGCCCGGGCCGACGCAAGAAGCGGCGAGAGCCCCGCGTCGTCGGACGAAGACGCCGTCGTGGAGCCGCGCTCGTCCTCCGCGACCGGTTCGTCGGCCTTCGATGCCGATCGGGACTCCTCGGTCGAGTCGTCCGTCTCCGACGCCTCCTCTGGCGATGACACGGCCGGGTGATCGAGGGCCGGAGGGGCCGGGTTCGAGGACGGCGTGCGGGTTCGCGGGTCGCCCGTCGGGCCGGCGGACGTGGACGCAGCGGGAGACGGCTCCTCCGGCTCCGCCGAGGGGTCGGTGGCCGGCGGCGCGCCCTCGGCCCCTTCGGGCCGGACGTCCACAATCCCAAACTGCTCCAGGTCCTCCTCCGGATCGGGCTCCTCCCGGCGGGTCGGCTCGCGCCGCTGGTGGCTCTGGTAGCGGTTCCACATCTGCCACCCGATGAGGCCCAGCGCCCCCACGAGCGGCAGCCCCGCCCCGACGTACAGCCAGGAGCGATCGAAGACGAACGCCAGCACGGCGAGCAAAATGGCGAGGAGAACGAGAAAAACGCGAAGCATGCGATTGGAGACGGGCGACGGCCGAGCGATGCGGAAATTGGCTGTAGAAGGTATTTTGCCCCGGCGGCAATGTCAATAACTGGGGCCCCGGACCGGGGTGGCACGAGGCGATCCGTCAGTCCGGGACGCTCGCGGAAGCGTCCCCCACGGCCGAGGCGATGGCGTCGGGCACCCCACGCTCCATCGGGAGGGTGTCGGCCTCGTCCGGCAGCTCCACCGACGGCAGCCGGAGGGGCGGCTCGTACGCGTCGGGCAGAGGGTTGGGCTCGGCCCAGAGGGTGCCGTCGTAGCTTTCCATGAGCACCCGATCGCCGGCCCGTCCCTTCACATAGCTGCGGTTGAGCGGCACCTTGCCGTGGGGCGTATCGAGGACGTAGTCGGGGATGGCGAACCCGGAGGTGCGCCCCCGCAGCTCCCGCAGGATGTGCATGCCGGTCTCGATGGGCGTGCGGAGGTGCGCCGTGCCGCCAATCAGCTGTGCCTGATACAGATAGTAGGGGCGGACACGCATCCGGACGAGGCCCTCGTTCAGGGCCTTCATGGTTTCCACGTCGTCGTTGATGCCGCGCAGGAGCACCGTCTGGTTGCCGACCGGGACGCCCGCGGATTTGAGTCGGTCGATGGCCGCGGCGGCGTCGTCCGTAAGCTCTTTCGGGTGGTTGAAGTGGGTGTTCACCCAAATCGGATGGTGGCGCGCCAGCAGATCGCACAGCGCGTCGGTGATGCGGTACGGGAGCTTCACCGGCATTCGCGTGCCGAACCGGATGAGCTCGACGTGGTCGATGGCCCGCAGCCGGCTCAGCAGCCACTCCAGGTTGTCCTCGTTGAACGTGAGCGGGTCGCCCCCGGTGAGGAGGACATCGCGGATTTCGTCGTGGGCGGCAATGTAGTCGAGGGCCGCCTGGTGCTCATCGGTCCGCATGAAGAAGCTGGCGTCGCCCACCATGCGCTTGCGGAGGCAGTAGCGGCAGTAGACCGCACACTCGGCCGTGATGCAGAAGGCTACCCGATCCTCGTAGTTGTGGATCAGGTTCTTGACCGGGGAGTGGCCGGTCTCGTCGAGCGGGTCCATGCCGTTCACGATGTCGGGGCCCAGTTCGTCCATCGTGGGCACCACCTGCCGACGGATGGGGCACGACGGGTCGTCCGCATCCATCAGGTGGGCGTAGTACGGCGTCACGTTCCACCGGAAGATGTCGTCCGTCTTTTCGATCGCGGCCCGCTCGTCCGGCGTGGGATGGATCCAGTCCGCCAGGGCCTCGGCGCTGTGGATGCGGTTCTGCATTTGCCAGCGCCAGTTGGTCCAGTCCGCAGGGGTGGCGCGCGCTGGAATGGTGGACGGGGCAGGCATGCGGTGCGGGGGGTGCGTGAATAGACACTTCTATTAGACGGGGACGTGGCCTAATCGTTGCCGGCTCCCGGCGCCGCATCGGTTCCCGTAAGCCGCACGAGCCCTCGCTGAAAAATCTCCGCCAGATAATCAATGTAGTCGCGCCCCATCAGCTCCGCGATAATGGCGAAGGTGTCGTCGGGCGCAAATGTCGGCAGCGGGTTGACCTCCAGAAACCAGGGCTGTCCGTCGGCGTCGACCCGGAAGTCGGCCCGGGCAAAGTCGCGACAATCCAGATGGTCGAAGAGGCGGAGCGTGTGGGCCTGAAGCGCCTCCTCCAGCGTCGCGTCCAGCGTGCCCCCGAGTTCGTAGTCCCATTCCTGTTCGGCGGCGGGGCTGCCCCGATGCTCTAGGGCGTGCACCCCGATGCCCGAGGCCGGCTCCACCCCGCGCTGCAGCACCGGCAGGGCCTCGGGCGGGTCGTGCCCCACCACGGCGACGGTGAACTCGCCCCCGCCCGACACGAACCGCTCGACCAGCGCGTCCTGGGCGTAGGTTGTCGTCACCCGGTCCACCGCGGCGCGCAGGGCCTCCACATTCTCCACCCGACTGTCCGGCGTAATGCCCTTCGAGGTGCCCTCGTGGCGGGGCTTCACGAAGAGCGGGAAGGGGGGCAGATCGTCGGGGTCGACCGCCGTCGCCGCGCCGTACGTCCGATGCGGCGGCGTCGGGACCCCCGCCGCCGTCACGAGGTCTTTCGTCCACGCCTTGTCGAGCGTCAGGGAGAGCGTGAGGGCGTCGGACCCGAGGCACGGGATGCCCGCCATCTCCAGGAGAATGGGCGCGTAGGCCTCCCGGTTGCGACTGTGGGCGCCCTCCGCAATGTTGATGGCCGCGTCGAGTGTGAGCCCGCGGTGAAGCCGGTCGCGCAGGTCGGAGGCCGGGCCCACGCGGACGGGGGTGTGGCCGAGATGCTCGACCGCCGCCGCGAGAGTGTCGACGGTTTCTGCCGGCTCATACTCCGCATCGGCATCCGGCGGGTCGTCGTCGCGCCAGGGGTAGCGGTCGAACGTGTCGTAGATCAGTCCAATTCGCATTGGCGTGGGGTCCGTGGCCTGACGGGCGCGGTCTGCCCTCAACAGACGACCCTCGGCGTCGTTCATCGTGGCCTTCTCGTCACTCCCGCCTCGCCATGACTCAGAAAGCACTGATTGTTCGGACGGGCCCCAACGGGCACGACGGCCTGGAGGCCCTCAACATTGAACTGAAGCGCGGGTGGCGAGTGGCACAGGTGGCCCCGATGGGCGGCGCGGCCGGCCCCGCCGAGACGCCATGCCACGCTGCGCTCGTCGTTCTGGAGCGGGGCACCGCGGACCGGCCCGCCCTGGCCGTGGAGGCACTGGAGCGCCTCGAGCGGGGCGGGGAGTCGGTCCTGGAAGACGTCATCGAGGAGCCCGACGAGGTGGTGGACGACAACGGCACAGAGCCGCCCGACGCGCCCCGCTCCTAGCACCAAAAAAGAAACGGCCTGCCCAACCATGGACAGGCCGTTTCCCAAAACAGTCCCAAAACCCCCTCTACCGGACTACTGAGCGGGCGTGTCTACCTGTACCAGGGCCCCGAACGGAGGATCGGCCTGTGGATTATCAATCGCGACCCCCGTGATAAATTGGCCCGGCTGCACCGGAAGGCCGTCGCTGCCCCCAACCTTGAGGTTGAGCACGACCGGCGACTTCTGGCCCGCGGGCGTCACGGACAATTCGCTTCCTTCCTGGCTCACTGCCTGCGGGGCGAACTGACCCGCAAAGCCGCCCGGGAAGCTGTCGGTGAACTCAAAGCCAGAAATCAATGGCTCAACATTTTGAAGGTCTGTGCCCGGAGGCGTGAGGTAAATGTCGACTGCCCCAGCCCCCACCGAGCCGTGCACAAGCCGAATTCCGACCTCATCGTTGCCAAGATCCGTATCTAATCGGTCGCGCAGCACAACCGGCTGCGGGGCCCCGTCTTCCGCGTCAAGGTTGCCCGTCGGGACGATCGTATACTGTGCCCCCTCTTCCAAATTTGCCTCACCCGCTGTGGTAGAAAGGACAGTCTCTCCATTCGCGTCCCGGAACTCAATCTCCGTGTCAGCGCCCACAGGGATGTTTACGTACGATGTAACAGTCGGGTCGTCAACAGCGCTACTCGACGGCATATTAATGATTTTTCCCTCCCCGTCTACAAAGACATCTACAGAGCTTGTGGCACCTGAAGTGTCCGAAAGGGCGTGAATGAATCGCACCTGAGCGGTTGGGCCTTCCCCTCCATTACTATCACATCCAACGAGGCCAATGCTGAGAAGCAACCCTGCCAGAAGGATAAATACGTTCCGCATAATTGTATGTCTGAGCGTGTTTACAGAAAGAGCGAATATGGCAACTGTGGATCGTCGGGGATTTGCAAAACACGGCTCACTTCGGAGAGGTCCCAATCAGAAGCGCTTTCTTCCAACTTACATTTCACGTGGATAGGGAAAACCCGCTCTCTTCCAAGAATGCGGGGCTCGTTGCAATTTACGCAACCGATTGCTACTCTCTAAAGTTAGATGCACCCAAACCAATCTTCTGGGTTCCACACTCTTTTTCTCTTCTCTCCTGCCCCATGCAGCCCCGTCGGTCTACGATTCTGGCGTTTAATCTCCTTCTGTTTTCTTGTTTTCTGTTGACCGTACAGGCTCCGAATGTAGCTCGCGCGCAGGGCTTCAGCGTGTACGAACAGGGCACGTGCACCATGGCCCAGGCGGGGGCGGCCGTGGCGAATGCCTGCGACGACGGGTCGGCCATTTTCTACAGCCCGGCGGACCTCCTGGAGACGGACGGGCTCACCATCAGCGCGGGCGCCACGATGATTGCTGCGCAGGGCAGTTTCACCGACGATTACACCCGGGCCGAAACAGACCTGCAGAACGACCCGATTCTGGTCCCGCACCTGTACGGGGCCTACCGCCTGTCGCCCGACCTGGCGCTGGGACTCGGGGTCTACGTTCCGTACGGGCTCGAAACGCAGTGGCCCACCACCTGGGATGGGGCCTTTGAAGGGTACGATAACGCCCTGCAGTCAATCTACATTCAGCCCACCGTGGCCTATCAGGTCACCGAACGCATTCGCGTGGGCGGCGGACCTATTGTGGGCATCAGCAGCGTAACGCTCAACCAGCAACTGGACGCGTCGGGCCAGGCCGTGCCCTCCGACGACGTGCCGAACGGCACCACCTTCGGCAACCTGGGGGTGCCCTTCCACACGGCGTTTGCGGACGCCCGGCTGGAGGCAACCGGCGCCACCGGATTTGGCGGGCACATTGGCGTTACGGTCGATGCCACCGACTGGCTCGACCTTGGGGCCCGCTACCTTTCGGAGGTGAAGTTTGAGTACGAAGGAGACGCCACCTTCGAAAAGGTGTCGACGGGACTCCAGTTGCCCGCCAACAATCCCATCACGGGACAGCCCACACCGCTCGATTTCGTGCTAGACCCCGCCTTCGTCAACGGTCCGCTGGTTACCCAGTCGCTGGAGACCGAACTGACGATGCCGGCGCAGGTGGTCGCCGGCGTGGCGGTGCAGGCCACGGAGGCGTTGCTTCTACAAGTCGACTACCAGTGGACCGGCTGGTCGAGCTTCGACAACATTCGGCTCGACTTTGAGAATGAGTCCCTGAATCAGACGCGACGCGAGGCCTACGACAACACCAGCGCGGTGCGCGTCGGCGGCTCCTACGAGGCGACCGACGCCCTCACCGTCCGCGCGGGCTACCTGTTCAACCAGGCCGCCGCGCCGGACCGCACCGTGACGCCCCTGCTCCCCGAGGCCGACCGCAACCACTTCACCGCCGGGCTCAGTTGGCAAATCGTTCCCTCCACCAGCCTGAACGTCGCCTACCAGTATCTCGGACAGAATGACCGGCGGGGCCGCACTCGGGGCGCCCGTCCGGGCGAAAACAACCCCACCGCCGAAGAGCTCAACAGCGGCCTCTATTCCTTCAACGCCCACCTCGTCGGGACCACCGTCACGATCAGCCTTTAACGTCCCATGATGTTTTCCTCTTCCTTCCGCCCCCCTCCCGCCCGGTGGGGACTCCTTCTCCTGCTCGGCCTGTTGCCCCTTCTGGTCGGCTGCTCCGACGAGTCGCTTCTGGAGCCCGAGTCGACGGACGCCCGGTTCGACCGGTACGTCGCGCTCGGAAACAGCATTACGGCCGGGTTCCAGTCCGACGGCATCAACCAAACGCTTCAGCAGCAGTCCTACGCCGTGCGACTGGCGGACCAAATGAGCACGCCGTTCTCCCTCCCGGCGCTCAACGACCCCGGCTGCCCCCCCTCCCCTCACGCAGATCTTTCCCCCGGAGCGGGCGGCCCCGGTCGAGTGTGCCCTGCGGGAGTCGCCCGTCCCCACTCGCATCAACAACGTGGCGGTGCCGGGCGCGTGGGTGCAGGATGCCCTCACGAACGACGCGTCCGACGGCGCCAACCCGAATGCGCTCACGAGCTTCATCCTCGGAGGGCGCACGCAGGTCGAGGCGGCCGCCGAAATCGCCCCCACGTTCGCCACCGTGTGGCTCGGGAACAACGACGTGCTGCGCGCCGCCCTCGCCGGCGATCCCTCCATCTCCACGGACCCGTCCACGTTTTCGTCGCGCTACACCGGGGTGCTCGACAGCCTGGAAGCCGCGGGGGCCGACGCCGGCGCCCTGGCCGGTGTGGCCGACGTGACCCTCATCCCCAACCTCTCGCCGGGCGCGGCGTATTTTGCCGCCGACCAGAGCGGCCAATTGCCCTCCAGCTTCAACGTCGCCAACACCTGCGCCCCTTCCGATCAGGGCGGCGTGGGCGACCAGATGCGGGTGCCCTTTCGGTACGGCATCGGCGTCTTTCTGCAGCTGGCCAGCACAGGGCAGAGCGTGGAGCTGGACTGCACCGACAACCGGTCCCTCGGCGAGATCTTCGACGTGTCGACCCTGGAGCAGCTGGGGGCCGCCGACATCGCCTCCAACTCCCTCCTGACCCCCGCCGAAACGCAGACGCTCGCCGACCGAACGCAGACCTACAACAGCGTTCTCCAGCAGGAGGCTGAGGACCGCGGCTGGGCGTACGTCAACGTCAACGCCGCCCTGGGCGCCCTCTATGCAGCCGGGACCGACACCCCCACGGACCCCTCCGACGACCTCGTGCCGAAATTCCCCAACCTCGACTCCGACCAACCGACGTTCGGCACGTTCTTCAGCGAAGACGGGGTGCACCCCAGCTCGGCCACGCACCAGGTCGTGACCAACCTGTTCGTGGACGCCATCAACGCCGAGTACGACACCTCGCTCGAGCCCATTGAGGCGCCGGACGTGCCGGCGCCCCCGCAGTAGCCCCGCCAGTTCGCTCAGGAGGGGAGCGTGTCCGGGGCGGTCGTGTCGGGAGTCGTCGGGGTGGGCGCCGTCGTGTCCGGCCGCAACGAGTCGGGGGCGGGGTCGGAGGAGGTCACGGTCGTGTCGGACGCGGGCACGGCGAGCGTGTCCGGCGGGGGCCCCGGACGCCCGCCCTGCGTCGTGTCGGCGGCCTGGAATCGGATCGTCCCGTTGTTCGTACGCACCTCAATTGACGCCTCCCCCGTCCCCATCTCGGCCCGATACCGCCCGCCGGCGTCAAGGGGAGTAAATCGTTCGTTCGTGGGCGAGAGCCCGTCAGTGCGAATGGCACCCGCGTTCGTCTGGGCCTCCAGCCGGGCCGAGGCGTCCGGGGGCAGGTGCAGCGTCACGTCGCCGTTGGCCGTCTCCAACGTCACCGTGGCATCGGGCGGGACGGTCTGAAAATGGGCCGCGAGATCCCCGTTCTGCACCGACACATCGACCGAGGCGGCGGCCCCCCGAATGGTGACCGGCCCGTGGTCCTGCCGGACGGTGAGGGGGCCCGTTCCCCCGTCAATCGTCACCGGCCCGCTCACCTGCTCCACCCGCAGCGTCGTGGCCCGCGGAACGGTTCCCGTCACATCCACCGCCGCGTAGGCCATCGACTGCCGGCCGCTCTCCAGCGTGTAGGTGTACGTGTCCTGGCTGCCCGACTCCGAGATCGAGATGTCGTCGCGGGCCGCCCGGGCCGTTTCCGGGGTGTCGCCCCGGCCCCGGCGCACGAACGTCAGGTCGGCGGTCGCGTCGTCGCCGCCGCGAATCGACACGGCCCCGCGGAAGCCATCGAGCACCAGGGGCCGCCCGCTGGGCGCGACGGTGCGCGAGAGGGTGTCGGTGGCCTCGACCGCCCCAAGCTGGACGGCCCCGTCGGGGGCCCGATCCACGTCTGTCTCTTCGGCGGATTGACACCCGCCCACGAGGATGAGCAAAACGGCAACGAGGAGGCGGAATGCCGGAAGGGGGAGCCGAATCATGACGGGGAGCGGAAATGAGGACGGGAAGAGGGGGAACAAGAGAGGGGGTCGAAGAAGACGCCTCAATGGAGTTCAATGTTCTGGATGAACCGCCGCGCCGCCACGTACGACCCGCTCCACCCCAACACCATGCCCATGCTCACCAGTCCCCCAATCAGCGATAGCTGAAGGTTGAGGGAGGGCGGGGCCTTGTCGAGCTGTTGCAGGAAGAACCGGTAGAGCCCCCACACGGCCCCGCCGGCCAGCAGCCCGCCCAGGAAGCCCTGCAGCAGTCCCTCTACCAGGAACGGCCGCCGCACGAACCGGTCGGTCGCCCCCACGAGCTTCATGGTGCGAATGAGGAGCCGGCGCGCGTAGATGGTGAGCCGGATGGTGTTGGCCACGAGAAAGACGGACGCCAGCACCACGATGGCCCCGAGGGAGAGGCCGATCGCGCTGATGAGCTGGCGGTTTTGTACCACCTGCGCGAGCAGGTCCTGATTAAACACCACCTCGTCCACGCCCTCCCACTCGCCGATTGTGGACGCCATCTGATCCATACTGTCGGGGGTGGCGTACGCCGGGGCCACCTCGATGCGCACAGAGGCCGGCAGAAACGTCGGGTCCTCGAACACCGACGCCTCCTCTCCAAACTCCTCGCGGAAAATCTGTGCGGCCTCCTCGTGGGACACGTAGTCGGACGCCGCCACCCCGGGCATGGTCTTGATGCGGGCCCGGAGGGCCTCCTGCGTGTCCTCACCGGCCTCCTGCGCGATAAAGACCTCCATCTCGCCCGCCTGCTCCCGGAGCGTATCGGCGATGACCTGGGCCTCGTACCCCACCACCGCGAAGACGCCGATCAGGATGAGCGCAACGGTGATGGCGCTCGTCGACGCAAAGGCGGCAAACTTCGCCCGCCCGAAGTTGGCAAATCCTTCGCGGATGAAGTACGGCAGCGTCACGGAAGCAGGGGACGTGTTGGGGAGACGTGCGAGGCGGCGGGGTTCAAACGTACGAAGGCCGCGTCCGAAAGGTAAAGGCCCCGCGGGCGTCAGGCCTGCGGGTCGTCCGGCGTCCCGTACGTCGGCCCGTAGGGATAGCTGCCCAGCACCTGCAGGTCGCTCGTGATTTCGCGGAGGTGGTCCAGGGCGCGCCCCACGGCCTCGGTCCCCGCGGCCCCGTCCACGTCCAGGTAGAAGCGATAGCGGCCCGGATGGCCCACCAGGGGCCGGCTCTCGATTTTCAGGAGGTCCAGCTCACGCAGCGCAAACACCGCAAGGCTTTTGAAAAGCGCCCCCGGCACGTTCTCCTGCAGCACGAAGGCCACCGACGTCTTGTGATCCGTCTCCGAGGCGGACGACGAGGAGGCCTCCTCCGGCGCCAGCACCAGGAACCGCGTGAAGTTCGCCGGATCGTCCTCCAGCCCCTTCGCCAGCACCGTGAGGCCGTAGCGCTCGGCGGCCCGGGCCGAGGCGACCGCCGCCACCGTCGGGTCGCCCGCCTCGGCAACGGTCTGGGCCGCCCCCGCCGTGTCGGGGGTGGCCTCCGTGGTGGCCTGGGGGGCGTGGGCCTGCAGCCAGGCCCGGCACTGCCCCAGCGCCTGGGCGTGCGACCGCACCGTGTCCAGGGCCTCGACCGACGCCCCGGCCGGGGCCATCAGGTGGTGGTGGATGCGAAGGCTCAGCTCGCCCACGATGGCGACGTCGTGAGTGCGCAGGTGGTCGTAGTTCACCCGCACGCTCCCGAAGACGGCATTTTCGATGGGCACCAGGCCGCGGTCGACGGCCCCCGACGCGACCGCCGCAAACACGTCCTCGAAGGCGGGGCACGGCGCCGGATCGGCCCCGTCGAATCCGCGCAGGATGGCCTCTTCGCTGTAGGCGCCGGGGGCCCCCTGAAACGCAATTTGTGTTCCCATTACAGTGGAGCCGGGGCGATAAAAAAACCAGTGGTGCGACCCGCCGGGGGCAGATCGCTCCCTCCCACGGACGCGCCCAAGGGGGCGTTCCCGCCCCCCAACAAAAAACCGCCCCGACCGGACGCACCCGTCGGGGCGGCACAGATCCACGACCCGTTCCGTGGACCGCCGAGCCGCGATGCGACCCGGCGGGACAACAACAAGCTATTTGATTTCGATCTGACGGCGAGTGCTCGTCTCCGTCTTCGGCACGTGGATGGTGAGCACGCCGTTGTCGTAGGCGGCCTCAATCTGCTCCGCGTCCACGGCGTCGGGGAGCGTGAAGGTGCGGTGGAAGGTCCCGAAGGCGCGCTCCACCCGCACGTACTCCTCATCCTCCTCCGTGCGTTCGCTGGTGCGCTCGCCGCTCACGGTGAGCGTGTTGTTCTGCAGGTTGATCGTGATGTCGTCCTTCGACATGCCCGGAACGTCCAGGCGCAGGCGGAAGGAATCGTCCGTCTCCAGCAGGTCCGTTCGCGGCGACCACACGGGCGACGAGCCACGGTCCTCGCCGTCGCGGTCGCGGTCGAAGAACCGATCGAAGAGGCTGTCGACCTCGCGCTGGAGGTCGCGGATCGTACGGTTCGGGGAATAACGTGTCATCTGCGTCATGGGTATCACCTCGGGTGGTTGACCTGTTCAACAATCGGCGAACATGCCAACGACCGGCGTCGCATGACGCCCGGCCCCAGCATTTCGCTGCGTTGTACAACCCAACAAGTCGCGTTCCATCCCCTGCCGCGCAGGCGTTTGTCCCTGACTTCTCCGCTCCGCTCTGCCGACTTGACAGACGCCCGGGAGGGCCCCTGTCCGGCTCGTCAGACGCGTCCGCAAATTTGACAATCGGGCCCCGACCGCGCCCCTAGCGGGGCACGATGTCCACCACGAGGGGCAGGTGGTCCGAGGTTGCCTGGGTGTCGTTGCGCTCCACCCCGAACGCCGACCGGCGGTCCGGTGCGAGGGTGCTGGTGCGCAGCACGTACTCGTTGACGATCTCTACGACGCTATCCGAAACGTAGACGTAGTCGAGGCGCGACGGGGGGAAGCTGCTCTCCGCGTCGACCCACGTGGCGTGGGACGGGGCGCCCGTCTGCCGCGGATTGGCGTCGAGCAGGTCCGTGCCGTCCCAGTCCGGCGCCGCCGACGGCCCGAACGCATCGTTGTTGACGATCTGGCCGGTGCGCAGGGTGGTGGGCTGCTGCGGGTCGCCGACAAAGTTCATGTCTCCCGCAATGACGATGGGCGTGTTGTCGGGCACCGCGAAGGGACCCTCCCCGGCCTTCACGTCGCGTAGAAAGCCCGCGATGCCGTCCACCACGCGCTGCCGCCGAGCGTCGCGGGAGGGGGAGGCGTCGGCGTAGTTGCAGCAGGGCGGGTGCGTGACGATGAGGAGGAGGGGCGAGCCGAGCGCAGACTCGGCGTCGAGGAGAAACGCCCCGCTCCGGTTGTCCTCATACCCCGGAATGGCGTGGCTCGCCTCAATCGGATACTGGCTCACGGCCACGAGGTCGAGCCCCTGCTTGGCATGGTGCCACCCGTCGGTGCCGGTAAGGGCCGCCACCCGATCGGCCGTTTCCTGCGAGGACTGGTCGTACACCTCCGAAAACCCGATCACGTCCGCGTTCACGTTCCGGAGCACGCGCCCGTAGCTGTCGCGGGCCTCGGACGCGAAGAGGCGCCCCTGCAGCACGTTGAACCCCAGCACGCGCAGGCCGCGGTCCGGCTTCTGCAGCGAAACCTCCGGGAGCGGGGGCAGGTCGGCCTCCGAGAAGGCGTACCCGACCCCGCCCTCCCGATCCGGCAGTTGGTCCTCCGGGCCGGCCAGCGCCACGCGGATCGAGTCGCCCGCAAACAGGGACGAATCGCCGATGGGGCGCGCCGAGCGGTCCAGCGACAGCTCGAAGGTGGAGGCCCGCACCGTGGGCAGCGCCGAGAGCCCAACATCCGCGTGCCCGATCTCCGACGACGAGCCGTTGGCGTAGACCTGCCCGCTCCGCTCCCCGAAGGTCCAGGTGAGGTCGGCCCCGAGGCCGCGCGTGCGCCGGCCCGTGGTCGTGTCGTTGTCGGTGTCGAGATAGAGCGTCAGGTCGTTGCTTTCCGACAGGTTGATCGGACGCCCCGTCTCGAAGCGGAGGAAGAGGTGCTCCGCGTCGTGGCTGACCCAGAGGCGCCCCAGATCGATCTGGTCCCCATCGCCCGAGGGGTCGCTGTGGCGCACCGGGACCGGCGCCCAGTCCTCCCCCGACTCATCAATCACGATGCGGGCCGGCTCGGTCGGATAGGAGAGGGACGGCTCGTCGGTCTCTGCCGGGGGGTCGTCCGGCTCGGTCGGCGGGTCGCCCGAATCGTCCATGCCGTCCGGCCCCGAGCAGCCGATCAGGAGCAGGACGCAGGCGAGAAGAAGGGAGCGCGAGAGGGACATAGAACAGCCGTGGGCGGTCCGGAGAGATAGGCGCATCCGTAGGATACGAGTCAGCCCGGAGGGAGTCACACCACCACCGGCCATGCCGTCCGGAGTAGGGGGAAGCATTCGCGAAAACACGGTCCGGGCCCCCTCGCCCCGAAAAGATTGGGCGCCCGGGCCGTAGAAGGGGTCCACTGCGCTCATAAACTGGTTCGTCTCATGCCGGACTCCTCGACCGACCCGCTCCACAAAGCCGCCTTTCTGGGGCCGAAAGGCGAAAACGCCGACGAACTGGAACGGATGCTCCTGGAGGTGCTTCGCGACCACGTCTTTTGGCGCCGCAACTTCCACCCGAGCGACCCGCGCCTGATTTCCGAGACGGACCGGCGCACGGAGGCCTTCGACGAGATGTCGGCACAGCTCCGCGACGAGCTGTCCCAGATCCTCGCAAAACTGAAGCGGGCCGCCCCCCTCTACTCGCCCCGCCAGGTGGCGCACATCGTAAGCGACCCTTCGCTGCCGGCCTTTATCGGGTACTTCGCCGGGCTGCTCTACAATCAGAACAACGTGGTGGCGGAGGTCTCGCCCGAGACCGTGCGTGAGGAGAGGGCCTACTTCCGATCGCTGGCCGAGATGGTGGGCTACCCGGACTTTCTCCCCGAAACCCTCCCCCCCGACGCCCGCGCCCACCGCGCCGACTACAGCTGGGGCCACCTCTGCAGCGGCGGCACCGTCGCCAACCTGGAGGCCCTCTGGATTGCACGCAACATCCGGCTCTACCCACTGGCCGTCCGCCTCGTCGCCCACCAGACGGACGACTTTGCGGGCTTTGCGGACCTGAACGTGACGACGGCCCAGGGGGACCGGGCGCCCCTCCACAGCCTCTCGACCTGGCGCCTGTCGAACCTCCCCATCGACGCCATCACGGACCTCCACCTCCGCATCAAGGCCTCGCTGGGCGAGGACGACCCGGCCCGCGCCAAGGCCTTCCAAGAGGCCCTCCCCAGCGTCCGCAAGGCCGGGCTCGCGTCGTTTCTCTTTCAGTACAACGACGCCTTCCCCGACGACCCGGCCCGCCTGCCGAGAGTGCTCATCTCTCAGGCCACGCACTACTGCTGGCAGAAAAACATGGACCTGGTGGGCCTGGGCGCCGACGCCCTCGAGACCCTGCCCGTCGACGACCGCATCCGGCTCGACACCGAGGCGCTCCGCGAGCGGCTGCACGCCTGCATCGAGCAAAAGCAGCCCGTCCTCGGGGTGATCTCGATCGTGGGCACGACCGAAGAAGGCGCCATCGACCCGCTGCACGAAATCGAGGCGGTTCGCGACGAGGTGGCCGACGCGGGCCTCACGTTTTGGCACCACGCCGACGCCGCGTTCGGCGGCTTCTTCGCCTCGATGCTCCCGAAGACCGACGACGGCTCGTTCGTGGCCCCGGACGAGCTCTCCCCCGACCTCGCGGGCCCCGACGGCCTCCTGCCCATCGACGATGCGGAGGCCCTCACGGCCATCGCCGACACGGACTCCCTCACCATCGACCCGCACAAGTTCGGGTACGTGCCCTACCCGGCCGGGGCTGTCCTTTTTCGCGACTACCACGTGCGCGACGCGATCGCTTACAAGGCGCCCTACCTGGCGGACGACGACCAGGCGGGCTTCGGCGGCTTCCTCGGCCAGTGGACGCTGGAGGGCTCCCGCCCCGGCGCCGCGGCCGTCAGCTGCTACCTCTCCCAGGAGCTGGTGCCCCTCACGCCCGACGGGCACGGCCGCTTCATGCGCAACTGCATCGAGGCCAACCAGGACCTCGTGTCGGCGCTCCAGAATCGGTTTTCCGACGCCAACGCCGAGCTCACGCTTCGTCCCTTCCACCCGCCCGAGACGGTCGCCTTCTGCTTCGTCGTGGCCCCCGACGCGGAGCTCGAAAGCATCGAGGCCCTGAACGAGCTCACCGAGCGGATCTGGCAGCGCATGACCGTCGACGGCCGCGAGGACATCAACCAGTACGCGTTCCTCCTCTCCCGCACCGAGGTCGACGTTAGCGACTACGCCCACGTGCTCGACAACATCCTGTCGCCCGACGTGCTGGCCGACGCCGTGGAGAACGACGCCGGCCTCACCCTGCTGCGCACCTGCCTCATGAACCCGTTCCAGTCCGACTGGAACGACGCGGAGACGCCCTTTGCCGAGCGGGTGGCCGACTTCCTCTACGACGTTGCCGTGGACGAGTACCTGGAGCAGGTGCTCCCGCCCGCCCCGCGCCCGAACAACACGCGCCGCCCCGTCCTGGTCGTGGAACAGACGCCGCGGGCCCGCGAGGGCCTCGCCCGGCGCCTGGAGCAGGACGAGAAGGTGATCGCCCACTTCGACGTGCGCTCCTGCAGCGCCGCCGACCTCGACGGCGAGACCAACGGCCGCCTCTCCACGGCCCACACCACCATCTTCCACGTCAACGCCGAGGCGCCGGAGCGGATGCTGCGCCTGATGCAGCGGTTGCTCGACACCGGCGCCGTGCCCCCCGAGCGTCTCATGGCCGTCGTAACGGGCAATGGCGCCGCCGCCCTCCCCGACCGAATGCGCCCCCTGGAGGTGCCTCCCCACAACCTGATCGCCGAGGACGAGCTCTCCGCCGGCGCCCGCCGCCTGATCGTGCGCCTCAGCACCCAGCGCGCTGCCGTGTAGACGCCCCGCGAGAGGATCTTCCGCATTTGCCTCGCCGTAGCACTCCTTCCTCTTTCTTCCTCCCACCGGCCTTTGGGCCCCATGCGCTCTACCGTCCGTCGCCGCACCGGCACCCTGTTCGTCCTTGCACTCGGAAGCCTGCTCCTGGCCGCCTGCGGAGGCGATACGTCCAGGTCGTCGTCCCAGACCGCGTCGAATGACCTCTCGCTGGACGTGGACACGGTGCTGACCGACACCACCTACACGCTGGTCAACCAGGACAGCACGACCCTCTCTCTTCCCGATGCGTTCCTCGGGACCCCGGTCGTGCTGGGCTCCATCTACACGAACTGTCCCAACATTTGCCCGCAAATCACGGCCAACATGAAGGCCGTGCGGGACTCCCTCGAACATCCAGAGGCCGTCCAGTTCGTGTCGGTGACCTTCGACCCGCGGCGGGACACGCCCTCCCGCCTCGCGGCCTACCGCGCCCAGTATGACCTCACCGACACGTCCTGGGAGTTCCTGACCGGCGACCGCGAAACGGTCGATCGCTTCCTGGATCGACTGGGGGTGCGCCGCCGCATAAAGGGCACGGATCGGGAGTTTCCCGCCGCCGACACGACGGAGTACATCTTTACCCATTCGAATCAGATCACGCTCATTGACGCCCAGGGACGTGTACGGGCGGAATACGGGGGAAGCCAAACCCCGCCCTCCCTCATCGTACGCGATCTCGAAAAACTCCAGTCCTGAGTCATGGTTGATGTAGGCGATCACCCGAGCGCACTGGTGTTCAGTCTGGTCGTTGCAAGCCTCTTGCTCTGGGGGTGCCAGGGCAACTCCCCATCGGAGGAGGCGTCGGGGCCGCCGCCGCTGCCCGATGGCGAACTGGCCATCGAGGGCCCGTGGGTGCGCCCCGCCCCGGCCGGGAGCAGCAGCGTGCTCTCCATGACCATCGCGAACGGCCAGTCTACCCCCGACACGCTGCTCGACGTGCGCGCCCCAATCATTGATAGCACCCAGGGGTACGCCGCGGCCTCGGACACCAGCGAGGGCCCGAGGGCGCTGTCGTCGTTCCCGGTGCAGGCTCGAAGCCGGGCCGCCCTGGCTCCGGACAGCCAACACGTCGCCCTGCGGGGCCTCCAGCAGCCCCTGACCGAGGGCGAGTCCCTCGTGCTGACCCTGGAGTTTGCGCAGAGCGGGCTTCAGCGCATCCGGGCGCCCATCCAGTCCACCCCGCCGACAGACACCCCGTCGTCCTGACGACTGCCCCCCTTCCTTCCCTCCGCTCCAATGAACTGGCTGCTCGCCGGATGTGCCTTTGGGTTTGTGGGGAGCCTGCACTGCATCGGCATGTGCGGGCCCCTCGCGCTGAGTTTGCCGGGCGAGGGACAGGGGCGCGTTCAGTTCGCTGTGGAGCGCCTGCTCTACAATCTGGGGCGGGCCATGACATACACCGCCCTCGGGGGCGTGGTGGGCGCGGCGGGGCACGTCGTCTCGCTGGCGGGCGCCCAGCAGGCCCTGTCGGTCGCCGTAGGGGGGCTCTTTGTCCTGGCCGCAACCGTGCCGTGGGTAAGCCGCCAGGTGACCCGGTTCGAACAGGCCCCGTCGGCCCTTCTTCAGCGGGTGATGGCGCCCATCGGGACGCTGTACCGGCGGGGAGGATCGGGCAGCCTGCTCATCGTCGGGCTGCTTAACGGGCTCCTGCCGTGCGGCTTCGTGTACGCAGGGCTGGCCACGGCCCTCACCGCCGGGACCGCCGCGGCGAGCATGCTCTTCATGGCGGGCTTCGGGCTCGGCACCTTCCCCGCCATGCTGGGCGTGAGCCTCGTGGGACGGGTCGCGAGTGCCGCCTGGCGCACCCGACTGCAGCGCCTCGTGCCCGTGGCGCTGGCGCTCGTGGGGCTTCTCCTCATCCTTCGGGGGCTCGGGCTGGGCGGAATGATTAGCCCCGCCCTCTCAACGCTGGGGCCGTAGTCGCCCGGACGGCCGCCGTCAGCGATCGGCCGCTTCCGAGAGGGCGCGGGCCAGGCGTCGGGCCGTCTCGGCAAACGGACGGAACGTGCAGCCCAGCTCCGTGCGGGCCCGCTCGTTGCTGTACCGGTAGGTGCGGGCGGCCGAACGGGCCAGCGAGCGAGTAAAGACGGGTGGGCGTCGGGTCAGGACCCCCACCGCCTCGGCGAGGGCGCCCCCCACCGTAAGCAGGGCCGAGGGGGCGGTGTACCGGGGCGCCTCCACCCCGAATCCGTCCGCGAGCGCCCCGACGATCTGGTGCCACGACAGGTTTTCCCCTCCCAGGAAGTACCGCCGCCCGGTGTCGCCGTGCCGCATGGCCTTTCGGTGGCCGACGGCCACGTCCTGCACGTCCACCACATTTGTGCCGCCGGACGGAACCGCGGGCACCCACCCGCGGCGGACGGCGTCGACGATGCGGCGGGTGCGCGTCTCCTCCTCGCCCACCCCGAACACGAGCGACGGGTTCACGATGACGGCATCGAGGCCCTCGGCGACGCCGCGGTGGACCTCCAGCTCCCCCTTCCGCTTCGAGCGCGCGTAGGCCGAGCGGTGGGGGGCGTCCTGCCACTCAGTCGTTTCGTCGATGACGAGGTCCGGGTCGACCGGGCGCCCGAACGCCGCCATGCTGGAGGTGTACACGAGCCGGTCCACGTCCGCCGCCAGCGCCGCGTTCACGACATTGGCCGTCCCCTGCACGTTCACGCGACGGAGCGCCTCCGCCTCGCCCGACGCAAACCCCACCCGCGCGGCCACGTGGTACACCCGATCGATGCCGTCTAGCGCCGCACGGACGCTTCGGGCCCGCGTGATGTCCCCCTCGGCGTGCTCCACCCGATCCGCCACCGCGCCCAGCAGGTCGAGCGAGGAGGTGGGCCGACGAAAGATCCGAACCGCCGCCCCGTCCGAGACGAGACGCCGCGTGAGCACCGACCCCACGAACCCCGTCGCGCCGGTCACCAGAATGCGAGGACGATCAGTCATACGGAAAGCACAAGACGAGACCACAAGCCGCGCACGACGCCCTACTCCGTCGCCTCAATCTCGATGAGCAGGGCCTCCTTGTCCACCGCATCGCCGCTGGCCGCGTGGATGGCCGTCACGATGCCCCCGGACGGCGCCTTCAATTCGTTTTCCATCTTCATCGCCTCAAGCACCAGCAGGCCCTGGTCGGCCGTCACCTCGTCGCCCTCCTCCACCAGCACATCGAGCACGAGGCCGGGCATGGGGGCCCGCACCTCACCGCCCGCCGCCGCGTCCTCCCCCAGCCCAAACTCGTCGAGCAGCAGGTCGCGCTCGTCTTTGACCCGAACGGTGGTGCGCTGCCCATCGATCGTTACCTCCAGCTGATCGTCCCCCACGGGCTCCACCGAAACCGGCACGCTCCGCCCCCCCACGATGAGGGACACGTACCCCTCGCGTAGTACCTCGAACGTGTACGCCTGCTCCTCGCCGTCCACCACCAGATGGTCGTCGCCCACCGTGATGTCGAAGGTGCGATCGCCCACAAGGGCCTGGTACTGCGCATCGTCCATGACAGAACGGAAGGTCGATTGAGGTCCGATACACGGCACAAACTCCCGCCGACGCGCATAGTTTGACATCCCCAGTTCCTTCACTATCCGCCCGACTGTCGTGTCTGACGAGGTGCGCCTGACCCCGGACCTGCTGATTCGTGCCTACGCCAGCGGCGTCTTTCCGATGGGCGACGACTGCACCGGTCGCCTCACCTGGTACGCGCCCGACCCTCGGGCCCACCTGCCGTTCGAGGCGTTTCACGTTCCCCACAACCTCCGCCGGCGCGTCCGGCGCCGCGAGTTTTCGGTGACGAGTGACGAAGCCTTCGAGGCCGTCATCCAGGGCTGTGCGGACCGCGATCGCACCTGGATCACGCCGCGCATCGTTCGGGCGTACACGGCACTGCACGAACGGGGGCCCGCCCACAGCGTGGAGTGCTGGCAGGACGGCGAACTGGCCGGCGGGCTGTACGGGGTCGCCCTCGGCGGGGCCTTCTTCGGCGAGTCCATGTTTTTCCGGGAGAGCCACGCGTCGAAGGTCGCCCTGGTCCACCTGGTCCGCCAGCTCCGCGCCGGCGGCTTTGTGCTGCTGGACACACAGTACTCCACCGACCACCTGGAGCGCTTCGGCGTCACCGAAATTCCCCGCGCCGAGTACGAAGCCCGCCTCGCCGACGCCCTGGCCCTCATTCCCGACTGGTGGCCGCTCACCGACGCGGAGGCCGCCGCCCTCGACACCCCGCCCCGCGCCTTCCACCGGACGCCCGCCGCTCCGCGAAACGAGAACGACCGCGAGGGGTGAAATGCGCGATCCAATTTGAAACGCCCTGCGCCCATGCCCGTCGCTCGCTCCCTCGTTCCGCTCCTGTTCGCCGCCGCCCTCCTGGCCGCCGGCTGCGAGCCGCGCTCCGACGCGGCGCCCTATCCGCCGTCGGACACCACCGTCGCCCTGCCCGACAGCGTCCTCTCGCCCCCCGACTCGGCCACGGCCCGCCGGTTCGCCTCCGCCATGGCGTACGGACAACGCCAACGGGGCGAGACCGAGTCCATCGGCGGCCTCATGCAGACCCTGGGCGCGCGATTCGAAGGCGCCCCCTACCTCGAAGGGACGCTCGACACCGTCGACACCGAAACCCTCGTGGTGCGCCTCGACGGCTTCGACTGCGTCACCTTCATCGAGTCGACGTTCGCGATGGCGCGCGGCCTCGTGGCGGGCGACACCACGTACGCCGGCTTTGCCCGGCGCCTGGCCGAACAGCGCTACCGCGACGGCCGGCTCCGCGGGTACTGCAGCCGCCTGCACTACTTTACCGAGTGGCTGGCCGACAATGAAGCCCGCGGCCTGGTCGACCGCCTCGGCGACACCCTTGGGGGCCGCCCCCTCACGGACTCGCTCAACTTTATGAGCACGCACCGCTCGGCCTACGACCGCTTCGCCACCAACGACCGCCTCTTCGGCTGCGTCCAGGAGATGGAGGAAACGCTCTACTCGCGTCAGCAGCAAGACCCCGTGCGGTATGTGCCGCAGGACTCCATCCGGGCCGTCTACGACGAGCTCCGCGCCGGCGACATCGTAGGCATGGTCACGTCCATCGACGGCCTCGACGTAAGCCACAGCGGCCTCGTCTACGCCCACGAGGACGGCGGGCGCGGCCTGCTGCACGCCTCCCTCTCGGACGGCATCGTGGTTTCGCCCGATCTTCAACGGTACGTTCAGACGATCGACCACCAAATCGGTATCGTAGTGGCCCGCCCGCGGCCCACGCCGTAGCGGCCCCCACCCGTTCGATGACGTCTCACCCACCGTTCCCTTTCCCTTCATGCAGGACTTTCAGCGTCTGGGCGTGTACACCAGCGGGGGCGACGCCCCCGGAATGAACGCCTGCCTCCGCGCCGTCGTGCGCACCGCCCTCGCCAACGACCTTGATGTAACTGGCATCCGGCGCGGCTACGAGGGCATGATTGAGGGCGATTTCGTCGAGCTGGATCGCCGATCCGTCTCCAACATTCTGCAAACCGGCGGCACCGTCCTCAAAAGCGCCCGCTCCGAGGCCTTTCGGACCGAGGAGGGCCGCCGCCAGGCCGCCGAGCAGCTCGCCAAAAATCGCATCGACCTCCTGGTGGCCATCGGGGGCGACGGCACGTTCCGCGGCGCCACCAAGCTCCACGACGAGCACGACATCCCGGTGGTCGGGGTCCCCGGCACCATCGACAACGACCTCTACGGGACCGACGCCACCATCGGGTACGACTCCGCCCTGAACACAGCCATTGAAAACATCGACCGGATTCGCGACACGGCCGATGCCCACAACCGCCTCTTCCTGGTCGAGGTGATGGGGCGCGACTCCGGGTTCATCGCTCTCAACTGTGGCATCGGCGGCGGGGCCGAACTGGTCCTCATCCCCGAAACCATCACCGAGATGGACATGGTGAAGGAGCGGATCCTTTCGCTCATGTCGGCCCAGCGGCGCTCCACCATCGTCGTGGTGGCCGAGGGCGATGAACTGGGCGGCGCCCGCGGCATCGAACAGGCCCTCCGCGACGATCAAGACTTTTCGGACATCGACCTGCGCTCGACCATCCTGGGCCACACGCAGCGCGGGGGCGCCCCCACCGCCAGCGACCGCGTCCTGGCCAGCCGCCTGGGACTCGAAGCCGTCGAAGCCCTCCTCGACGGCCACGCGGACGTCATGGTGGGGCTCGTGAACAAAGACCTGAAGCTGACCCCCCTACAGAACGTCTTCGGCCGCCGCAAGTCGATCGACTACGACCTGCTGAAGCTGACACAGATTCTCAGCTGAGTGAGGGCCGCGTTCGCCTGGGGACCTGCCCCCCGCATGCGATCTGCCTCTCAGTGGGGCGCGTATTGCGGAAAGCGTATTGCGTGGCGCTCGACTGCCCGGACCGGTCCCGTCCCCCCTACGAAATACGAACGACGCGATACGAACGACGAAACACGAACGACGCAATACGCACGATTCCATGTCCTCTACCCATCCCCCCATCGGCGAGGCCGACGGCAAGGCCGAGGCGGTCGAGACCATGTTCGACGCCGTGGCCCCGCGCTACGACCTCCTGAACCGCGTCCTGAGCTTCGGGATCGACCAGTACTGGCGCACCCAGGCCGTTCGCCTGCTCGCTGATGAACAGCCCACCCGCGTGCTGGACGTCGCCACGGGGACGGCCGACCTTGCGCTGGAGGCCCAGCGCAGGCTCCATCCGCGCGAGGTGGTCGGGGTGGACCTCTCCGCCGAGATGCTCCGCTACGGGCGCAAAAAAATCGAGCGCAACGGCCTCTCCTCCCGCATCGCCCTGGTGCAGGGAGACGCTGCCGCCCTGCCCTTTGACGACAACGCGTTCGACGCCGCGCTCGTGGCCTTCGGCGTTCGCAACTTTGAAGATCTGGAGGCGGGGCTCCGAGGCATCGGGCGCGTGCTGCGCCCCGGCGGCCGGCTGGTCGTGCTGGAGTTTAGCTCGCCTCGGTCCACTCCCATCAAGCAGCTTTACGGCTGGTACAGCCGGCACATCCTCCCCCGCATCGGGGGCGCCCTGAGTCCCGACCAGGGGGCCTACGAGTACCTGCCCAGCTCCGTCGCGGCCTTCCCCGACGGCCCCGACTTCCTCACCCGCATGAGCGAGAGCGGCTACTCGGACCTCCTTTGGCGCCCCCTCACCTTCGGCATTGCCTCGCTCTACCGCGGGACCCGTCCCCAGTAGCGCCCCCGCAATGGACACCGTCGAGCTGATTCTTTCCGTCCCGGACGTCGACCAGGAGTGGCTCATTGGGCTGCTGTCCGACTCGGCGACCGGGTTCGTCCAGGAGACCGACACCCTGCGCGCCTACGTGCCGGCCGAGGCGTGGTCGCCCGCCGACCGCGAGGCCCTCTCCGCGCGCCTCCACGCGGCGGGCTACCCCGACGCGCTCAGCGTTCGCGCCGTTGCCGATAAAAACTGGAATACCACCTGGGAGTCCGACCTCGCCCCCGTCCGCGCCGGCCCCTTCCTCCTCTGCACCACGACCGCCGCGGTGCCGCCCGAGCACGCCGACGCCACCGTCCTGCGCATCGACCCGCAGATGAGCTTCGGCACCGGCCACCACGCCACCACGCGGCTCGCCCTGCGCCTCCTCGCCGACGCCGTCGCCCCCGGCGACCACGTGATCGATGTGGGCACCGGAACGGGCGTTCTGGCAATTGCCGCGTGCCGGCGGGGCGCCGCCTCCGTCGAGGCGGTCGACACCAGCCCGCGGGCCACGGCGAATGCCCGAGAGAATGTGTCCCGAAATGAGGTGGCCGACTGCGTGACGGTACGGGACGGCTCGCTCGACGCCGTGCCGTCCGGGCGCGCCGACCTCGTGGTGGCCAACATCACCCGCGCCCCGCTGCTCTCCCTCCTCCCCGCCCTCCGAGAC
>NCRC01000030.1 GCA_002894685.1 Salinivenus lutea
CGGCCAGGGCGGGGGTGGCTCGTTCGAGGACGACGCGCCGTTTTAGATCTCCGCGCGTCCCCTACACCGTGGAGCGCTACGCCTCCGCGGCCTCGGCGCCCTCTTCCTCCTCCATCTCGGCCCGGTTGGGGCAGTCCTCGCGCATGCAGTGCCCGTACATGTTCAGCGAGTGGTGCTTAATGTCGAATTCGTAGATGTCGGCCACCATCTCCTGAATGCTCTGCAGGCGCGGGTCGCAGAACTCAAGCAACTCGTTGCAGTCCATGCAGATGAGGTGGTCGTGCTGCCAGTAGCTGTAGGCCCGCTCGTACTTGGCCTGGTTTTTCCCAAACTGATGGCGCACCACCAAGTCGCACTCCAGAAGCAGCTCCAGCGTGTTGTAGACCGTGGCCCGGCTCACACGCGTGCCGTCTTGCTTCAGCCGCACGTACAGGTCGTCGGCATCGACATGGTCGTCCGTCTGATAGATCTCCTCCAGGACCGCGAACCGCTCAGGCGTCTGGCGCTTGTTGCGCTTCTTCAGAAACGCCTGAAAGATGGAGCGCACCTCGTCGAGCTTCTGCTGCGGGAGCGTCGACATGCGGGCGACGACATTCGTTCGAAAGGGACGAGACACCGACGCGCCGGAGACAAGATTCGAGCGCGTCCTATGTATCGGATGAACCAGTGCCTGAAAGGGGGGTTCCACGGTCGGCGAGCTGCGAGACCACGTCGGCCTTCACCTGCTCGTGGAGAACCTCAATGGGCTGGTGGCCGTCGAGCCGCACGATGCGTTCGGGGGCGGACGTGGCGAGCGCGTCGTACGCGTCGGCCACGCGCTCGTAAAAGTCGTCGCCGGCGGCCTCCATGCGGTCGTTGGGGGCTCCGTCCTCGCTCCGGCGGGCCCGGGCCGTCGCGGCATCCACCTCCACCAGGTAGGTCCGATCGGGCGTCAAGCCCCCCGTCACCCGCTGGTGGAAGTCCTGCAGCCACGCCGGGTCGGCTACGCCGCGGCCCGCCCCCTGATACGCGGTCGTGGAGTCGTAGAAGCGGTCGCAGATCACGATGCGCCCCGCCTCCAGCGCGGGCCGGATGCGCTCCGCCACCAGCTGCGCCCGCGCCGCCGAGAACAAAAGCAACTCTGCCATCGGATGCACGTTAAAGTCGGGCTCCAATAAGAGGGACCGCACCCGCTCGGACAGTTCTGTGCCTCCGGGCTCCCGCACCACGAGCGTGTCGTGTCCTTCCTCCTCTAGAAACTGGCGGAGGCGACGGGCCTGGGTACTTTTCCCGCTCCCGTCGATGCCCTCAAACGTAAGTAGCAGCATGGAATACGCAGCCTGGATGGCGGACCGAATGTGCGAATGCCCGCCGGGGCACGGCCCCGACGGCACGAAAACGTTCGTGTTGCAAGTGCCGCCCCTACGGAGTTATACTGGTGAGTGTCCGCTCTGGTCATCGCCGGTCCGCGCGCCGCGCTCGCTCTCTTTCACTCACGGTTTGACGTGATATGAGCACCTTCGATTTCGGCTTCGACGACCCCGAGGACTCGTCCTACGAGGCGCACCTTCGGGACCTCGTGGCCACGTACGAGGAGAACCCCTCCGCGTACTTCGACTCCAGTGACCTGGAGGAGATCGCGACGTACTACTTCGAGGACGGCCAGCTGGAGGCGGCCCTGGGCGTCATCGACCACCTGCTCGAGCTTCACCCGCACCAGTCCGACGGCTGGATGCGACGGGGCGTCCTGCTGAGCAACATGGGCCGCCACCGCGAGGCGCTTGCCGCCTACGACAAGGCCCTGGAGATCAACCCGCTCGACACCGAAACGCTCGTCAACCGCGCCATCACGCTCGACGGGCTCGGGCGCACCGACGAGGCCCTGGCGGCCTACGAGGAGGCCCTCTCCGTCAATCCACGCCACAGCGAGGCCCACTTCAACCGCGGCGTCACGCTGGAGCGCGCCGATCGGCTGGAGGACGCCGTCGCCGCGTTCGAGCAGTGCGCCGAGATTCAGCCCGAGCACCCCGAGGTGTGGTACGAGCTCGGCTACTGCTACGACCGCCTCGGGCGCAACGAGGCGAGCATCGACGCCTACGACCGACACATCGACATTGCCCCCTACTCGCCCGACGCGTGGTACAACCGCGGCATCGTGCTCAACCGGATGGGGCGCTTCGAGGACGCCGTCGACAGCTACGACATGGCCCTCGCCATCGACGACGAGTTTGCTTCGGCCTACTATAATCGCGGCAACGCGCAGGCCAACATGGGCGCGTTCGACGACGCAATCGAAAGCTACGAGCAGGTGCTACGCCTGGAAGGCCCCGACGCGCCCACCTACTACAACCTGGCGCTGGCCCACGAGGAGCAGGGCCAGTACGCCAAGGCGCGACGCGACTACCAGCGGGCCCTCAACGAGAACTCGACGTACCCGGAGGCCTGGTACGGGCTCGGCTGTTGCCTCGACGCCGAGGAAAAGTTCACCGAAGCCCTCGAGTGCTTCCGCTACGCGGTGAATCTCGACCCGGACGACCCGACGTTCCGGACGGCGCGCGGCGACTGTGCCTTCAAGGCCGGACAGATGGACGAGGCACAAACCGCCTACCGCGAGGCCACGGAGCTGGACCCGAACAACGAACACGCGTGGATCGGCTACGCCGAGACGCTCCTCGAGCACCGGCGCCCCGAGCAGGCCCTCGACGCCTATCAGCAGGCCCTGGAGGTGGCCCCCAACAGCGCCGGGGCCTACTTCCGGCAGGCCAAGGCGCTACTGGCCCTGGGGCGCGCGGACGAGAGCCTGCGGTCCCTCAAGACCGCCTTCCAGCTTGACCCGGAGAAGAAGGATGAGTTTCGGCGCGTCTACCCCGACCTGTACAAGAACGAGAAGGTCCGACGTCTGCTGGACCTCGACCAGGCGTAGTCGTACTTCCTCCAGGCCGCAGCCCCCTCTCTGTCCGGTCCTTCCCACCCGTTGCCCGGCGTATGCCGTCTTCCGCTCCGTCCACCCTCCGTTCCCTCTTTGCCGGCGCCTTAATGGGCACCGCCGAAGTCATTCCGGGCGTGAGTGGCGGGACAATGGCCCTGATTGCCGGGGTGTACGAGGCAATCGTCGGGGCTCTCAGTTCGCTGGTGTCGTTCGGGCTCGCCCTGCTCCGCGGACGGGTCCGCCGGGCGGTCGTTCACTGGCGCGCCGTGCCGTGGACCCTGCTGGGCCCGCTCCTGGCCGGCATGGCGGGCATGATCGTGCTGGGGGCTCGCCTCATCCCGCCCCTCATGACGGCGTACCCGGCCCACACACGCGCCCTGTTTTTTGGCCTCGTGGCGGCCTCGCTCCTCATTCCGGCCCTCCGCATCCAACGCCTCACGCCCCTGCGGGCAGGCATTGCCGTCGCCTTCGCCGTCGGCGCCTTTTTGCTCACGGGCCTGCCCGTGCTGGAGACGGGCGATCCCAGCCCCCTCCGCATCTTTCTCTCCGCCGCCGTGGCCATCTGTGCCATGATTCTGCCGGGCGTGAGCGGGGCCTTCCTGCTGGAGGCAATGGGCCTCTACACCCCCACCCTTGAGGCCCTCAACACCCTGGCGTGGGGCTACGTCCTCACCTTTGGCGCCGGGGCGGCCGTGGGGCTCGGGGCTTTTGCCAAGCTGCTCGACTGGCTCCTGGCGGCCCGCCACGACGCCACCATGGCCGCCCTCGTGGGGCTTATCGCCGGGGCCCTGCGCGCCCTGTGGCCGTACGGCGGGGCCGAACGCACCCTCCGCGGCCCCGACGCCGGAGAGCCCATCCTGTCGGTGCTCGGCCTCGTCCTCCTCGGCCTTGCCCTCGTGGGCGGCCTGCTGTGGTGGCAGCGACGCACCGCCGCCCGCACGCCCTCCTCTGTCGGATAGCTCCGTGCTCCTCTGTCTGTGACCTGCTCTCGGCTGGTTCCTTCTTTCCCGCTCGGCGTGCTGCTGGGGCTTCTGTTGCTCGGAGGCTGCACCTCGTCCCGCCCGATGGAGTCGGCCCCCGCAGGCCCCGACTCCCTCCGCGCCCAGAACGCTCAGCTGCGCCAGGCCAACGCCTCCCTCCGCGACTCCCTCCAGTTCTACGACGACATCTCCTCGGGGCAGTACTACCGCGAGCGCCGCGCCCTGCAGGACCAGGTGAACCGGCTCGTGTACGACGTGCAGCTCTTTCGACAGGGCGGGCGCACCGTCGCCACCTTCCCCTCCGACTCCCTCTTTGCCACCGTTGCTGACTCGCTGAGCCCCCACGGCACGCGCCGGCTCAAACGTGTGGCGGCCCAGCTGCAACAAACGTATCCCCGCCGCACGGTGCGCGTGGAGGGACACGCCGACTCTGCTCCCCTCTCGGACGCCCTCCGGGACCGCTACCCCTCCAACTGGGAGCTATCGGCCACCCGGGCCGCCACCGTCGTGCGCGCCCTCATCGAGCTCACCTCCCTCGATCGGAGCCAGTTCCGCGTCGTGGCCCACGGCAGCACCCAGCCCATCGCGTCCAACGACACCGCAAGGGGACGCGCACAGAACCGGCGCGTCCGGATCGCGGTGCTGCCGTTGCCGGGCTCCTTCTCCCGCCCCTTCGAGACGAGCTGGTGACCGCCATGCGCCCGGCCCTCCGCCTCCTCGGCATTGCGCTCAGTGTTCTCCTCGTCGGGATCGTCGGGGCCTTCTTTTGGGCGAGCAGCGGCCGCCTGCCCCCCGACGCCCTGACCCAGACCACCCGCCACAGCGCCGCCGATTCGCCCTCGCCCGACACCCTCACGGCCACCACCTACAACATCGGCTACCTCTCGGGCATGACGAACAACGAGCCCGTGGTGCGCCCCGAAACGCTCTTTGCGAACAACCTGGACCGGGCCGCCCGGCTGCTGCGCCGGTCCTCCCCCGACGTCGTGGGCCTGCAGGAAGTCGACTTCGGCGCGGCACGCTCATTCGGCGTCCACCAGCTCGACACCCTCGCCACGCGCCTGGGATCCCCGATCGCGGCGCAGGCCGTGAACTGGGACGTGCGCTACCTCCCCTTCCCCTACGGGCGCCCCGCCGTCCACTTCGGACGCGTGCTGTCGGGCCAGGGCGTGCTGAGCCGGCGCCCCCTCCACACCCACCGGCGCTACCTGCTGCAATCGCCCCCGCAGCCGTTCTACCGCTCGGCCTTTTACCTCGACCGCCTTGCCCAGGTGACGCTCCTGAACTGGGGCGAACAGCCCCTCGTGGTGATCAACGTGCACCTGGAGGCGTACGACACCGACACGCGCGAGGCGCAGGCCCGCCAGGTGCGGTCGCTCTACGATCGGGTGGCGGCGCCCGGCGTGCCCGTACTCCTCCTCGGCGACTTCAACGCCGAACTCGACGCCCCGGACGACTCGACCATGGCCTTCCTGCTCGACGACACAGGCCTGCGCCCCGCCCGGCCCGATTCCGCAGTCGCGGGCACCTTTCCGGCCGACGATCCCTCCCGCACCATCGATCACATCCTGTACCGCGCCGACCGCATCACCCCGACCGGCACCACGGTCCAGTGCGGTCCCCCCACGCACCCGCCCTCCGATCACTGCGCCGTCACAGCGTCGCTCGTACGGGAGCCCGCCGCCGCTCCATCCCTCGACTCCGTGCGAACGCTGCTGCCCCCGGCCGGCCCCCTTTCAGCGGAATAGGCCGCCTCACACAAAGTCGCGGATCGTGTCGATGATGAGCAGCGCCACGGCGGCGCCCACCGCCGCGTAGCCCACCCACCGCACCGGTTCACGTCGGTGCTCGCCGCCCCACCCCAGCAGGGCCCCGCCCAGGCTCAGGGCCAGCGACGCCCCGGTCATCCACAAGTCCCCGACGTAGAGGAAAAACAGCCCGCCGAGCCCGGCCAGCAGGGCCATCAGGTAGAGCCGCTGCACGTAGGCGGTCGACTCGTCACTCACGACGCTAGCGATCCTAGTGACACAGGCGCGATCCGTAGCCTACGCCGGTTCCGGCGTGCGTTCGGGCGCCTCGGCCCAGTCCGTCGCCTCCGCAATGCGCTCGCACTGGTGGCACCGAATGTCGCGGTCGGCTGTCTTGCAGCAGGGCCGCGCGCTGCCCGGCGCAGGCGTCTCGGCGTCCGGCAGATTCAACTGCGCGGCCGTCATGTCCGCCAGCGTTTCGATGAACTTGGGATGGCTGTTGAGGCCCGGCATCACCTCGTAGTGCTCGGGAATCGGCTCGTCGTCCTCTTCCAGCTCTTCCGGGATCTCAATCGCCAGCTCGTAGCTCGTCTCAATGTGGTCCGTCACGAACGCCACCGGAATCACGAGCACGTCTTCCCCCTCCTCGGCCAGCTCGGCCACCGTCTCGTCCGTCGCGGGCGTGAGCCACTCCGACGGCCCTACCTTGCTCTGGAAGGCCGTCGTGAAGTCGTGGTCGAAGCCGCGGTGCTCCATCAGGTGCTTCACCGTGGAGTGGACAAGGCAGCAGTACGGGTCGCGCCGCTCCTTCATCTCCGTGAGCGGCGTGCCGTGCGCGCTGAAGAGGAGGTGCACGTCGTCGCGCACATCGTCCGGGAAGCGGGCCAGCCCCTCGTCGATGCGCTCGCTCAGCGCTTCGATGTACTTCGGATAGGTCGCGTACTCGAACACCGAGGTGGTCGGCCAGGCCGGGATTTCGCCCGCCTTCTCCAGCTCATGCCAGTAGACGAGCGACGCGCCGGTCGTCGTCTTGGAGTACTGCGGATAGAGGGGCAGCAGCACCACCCGGTCCACGCCGTCGGCCTGCATCTGGGCGGCCGCCTGCTCGCTCGTGGGTTCCCAGTACCGCATCGCCATGTACGTCTTGAACGTGGCGCCGGTCTGGGCGGCGTACTGCTCGTTGAGGCGCTGCTCCAGCTTGTCGGCCTGGTCCTGCGTGAGCGGATTGATGGGCGAGCCGCCGTCGTCGCTGATTTCTTTGTAGTCCTCCGCCACGGACTGCGACCGGAAGTACGAGATAATTCTGGAGAAGGCCTGCCGGACGCGGCCCCGGGCCTGAAAGTACACGACCTCGGAGAAGTCGATGATCGCCGGGTCCATGAACAGATTGTAGAGGAACGGCTCCACCGACTCCGGTCCGTCGGGGCCACCGAGGTTGAGGAGCACCACCCCCACGGTGTCTCCGGACTCGACGCCGAGCTTGGACGTCGGGAAAAATTCGCCGTTCACCATGCGGGGATCGCTGTTGTACTGCTCCCGGTCGTACCGGTGCAAAAACTCAAGGGGCGTCATGATGGGGAAGGGAACGCTCGTTGGAAAGAGGGAACGGGCATTGGAAATAACAGACCCGGGAGCATATAGACTCCACACCGTCCACAATCGTTGCACATGCGTTGCGGTCTCCACCCAAAATCAAATCTGCCGACCCACCTCCCGTCAGACGCTCTATTCTGCCCGCTCCCACACGCGCCTCCTTTCACGACCTGTCCCTCAGCTCCGGCCGAGATCGGCACGCAGCACCGAATCTGACGGGGCGATTTTGGCCGAGTCGGCGGAAAAATCGCGCTATCGTTCTTTTGCGGCGGATTCTCTACAGAGTCGGAATGAGCGGGACTCCCATCGGGAGGTCGTCGATTGGCTAATGCCCCGGCGGGATCGGTCCGTCGTGATCCGACGCCGCGGCCATCCGGTAGCCGATTCCCCCCGCCGCCACGATGGCAACCCCCTGGAGGGCCAGGAGGCCGTACGCTACGCGCGCCTCCTCCTCGGCCTCGATGCGCGCGCTCTGCCCGTCGGCGGGTCCGTACGTGCGAGTGTAGGTGAGCGGCGGCTGGTAGATGGGGCTCCACCGAAGCTCGCTATCCGTTCCGACGCGCCAGGGGCACAGAAAGATCGTCCCCAGCACGAGGGCCGCGGCAGCCGTGGCGAGGACGGTGTTCTGACGGTCATTCATGAGGGTGTCGGGGAAAGTGAGAATTAAGGCGTGTCATCCCCGGCCCCGGCTTCTTTCGGAGAAAACCGATTCATCATGGTGCGGCGCCATCCAAAGATGAACGCCGCCCCCACCCCGCACGGCAGACCCCAGTACAGCACCGCCCGGGCCCAGAAGGGCCATCCGGACGGCCCGTACGCAAAGAGGTGCGATCCGGTTGCCATCAGCAGGCCGACGTACGACCAGGTGATCCACATGTAGTGATGCTCCACCCAGTTGTTATGCCGGCGGAGGGGCGCGTAGAGGGCGAGGGCAAGCGTCCCGCCACTTACCAGCGACATCACGTGAAAGGGGCCAAAGCCGCCAAACAGTTCGTACACGAAGAACGAGGTTCCAATGAGGCCCGTCATGGATACGGCATAGATCCAGCCCACAAGGCGGTGCCGTCCAGTCCCCTTCTGGGCCACAAGATTCCAAGCTCCCGAGAGGAGTGCAACGACGCCGAGGCCCGTGTGGATCGGGAGGATCATGGCGAGGAGGCGGGTATGTGCGAACGTGGCGGAATGAACCCGGAAGGAGTCGTCGTTGGGTCACGACTTCAGGTAGCCGCGTGTTACCGGTCGGCCAGCCGCTCGGTGAACGTGACCGCACTCGCGACGCCGTTCTCCCGCCGAATCTGTTCACCTACCTCCTCCGCCCGGGTGCGGATCGCCGGGCGCTCCGTCGCCGTGCGCAGTGCGCAGGCCAGGCGCTCGGCGGTGAAGTGCTTTTGCGGAATCGGCGGCGGACCGGCCCCGAGATCGTGCACACGCCGCCCCCAGAACGGCTGATCGCCGAAGAACGGGCAGACGATAGTCGGACGCCCGGCCCGAAGCCCGGCCGCCGTAGTACCGGCCCCACCGTGGTGCACCACGGCCGCGACGCGCGGGAAGAGCCAGTCGTGGGGCACCTGGTCGCAGAGGTACACGGAGGCGGGCAGATGCCTCGCGTTCAGCCCACCCCAGCCACTGGCGAGGATGCCCCGCATGCCCGCACGCCGTAGCGCCTCCAGCACAATGCAGGTGGTACGCTCGGGGTGCCGTCCCGCCATGCTCCCGAACCCCACGTAGACGGGCGGGGGTCCGTCCTCCAAAAATGCGGTCAGCGCCGCCGGCGGGGTCCAGTCATCCGGACGATCGAGGAACCAGTACCCCGTGGTCTGCACGCCACGAGGCGGCCAGTCGGGCGGATCGGGAGCCACGTGCGGGCTCCAGCCGTTCAAGATGGGGACGCGCGACCCGTCGCTCCGATGTACGACGCCTGTGCCCCAGGCGTGTGGCGGCAGACCGTGTGCCGTACGCCACGGCACAAACAACCATCGGCACACGGCACGCACGATCGCGTGGACAAGGTGGTGCGTCGCCCGGTTGTAAGCGGCAGTGAGACGATCCCCGAGCTGCAATTTCGGAAGACCCGGGTGTGGATAGGCACGAGTCGGAAGAAACACCGGGAACAGCGACGCCATTGCGGCGGGCACCCCGAGGCGCTCGGCGTAGTGAAGCGCAATCGCCATCTTCGGGTGGTACACGATGACGTCGGGATCGGCCTCCCGGGCGGCCGCCCACCCGTCGCGAAAGAGCTCCCGTTGGATCTGGATCGACCGCCGCAGTATGCCCAGAAGAGCCTTGACCCCGGAGATCGCGCCTCCTGCCCCCGCAATGGCTCCGCGTCCCTCAGGCGTCTCCACGAGGGCCACAAGGTCGTCGCTGAGAGCGCCATAGCCCAGCCCACGTCCGACGATGAGGGGTTTGTAACGCAAACTCGTGCACACGGTTACGTCATGCCCCGCCCGGCTCATTCCCTCCCCCAGAGCGACGTAGGGCTGTACGTCGCCTCGGGTGCCGATGGTGACAATCAAGACATCCATTCGACCCTCCCGAACGGGGTAGGTATCGTGGACGGAGCGGCGCGGCCGGTGACATCGAGAAGTCTGCCCACTTCACTGCATGCTGCCCGGCGTACAGGTCTTATCCTCCTCCATGGGCGAGCCATGCCTGCCCAACTCGGATCAAATTCCAACATCCCACCAGCCCCCACACGCCCAGTCCAGCCCAGCGCCACCCCCGGGCCTCTTCCCCTCGCTGTTCCTGCACGCGGCCGTATACGAGCAGTCCGCCTCCCGTCAGCATAAACGCCGCGGTCGCAGCGGCGGCGTAGTTCCCCGCCCACAGACCGCCCCCAATGACCGCGAGCACCAGCCCCCCGATGGCGTAGAGGGCAGACCAGTGGATCGGAGTCGAACTCCAGACGTCGATGGGCCCTGCATCGGCCCGTTCGATCTCAGAATCTGAGAGGGTCATGGCGTGTCCCGTCGGATTATTGGGAAGCGGACGGATGGGGATATCGCCACGGGGAAGAGTCGCCTTCAGTTCCACGGCGAAAAAAAGAAGGGCCTCATCTTTGAGACCAGCAGACCAAAGCCTGGAGACCCCCTGCTGTGGGAACGTAGGAACGGTTCTCGTTGCATACAGCCGGCTTCTTTTGCCATTCGCGCGCTCGGCCGGCGAGGCCTACGCCGCCCCCCGGTACGCTCGAATCCAGTCCACTTCGAGCCGAAACGGGCCGTCCTTGCCGTCGATGATGTAGATCCCAATCGACTCCACGGCCGATCGGTCGAGCGGGTCGACGTTCACGGACTCGCCGTGCGCGCTCGCCTCCAGCGCATCGAAGGGGACGCGGACGACCTGCCATGCGTCGCTCGTCGGGATCGGGCCGCGCCGGTTCACCTCCCGCCCACGGCTCCGCGTCCCGTCGTCCACATCGAGTTCGAAGGTGCGCCCACCGCCGCGGACGCGGAGCGCGATGCCATCGTACGCCGAGAGATCCACCTCCCGGGCCGCGCGGACCGACGTGAACCCACCGCCCTCCGTAACGACGTCTCCGGTGAACGTGAGCATGCCCCTGGTGACCTCGACGAATCCCTGGGAGCGCCCCCCCATCACGCCGTCGTTCTCGACGTTCCATGGGGCCGGGTCGGTGCCGTCGAAGGTGAAGAGCATCAGGGAGTCGGATGAAGATACAGGACCGACCGGACCACCCAGTTCTGTGGGCGGATGTGACGGGGCCCCGGCGGAGGCTGAGGGGCCAGGGGCGTGCACAGCGAGGAGTAGAACGGCCGCGGCCACGGCAAACGCAGGGAAACGAGCCATCGATCAGGAAAGAGGGATGTTGAACGTACGGAATCATTTGTTTTCTTCCCGCTGCCACTTCCCGCCGGGCGCGTCGGCGTCACGGACGCACTTAGCTTGCCTCTTCCGCCTCCGTCACCGGCACGCCCGCACTCGACGTTTCCTCCAGGTCCTCCGGCGTCCAGTCAGCGTCCTCCATCCACTGCAGGAGCGCCGGCAGGAAGACGATCGCCGCCGCCAGCGTGGTGCCCAGGCCCACCACGGCGAGCGTCCCCATCGAGTTGAGCCCCGGGTGGAAGCTGAGGAGCAGCCCGCTGAAGCCGATGGCCGTGGTGAGCGTGCCCATCGTCACGTGCTCGCCCGTCGAGCGAAGCACCGCCCACAGCGAGCGTCGGCCCTCCTCGCGGTAGCGGTGCACCATGTGCACCCCGGCGTCGTTGCCGATGCCCAGGATGGCCGGCAGCACCACCATGTTGTAGAAGTTGAGCTTGAGACCAAACACCTCCATCACCAGCAGCATCCACAGCACCCCCACCACCAGCGGCACCAGCGCCAGGGCCGCCCAGCGCACGCTGCGAAAGTTGAGCAGCATCAGCAGCGCCACAATGATGAACGTCGCCCCCACCATCCACGGCGCCTCCGCCCGCACCAGCTTCAGCATGTCGGCCGCCACGAGGGGCGTGGAGGCCGCGTGGTAGGTGGTGCCGTCCTCGGTGGTAATCGTGCCAATCTCGTTGGAGAAGGCAATGGAGTTGCGCCCATCCGAGAGGCCGACGGACGGATAGATGATCACGAACGTGCCCAGCTCCCCCTCCTTGGTCGTAAACTGCTCGCGAAGGAACTCGGGCACCTGGGCCAGCTCGATCGGCTCCTGGGTCTGGGCGGCGCGGCGCAGACGCTCCAGCCCCTCGTCGCTCTGGTCCCGGAGGTACTGGTTTTCGTTGAGGGTCGTCCGGATGTCGGCGACGCGCTGGAGCTTGTTCTGCTGGGCCGAGTCGGCCAGCGGGAAGCGCTCCTGCAGGCTCTCCACGGCGAGCACCGTCGAGGTCGAGTCCTGCATCTTCTCCCGCACGGCCGATACGACCTTGGGCACGTTCTTGGCGCTATCGACCAGCACGTACGCCGGGTTGCGCCGATCGTCATCCCCGCCCCGATCCACCCGGTCAATCACGGCGGCGCGCTCCTCGTACGCCTCATAGTCCGGCTCCAGCGAGCCGAAGTCGTACTCGAACGACACGCTGGGCGCGAACACGAGCGCCGCGACGACCGCCACCAGACTGCCCACCACAATGGGCCGTGCGCCCCCGAAGCGCGCGGCCGCCGCCCCGTCTTCCGGGGGCGAGTGGGCCGTCAGGTCAAGCAGCCCCGCCCATTCCAGCAGGGCGAGGAGGGCCGGCATTACCACCGTCATGGCCACGAGCGCAAAGAGCACCCCCGTCCCCGAAATAACCCCAAACTCACTAAAGCCCTTAAACTGGGCAAACGAGAGCACGTAGAGCGCGCCGGCCGTGGTCAGCGCCCCGGTCGCAATGGCCTGGCCCGTGCTGGTGAAGGTGTGCTCCGCGGCCTCCACCACGCTCGCCCCCTCGGCGCGATCCTCCGTGTAGCGGGCGTAGAAGTGAATGCCGAAGTCGATGCCCAACCCAAAGAGCACCAGCCCCAGCGTGGAGGTCATGATGGTGAGCTCCCCAAACGCAAGGTGCGCCACGCCGCCGGTCCACACCAGACTCATGAACAGCGGCAGCGCAATGACGAGGGCCAGCACCGGGGCCCGCGCCAGCTCGGCCGCCAGCACCCGTCCGCTCCACCGTCCCCCTGCCCGCGCCCGGTACGACTTGTAGAGGAAATAGAGCACCACCACGAGAATCACCGTCGCCACCCCGGCCCCGAAGGAGTCGAGCACATCCTGCGTAATGGCCTGCACCTCGGCCTCCTGCCGCAGCAGCCGCCCGGCCAGCGTCACCTCCATTTCCGGGTGGTACGACTCCGGCCCCATTCGGTCGACGAGCGTGCCGAGGTCGGCGTACAGGTTGTCGATAAAGCCCACGTCGGTCCGCGAGCCCGCCGGGTAGAACTTGAGCACCAGGGTGGTGCTGTCCGCCGAAACGGGATACTCCGAGCCCACAAGGCGGCTGTACATGCCCTCCAGCTCCCGGGCCTGCTCATCGTCCCCTTCCTCCTCGTCATCCACTTCCACGTAGAACGGGTTCGCCTCCTGCTTCGCCTGAGCGATCTGATCCTCCAAAAACTGATCGACGGTGCGCAGCTCATTGTTGCTGGCGAGATAGAGCGCATTGTCCCGCAGGAACTCGGTGTCGCGGCGGTACTCCACTCGCGTCAGGTAGGGCTGGTCGCTGGTGCGCTGCTGCAGGTCGAGGGCTTTCGGGATGAGGTCCTCGGCGAACTGCTTGTTGGCCTCGAAGGAGGGGCTGACGATGCCCACGGCCACCTCGCTCTCCCCGCCAACCGTCTCCTGGAGCCGCTCCAGCGCCTGCACGCTGGGGTAATCGTCGGGGAGCAGGCTGGCAATGTCGGGATCAATGGTGAGCTGGCTCGCCTGCTGCAGCCCCACGGCCGTGAGGACCAGGGCAATCGCAATCACCCATCCGGCCCGGCGCACGACGGTGCGGATGAAGGGGCGGAGGGCATCAAACAAGGCAGTCATAGCGGCGTCGGGGACTCAGGCAACAACGAAGGCAGAAAACTCGGGCCGGGGGACGAACGGGCCACCGGGTCGAATGATTGGGAAGCGGCCGGGACGGCGTTCAGGAGGGGGCCTCGGAGGGCGGGGCCCCCTCCGACGAGACGGGAGCCGCCGAGTGGCCCTCTGCTCCGTCCGGCGGGGGGGCGTCCTCGGACCGGGCGCCGGGCCGTCGCGGCTCCGGCTCCTGATCCGGCATCCAGACGGAGGTCCCGGCAAAGACGAGCAGGTTCAGCCCCTTGTCGAGCACGCTGTGGACGCCCAGCAGGCCCGCAATGGCGGCACGGGGAACGTTCACCACCGCGGCCAACTCAATGCCCGCCGCCATGAAAATGAGCTCTTGGCTCGGCAGCAGCGGAATGCGGGCCATGATGATTTTGACGGCGAGGAACGTGAACCAGACCTCGAGCGCAATTTCGGGGAGGGCCACCGTCCACTCCAGCACCTGCAGGCTCTCGATCAGGACGACGCGGAGAAGGTGCACCCAGAACAGGGCCGCCAGCGTGCGCCCCGCCAGCCGGAAGACGGTCCGCCGGAAGTTCACAACCGCCCAGCCAAGTCCTCCGAGCAGCAGCACGCCGCCGGCCGCGTACAGCGTCTCGTACCGGGCGATGAACGCCGGCAGCGAAATATACCCCGCAAACCAGAAGGTGGCCAGGATGAGGGCGGCCACCAGGCTCGACGCCACCGACGACATGATGGCGTTGTCTTTCACGTGGTGCATCAACGTGATGTCGTCGTGCGCCGTGTGGGTGCGCCCCCACAGGTACATGTACACGTCGCCCGAGTAGCCGAGCACATCCTTGTCGTACACCCGCTTTTTGAGGGTGGGCACGAGGAGCTGGAGCGGCGACCGGTCCCAGATCACCCCGAACGCGACGGCCTGGGCCAGGGGCAGGGCCAGGTAGATGCCCAAAAACACCACGTAGAACCACGGGGTGCGGGGGAGGGCCTGCCAGATCTCCATCCACCCGATGAGCGACATGCGGTAGATCAGGTACCCCGCCACCGCCAGCGTAATGAGCTGCCGCAGCGCCCACTTCGTCCGCTTCCCTCGGGGGGTCGCCGAGAACCGGCGCCACCACACCCGCAGCCGCCCCACCCGCATTCGCAATGTAGTCCACAGGCGCTCCATGAGGATGACGTTGGTAAACAGGCCCCCCAATCACAGCGGGGCACTTCTTTCGGCGGATCCGGTCCGTTTCATGCGGCCGCTCCCGGGCTCCTTCTCGTAACAGCGAACCCGCAGTGGGTTTTTCCCGTCTTCCTTTCTAACTTAGGTGAACAACTCAACGCAGCGACGCCGCGCGCTTCCGCAAAAGCTCTGTTTCTATGCCCAACACGTACGAAAGCATCGAAGTCGGGGACTCGCACGAGTGGACACGAGTCGTCACCCGAGAGCACGTCCAGACCTTCGCCGAGATTACCGGCGACGACAACCCCATCCACGTCGATGAGGAATATGCGGCCAAGCACTCCCGGTACGACCGGCCCATCGTGCACGGCGTGCTGCTCCTCGGACTCATCTCGAAGGTGCTCGGCCGCGACTTTCCCGGCCACGGAAGCATTGCCGTCGGCATTTCGTGCCGGTTTCTGCGCCCGGTGCCCGTGGGGTCCGAGGTGCGGGTCCAAATCAAGGTGTCCGAGAAGATTGAAGAGAACAAGCACGTGAAGGTGCGCACCTACATCTACCGGGACAACCAGATGGTGCTAGGCGGCGAAGGGCGCGTCATTCCCCCCACGGAGGAAGAGGAAGAGCCGGTGATGCCGGGCAACTAACGCCCGCCTCGGCCGGACTATTCGGGGAGCTTCAGCGGACGCCCCGTGTCCACCATCGTGTCGAGCTCCAGCTGGTTCAGGATGGCAACGTCCGCCGCGTTCATGCCGTCGGGCATGGCGGCCCCCTCGGCAAAGGTGCGGAACGCCGCGCGACGGTCCGCCGGCCGGATGGTGAGGCGCCTGGGCTGTACGTTCAGCTTTTCCGGGTCCGTCAGCCGGGCGAAGCCCGTCATGGTGCGCTCGAAGGCCGACCGGTACTCGCCGTATCGGCCCGACGTGGTGACGCCCTGAAACTGGTAGACCCGGTCCTGATCGGCAATGAAGTAGGAGAGCACGCGCAGCGTCTGCCCCTGCTGGCTCTGGGCCTGGGCGAGCACGCGGTACGCCGTGCGTCCGTTGACGCTGGTGGCCCGCTGCTCCTCTACCGTGAGGCCCTCCTGCCCCATAAAGTCCCGGGCGGCGGCCTCGGGCGTGTCCCCGTCCGAAAAGCCGAACACGACGTAGGCGGCCTGCTCCGGCGCAATCATGGCCACCTGGCGCGGCTGGTTCTGCACCTGCCACCCCGCCGGCGTCGGAAATTGAAACTCCAGGTCCGGGTGGTAGAAGGTGTTGTTCTCGGTAAAGCCCTGCCGCGGATTGTCCCCCAGCACGATGGTCTCAAGGGCTCCGTAATACGCCTCCTGATTCCGGGCCCGGGCCGTGCCGGGCACCCGCTGCTGCCACTCGCGGGCAAGCTCCACAATGGTGTCCTCTCGCTCGCCCGGATCGGGGTGGCTCGACTGCCACGTCGGCAGCGACTGATTGCTCTGCTGCTGAATGCGCTTCAGCGAGGTGAAGAAGGCCGCCCCCTCGGCTCCTTCGTAGCCCGCCTTCACGGCGTACTCCACCCCCAGCCGGTCGGACTCCCGCTCGTTGTCGCGGCTGTAGCTGAGGCTGAGGAGCTGCGCGGCGGTGCCCCCGAGGCCCATCACGTTCTCGGCGACGTTGCCCCCGAACGCGACCTGGCCCGCAATGGCTCCGCCCATGAGCAGTCCCTGCGTCAGCTGCTGGCGGGCCGCCTGCTGCGAGGCGTGCCGGGCGGCCACGTGGGCAATCTCGTGGCCCATCACCATCGCCAGCTGCGCCTCGTTGTTGAGGTGGGCGAGGAGGCCCCGGGTGACGTACACGTAGCCCCCGGGGAGCGCAAACGCGTTCACGACGGGGCTATCGAGCACGCGAAAGGTGAACTCCGTCTCCCGAAATCGTTCCTGCGTGTCGGGGCGGCGCATGTGGCTCTCGGCGAGCACCTTGCGGGCCACCTCATCGACGTACGCCTGCAGCTCCTCGTCGTCGTACACGCCGTACTGGTTCTGGATCTGGTTGTCGGCCTCCTGTCCCAGCTGCACCTCCTGCTCCCACGAGTAGCCGTAGGCGCGTGTGTTGCCGGACACCGGGTTGACGCCAGTCGACACGCAGCCGCTGCTCGCCGCGGCCATCAGCGTCAGCAGCACGGGAATCAGCAGGTGGCGACTCCAGCGACGGGCGGCGCGGTGAGGATGAAGGACCGGGGGCATGGCAGTACTCGGTTCGTGACAGAGAACGGGGAGCGTCTACTGGGTCGGTCGGGCCGGGGTCGCATCCGGCGGGGTCGCATCCGGCGGGGTCGCGTCCGGCGGGGTCGCGTCCGGCGCATCGGCCTCGGATGGGGCGTCGTCGGCCTGCACGTGAGCAGTACCGTCGATGGATTGAACATGAACGGCCCGATGGCACTCACTCTCAAAGTCGAGAGGATCGCCGAACGGCGCCTTTCGGGTGGCCGTGACAAGGCTTTGCCCTACGGCGTCGGACCGCAGAAGCTCCAAAAACACCTGCGTGCGCCGCGCGTCGAGCTTCCCGAAGGCATCGTCGAGTAGCAGGAGCGGCGTGGTGTCGTGCCGGTCGTCGAGGTAAAAGTACTGGGCCAGCTTCAGGGCCATGGCGAAGGTGCGGTGCTGCCCCTGCGAGCCGTAGCGGCGCACCTCTAGGTCGTCGAGCCGAAACACCAGCTCGTCGCGCTGGGGCCCGGCCAGGGTGGTCCCGCGGTCGCGCTCCTGGTGCTTCTTGCGCTCCAGCACCTCCCGGAAGGTCGACTCAATGTCCTCCACGGATGCGTCCGCGTCCAGATCGGCAATCGTGTCGTACTCGATGGAGGGACGCTCGGCCACGTCGTCGATCTGGTCGTAGGCGCGGGTCAGATCGTCCGCAAACGACCGTAAAAATTGCTGTCGTCGGTGGATGACGCGCGCGCCGAGGGTAACGAGCTCCTCGGTCCACGGCTCCAGAACGGCCTGTGGGGGCGGATCGGGCCGTTTCTTGTAGCTCTTCAGCACCTCATTGCGCTGGCGACGGGCCTTGCGGTACTTCAGCAGGTCGTCCATGTACACGGGCCGCGCCTGGCTCAGGATGTTGTTGACGAAGCGGCGCCGCTCGCTGGGCCCGCCGGCGGTCAGCTCGTAGTCTTCCGGCGAGAACACGACGATGGGCAGCGTGCCGACGATGTCGGCCAGGCGGTCGAGCTCGGCGCCGTTCACGAACACCTTCTTCCCCTTCCCCGGCACGTAGGCCAGCCGTACGTCCATCGGGGTCTGCCGCACGTTCTCCACCGTCCCCTCGACCTCAAAGTAGGGCGCGTCCTTCCGCACCGCGTACCGATCGCGCGAGGCGACGAAGCTTTTGGTGAGGCACAGGTAGTGCACGGCCTCCAGCACGTTGGTCTTTCCCGCGCCGTTGGGGCCGTGGAGGAGGTTCACCTTCGGCGCGAAGGTGCACTCCGTATCGGCGTGGGCGCGGAACGACCGCAGACGCAGGGAGCGGAGGATCATGGACGCAGCGGGGCCACGAGGCGAAAGGCGACGGCCGATGGACCTCACCGTACGCCCGGCCACCCCCTTCGTTCGTCGTCCCGGGAGTTGACGCCCGTCGTGTCGGCTCGTTTGTTGAGGACACGCATTTTGGCCCTCTCCCCCTCCTGTACATGCCCCCGCCCTCCGCCCTCTTCGAGGAACTGCAGTCGCTGGCCACCGAGCAGCGCAATCCGCACTCCACGCACATCGACACGGCGTCGGTGGAGGAAATCCTGCGCGTCATTAACACCGAGGACCACACCGTGCCCATTGCCGTGCGGCGCGAGCTTCCACACATCGCCGAGGCGGTGCGGATCGTCGTGGACGCCTTCAAGAACGACGGGCGCCTCTTTTACGTGGGCGCCGGCACGAGCGGGCGGCTCGGCGTGGTGGACGCCTCGGAGTGTCCCCCCACGTTTGGCACCGATCCGGAGCGGGTGCAGGGACTCATCGCCGGGGGGCGCGAGGCGGTCTTTCGGTCGCAGGAGGGCGCGGAAGACGTGCCAGCAGCGGGTGCGGAAGTTCTTGAAGGTCAAGGAGTTACAGAACACGATGTGGTCTGCGGCATCACCTCCAGCGGGCGGACGCCGTTCGTGGTGGGGGCGGTGGAGCACGCCCGCGACGTGATTGGGTGCCCCACACTTTTCGTGACGACGATCCCACGCGAGGACCTGGACGTGACCCCCGACGTCGCGATCTGCCCGGTGGTGGGGCCGGAGGTCATCATGGGCTCCACGCGGATGAAGAGCGGCACCGCGCAGAAGCTCGTGCTCAACATGATCACCACCGCGGCGATGGTGCGCCTCGGCAAGGTCTACGAGAACATGATGGTGGACCTGCAGCGCACGAGCGACAAGCTGGTGGAGCGCGGCGTCCGAACGGTGATGATGGTGACGGGCGTCGACTACGACGAGGCCGACGCGGTGCTTGCCCGGTGCGACGGGCACGTGAAGACGGCCATCGTCATGCTCCTCGCGGATGTGGGGGTCGAGGAGGCGCGGCGGCGACTCGACGAAACGGACGGCTTCGTGCGGCCGGCGATTGAGTTTAATGAGACGGACTGAGAGGCCCCTGTCCGCCCGTTCCACGTGAAACATCCGCGACTCTTCGCCCCTCTTTGCCCCACGTCCGCGGCGGCGGGAATCTTCCCTTCGGACGGAAGCGTTGGGAGAGACGATGTGAGCAGGTTCCCCCGCCGATTTCGCCCCGCTCCCCGCCGTCGTCCCCGTTGAACGGGGCGCCGGCCTTTCGGCGTTGTGGGGCCTGCCCTCTCGCCTCTATGCTTCCGACCTCCCCCTGCCCGTGTCCCTCTCCTCCATCGCCCAGCGCATCGAGACGACTTCGGCCGTCACACGCCTTCGCTCGTGGACCGCGGAGGCGCAGCGCGGCGACCGGACGCCGGTGCTCCGCGTGACGGGCGCCGCCGGGTCCCTCCCGGCCTTCCTTCTCTACCATCTCCACCGCACGCCCGGCGCGCCCCTCTGCATACTGGTGCCCGACGAGGACGCCGCCGCCTACCTCCAGAGCGACCTGGAGCAGCTGGTGGACGACCCGGAGGCCGCCGTCCTGCGCGTCCCCGCCACGCAGCAGACGCCGTACGACACGGAGCAGATCACCGACTCCGCCCCCCTCATCGAACGCGCCGACGCCCTGCAGCGGCTGGCCGAGGGCTTCGACGGGCTGCTCGTGACGAGCGTGCAGGCCGTGGGCGAGCTCGTGCCGCCCCCCGAGGCGGTGCAGCGCGACACGCTCACCGTAAAGACGGGCGAGGAGATTTCGTTGGAGGCCCTCGCCGATCGGCTCGTGGAGCAGGACTTCTCCCCCGTCGAGTTCGTGGAAGAACCCGGCGAGTTCGCCCGGCGCGGCGGCATCCTGGACGTCTTCCCCTACGCCGGCAGCTACCCGGTGCGCATCGACTTCTTCGGGGACGAGATCGACGGGCTGCGCGAGTTCGACCCGCAGACGCAGCGCTCCGTGAGCCGCCTCACCACCGCCCGCCTCGTGCCCAACCTGGAGCGCGAGGACTCGGCCCGCGGCTCCATTCCCCTCTTCGACTACCTGCCCACGGACGCCGTGCTCGCCACCATCGACGAGGCACAGGTCCGCGAGGGCGCACAGGCGCAGTACGAGGACGCCACGAAAGCGTATGAGGAGCGCACCGCCGCCCTGGCGGAGGACGAGGAGGCGGACGAAGACCCAGACGACCTGATTCCGCCCAGTCAGCGCTACCTCGACGGCGACGCGCTCGCCGAGGCCCTCACCCGCCACCCGCGGCTGCAATTCGGCACCTTCACTGCCGACCGCAGCAACGGCGCCGCCCGTGACACCCTCGACCTCAGCGCCGACCCGCAGCCGTCGTTCAACAGCGACATGGACCTGGTGCGCAAGCGGCTGCAGGCCAACGGCGAGCGCGACCTCGACACCTTCCTGCTCTGCGACAGCCACGGCCAGAGCTCCCGCCTCCGCGACCTGCTGGAGTCGGAGATCGACCACGGCTGGGCCCGCCTCGTCGTCGAGTCGCTGCACGAGGGCTTCGAGTGGCCCGAGGCGAAGCTGGCCGTCTACACCGACCACCAGATCTTTAACCGCTACCACCGCCCTTCCACCAAGAAGCGGGAGAAGTACAGCGGGGGCATGAACCTCCGCGACATCAAAAACCTGACGCCGGGCGACTTCGTGGTGCACGTGGACCACGGCATCGGGCGGTTCGATGGGATGCGCAAGATTACCGTCCGCGGCAAGCAGCAGGAGGCCGTGCGCCTCAACTTTGCCGACGACGACGTGCTCTACGTCAACGTCCACGCCCTCCACAAGCTCAACAAGTACACGGGCAAGGAGGGCCATCAGCCCACCCTCACCAAGCTCGGCTCCGGGCAGTGGGAGAAAACCAAGGAGCGGACGAAGAACAAGGTCAAGGACATTGCGCGCGACCTCATCAAGCTCTACGCGAAGCGGAAGGCCTCGGACGGCTACGCCTTCTCCTCGGACACCACGTGGCAGCGCGAGATGGAGGCGAGCTTCGAGTTTGAGGACACGCCCGACCAGGCCGAGGCCGCCGAGGCGGTGAAGCGCGACATGGAGGAGCCGGTGCCGATGGATCGGCTCGTGTGCGGCGACGTCGGCTTCGGGAAGACGGAGGTGGCCGTGCGGGCCGCCTTCAAGGCCGTGCAGGACGGCAAGCAGGTGGCCGTCCTCGTCCCCACCACCATCCTCGCGCAGCAGCACCACGAGACGTTCCGGAAGCGGCTGGAGCGCTTTCCCGTCAACGTGGAGGTGCTCTCGCGCTTCCGCACGCAGGCCGAGCAGACGGAGGTGCTGGAGAACCTCGCAAAGGGACAGGTCGACATTCTCATCGGCACGCACCGCATTACCTCCGACGACATCGAGTTCGACGACCTGGGCCTGCTCGTGATCGACGAGGAGCAGCGCTTTGGCGTCAAGACGAAGGAGACGCTCCGCAAGATGCGGGCGAACATCGACACCCTCACCCTCACCGCCACGCCCATCCCGCGGACGCTGCAGTTCTCCCTCCTTGGGGCGCGGGACCTGTCGCTTATCGAGACGCCCCCGCCCAACCGCCAGCCCATCAACACCGAAATCCACACCTTCGACGAAGACCTCATCCGCGACACGATCGTCTACGAGACGAGCCGCGGCGGGCAGGTCTTCTTCATCCACAACCGCGTGAAGACGATCAACGAAGTGGCCGAGATGGTGCGCGCCATGGTGCCGAACGTGCGGGTGGGCGTCGGCCACGGACAGATGAGCGCCAGCCAGTTAGAGGACGTGATGGTCGACTTCCTCACCGAAAAGCTCGACGTGCTGGTGTCGACCTCGATCATCGAAAATGGCCTCGACATCTCGAACGCAAACACGATGATCATCAACCACGCGGGGGAGCACTTCGGCCTCTCGGAGCTGCACCAGCTGCGGGGCCGGGTGGGGCGCTCGCAGCGCAAGGCATTCTGCTACCTGCTCGTGCCGTCCATCCACAGCCTCACGGACGACGCCCGCGAGCGCCTGAAGGCCGTCGAGCAGTTCTCGGACCTGGGCAGCGGCTTCGACATCGCGATGCGCGACCTCGACATCCGCGGCGCCGGCGCCCTCCTGGGGGCCGAGCAGAGCGGCTTCGTGGAGGACGTGGGCTACGAAACCTACCACAAGATTCTCGACCAGGCGGTGAAGGAGCTGCGCGAGGAGGAGTTCGAGGACGTGTTCGACGGCGAGGCCGTGCCGCCGGGCCCCGAAACCTCGGTGGACGTGGAGGAGGACGCTTTCATTCCGGACGAGTACGTGCGCGACAACACCGAGCGCCTCAACCTCTACCGCCGCATCAGCGACGCGCCCGACGAGACGACGCTCGTGGACCTTCTCGACGAGTTGGAGGACCGCTTTGGCGACGTGCCCCAGCCGGTCGAGCACCTCCTCACCGGGGCCCAGCTCCGGCTCCTCGGCGAGAAATTGCGCCTGCCGAAGGTCGTCTACAAAAACGAGCGGCTCTTCCTCTACCTCCCCAGCGAGGACGCCGATCCGTACTTCTACGAGGAGGTGTTCCACCCGCTGTTGGAGAAGCTCTCGCTCCTCGAAAACGAGTACGTGATGAAGGACGATGTGGAGGGCGGCCTCATGCGTGCCATCGTGCAGGACGTTCCCACCCTCGACGACGCGGTTCACGTGACCGAATCCCTCCTGCTGGAGGAGACCACGACGGTGGCTACCGTGGAAGCATAACGCCGGGGACGGCCCGTAGAACGTTCCACGTGAAACGTCGAGCCCCAATCAGACGAGGACAACTTCGACCGGTCCCTCGTAGGCCCGGAGGTCATGATCGGTGGTGTACAGTTCGTCCGCGTCGCGTCGAAGGGCCGTAGCGAGCATCATGGCGTCGGCCATCGACAGGTCGTTACCGTGGGAGAGCCGCGCCGCCTCGTCGAGAAACGAGTTCGAGAGGGTCCGATCCACCTCGCACACGTCACCGATGATCCCGACGAGCCAGTCTGCGTCCTCCATATTCAAAACGCCGCGGTAGCCCAACTTCTTCAGTTCGTAGATCACCAGTCCGTTTGCGACGCCCACCCCGTCCCCCCTCGCCAGATCCCGGAGGGCCTGACGATGTGGCTCGGAGAGTTCTCCGGTGGCGTACTTGACGAAGTATTCGGTGTCGAATCCGCGTCGCATGGCGTCTGCGCTGACGGATGGGAAGGCGGGAAGAGATTACGGGCGCTCCGGATCGTCCTGCCGGATGTCGCCGAGCGCTTCATCGAGGTCGCCGTGGGCGTCGATTGAACCCCCCCGCCGGTCGAGTTCGTCGATGGCCCGGCGGCGACGGAGACGCTTCAGGTACGACTCGGCCGCCCGGGCGTAGAACTCGCTGATCGAGAGCCCCTCCTCCTCGGCCATGGACTCGACTTCCTCCCCGATCTCGTCTCGAATCGATACGCTGTGTCGCATGGAGATTCCAGCGGCAGGTGGCGAGGGCTATGCATACTTCGATGCATAAACCAACGATGAAGAGCGAGGTTCGCGACGGTCGACGTTCGAGGTTATGTAGTGACCGGGTCAGGTGTCTGCGATGTAGAACCGTCTTCTTCTCTGCTCCTGTCGTACCGTGAAGCGGTTCATCAATCTCCCACCCGGTGCCCGTTCTCGCCGCTGTGACGGCCACGACTACCGCGGCGGCGCGTATTTGGTCACGACAAACACGAAGAATCGCGCTCCGCTCTTCGGCACAGTCGAACGCGGGCGGATGTACCTGAATCGCCACGGCAAGATTGTCGCGGAGGAATGGCAGCGAACCGGTGAGCTCCGGGACGAGGTTTCCCTGGACCCCTTCATTGTGATGCCCGATCACGTTCACGGCCTCCTCTGGATCTACCACTCAGACGAAGAAGAGTCCCCGAATCATTCTTTAGGTTCTCAGGAGGGAGGCCACAAGATGCCCGATGCATCAGGGGAGGAGGGTCGCGAGGCGCGCCTCGCGACCTCTTCGGACCTACCGCCTGGACTCGAAAAACCGAAGTCAGGTACCCTGTCTACAATCATTGGTGCCTTCAAATCAGCCGGCACCCGCCGCATCAACGAGAAGCGAGACGCGCCAGGAGAAAGGGTCTGGCAATCGAGCTTCCACGATCACATCGTTCAGAATCGGGCAGAACTCCGTCGCATCCGCCACTACATCCGCACCAATCCGCAGCACTGGAACGAAGAGTGAATGGGGATCAGGGGTCTGCCTCCTCTCCATCCAAGTATTCGGCCAGGAAGCCGTCGATCGTCCGGAGATACGTCTCGGCCGACACGAGAAACCCGTCGTTGTGCCCCCCTTCGATCTCCAAAAATTGCTTCGGCTCCGCAGCCGCCTCGTAGACCCGCCGCCCCAACGCAAACGGCACCACCCGGTCCTCCCCGCTGTGGATGTGTAGCTTGGGAACCTTGATCTCCGCCACGCGGGACTCGTTGTCGAACTGATTCGTGGCGAGGGCGCGGACGGGCAAAAACGAGTAGTGGTGCGCACCGACGTCGGGCACATTCGTAAACACCGACTCCAGGATGAGCGCGCCGGGGGGCTCCTGCGCCGCAAGCCACGTCGCCGGGCCGCCGCCCATCGATCGCCCGAAGACCACAAGCTTCTGGGGCGCAAGACCTTTCTCTTCCGTGAGGTGCCGCCAACAGGCCTCTGCGTCTCGGTAGATGCCCGCCTCGGACGGCGTCCCGCTGCTCTGCCCGTACCCGCGGTAGTCGACAATCAGGACGTTGAGCCCAAGCTCATGGAACTGTTTCACGCTCTCCAACCGCCCGGAGATGTTGCCCGCGTTGCCGTGGAAGAAAAGGAGCGTTTTCGTCGCGGACGCGCCGGAGCTCGTTTCACGTGAAACATCTCCCGCAGGAATCCACCAGCCGTGGAGCGTCTCGCCGTCGTCGGTGTCGAGGCGCACCGTCTCGTAGGGCATTCCCGCGTCGTCGGGTGTGGCGAGGAGCCGGCTGCTCGGCTGAAAGAGGAGCTGATCCTGAAAGGCAAACGCGAGGCCGACAATCGCGGCGTAGCCGACGGCGAGCCCGAGGGCGGTGTTGATCATTGCGCGACGCATAAAAGTGATCGGGGCGGTCGGAGGTCCGCGGTCCGGATGAGGACGCGACGTTCCACGTGAAACATAGGACTCCGGCCCCTACTGCTACAACCGCTCTTCCTATAAGGAGTCCTTCTATAAGGAGTCCTTTCGTTCGAGGAGCGAAAAAGGCTATTCACAGCGATCAAGCTGCCTCTTCGATACATCGAACGGTGGATAAACGGGCCGGGACGCCCATCCTGTACGGACGTACGCCCCCCAGTTCCCAATTTTCCGTTCGAGGCGCCTGAGATGTTGCGTGTTGCCGAACTGGAGCAGGTGGGGGCCTACTCGCTCAAGGTCACCTTCAACGACGGAGCCACGAAACGGGTAATCCTTCGTCCCCTCCTCTGGGGCGAGGTCTTCGAGCCCCTCCACGATCCGGATCGGGTCAGCGAGGTGTACCTCGACGAAAAGATGGTCACCGTCGCGTGGCCGAACGGCGCCGACCTTGCCCCCGAGGCGCTGCACGACCTGGAGGACGAGGAGGCGGTCGCTTAACGCTGCGAAGGCGATTCCCCGCTACGCACCGCCACAATCTCTTTTTCCCCAAAGAACCCGTTCCGCCCGAGAAGCGCGTCCAGTGGGTGGCGCTCGACCTCCACGTCCGGATCGTCGGCGCGAAGGCCCGCAATCTCCTCGCTCAGGTCGCCGCCCTTGAGCGCCAGGAGGCCCGGGGGCCACTCCTCATCCCCTAGCGGGTCGGGAAGCGGCACAGCAACCCGACGGTGCCACCGCCAGAGGTCCGCGAGCGGGGCCGTGGCGCGGGAGACCGAGTAGTGCGCCTCCCCCGTCCACTCCTCCGCCCGCCCGTTCCACGTGAAACAATTCTCCAGTCCCAGCCGCCGCGCGATCGTGCGCACGGCCCGGCTCTTCTTGCCGACCGAGTCGACGCCGACGACGGTTGCCCCCGGAAAACAGATCGCCAATGGGAGTGCGGGCAGCCCGCCGCCGGTCCCCCAGTCGACAATGGTGCAGCCGTCCGGAAACCCGCGGGCGGTGAGCGTGAGGCAGTGCAGCAGGTGCTGCGTCCGAAACGCCCGCTCACTCTCCGACGAGATGAGATTGACGCGCTGGTTAAACCGGAGCAGCTGCTCCTGAAAGTCTTTTAGTTTCTCTCGCTGTCCCGCCGTGAGTTGATCGAAAGGATCCCAATTCAAACTGTCCATGCAGCAAAACCTGTGGAGAGGCAGTTCATCTGGAGGTGAGACTCACGATTCACGCACCACGATTCACGCACCACGATTCACGCACCACGATTCACGCATCACGAAATACGCAATACGAAATACGCAATACGCACCACGCCCTACCCCACCTCCACCGCCGTTTCACGTGAAACACCAAACGACTGCCCGTCCCCGCCCATCGCGTCGAGGTCCAAGTCGCGCTCCTTCGGCAGCGGCTCCACGCCCTCGTTCTTCAGGAGCACCATGAGCACCGAGATGTCCGACGCCCGGACGCCCGGCACGCGCGAGGCCTGCCCGAGGTTGTCCGGCTCCACCTTGCTCAGCTTCTCGCGGGCCTCGATCGAGATGTTTTCCAGGCTCTCGTAGTCGAAGTCGTCGGGGATGGGCCAGCGCTCCTTCTCCTCCATCTCCTCCACCATGTCCTGCTGCCGGTCGATGTACCCCTCGTACTTGAGGTCGATCTCGATGAGGCGCGGCGCACTCAGCATGCCCGGGGCCTCCGTCACCGTCTCGTCGTAGATGCCGGCGTGGCGCAGGAGATCCTCGGCGTCCACCTCGGGCCGCTTGCAGAGCTCGATCGCGGGGCGCGGCTGGTTGAGCGTCGAGGTGCCCACCGACCGCAGGTAATCGTCCACCTGCTCGGGCGTGACGGTGGTGTCGGCCAGTGTTTCACGTGTAACATCGATCGCGCGCTCCTTCTCTTTCATCCGCTCGTAGCGCTCCTGCGAGGCAAGGCCCAGCTTGTAGCCGAGCTCCGTGAGGCGCAGGTCGGCGTTGTCCTGGCGCAGCAGGATGCGGTGCTCGGCGCGACTCGTGAACATGCGGTACGGCTCGTCGGTCCCCTTCGCCACGAGGTCGTCGATGAGCACGCCGATGTACGCCTCCGAGCGCTTGAGCACGATCGGATCGGCCTTTCGCAGCTTCTGCACGGCGTTGATGCCCGCCATGAGGCCCTGCGCCGCCGCCTCCTCGTAGCCCGTGGTGCCGTTGATCTGGCCCGCAAAGAAGAGGCCGTCCACGGACTTCGTCTCCAGGCTGTACTGGATCTGGTACGGCGGGAAGAAGTCGTACTCGATGGCGTAGCCGGGGCGCAGCATGTGCGCGTCCTCCATCCCCGGCACCTGCCGCAGGGCGCGAAACTGCACCTCCTCCGGCAGGCTGGTCGAGAAGCCGTTCACGTACACCTCGCGGACGCGGTAGCCCTCCGGCTCGATAAACAGCTGGTGCGCGTCCTTCTCGGAGAAGCGGTCGATCTTGTCCTCGATCGACGGGCAGTAGCGCGGCCCCTTGGCCTGAATGCGCCCCGTGAACATGGGACTGCGATCGAAGCCCTCGCGGAGCGTCTCGTGCACCTCGGGCGTCGTATCGGTGAGCCAGCAACAGAGCTGCCGGTCCACCGGCGGAAGGTCATCCGTGAGGAACGAAAAGGCCGTGGCGTCCGGGTCGGCGGGCTGCTTCTCCATGACGCTGTAGTCGATCGACCGGCCGTCGACACGCGGGGGCGTGCCCGTCTTCAACCGTCCGCTCTCGAACCCGAGGTCGTGCAGACAGCCCGTGATGCCGTGGGAGGCGTTCTCCCCCATCCGGCCGCCGCCGAAGTTCTTTTCTCCCACGTGAATCACGCCGTTCGAGAACGTACCCGTGGTGAGCACCACGCAGGGCGCGCGAAACGTCTGCCCCAGGTTCGTGCGGACGCCGGTGACGGTCTCGCCGTCGTCGGTGGTGAGCACTTCCGTCACCATGTCCGCCCGCATCGAGAGGTTGTCGGTCGCTTCCAACTCCTCCCGCATGCAGTCTGCGTATTCGGCCCGCCCGCACTGCGCCCGCGGCCCCCACACGGCCGGCCCTTTGCTCTTGTTAAGCATCCGAAACTGCAGCCCGGCCCGGTCGGTCACCTTCCCCATCAGGCCGCCCATCGCGTCGATTTCACGTGCAATGTGCCCCTTGCCGATGCCCCCGATGGCCGGGTTGCACGACATCTGACCGATCTGATTCAGCTTCAGCGTGATGAGGAGCGTATCGGCGCCCATGTTGGCCGCCGCGGCCGCGGCCTCACTGCCGCTGTGGCCGCCGCCCACCACGATGACGTCGTACTCGAAATAATCCTGATGCATGATGCGTGCGGATCGACCGCGTTGTGGAAAAGAGCCGCGCAGGCCCATCGAAAACTGGGGTCTCTCCCAACGGCTGGGCCTGGACTGTGTGCCCGCCCGGCATGGAAAAACAGGATTCAGACGCCCTGAAGGGGGGGGGGCGACACGTGCTTTGTCAAAGGAAACCCTCTCCCCCTCGCGGGGCGACATATGGTTTTTCCAGGAGAGGGCTAGCTCATTTTGCTGAGAAAGCGCTGCACGGTGCGAAGGGTCGGAAGGTCGTCTTCGTCGACGTGCCGGGCCAGCTCCTCGCGGAGTTCGGTGCTGGTGCAGTCGGGGTGGTCGGCGATGTAGTAGAGCGCAATCTTGCGGAGCTCCGAGCCCGCCCCGAAGTACGAGTCGTAGGAGCGCTGGCTGCGGCGGCCGTGCCGGTCGATGAGGCCGGAGAGCCCCTCCTCGCGAAACTGGCCCGCCCAGCGGCGGAGCGTGCGGGCGGTCACCGAGTCGTACACGTCGTACGTCCAGCCGGGCACGTCCGCGGCCCCCTCCTCGTACGCTTCCGCGATGTCGTCTTGCGCCTGGGCGTCGGAGAGCCCTTCGTCGTCGCGGTGGCGGGCGTAGGCGCGGAGCAGGGCGAGGCGGGCCGTGAGGCGACGAAAGCCGCCGTCCTCAAGTTCGCCGAGGGCCGAAAGGGGGTCGCGATCGGAGGACATGAGACACGAAAGGCGCTGCGCACAGAACGGAACGGCATGTCCCTACTCTTCCGGCCTGTGAAACGGTCCGGCGGCCCAGGAGCGAGCAGCCCCCACTCGTCCATCGCACGTCGTCCCCTCCCCGTCTCCCGACGCTCTGAGGGCCCCCTGCCTCGAGCCAACAGCCGGACTCAGTACACCTGGGAGTCGAGGTCCTCCGGCGGCCACACGCCCAGCAGGCGGCGCACCGTCACGAACTGGCCCAGGTGGTAAGAATTGTGATCCGCAATGCCGGCGAGCTCCCCTGCGTACGTCAGGCCGTGATATTTCTCCCCGTCGGCGTGGGGAATCTCGCCCGCGATGTCGATGTCGGGGTTCCGGACCAGCGCCTTTGCCCGCTCCAGGTCCGACCGAAACTGTTCGAGGCAGTCCGTCCAGGCCGCGTCACTGGGCGGCGCCACCCCGTCGGGCCAGTAGGCATCGGGCCAGGCCGGAAACGTGTAGTCCGGGTCGACGCAGTAGCGGAGGTAGTCGGCCTGGCTGGCGCGCATGTGCTCCAGAATCTGCCAGAGCGAGTAGGCCTCCGGCAGGCCGTCCGGCTGCACGCCGCGGGCCGATGGGGGCACGTCGCGGAGAATCTCGTCGGCCGGCCGTCGGGCCACCGTGCCGCTGAGCTGGTTCAGGAGGTGGGTGCGAAGCGCGTCGGACATAGACAGGGGGTGGGGGTGCGTATCAGTTCGAAAGGGAAACAACGGCCAACCATCATCGATCCGCCGCCTACTTCCCGATGCAGAAGCGAGAGAAAATCTGGTCGAGCACGTCCTCGTTCGTAATCTCGCCGGTGATGGCGCCCAGCTCCTGGAGGGCGGCCCGGAGGTCGAGCGTGAGCATATCGCCGGAGACGCCCATGTCGAGCGCCTCGCGGGCCTGCCGGACGGCGTCGAGCGCGTCCTGGAGGTGCTGGCGGTGCCGCTGATTCATGACGACGGGGGACGCCTCGGCGCGGCTCAGGTGCTCGGCGACCGTGTCGGTGAGGCGGTCGAGGAGGGGCTGAAGCTCGTCCGCGTCGTCGCGGGCGTGGAGGGCCGACAGCTTGAGGGCGGACAGGCCGTCGAGCTCAGCGACCGGGTGGTCGGGGGCGGCGTCGGCCTTGTTGCCGAGGAGGAAGGGCTGCACCGTCGAGTCGTCCCCGGACAGGTCGTCGAGGAAGTCAATTTCTTCGGAGTCGAGGCCCACCGTGAGGTCGTAGAGGTAGAGGAGCACGTCGGCCTCCTCAATGGACTCGGTGGCGCGGCGCACGCCCTCCGCCTCAATCTCGTCGGCGGTGTCGCGGAGGCCGGCGGTGTCGACGAAGCGGAAGAGCACGCCTTCGATCTCCGCCTCCGCCTCGATCTCGTCGCGCGTGGTGCCGGGCGTTTCGCTCACGATGGCGCGGTCGTGGCCCACCAGCGCGTTCAGCAGGGTCGACTTTCCGGCGTTGGGCCGCCCGCCGATCACCACCCGCACGCCGTCCTTCAGCTTTTCGCCGGTGGGGTAGGTGTCGAGCAGATCGCCCAGAATCTCTTCCGTCTCGTCCAGCAAGTTCTCCAGCCGCTCCCGGTCGGCAAACTCCACGTCCTCGTCCGAAAAGTCGATCTCCAGTTCCACGAGCGAGCACAGGTTGAGGAGCTCCTCGCGCAGGTCCTCCAGGAGGTCGGAGTAGCGGCCCTTGAGGTGCGTGAGGGACGCCTCGTGGGCTTTCGTAGAGGTGGCGTGGATGAGGTCGGCCACCGCCTCGGCCTGCGCCAGGTCCATCTTGCCGTTCAGGAAGGCCCGCTCGGTGAACTCGCCGGGCTCGGCCATGCGGGCGCCGTGGTCGAGGAGGCTCTGCAGCACCATCTTGGGCGCGAGGTCGCCGCCGTGGCACGAGACCTCGACGATGTTCTCGCCCGTCGCGGAGTTCGGTGCGCGGAAAACCGTGGCGACCACCTGGTCGATGTCGTCGCCCTCGGCGTTTTCGACGAAGCCTACGTGGGCCGTATGGCTCTCCGCCTCGTCCAAATCGGCGCCGCGGAAGCAGCGGTTCACCACGTCGATCGCCTCGGGACCGGAGGTGCGCACGACGGCCAGGGCGGCCCGCCCCCGGGCGGTGGCGATGGCGGCGATGGTGTCGTCGGGCATGGCGCACGGATTGCGTTCGTGAAACAAGTGCGTGTCTCAAAGCCGTGCCCCGAGGCCGCGTTCCTCCTACGTCCAGAGGCGCGGTACATCCATGCGGAGGTCGAAGAGGAGCACCTCGCTCTCGGCCCCAAACGCGAACTCGAGCCGGTCCGTGTCGGAGACGCCCACGCCGTCCCCGCTCCGCAGCGTCACGCCCGCCACGTCCACCGTCCCCTCCACCACCTGCACCCAGGCCCCACGCCCGTCGGCCAGGGCGTGCTCCGCCCGGTCGCCCGCGTCGAAGCACCCGGCGTAGATGAAGGCGTCGGTGTTGATCGGCATCGGGCCGTCCGCCCCCGCCGCGTCGGACGTGTAGGGAGCCACGTAGCAGCGGAACTGCCCCCGCCGCTCCGTCTCAGAGAAGCCGCGCTCGTGGTACGCAAAGTCGGTACCCGCGCGGTCGGGCACGAGCCACATCTGGTAGTTGTGCTCCACCGTGTCGTGCACGTTCTTCTCCGAGTGCACCATGCCTTCGCTCCCGGCGCTGATGAGCTGCATCTCGCCGGCCCCGATGTGCGCCTCGTGGCCCTGGTCGTCGCCGTGGGTGAGCACGCCCGACGACACGTACGTGACGATCTCGGCGTCGCGGTGTGGGTGCGCCGAGAAGCCCTCGTGCGGCTGGATGTAGTTCTCGACCATCACGCGGAGCGGCCCAAAGTGGACCCAGTCCGGGTCGTGGTAGCCCGCGAAGGAGAAGGTCATCCAGTTGTCGGTCCAGCCGAAATCCTCGTAGCCGCGCTCGTCGCTGCGGCGCAGGCGGAGGGCGGGCGACTCGGCCGGGGCGGCGTCAGTCGACATGGGGAGAGGGAAGGGGCTGGGGAACGGTTAGCCGCGGGGCGAAAGATCGGACAGGGCGTCGAGCGTCTCGAACGAGGCGCCGTTCTGGAGCTCGTCCCAGGTGGGGTAGTCGGTGTAGCCGCGTTCGTCGCCGTTGTAGAAGGTCTCCTCGTCCGGCCGGTTCACCGGCAGCCCCTCCTTCAGGCGGCGCGGGAGGTCGGGATTGGCGAGGAAGGCGCGGCCGAAGGCCACGAGGTCGGCGTAGCCCTGCTCGATGGCGTCGCGGGCGGTGGTCTCGTCGTAGTTGCCGTTGACCACGAGCGCCCCGTCGAACGCCTCTCGGATGGCGCGAAAGACGGTGCCGGTCTCGCCATCATCCTCCACGGGCGGCTTCGGATCGTTCGGCTCCACGAGGTGCACGTAGGCCAGCCCAAAGTCGTCGGCCACGGTCGCCGCGCCCCGGAAGGTCTCCTCGGGCGTATCGTCGTGCATGTCGTTGAAGGGGCTCAGCGGCGAAAAGCGCACGCCGACGCGCTCCCGTCCCCACTCGTCGGTCACCGCCGCCATCACCTCGCGCAGGAAGCGGAGGCGGTTTTTCAGCGAGCCGCCGTAGCGATCCGTGCGCTCGTTGGTGCCGGAACGCAGGAATTGGTCGATGAGGTAGCCGTTGGCCGCGTGGATCTCCACGCCGTCGAAGCCGGCGCGGCGGGCGTTCGCGGCCCCCTCCCGGTACTGCTCCACCACCTCGGGCACCTCCGCCGTCTCCAGCGCGCGCGGCGTCTCGAAGTCGGTCATCTCCAGGTCGGGCGTAAGCACCTGCCCCTCGGCGGGGAGGGCGGACGGCGCGACGGGCTTCTCACCGTCGTGGTACGCCGAGTGCGAGATGCGGCCCACGTGCCAGAGCTGAAGAAAGATGCGGCCGTCGGCCTCGTGCACCGCGTCGGTCACCGTCTGCCAGCCCTCCACCTGCGCCTCGGAGTGGATGCCGGGCGTGCGGGGGTAGCCCTGCCCCTTCGGCGCCACCTGCGTCGCCTCGCTCACCAGAAGGGCCGCGGAGGCGCGCTGCCGGTAGTACGTCGCGTTCAGTTCGGTGGGCACATTGCCCTCGGCGGCGCGGTTGCGGGTGAGCGGGGCCATCGCCACGCGGTGCGGGAGCGTCAGCGGACCAAGATCGAGAGCGTCAAAAAGCGGATCAGCCACAGCAGGTACGGTTGATGAACAAATCGAACGACCGGACAGGCGTATGTCGTTCTGAAACGAACGTTCCAGAAATGGCCGAATCTTTCGCCGTTCTCCCAACTCCGGGGACGGGCGCCCCTACGCCGCGGGGTCGGGGCCTGCCTGTAGGGCCGCGAGCGTCGTGTCGATGATGTCGTCGAGGGCCGAGCGGTGGGGCCGCAACTTGGCGGTCACGTGGAGGCCCCGGTACGCATTTGCGAGGAACCGCCCGGCGGACGCGGGCGCCACCGACGCCGGCACCTCGTCTGCCTCCTGCGCCCGCTGCACGGCCCCGGCGAAGGCCTCCTCCATCCCCCGCAGCCCCGCCGCGGCACAGCGCTCGGTGTCTTCGCTGTGGCGGGCCCGCTCCACGGTGGCGTCCACCAGAAAGCAGCCCTCTCCCTCCTCACACGCCGCGGCGGTGTGCTCCAGAACCATCCGGAGGCGCGTTAGCGGCGACCCCTCCCCGGTCAGCTGGTCCGCAATGCGCGCCACCTCCCGCTCGCGGTACCGATCGAGCGCGGCGAGGTACAGCTCGTGCTTGCACCCAAAGCTCTCATACAGGCTCGACCGGCTGAGGCCCGTCGCCTCCACGAGGTCCTGCACGCTCGTCCCCTCGTAGCCGGTCGACAGGAACTGCCGCGTGGCGCGGTCGAGCACCTCCTCGGGATCAAATTCTTTGGGGCGCGGCATGGGCGCGAGAGCACCGATGAATGCGGCGTGAGACCCTTCACACGAACGGCGCCCCACAACGATCCAATGCCCCTCGGGAAACGACTGAACTGGACCGTTCATTCCAGAAATGATTGCCTCGACGCACATGCTCCCCTCCGAAGCCCATTTGCCCATGAAGGCCTTTGAACTCGACGTTGGCCGCGACTCCCTCGACGCCTTTCGTCCCGTAGAGCGCCCCGTGCCCGATCCCGCCCCCGGCCAGGTGCGCGTCCGGCTGCACGCGGCGTCGCTCAACTACCGCGACCTGTCCGTGGCGCGGGGCACGTACCCTGGCGCCGACGACGACACGAGCGTCGTCCCGCTGTCGGACGGCGCCGGGGTGGTCGACGCCGTGGGCGAGGGCGTCACCCGCTTCGAGGCGGGCGACCGCGTGACGAACACCTTTTCTCAAGTGCCCACCGATTCCCCATCGTCGGCGAGTCGGCAGGCGCTCGGCCTCCCGCTCGACGGCACGCTCCAGGAGCAGCGGCTCTTCCACGAAAACGGCCTGGTGCACGTCCCGGAGACGCTCTCGCTGGAACAGGCCGCCACGCTTCCCTGCGCGGCCCAGACGGCCTGGCACGCCCTCTTCGGGGCCGGGCGGCCCGTGCTGCCGGGGCAGACGGTGCTCACGCTCGGCACCGGGGGCGTCTCCACCTTTGCCCTCCTCTTTGCGAAGGCGGCCGGGGCCCGCGTGCTCATCACCTCCTCCAGCGACGACAAGCTGGAGCGGATGCGGGCCCTCGGAGCGGACGAGACCATCAACTACGAGCGCACGCCCGACTGGCACGAGGCCGTGCAGGCGGCCACCGACGGCCGGGGCGTCGACTGCGTCGTGGAAACCGGCGGCCTCGGCACGCTGGAGCGCTCCTTCCAGGCGGCGGCGCCGGACGGCAAGGTCGGCCTGATCGGGGTGCTCGCCGAGGCCGACGAAAACCCGAACCCGTACCTCCTCATGCAGCGCCGCGGGCACCTGCACGGCATCTACGTGGGCGACATCGAACACCCGCTCGACTCGTTCCGCGCCATGAACGCCGCCCTCGACGCCAACGACCTCGCCCCCGTAATCGACCGCACCTTCGACTTCGACGCGGCGCCCGAGGCCTATCGGCATTTGGCTGAGGCCAACCATATGGGCAAGGTCGTCGTCACCATCTGACCCGGCCTGGGTGCCTCGCTCCGCAGGCGGGTCCTCCCGCGAGAAGCCGGCGGGAACGTTCGCCCGTGCCCTGAATGCAACAGGTCTCTAACGCGCCGTCCCTTTCTCCCGGACGGCCCCACTGTCCGTTTTCCGCACCCTTCTCCCGCCCGCCATGGAGCTCATTGAAGACCTCGACGTGCTCGACGAGGACCGCGTTCGCCAGCGCGAGGCCGGCGACGCCCCCGACGACGACCTCGACCGCGCCAAGCACGGCTACGACGCCACCGCCGGCGACAAGCAGGTCTACATCGAGACCTACGGCTGCCAGATGAACGTGAACGACTCCGGCATCGTGGCGTCGGTATTGGAGGAGAGCGGCTACGGCCTCACGCGGGACGCCGACGAGGCCGACGTGGTGCTCCTCAACACGTGCGCCATCCGCGAGAACGCCGAGCAGAAGATCCGCACCCGCCTCGGCATGCTGCGGGCCGAAAAGGCGAAGCGCGACGGCGAACTCATGCTGGGCGTGCTCGGCTGCATGGCCGAGCGGCTCCGCGAGAAGCTGCTGGAGCAGGAGGACCTGGTGGACGTGGTGGTGGGCCCCGATGCCTACCGCGACCTGCCGCGCCTGCTGTACGAGGCGGACGCCACCGGCCAGGCCGCCGTCAACGTGGAGCTCTCCAAGCAGGAGACGTACCAGGACATCCAGCCGGTGCGCTACGACTCGAACGGCGTGAGCGCCTACGTCTCCATCATGCGCGGTTGCGACAACATGTGCACCTTCTGCGTGGTGCCGTTCACGCGGGGCCGCGAGGAGAGCCGTCCGGTGACGACGATTCTCTCCGAGGTGTCGCAACTGGTCGAAGAGGGCTACAAGGAGGTCACGCTCCTCGGCCAGAACGTGAACTCCTACCACTACACCGACGAGAACGGGGCGTCCGTGAGCTTCGCCGAGCTGGTGGACCGCGTGAGCCGCGTCTCGCCGGAGATGCGCGTCCGCTACTCCACGAGCCACCCCAAGGACTGCACCGACGAGCTGCTAAAGGTGCACCGCGACCGGCCCAACGTCTGCAACTACATCCACCTGCCGGTGCAGCACGGCAACACCGAGGTGCTCGACCGCATGCGCCGCACCTACACCCGCGAGGAGTACCTGGCGCTCACCGAGCGAGCGAAAGAGCTGTGCCCGGGCGTCTCCCTCTCCACCGACCTCATCGCCGGCTTCTGCGGCGAGACCGAGGAGCAGCACAAAGACACCCTCTCGCTGATGGAGAAAGTGCGCTACGACCACGCCTACATGTTCAAGTACAGCGAGCGGCCCCAGACCTACGCCGCCCGGAAGTACGAGGACGACGTGCCGGAGGACGTGAAGCAGCGTCGACTGGAGGAGATCATCACCCTCCAGAACCAGCACGCCAAGGAGAGCAACGAGGCGGAGATTGGCCGCGTGCACACCGTGCTCGTGGAGGGCACCAGCAAGAAGAGCGACGAGCAGTTCTTCGGCCGGACGGATACGAACAAGGGCGTGGTCTTCGACCGCGAGGACTACGAGAAGGGCGACTACGTGCGGGTCCGCATCGACGACTGCACCTCCAGCACCCTGCTGGGCACCGCGATTGAAAAGACAACGCTGGAAGAGGCGGCGCGAACCGACTCGATCACGACTGAGCCGGCGATGGCGTAATCATTGTGCCGTCGCTGATGATTGACTTGAAGATTCTTAAGTCGTGGATTTCCATCCGTACTTTGACCGGAGCCGAAATCGGCACCCACACGTGACACGGGAAATCGCTAAAGAAATCGCCACGTCGTACGAGCACGAGGAGACTCAAGACGACAGCCGGATCCGTCGTTGGGGATATAGCGAGGACCTTGAGAAGTACATTCGGGTCATCCTTCTTCCTGACGGAGCCCCCGTCCCCAATGCTTTCCCAGACCGGGACTACGAGCGGAAATACAAGCCATGATCCTAACCTATTATCCTGACACGGACACCCTTGACGTTACTTTTCGCATTCCGGATAGAAGGAATGTAAACACGCAACAGAAAGCGCAGCAGGCAGCGCGGGAGCGGGTTCAAGAATTCGCTGAGCAGTCTCGAAGTGGGGAAGTCGAGACTTATGAAGCCGATTCATCCGGTCAGACCCTTGCCCACTACAGAGCAGGACGGTTGGAGGAGTTGACCATCGAGCATGCAACACAGCGAGCCCCAAGCGATTGGGAGATCGAATCCTTGCGGCGTGAGGCAGCACAGGTGGCCGCCTCCACAGGTCGCATCGTCGAGTCTGTCGCCCACAACCTCATTCAGGAGCGCTCCTCCTTCCAAACCGGAGAGCTGGGACCGCACTCTCCCCACACGTCGGACGAGGCCGTGCAAGAGTTTAACGAAATGATCGACGAGGTCGAAGCCGCCTCGGCGGCCGCCCCGCGTTGACACGGATTTCCCGGCGGTCTCGAAACGTTGCCCCGGGCCCCCAATTGCCGTAGGCGCATCTTTTTCTCATTCCCTCGCCCCACCGCATGCTCATCTACGAAGTGAACCTGACCGTCGACGAGGACGTCGCGCCGCGCTACAGCAGCTGGCTCCGCGAGCACGTTCGCGACATGCTGGACCTCGACGGCTTCGAGGCCGCCGTCTGGCTCGACCGTCACGACGACGCGACCACGGTCCCCGAGGCCGACGAGCCCACCGACCCGCGCACGTGGACGATCCAATACCAGGTGCGCGACCGCGAGGCCCTGCAGTCGTACTTCGACGAGCACGCCGACGCGATGCGCCGCGAGGGCGTGGAAAAGTTTGGCGAGTACGTGGAGACGAGCCGCCGCATCTTCGAGCAAAAACGCCTCTTCGGGGGCGGCGGGGCCGCGTAGGGCGCGCCCACTGTACGGAAGAGGCGTGATGGAATCTTCACCCCCCCCATCGCCCGTCCGCGGATCCTGCGGGCCTAGCACGGGTGTGATATAAGGCCGGATTCCGACATTGTGGCAGCCTCGCCGTCGGGATCCGTCCCTCTCTCTGCAGTACGGAGCTTCAGTGCCTACTCCATGGATCGCGCCTCCATCCAGGACCGCTTCGGCATCGTCGGCGAGTCCGACGCCCTCAAGAACGTCATCGACCGCGCCCGGCAGGTCGCCAAAACCGACATCACCGTCCTTCTGCAGGGCGAGAGCGGCGTGGGCAAGGAGCTGATCGCCCAGATGCTGCACGAGTTGTCCATGCGCCGACACGACCCCATGGTGGTTGTCAACTGCGGCGCCATTCCCGAGGGGCTCATCGAAAGCGAGCTGTTTGGGGCCGAAAAGGGCGCCTACACCGGCGCCGTCGAGCAGCGCGTCGGGTACTTCGAGGAGGCCGACGGCAGCACCATCTTCCTCGACGAGATTGGCGAGATGCCGAAGGCCGCTCAGGTGCGCCTGCTCCGCGTCCTCGAGAACGGGCGCTTCAGCCGGGTGGGGGCCTCCACGCAGCAGGAGGTGGACGTGCGCGTGGTGGCCGCCACGAACAAGGACCTGGGCGAGGAGGTGCAGGAGGGACGGTTCCGAAAGGACCTGTACTACCGCCTCAGCACCGAGCTCCGCAACTTGGCCGAGCAGGCGACCGTGCTGCTCCGCGAGGACGAAGTGTCGGCGGACGAACTGCGCCCCCTCCTCCGCGACATCGGCCAGACCGAGCCGTCCACCGACCTGGTCCACGTCGACGAACAGGAGCGGCAGCGGGCGGACGACTCGGGGGACGACGTCCGCCAGCGCGAGTTGCTGTACCGCGCCATCTTGGAGATGCGGATGGACCTGCGCGAGATGAAGGACCAGATGGAGTCGCTGATCTCCGACGTGGGCGTGGTGGTGCCCCGCGAGGTGGCCGAGCGCGGCGACTTCCCCGGCGACTACGACGACTTCGTGGTGGTCCGCAACGCCGACGAGCCCCCCTCCTCCGGCTCCCGACGCCCCCGCCCCGACAACCCGGAGGAGGTTGACTCCCTCATCCGCGACGTCGTCTACGAGGTGGACGTGCGCGTGGTGGCCGCCACGAACAAGGACCTGGGCGAGGAGGTGCAGGAGGGACGGTTCCGAAAGGACCTGTACTACCGCCTCAGCACC
>NCRC01000004.1 GCA_002894685.1 Salinivenus lutea
CACCCGTCCCTCCCGCAAGACGCGCAGCAGGGCCCGCACGTGGTCTTCCACGTAGAGCCAGTCGCGCACGTTTTTGCCGTCGCCGTAGACTGGAATGGGCTCTCCGTCCAGCGCATTCAGAATCACGACCGGAATCAGCTTCTCGGGGTGCTGGTACGGGCCGTAGTTGTTCGAGCAGTTGGTGATGAGCACCGGCAGGCCGTAGGTCCGGTGCCAGGCCCGCACGAGGTGATCCGCCCCCGCCTTGCTGGCCGAGTAGGGCGAGCTGGGATCGTAGGGCGTCTCCTCGGTAAACGCGCCGGTTTCGCCGAGCTCCCCGTACACCTCGTCGGTCGAGACGTGCAGGAAGCGAAAGTCTTCCCCCTCCCCCTCGGGCAGGTCTTCCCAGTAGGTGCGCGCCGCCTCCAAGAGGACCTGCGTCCCCACCACATTCGTCTGCACAAACGCCGCCGGGCCGTCGATCGAACGGTCCACGTGCGACTCGGCCGCCAGGTGCATCACGGCCGTCGGTTCGTATTCCCGAAACAGCCGGTGCATCGCCGGGACGTCGGTGATGTCTTCTTCTTCGAAATGAAGGCGGTCGTTCTCGGCGACCGGAGCCAGGTTCTCCCGATGGCCCGCGTAGGTGAGGCTGTCGATCACGCCGACGGTGGCCTCGGTCTCGCGAATGAGGTGTCGCACCACCGCCGAGCCGATAAAGCCGGCGCCTCCGGTGACTAGAACCGTGTCGTTCATCGTTCTTGCGTTGATTTGAAGACCGAACACATACGTATCTCTACAGCCACACGAGCGAGATGATCGTGACTGTGAGGGTCATGATAAGAAGCGTCACCGGAACCCCAACCCGGGCGTAATCGGCAAAGCGGTAGCCGCCCGGCGCCATCACCATGAGGTTCGTCTGGTAGCCGATGGGCGTGATGAAGCTGGCCGAGGCCGCCACCGCCACCACGACCCCGAAGGCCGTCGGGGGGGCGCCCAGGTTGGCGGCCGTGGACATCGAGACCGGCAGCATGAGCACCGCCGCGGCGTTGTTGGTGATGATTTCCGTCAGAAGGTTTGTCGTCAGGTAGAGCGCCGCGAGCACCGCGACGGGCCCGAGCCCCTCGGTGAGCGACAGTACGCCCCCCGCCGCCGCGTCCGCCAGCCCGGTTGTCTCCACGGCCTGCCCAATGCCGAGCGCCGCCGCAATGACGACCAGCACCTGCACGTTGAGGGCGCGCTGCGCCTCCGCCCCCGTCAGGCACCCGCTGAGAATCATCAGGAGGCCCGCGACGAACGCGGCCGTCACAATGGGCACCAGGCCCGTAGCCGCGGCGAGCACCATGCCGCCGGTGAGGCCGAGGGCCAGCGGCGCCAGGGCGCGGCGGTCTTCGTCCCCCGCGTCTTCTTCGTCGGGCGCCTCCTCCCGGGTCGCCTCCGCCGGTTGGGCCCGCCCATCGCGCGGGGCCACCAGGTAGAACTCGTCGCGGCTGCCGCTGCTCCACCGCTTCTCGAAGTCGCTGGGCGCCTCCACGATAAGCAGATCGCCGGCCTGCAGGCGGGTCGTCCCCACCGGACTGGTCACGGGCTGGTCCTCACGCTGGATGCCGAGCACCACGCCCTGGTATTCCTCGCGAAAGTTGGCCTCCCCCAGCGTCTGCCCCACCAGGTCCGACGACTCCGCGACGACGGCCTCGTAGAGCGGAAGGGTTTTGTAGCGGATCGGGTCGGCCCCGTCCGGGCCCGGCAGGGTGCGCTTGAGGCCCGGCCGCCGCAACAGGCGCTCCCGCGCCGCCAGCCGGCCATTGAACGTGAGCACGTCGCCCTGTTCGAGCATCAGGCGGGGCGTGGCCTGCATCATCTGCCCGTCGCGGCGGACGTGCGTGAGGTAGGCATCCCCGAGGTCGCGCAGGCCCGCCTCCTTCACGGTCTGGCCGATGACGGGCGACTGCACGGTCACCTTCACCTCGAACATGTCGCGCTCCATCTCCGCCTCCACGGCCGGCGCCGACGTGCCCCGATTCGGAAGGAGACGATGCCCCCCCAGCGCAAAGTACGCGATCACGGTCAGCACCGCCGGCACGCCGATCCACGTTACGTCAAAGAGGCCGAGCGGCGCGTAGCCCTCCGCCTCCATAAGCCCCGCCACGATCAGGTTCGTGGACGTGCCCACGAGGGTGAGCATGCCGCCCGTGATGGCCGCGTACGAGAGCGGGATCATGACCTTCGACGCCGGAATGTCGCGCTCGTCGGCCCACCGCTGCAGACGCGGGATGAGCATGGCGACGATGGGCGTGTTGTTGAGGAGCCCCGACAGGAACGCCGTGGGCCCCATGAAGCGCGCGAGGGCAACCGCCGAGTTTGCCGAATCGGAAAAGAGCCACGCGTCGATGCGCACCAGGGCCCGCGTGTGCTGCACGCCCGCCGCGACGATGTAGAGGGCCCCAACCGCCAGCACGGCCGAGTTGGAGAACCCGCCGAAGGCCTGCTCGGGTGTCACGACCCCGGCCACGAGCAGGACGGCCAGCCCGGCGAGCATCGTAAGGTCGGGCCGCAGCACCTCGCCGACCAGGGCCCCCACAATCCCCACCACCACCGCGAGGGTGATCCAGGCGTCGGGGCCGAGGGCGGCGAAGGGACCCATCACACAGGGACAAGCAGACACGCGACAGCGACAACAACAGCCCGCCCTCCCACCGTCGTAGGGCGGGCACGCGGGACCCGTTCTGCAGTCCCCGCGTCAACTTCCAGCCTCCCCCCTCCAGCCCTTAGATGATCCCTTCCGCCTCCAACGTCGCAACGATCTGATCCACGCAGGCCTCCACGTCGTCCGTGTCGGTGTGCACCACGATCTCCGGGTCCTCCGGGGCCTCGTAGGGAGCAGAGACGCCGGTAAAGTTGGCAATCTCGCCCTTCTCGGCCTTCGCGTAGAGGCCCTTCGTGTCGCGCTCCTTGCAGACCTCCAGCGGGCAGTCGACGTGCACCTCGAAGAAGCGGCCCTCCGGCAGCAGGCCGCGGATGCGATCGCGATCCTCCTGGTACGGCGAAATGAAGGTGCAGAGCGTCACGTTGCCCTGCTCAAAGAAGAGGCGGGCCACCTCGCCCACGCGGCGAATGTTTTCCTTCCGGTCGTTGGGACTGAAGCCGAGGTCCCCGCAGAGCCCGTGGCGCACGTTGTCGCCGTCGAGCATCATCGTCTGCAGGTCTCGATCGAAGAGGCGTTCCTCCAGCTTGCGCGCAATCGTGGACTTGCCCGACCCCGAAAGGCCGGTGAGCCAGACAACCGCCGCCTGGTGCTCGTTCTTCTCTTCTCGCGCCTGCCGCGGGATGTTGAGTCCCTCCCACACGACGTTCGGCGAGGTGTCGCGCTCGGTCGCCGTGGCCATTTCTTCCTGGCCGAACGGCGCCACGTCCTCGGCCTCGCCGCGAATCATGCCCGCGGCCACCGTGTCGTTCGTGTCGGGATCGATGAGGATGAAGCTCCCAGTCGACCGGTTGATCTTGTACGGGTCGATGAAGAGCGGGTCGGCCGTCTCCAGCTCCACACGCCCAATGTCGTTGAGCTCAAAGGTGTCGGCCTCCTCGCGGTGGAAGGTCTCGACGTTGGTGCGGTACACCACCTTCGAGACGTAGGCCTGGGTGCGGCGGGTGGTGTGCTGAATGACGTAGGGGCGGTCCTGGCGCATCGCCTCCTCGTTCATCCAGCAGAGGTCGGCGTCGATCTGGCGCGTGACGGCCTCGGGTCGGTTGCGGCTGCGGACGAGCATCGACCCGCGGCTCACGTCGATCTCGTCGGTGAGGGAGATCACGACCGAGTCGCCCGGGCCCGCCTCCTCCACGTCGCCGTCGAGGGTCGTAATCGACTCGACATGGGAGGACCGCTTCGAAGGGAGTTCTAAGACTTCCTCGCCGGGCCGGACCTTGCCGGAGGCCACCTGTCCCGCAAACCCGCGGAAGTCCTGGTGCGGCCGGATGACGTTCTGGACGGGGAACCGAAAGTCGACCTGGTTGCGGTCGGCCTCCGGGCGCACGTTTTCGAGGCGGTGCAGGAGCGTGGGCCCGTTGTACCACGGCATGTTTCCCGACGGGTCCACGACGTTGTCGCCCTTCAGGGCCGAGATGGGGATGAAGGTGATGTCGTTGATGTCGAGGTTGTCGGAGAACGACTGAAACTCCTCGACAATCTGGCGGAACCGCTCCTCGCTGTAGTCCACGAGGTCCATCTTGTTGACCGCCACGATCATGTACGGAATTTGCAGCAGCGAGGCGATGAAGGCGTGCCGCCGCGTCTGCTCAATCACCCCGTTGCGCGCGTCAATCAGCTCCACGGCCAGCTCCGCCGTCGAGGCGCCCGTCACCATATTGCGGGTGTACTGCTCGTGCCCCGGCGTGTCCGCGATGATAAACTTGCGGTTCGGCGTCGAGAAGTAGCGGTACGCCACGTCAATCGTGATGCCCTGCTCCCGCTCGGCCCGCAGGCCGTCGGTCAGGAGCCCGAGCTCAATCTCGTCGTCGTCGCGGTGCGTGTTGCGCCGGATCTCTTCGAGCTTGTCCTCAAAGATCTGCTGGGTGTCGTAGAAGAGGCGCCCGATCAGGGTGCTTTTGCCGTCGTCGACGCTCCCGGCGGTCGTGAATCGAAGTACGTCCATCAGGTCGGTTTCGAGTTGCGAGGTTTGATGTTTGAATTGGGCGTGGGGCACGCCCCGAGGGGCCCCATTCGGCCCCTGCCGTCACAGTGTGCCGGTGCCTAGAAGTAGCCTTCGCGCTTGCGGTCTTCCATGGCGGCCTCGGCGCGCTGGTCGTCGGCGCGGGCGCTGCGCTCGCCCTTCTGCGTGGTGGCCACCTCGGCGACCACTTCCTCGATCGTGGTGGCGGTCGATTCCACGGCCCCCGTACACGTCATGTCGCCGATGGTGCGGAAGCGGACCATCTTTTCGACGTACTCCTCCTCCTCGCGAAGGTCGTTGTAGGGAGACTTGGGCAGCAGCACGCCGTCGCGCTCAAACATGGTGCGCTCGTGGGCGAGGTAGAGACTGGGAATCTCCAGGTCCTCCTGCTGGATGTACTGCCACACGTCCAGCTCCGTCCAGTTGCTGAGCGGGAAGGCGCGGAAGTGCTCGCCGTGCTTGCTGCGGCCGTTGTAGAGGTTCCAGAGCTCGGGGCGCTGGTTCTTCGGGTCCCAGTTCCCAAACCGGTCGCGGTGGGAGAAGAAGCGTTCCTTGGCGCGGGCCTTTTCCTCGTCGCGCCGGGCCCCGCCGAGGGCCACGTCGAAGCCGTACTCCTTGATCGTGTCGAGCAAGGTGACGATCTGGAGCTTGTTGCGGCTCGCATCGGGGCCCTGCTCCTCCTTCGCCCGGCCCGACTCGATGGTCTCTTCCACGCTCCCCACAATGAGGTCCAGGTCGTGCTCCTCCATCAGGTTGTCCCGGAATTCGATGGTTTCGGGGAAGTTGTGGCCCGTATCCACGTGGAGGATCGGGAACGGCACCTGGCCGGGGTAGAAGGCCTTGCGGGCCAGGTGGATGAGGAGGAGGGAGTCCTTCCCGCCGCTGAACATGAGGACGGGCTTCTCAAATTGAGCCACCGCTTCACGAATCACGTGAATGGCTTCGGACTCCAGCCAGTCGAGGTGCTTGGAGGTGTCCATTGCGTTCGACATAAAAGCGAAACGAAACGTCTGTCGGGTGTTGTGGAGAGGAAGCGCCCCCGCCGCGTGCAGGCCGCCGGGGGCACACAGGGAGATCCGCCTCAGGTTTCGGAGGGGGCGGGAGCATCAATCTTCTCCCGGAAGTAGTCGAGCGTGCGGCGCAGGCCCTCGCGGCGGTCGACCTTGGGCTGCCAGCCCAGCACGTCCCGGGCCTTCGAGATGTCGGGCTGCCGCACCTGCGGGTCGTCTTTGGGGAGCTCTTCGTAGGTGATGGGGCTGTCGCTCCCCGTAATCTCGATAATTTCCTCGGCGAACTCCTTGATCGTGATCTCGTCGGGGTTGCCGATGTTGACGGGGTCGGTCTCGTCGCTCAGGAGGAGCCGGTAGATGCCCTCCACGAGGTCGTCGACGTAGCAGAAGGCGCGCGTCTGGCTGCCGTCGCCGTAGACGGTGAGCGGATCGTCGCGGAGGGCCTGCGACATGAACGTGGGCAGGGCCCGTCCGTCGTCGACCCGCATGCGGGGGCCGTAGGTGTTGAAGATGCGCACGATCCGCGTCTCGACCCCGTGGTACCGGTTGTAGGCCATCGTGAGGGCCTCGGCAAAGCGCTTGGCCTCGTCGTACACGCCGCGCTCCCCAATCGGGTTGACGTTCCCCCAGTAGTCCTCGGGCTGCGGGTGCACCAGCGGATCGCCGTACACCTCGCTCGTCGAGGCCAGCAGGAAGCGGGCGTCCTTCGCCTTGGCGAGGCCGAGCGCCTTGTGCGTGCCCAGCGCCCCGACCTTAAGGGTCTGAATGGGCAGGCGCAGGTAGTCGTCCGGCGCCGCGGGGCTGGCAAAATGAAGGACGTAGTCGAGGTCGCCGTTGACGTGCAGGTAGTCGGTCACGTCGTACTTCACGAACCGAAACCGATCCTGCCCCAGGTCAAAGAGGTGCTCGATGTTTTCGGTGTCGCCGGTGACGAGGTTGTCCATGCAGATGACCTCATGGCCCTCGTCGATGAAGCGATCGCAGAGGTGGGAGCCGAGAAAGCCGGCGCCCCCGGTAATTAGGGTGCGGGGCATGGGAGGGAAAGGGGGATCAATGGAAGGGGGAGGCGACGGAGGCTACGCAGGCTGTCCGTTTTCGACAATGGCTTCCTCGATGGCCTCTTCGTCCTGCACGGGCGGGTAGTGCGGCCGGCCGACGCTGTAGTAGTCGAAGCCCATCTCGGCCATGCGGTCCGGCTCAAAGACATTGCGGCCGTCGAAGATGAGCGGGCGGGCCAGGTGCTCGCGCACCTTGGCAAGGTTCGGGCGACGGAACTCGTGCCACTCCGTGCAGATGAGGAGCGCGTCGGCCCCGTCGAGCACATCGTACATGTTGTCGCCGTACGTCATGCGGTCGCCGAAGGTCTTCCGGGTTGTGTCAATCGCCTCCGGGTCGTAGCCCGCGATGTCCGCGCCCTTGTCCAGCAGGTCCTCGATGATGATGTGGGAGGGCGCCTCGCGGGTGTCGTCGGTTCCCGGCTTGAAGGAGAGGCCCCACACGGCAATTTTGCGGCCTTCCATGTCGCCCCCAAAGTAGTCGGTGGCCTGCTCGGCCAGGCGGCGGCGCTGCCGGTCGTTCACGTCCAGCACGGCGTCGAGGATCTGAAAGTCGTACCCCTCCTGCCGTCCCTTTCGCTGCAGGGCCTGCACGTCTTTCGGGAAGCAACTGCCCCCGAAGCCAATGCCGGCGTACAGGAAGTGCGGCCCGATGCGGTGGTCCTTGCTGATGCCGAGCCGCACCTTGTCGACGTTGGCGCCGACGCGGTCGCACACGTTCGCGATTTCGTTCATGAACGAGATGCGCGTGGCCAGGAGCGAGTTGGCCGCGTACTTGATCATCTCGGCCGAGCGCTCGTCGACGACCAGGATGGGATTCCCCTGCCGCACAAACGGCTCGTACAGCCGCTTCATGCGTTCGGCCGCCTTCTCGCTGGAGGTGCCGATCACCACACGGTCCGGCTTCATGAAGTCGTCGACCGCCGCGCCCTCGCGCAAGAACTCAGGGTTCGACACCACATCGAAGTGCTCTCCCGGGACGAGGCCTCGTTCTTCCACCACGGTGCGCACCCGGTCGGCGGTGCCGACGGGGACGGTGCTCTTGTTCACGATGACGCGGTATTTCGGCTCCTCCTCGGCGGCAATCAGATCGGCCACCTCGTCCGCCGCGTCCATCACGTAGGACAGGTCCGCCGATCCGTCCTCGCCCGGCGGCGTGGGGAGCGCCATAAAGACGGCGTCGGCCGACGCGACGGCCTCTGCCAGGTCCGTCGTAAAGTGCAGCCGGTCCTCCTTCCGGTTGCGCGAGAAGTAGTGCTCAAGATCCGGCTCGTAGATGGGGAGCTCGCCGTTTCGGAGCATCTCGACCTTGTCCCGGTCGATGTCCACACAGGTCACCTGATTGCCCATTTCGGCAAAGCAGGTTCCAGAGACAAGACCCACATAGCCGGTCCCAACGATGGCAATATTCATAGGGCAAAAAAAGAATCGAAGCAGTAGACGAAATGATGCGGTCTCGGCGCGCCTGCGCCAAAGGGCCAAGAAGAGGGTACGTCGACGATCGGCGACACGTCAGGTCCTTTTCGCCCCACAGAACACAAACAATGGCGTGTTTCGCCTCATCCTCCGGCGACGCCCCTCCCGAACCTCCTCCCTCAGCCTGAAGAGGTGACTCTAACCAGAAAGCACTCAGAAAAGGTTGCATGCGGAACGGTGTACAGCACTTGGTATTTTGTGAATCATCGACGATAAAAGCAATGGCTGAAGGGCCGCTCCACGTTCATTCCACATTCTTCGTGCTCTTTCCATCGGCGCCTGGCGTCTCGGGCCCTCTCAGCCGGCGATGGGCCTATCGCTTTCTCCTCTCTTCACCGCCTCCTATGTTGAACGATCCCCTTCTGCCCCAGTCGCCTCCGCTTCATGCCGGATTCCATCCCGCTTGCGCAACCCGCCATTACGGAGGAAGGTAAGGAGCTCGTGGACACGGTGCTCTCCTCCGGTCGCCTCTCGCGCGGCCCGTTCGTCGAGGCGTTTGAGGAACGGATGGCCGAGCGCTGCGGCACGACGCACGCCGTGGCGGTGAGCAGCGGGACGGCGGCACTTCACTGCATCGTCCGGGCCCTCGACCTCCCCGCGGGCGCCGGGGTGATCACCACCCCGTTCAGCTTCGTGGCCTCGACGAACGTGCTGCTGTACGAAGACCTGCGGCCCCGCTTCGTCGACATCGACCCGGAAACGTACAACCTCGACGTGGAGGCCGTCGAGGCCGCCCTCACGCCTCAGACGGAAGCCCTCCTGGCCGTCGATGTGTTCGGCGTACCGGCCGACTGGCCCACGCTGCACGACCTGGCCGACGCGCACGACCTCCGACTCATCGACGATGCCTGCGAGGCCCTAGGGGCCGCGATCGACGATCAGCCGGCGGGCAGCTGGGGCACGGCGGGGGCCTTTGGCTTCTACCCAAACAAACAAATCACGACTGGGGAGGGCGGCTGCATTACGACCGACGACGACGCCCTGGCCCGCAGGTGCCGCGCCCTCCGCAATCACGGTCGCACCGGCACCGGGCGCATGACCCACGAGCAGTTGGGCTACAACTACCGCCTCGACGAACTCTCAGCCGCCGTGGGCTGCGCTCAGCTGGATCGGCTCGGCCCGGCCCTCGACGCCCGGGCCGCGGTCGCGGCACAGTATGCCGACGCCCTGGCCCCGCTCCGCGACGACCTCGTGCTGCCGTCCGCGGCCCCGAACGGCACGCGGAGCTGGTTCGTCTACGTCGTCCGCCTCCGCGACCACTTTGCCCCCGAGGCCCGCGACCAACTGATGGCCGCCCTCCAGGACGCCGGGATCGGGTGCGCACCGTACTTCCCCCCGATCCATCTGCAGCCGTACCACCGGGAGGCGCTGGGCCATGCCCCGGGCGACTTTCCGGTCTGTGAGCACGTCTCCAATCGCACCCTCGCCCTTCCCTTCCACGAGGACCTGTCCCCGGCCGCCCTCCAGCGCGTCGCGACCGCACTGGCCGACCGGCTTCCGTCGCTTCCCCGCACGTAGCGGACCACAGCCCTTCGCCCCATGTCGTCTCCTCGCCCCGTTCTCATCCTCGGCGCGGCGCGGTCCGGGACCAAGCTCCTGCGCCGCCTCCTCGGGACCGCCCCCGACGCCGCCGTGGTGCCGTACGGCGTGCCGGCCGTCTGGAAACGGGGATGTGAGGAGCACCCGCACGACGCCCTCCCGCGCTCCGCCTGCACAGACGCGTCCGCCCGGCGCATCCGGGAGGCGCTTCAACAACTCGCACAGGGTCCCCCCGATGCCTCCTTCCTGATCGAAAAAACCTCGGCCAACACCCTGCGGGTGCCCTTCGTTGACGCTGTGTACCCGAACGCCCGCTTCGTGCATCTGGTGCGGGACGGGGTGGACGTCGTCGAATCGGCCCGGCGACGCTGGCAGGCGCGGCCCGGCCTGGCCTACCTCGTCCGCAAGGCCCTTTACCTCCGCGGCACGGGCCTGCGGCAGGGCCTCCGCTTCGTGTGGGATCGGCTCCGGGGCCTCGGCACCGCGTCGCCGTCCCTCTGGGGCCCCCACTACCCCGGCATGGCGAGCGACGCCGCCGCGCGCCCCCTGCTGGACGTCTGTGCAAAGCAGTGGCGGGCCTGCGTGGAGTCGACCCTCGATGCCCTCGACGCCCTGCCCGACGCACGGGTGCTATCGCTCCGCTACGAATCCCTGGTCCGCGACCCGCACTCGGTGGACCGCCTGGCCCGCTTTCTGGGCCTGTCGGACGCCGGGCCGATGCGGGCCGCGTACGACCAGGAGGTCGACGACACGTTCGTTGGACGGGGGCGCACCCGGCTCTCTGCCGCCGAGCGCGACCCCATCGCCCCAATCCTGCACGCCCCGCTGGCCCGACTCGGCTATCCGGCCCCGACCTCGACACGGGCCGCCACATAGCCCCTCGACCGTGGACCCATCCACTGCACGCCCGTTCGTTTGACCGTCCCCGTCACTGCCTGTGGGAAAACGCCTCTTCGATCTCGTCTCGGCGTCGGCGCTTTTGCTGGCTGCCGCCCCGATCCTCGCGCTCGCGGCTCTGGCCATCTACCTGGAGAGTGGACGCCCAGTCGTGTTCGTCCAGACCCGCGTGGGACAAAACGGGCGGCTGTTTTCCCTGTACAAGCTCCGTTCGCTCCCGACCGGCCCGCGCGACGCAACCGAGCACACCCCAGAGCCGCTCGCGGTGGGCCGCTGGCTTCGCCGGTGGGGCCTGGATGAACTGCCCCAGCTCTGGAACGTCCTCCGCGACGAGATGAGTCTCGTCGGCCCCCGCCCCGTCCTTCCCCCCGAAGCCCGCGGGTACACCGAGCCCCAGCGGGGACGCCTCGACGTCAGGCCGGGCCTCACCGGCTGGGCGCAAATCCACGGCCGCAATGCCCTGCCGTGGGCCGAGCGCATCGAGTACGACCTGTGGTACGTCGAGCACGCCGGGCCGTGGACCGACCTAAAAATCCTGCTCTACACCCCGGTCGTCCTGGTGTCCGGCACGGGGGTGCGCGGTCCCGGCGACCGGGACCCGTCCGCACACGAGGTGCGACGGGACGCCGACGAGGCCCCTACCGCCGATGCGCCCGAGACCTAGCCATGCACATCGTCTGCCTGTACTTTCATTACGCGTCGCCGGACTGTCCCTCGGGCGGCCGAGCGTACTCCCTCCTCCGCGCCCTCGGGCGGGAGCATCGAGTGACGGTCTTCACCGGGGCCCATTACCACACGCTCCGGCAGACGCAGGCGTACGACTGGGCCCCGCCGGGCGTCCGCGTCCGGATGCTGGACGTCCCCTACACCAATGCGATGTCCTCCCTTCAGCGGCTCACGGCCTACACCACCTTTCCGCTGTGGGCCGGCGCCCAGGCCGCTCGCGTGCCCGACGCGGACCTGGTGTACGCCATCTCCACGCCCCTCACCACCCCCATGGCGGCGGCCGTCGCAGCACGCATACAGGGCGTGCCGTGGGTGCTAGAGGTCCGCGACCTGTGGCCCGACGTGCCCATCCAAATGGGAGCCCTGCCCTCGCCCCTGCTCCGGCGCCCCCTCCGATGGGCTGAGCACGGGCTCTACCACGACGCCGCCCACGTCATCACCGTCTCCCCCGACATGACGTCCCACATCGAGCAACACGGCGTGCCCGCTGCGCAGGTCACCACCCTTCCACAGGGAACCGACCCCGCCCTGCTCGACAGCCCGGACGCCCCCGCATCTTCCGACCTCCGCCGCGCCCACGACCTCGGAGCCGGCCCCGTCGTCCTGTACGCCGGCGCCTTCGGCCGGGCCAACGACATTCCGACGCTCCTCGCCGCCGCCGAGCGCCTGGCTGGCCGGTCCGACGCGCTCTTCGTGTTTATTGGACATGGGTATTACGAGGCCGAGATTGAGGCGGCGGCCCACCGCCTCCCACATGTCCGACGCATTCCCGCGCAGCCGCGTCATCGCATGATGCCGTGGTTCCGACTGGCGACCGTCTCGCTCGTCTCGTTCCTCGACCGTCCGGTGCTGGGCACCAACGCTCCCGCCAAGCTCTTCGACAGCCTCGCCGCCGATACCCCCGTCCTCGTGACCAACCCCGGCTGGATGACCCGCTTCGTTCAGCGCCACGACTGCGGATGGGTTGTGCCTCCGTCCTCCCCCGCCGCCCTCGCCACTCGGATTGCGCAGGTGGTCGATGCGCCGGACACCGCCCGGGCCGCGGGGCGCCGCGGCGGCGCCATCGTCCGCACACGGTACGACCGGTCCCAGCAGGCGGACACCCTCGCGTCAATTTTCCGAACCGCCGTGGCCGCCTCCTAGCCGGATCGCCCGGTTGAGGACGACGGGGACCGCCTCTATTATTGAACCACTGCTCCGCCACCGACTCCCTGCCGCTTGTGTCGTCGCTTTTCGCCGCCATTCGCCAACAGCTTTCCACGAAGTCGCTCGAGCATCCGCGGCGGTGGGCCCTGTTTCTCCTGGACTGCCTTCTGGTGTACGGGAGCCTGGCCGCAAGCCTCGCGATTCAGTCCGGGCGCATGCAGGTTCCCTCCACGCCCCCGTGGGCCGACGCGGTTCACCTGACCCTGCTGACGTACGTGGGCGGACTGGTGATCGGGGGGCTGTATCGGTGGGACGTGCGCGAGATGCACCTCGCGGAATTTCTCCGGGCGGCGGCGGTGCTTCTGATCGCCTGGGTGGGGGCAATGGGCCTGTCGTACCTCGTCGCCCCAGAGCCCCCGCTCCCCCGAAGTGCCATGAGCATCTTCGGGCTTCTGGCCCTCGTGGCCATTCTCGGAAGCCGGGCCGTGGTGCGCCACGTGCTGGAGTGGGGGGCCGACTCGCCCCATCCTCCGCACCCTCCCCCGGACCCGCTCACCCTCCACGACCTCGTCTCGCGCGAGCCGGTGCGCATCGACCGCGAGGCGCTGCGGAACGACCTCTCCGACCGCACGGTCCTTGTCACCGGCGCCGGCGGGTCGATCGGCACGGAGCTCTGCAAGCAGCTCACGGCCCTCCACCCGTTTCGCCTCGTGCTCGTCGACATCAGCGAGTACAACCTGTACCAGCTCAAGAACACCCTCCGGAACGCCTCCTTCGAGGGCGAGATCGAGTTCTGCATCGGCGACGTGCGGGACGAGACGGTCGTGGACGGCTTGTTCGACCGCACCCGGCCCGACGTCGTGCTTCACACCGCCGCGTACAAGCACGTGCCCCTCCTGGAGCGCCACCCGGCAGAGGCGTTTCGCAACAATACGATGGCGACGGTTCACCTCCTGCGCCTCTGCGAAGAGTACGACACCGAGCAGTTCGTTTTCGTCTCGACCGACAAGGCTGTCGAGCCGACGAGCGTCCTCGGCGCCACGAAGCGGCTGGCCGAATGGTACGTGCAGGCCGCGACCTCGCGCGTGCACCGCTCCATCGTCCGGTTCGGCAACGTGTTCGGGAGCCAGGGCAGCGTCGTCCCACGGTTCGAGCGTCAGTTGGCCAACGGGGAGCCCGTCACCGTCACGCATCCGGACATGGAGCGGTACTTTATGAGTACCGACGAGGCCTGTGGCCTCACCCTGCAGACCCTTCTCTTTGACGACGCGCCGGTCTACTGCTTCGAAATGGGCACCCCAATCAAGATCGACCGGCTCGCCCGGACACTGGTGCGCCGATGGTACCCGCAGGTCGACCCGGACACGATGATCGAGTACGTGGGGCGACGGCCCGGCGAGAAGTTTAGCGAGTCCCTGGTGATGCCCTACGAAACCTCCCACGCCACACCCCACGACAGCATCGTGGGCCTCCGCGGCAGCGCCCCCCACAGCCGGACCGAACTCGAAGTCTACTTCCGGCACCTGCAAACGCTCTCCGACTCCTCCGGCCCCCAGGCCCGCCTCCGCCGCGCCCTGTTTGCGGACTCGTTAGAAACCTCCCTGGACGACGTGTCCCGGTAGAGTCGAGCCGGCCGGGCTCTCCGCACGGGGCCGCACGGCCGCCCGGCTTGTTATGTCGCGTTCTGTCCGGGACCTTTCAGTGCATCTCCTCCACTACCTTCATCTCCTCCATCGCACGGCATGCCGAGTGTCACGATCATTCGGCCCCTCCTGCTCTGGGCGTGCCTGGCGGCTCTGCTCGTCCCCCCGGCCCTCGGACAGTCCTACGACGCCTCGTGGTACGATCCCGAGGCCCCGCACGTCAAGATTCAGGTGGTGGAGGATGGCGTGTACCGCGTCACGGGCGAGGAGCTGAGCCCGGCGCTCCCCCCGAACACAACGCTCGACGACCTTGCGCCCGGCACGCTTCGCCTTCTGGAGAACGGATCCGAAATCCCGATCCACGTGACAGGGGGCGCGGATGGGACGTTCGACGCCGACGATGCGATCGAGTTTGTGGGGCAGCGCAACCGAGGCACCGACGAGCGCTGGGCCTACGAGGAGCCCTCCGATCAGAGCAGCGCCTACCGCAGCCTCTACGCCGACACCACCACCTACTGGCTGACCTGGGGCGGCGCCGAGGGCGAGCGGTACAGCCCCCCTTCCCCTGCGTCGCAGTCACCCACGACGGCCCTCCGGGACACCGTACACCTGGAACAGGACAACACGTACTACTTCGGGCGCAGCTTCGAGAGTAGCGACGCGTACTACACCCGCTCCGAGGACTACTACTGGCGCGAATTCTCCCACACGAACCCCGACACGATCTCGGCCACCTACACCCTGCCCGTGGCCCGCCGCACGGACAGCGCCGACGACCTACACGTGTCGGTCCGGCTCGGGACACAGTCGAACTCGTGTCATCGCGTGCGAGTGGAGGCGCGACTGGAACAGGACACGGGCTCGCCCGCCTTTGAGACGGTGACCTCGACCGAATGGCGCGGCTATGAGCGAAAGACGCTCCGGGCCGCGATCTCCCAGACCCGGGTCCCCGGCGACCTGGACGTGCGCCTCACATCGTTCAATGACGGGTTCTCCGACCCCGACTGCCCCGACCCCGCCAGCACGCCCAACTTCATCCTCCTCGACTATCTGGAGGCCAACTATGTGCGCCGCCTGGAGGCCCGCAACGGCGCCCAGCGCTTTGTGGCCCCCTCGGCCGGCGACGCGACCGTCTCGCTCACCGGCTACTCGGCCCCCTCCGTGCAGGTGTACAACCCGGCCGACGCCCACCGCTACACGGCCTCCACGTCCGGCGACACCGCCACGGTCTCGGTTGCGCCGTCTTCGTCTCACACGCCGTTCTGGGCCGTGGGGGCGGACGCGCTGAAGTCGCCCGCCGCCATCCAACGGGACGCCCCCAGCAACTGGTCGGTCGCCGACGCGCAGGGGGCCGACTACGTGATCCTGACGACCAAAGCCCTCCGGCCCTCGGCCAACGCCCTGGCCGACTACCGGCGCGCGGAGCGGGGCTATGAGGTGGCCGTCGTGAACGTCCAGAACGTGTTCGACGAGTTCGACTACGGGCGTCCCACCCCTATCGCCATACAGCGCTTCGTGCACTCCCTGCGAGACTGGTCGCCGCAGCCGGACTTCCTGGCCATCTACGGCGACGCGGAGTACCCGGTGGATCCCGGCCCCGCCGAGCCGCGGCCCGACTGGAGCGTTCCCTCGTTCGGCTATCCTCCCTCGGACGGGTGGTTCGCCATGCAGGCCGACGGGCCCGAGGACTGGTCCGAATCCCTGGCGGTGGGACGCATTCCGGTCCGCACCAACGCACAGGGCGAGCTGTTTCTCGACAAGCTGCAGACCTACGAGGACACCGAGCCCGCCGCCTGGCAGAAGCGCATGCTCCTCCTCGCCGGCGGCACGGATAAAAACGAACAGGAGGCCCTCCAATTCTACTCCAACGAGTGGGGCGAACAGGCCACCGGCACCCCCGACACCCTCTACCCCGCCGGTATGGACACGCTCCGCTACTACAAACAGGTGGGCGACGCCCTCGACACGAGCTTCCAGGATTCCCTCTCCACCGACCTGCAGCGGGGCGCCGGCTGGCTCAGCTACTTCGGCCACTCGGCCGCCCAGACCTGGGAGATTGTGACCGACCCGCCGGAAGAGTTCGACAATGCCGGGCGGCTGCCCGTCATCCTCTCGCTCGGCTGCAAAACCGGCTCGTTCGCCGGGGCGCGATTCGGGAGCAACACGCGGCCGTCGCTCGGGGAACAGTTTGTCGTCGGGACACTGGCGGACGACGGCACCCCCATCGATGGGGCCCGGAACGGCGGCATCGCCCACTGGGGCACCTCCGCCCTCGGCAACCGGCTGCCCTCCGCCCGCCTGGGCGACGCCCTCAACACCCGCGTCTTTGCCGACACCATGCGGGTCCTCGGCCGCGCCATCCGCGAGGCCAAGGCCGAAATTGCGAAGAACTTCGGCGAAAGCAGCACCTACCAGCGCCACCTGCTCACCTACGGCCTGCTGGGCGACCCGGCCACGCGCATCGCCATCGCCGATCAGCCGGACGTCCAGGTGGCGGAGGACCAGATCAGCCTCTCTCCCTCCGCCCCGACGCCCTCCGAGCCGCTCGCTGTCGATGTAGAGGTCCAAAACTTCGGGCTCGTCCCCCGCGACAGCGTGGACTTCCGGCTGACCTGGCAGCGCCCCGACGGGTCGCAGACCGAGCGCACGCGCCGGCTTCCGCGCTTTGCCCTCACGACCACCGCCGAGCACACCTTCTCCCTCGACGAGCAGTCGCTGGGCACCAACACCTTCCGCGCCACAGTAGACGGCCCCGACCTGTACGACGAGGCCAACGAACTCAACAATCAGGCCGCCACGGAACAGGTGGTCTTCGACACCGGCATCGACCTGATTCGCCCGACCGACCTGGGGCTGGTCCGCAGCCGCACGCCCCCCCTCCGCGTCAGCGTGCTTCGCCGGTCGGACGACCCCGTGCCCGTGCAGCTCCAGCTCGACACGGTGCCGGACTTCAGCTCGCCGATGCGCCGATCGACCCGGATCGAGGCCGCCTCGGCTCAGATCGAGTGGCGCCCCGACGAGGCCCTGGAGGCGGGGACCTCCTACTACTGGCGCGCCCGCCCCGACCTCCCAGACCGCCCCACGAACTGGAAGCGCTCGCGGTTCACCGTCCGGCCCGAGGCCGACGCGGACGGATGGACGCAACAGGATGAACTGCTGGCCGGAAATCCGGAGACCACCCGCCTGCGTTACGACGATGGGGCGTTGGACTTTCAGACGTTTACACGGGAGATCTTCGCCTCCTCCGAGCGCGGGGGCGGCGCCTTCAAGGGACAGTTTAATGTCGGGGGCAGCGCGCAGTACGAGCGGCTCGGGCGCGGCTTTGGCGTGCTCGTGATCGACGACACGACCGGCCAGGTGGTCGACCACGGCTCGTTCTGCACGTACGACGTGCGCGACGACCTGCTCGATGATGGTCGCTGCACGAACAACCTGGACGGAAGCGACGCCATCGCCGCGCTGGAGTCTTTCCTTGAGGAGGTGGAGCCGGGGCAGCACGTGTTCACCCGTACGCGCCACCTCGGCCGCACGAGCGGTCCTACGATTCCCGAAACCGTAAAAGATCTCTTCTGCTCGCTGGGGACCGACGGCGTCTCCTGCAGCGACGGCGCCGCCACGTACAGCGACAGCATCGACGGGCTCACGTACAACGACCTCTGGCTGATGCAAACGCGCAAGGGCGCCCCCGAATCCACCGTCGAGCGGGTGGCCCGGAGCAGCGCGAATACGAACGAGATCACCCGCACCACTACCCTCGCATTTCGTCACGCCAAGGGCACAATCACGACCGGCCTCATCGGCCCCGTCAGCGCGTGGGACGATCTCCGGTGGTCCTCCACCTTTGCGGACACGGACGATCGCCTCCAGCTCGACGTGCTCGCCCCCGACTCCACCGTCCTCGTCGACAATCTGCGGGGACGTACCGGCGAGCGCGACCTGAGCCCCATCGACCCCGACCAGCATCCGCAGGTGCGCCTCCGCGCGACCCTCACGGACTCTACGCGCCGCACCGCCCCCCGCCTCTCGCAGTGGACGGTCCGCTACACGGGCGTCCCCGAGCTGTTGGCCGACCCGGCGGGCCTCCAGGCGATTCCGGACACCCTCCTCCAGGGCGAGCCGGCCTCGGTGTCGCTGCCCGTGTTCAACCTCGGCGCGGTGGCCTCCGCCCCGGTTCGTGTGCGCTACGAACAAACGGACCCGTCGGGCACCACCTCTACGCTCGCCGTCGATACGCTGGGCACGATTGAACCGCTAGGGGAGGCGACCAGCTCGTTCACCTTTTCCTCGAGCGACGACCAGGCCGGCGCCAACACCCTGACCGCCACGGTGGTGTCGGACGGACCGCCCGAGCGCATCACCTACAACAACACCGCCCTTCGGTCCCTCTTCGTGCTGGCGGACGACACCCCGCCCACCCTCACGGTGCGCTCCGAGGGACGAGAGCTCCCCGAAACGCCGAACGACCTCCAGGCGCTCCAGGACCCGCGGCTGCCGTTCGTGCCTACGGACCCCACGCTCCGCGTACAGGTGCGCGACGACAACCCGTACCTGCGCCTCACCGATACCTCCCGCGTCGAGGTGTACTTCAAGGAGGGGCTCCCGCCCGACGGGCCCGGCCTGGTGTCGCAGTACCGGCGCGTCCCGTTTTCCGGCCCCGCGCTGGCCTTCGATCCGGCCGAGGACGATCAGGAAAACCAGGCACAGGTTCTCTACGAGCCCCCCCTGCCGGCCGAGGACGCAACGTACACGCTGAAGGTCGAAGCCACGGACGCCCAGGGGAATGAGGCGGCCCCCTACACGGTCACGTTCCGGGTGCAGCAGGAGCAGGTGATTGAGGACCTGTATCCCTACCCCAACCCGATGAGCGACCACACCCGGTTTGCCTTCCGCATCCGGGGCGGCAACACGCGGCCCAGCGACTTTCGACTGCGCATCTACACGGTGAGCGGCCGCCTCGTACGCGAATTTGACGGGACGGACGTGAACGACGGCGCGGGCCTCCGCCCGACGGGGTGGAACTTCCTGAGATGGAACGGGCGCGACGCGAACGGCGACCGGGTGGCGACGGGCGTCTACCTCTACCGAGTCCGCATGGAGGGGGAGAACGGAACCGTAGAGGGCGACGTGGAGAAGATCGCCGTCATCCGCTAGCTGCGCCCGGGGCTCGCACCATGCACGTTCTCGTCCTTCCCTCCTGGTACCCCACGACCGAAGCGCCGCGCACCGGCATCTACTTCGCAGAGCAGGTCCAGTGCCTCCAGGCCCACGGACTGCAGATGGGCGTCGTGTACCCCGAGCAGCAGAGCCTACGCCGGGCCTCGTGGAGCGCCCTCCGCCAAAAACGCTGGCAGACCGAGTGGACGGATCACTTCGGCATCCCGACGCTGCGCCAGTACGGCTGGAACGTGTGGTGGCGCTTTCCGCCGGGGCAGCGACTCCGCGTCCGCGCCGCCGTGCGCCTGGGCCGGCGGTACGTGGCCCGGCGCGGCGTGCCCGACCTCCTTCACGCCCACAGCGCCCGCTGGGCCGGGGCCGCCGCGGCCCGCCTCGGGGACGAACTGGAGATTCCGTACGTTTTGACGGAGCACTTCAGCGGATTCCAGAAGCCAAATGGCGTCTTTCCCTGGCGCTGGCCTCTCGTCGAAGCCGGCTTCCATGGCGCACGACGGATCGCCGCCGTCAGCACCGCCCTGCGGGAAGCAATTGCATCGCACGGACTGGCGCTTGCCGACGAGATCGCCGTCCAGCCCAACCCGGTCCGCACCTCGTTCTTCACCCTGCCCCCTGAACACCGCTCCCCGCCTCCCCCTCTCCGATTTCTCACCGTCGCCCGGCTCCGCCCTTTAAAAAACGTATCCGAACTCTTGGATGCCTTCGCCACTGCCTTCGGCGAGAGCCGTGCCGCCACCCTCACCATCGTGGGCGACGGACCTGAGCGAGGCCCCCTAAAACAGCAGGCCGATCGCCTCGGGCTCACTGACCAGATCACTTTTCGCGGCGCGCTGGATCGAGCCGGCGTGCGCGAGGCGCTCTGGGATGCACACGCGTTCGTCCTTCCGAGCCACCACGAGACCTTCGGCGTCGTGCTGATTGAGGCGATGGCGACCGGGCTCCCCGTCGTGGCCACCCGGTGCGGCGGGCCCGAAGACATCGTGACGCTCGAAACGGGACGGCTCGTTCCCCCCGACAACACCCAGGCGCTGGCCGAGGCCCTCCGCACGATGCATCGGACGCACGACACGTACGACGCGGCATCCATTCGCGCGTCTGCACTCGACCGCTACGGGCCCGAGGCGTTCGTTCGACGTACGCGCAACTTTTACCAACGGGCCCTGCCGGGCTGATTAGAGCCCCGTCAGCAGATCGCGGTACAACGACACGAGGCGCCCCTCCACCGCGTCCCACCGGTACTGCGAGGCCGCGTCCCGGGCGTTTCGCGCACACTTCCGGTACCGCTCCGGGTGCTCTTGCCATTCGTCAAGCACTGCCAGCACCGCTTCCGGGGCGCCCGGCGGCACGACGGCACCGCAGGCATGCCGCTCCACAAAGCGACGCCAGAGCGGAAAATCAGAGCAGATGATGGGCAGGCCGTAATGGAGATACTCAAAAAACTTGGTCGGCATCGATCCGGTGAAGTTTGCCTCCGGCTCGCAGAGGACCAGCCCAACATCCGCCCGGCGGTAATGGGGCGGCATCGTAGATGGCCGGACGTAGGTGTTCCCCCCCGTCCACTCCATCACGTCGCCGAGCTCTCCCCGCCGAACCTGTCGCTCCGCCCAGGCCCGCTGATCGTCGTGGTGGCAAATCCCCACCATCTCGATGGTCTCGGGTCGGCTGGCCCGCTGAATGTGGTTTGCCAGTTCCACCATTGTCCGGAGCCCGCGGCGGACCGCAAGGGTGCCGGTGTACAGCAATCGGGTCGGAGGGCCCGAATCGTCCGGCGGGGCGGGCGGCCGCTGCTCCTCGTCCCCAATCGGCCGAAAGTAATTAGGCAGAAAGGTGTGCGCCACGTCCGCACCGGCGACGATCGACCGGTAGCTCTTCTCCGCCAACAGTACGTGGTCGACCCACCGGAACGCCCAGCGCTCCAGCCCCCGAAGCGCCCGCCCCAGCACTGCCCCCTTCGCCCGATAGTTCTCGTGCATATCGTAGACGACCCGAGCGCCCGTCACCGCCTTGAGGAGGCCGGCGAGGGGCAACAGTTCCGGATCGTGCACCTGATACAGGGCCGCCTCGAGCCGCCGGGCCCGCCAGAAGAGGCGCCGCTGAAGCACAAGTCGGTGGAGGCGGTGGCGCGGCCGCGGAAGGGCGTGGATCGGAATGCCGTGCACCTCTTCGTCGGCCTCGTGCGGGGCAACGAGGTGGGCCGAACACCCGTGCGCTCGGAGCGAGCGGAGCTGCTTGTGAAAGATGCGCGGATCGAACGGCGCGTGGACCGTCGTCAGGTGGGCCACGCAGGGACCGGTGGAAACATCTGCCTGCATTTTGAGGAGACAGCCAAGTCGTACGATCGATGCCGAGTCGGCGGGAGCGTGCGCCTCTCGTCTCGTCTTTCTACGTTACGGTCGCGGATCTGAGCAACGACGGTGCTGCCCCCATGTTCACCTCTGTTCGGCAGGTGTTCTCCTCCTCGCTGTCTCGGGGTGCCGCGGTGACGTTTGGCATCCGCGTGGCGGGCACCGGGCTGCTCTACGCCCTTCACGTGTGTCTGGCCCGTTGGATGGGGGCCGACGGCTACGGCGTGTACGTGTTTGCCATTAGCTGGACGAGCGTTCTGGCACGGCTGGGCGCCCTCGGGCTCCCGACAGCGGCCCTTCGCTTCGTTTCCACCTACCGCACCGAGCAGCAAACCAGCGACCTCTGGGGCTTCGTGCGAACGGGGCGCGTACTGGTGGTCGGGGGGACCGGGGGGCTGGCACTGATGGCCACCGGCGGAGCACTGCTCTTCCCCGCAGGCGCGTTTTCGTTCGGGGCTCTCCTGACCGGGTTCTGGATCGCCCCGTTGCTCGCCCTTCTGTCGTTCGAGACAGAACTCCTGCGGGCCAGCAACCGGTTTGCGTTGTCGTACGCCCCCAAATACCTCCTCCGCCCACTTGGGATCGGCGGCGGCGCCGGCGCCATACTCTGGGCCACGGACGCAGTGTCCCCAACGGCCGTCCTCCTCTGTACCGGCGGCGTGTTCGGGGGCGTGCTGCTCATTCAGCAGTGGGGCGTTCGCTGGGCCCTGCCGTCCGCCCGAGGCGCCCTCTTTCCTCCTCGCACGCGTCAGTGGATCGGGGTCGCGCTTCCGCTTCTCCTCACGAACGGGTTCGACCTCGTGCTACAAAAGACGGACGTCGTCCTGCTCGGCGTCCTCGCGGGACCGGACGACGTAGGCATTTACTTCGCGGCCATGCGCACCGCACAAGTCGTCACGTTCTTCGGCTTTGCCGTGGACGCCGTGGCCGCGCCTCACATCGCCCAACTCTACCACAACGGAGACGACCGCTTGCAGGCAGCTGCGTCCCGCTTCGCACACTGGTACTTCTGGCCCACGCTCGCCACCGCAGGGGGACTGGTGCTTTTCGCCACTCCCATCCTCTCCCTCTTCGGCGGGGAGTTTCTCGCGGGGACCCCCGTCATGTATGCCTTCCTGGCGGGGCTGTTGGTAAACGCGGCCACCGGTCCCCAAACCCACCTGCTCAGCCTCACGGGCCACGAACGCTCCTGCGCCTCCATCTTCGGCTGGTGTGCCCTGCTCAATGTGGTGCTGAATCTCGGCGGCATCTATGCGCTTGGGACCTTGGGCGCCGCCCTGGCCACGGCCACGACAATCGCAGTCCGCAACCTGTGGGTGCACTCCCACGTCATCCGACAGACGGGCATTCGGCCCTCCATCATCGCCGCCCTCCGGTCCAGCTCTCGCTCTCCCGCCTGACCCGCCGCGTCGGGCCCCCTCGGATGCAACTTTCGCGGTCAACATCTATGTTGGACCGCCCATCGATGTCTCTTGCCACTTCCCCCCTTCCTCAACATGCACTACGCCGTGATTATGGCCGGCGGCATCGGGAGCCGCTTCTGGCCCGCCAGCCGCAAGGAAAAGCCCAAGCAGTTCCTCGATGTATTTGGGGACGGCACCCTCATCCAGAACACCGTGGCGCGCCTCCAGGGCCTCATTCCCCCGGAGCGCTGCCTGATCGTGACCCACAACCGGTACGTGGAGCAGACCCAAAAACAGCTGCCCGCCGTCCCCGACGAGAACATCCTGGCGGAGCCCATCAGTCGCAACACGGCCCCCTGCATCACCTACGCCGCCGCCGTGCTGGCCGACCGCGACCCCGACGCCACGATGGCCGTCCTCCCCGCCGACCACGTGATCGGCAACGTGGAGGCGTTCCACAACACCCTGCGCGTGGCGCTGGAGGCCGCCCAGGAGCCCGACGCCCTCGTCACGATCGGCATTGAGCCCACCTATCCGGCCACCGGCTACGGATACATTCAGTACGACGGCGACGCGGCCGACGACGGGGCCCTGCAGGCCCACCCCGTGCGCACCTTCGCCGAAAAGCCCGACCAGTCCACCGCCGAACGCTTTATCGACTCCGGCGACTTCCTGTGGAACAGCGGCATGTTCATCTGGCGGGCCGACACCATCCTGGACCAGATTCAGGAGCACCTCCCCGACGCCCACGAGGCCTTCGCGTCGGTGCGCCAGGCCGGCGACGATACGGGGCCGGACACCCTGGAGACGGCCTTCCGAAACAGCCCGCGCATCTCCATCGACTACGGCGTGATGGAGCAGGCCGACAGCGTGTACGTCGTGCCGGGGGCGTTCGACTGGAACGATGTGGGCGACTGGCGCGCCGTCTACGACCTGAGCGAAAAAAACGAGCTCGGCAACGTCATTGAGGGGAACGTCATCATGCAGGACTCCAGCCGGTGCTACGTGCAGGCCGGCGATCGGCTCGTGGTGCTCGTCGGCATCCACGATTGCGTGGTGGTTGACACCGACGACGCCGTCCTCGTCTGCAACCGTGAGAGCGCACAGCAAGTGAAGCAGGTCGTCGAGTACCTCCACGCCCACCAGTTTGAGGACTACGTGTAGCGGGTCCTCGTCCGGCATTGGCGTAACCGTCACGCCCCTCCCGTCGTGTTCGGGAGGGGTGTTCTTTTTGCCCCGAGGCGCACCGGGGATCTTCGCCCCGTCTTCGTGTTGCAGACTGAACATCGAGTCAGAAAGTGACGTTACGGTCATCGTCTGACTAATCAGTCAGATTCAGCTCCTTTGGTCCGTCTCGCTCGCGTTCTATGTCTCAGTCGTCCGACGCCGCCCTTTCTCGACGCGAACGGGAACGCCGCATGCGTCGCCGGGCCATGCTCGACGCCGCCCAGGCCGTCTTTGCAGAAAAGGGGTACACCGACGCCACCCTCGACGAAATCGCCGAGCGAGCTGAATTTGGGAAAGGGACGCTCTACAACTACTTCGAGGACGGGAAGAAGGGGATCCTCCTCGCTGTGTTCGACGACATCATCCGGGAAATGGAGTCGCTCATCCACACGGTCTTTCAGGAGGAGCGCGGCGCGGATCAGTCCCTGCGGAGCGCCTTCCACACGTTCGTGGAGCGGTACTTCGAAATGATCCAGAACCAGCGGGAGCTCTTCCTCATCCTCGTGCGGGAGGCCCACCGAATGGCCCTGAGCGACGATCCGGACCGCACCCGCTTCTTTCAGGAGCAGAAGGAGCGACTCGTCGACGCCCTCAGGCCCACCCTCGACGCGGCCGTCGAGGCCGGCGAAATCCAGCCGCTGCCCACCGCCGCCGTGGCCAACCTGCTCTTGGCCAACGTGCGGGGCATGGGCACCCACTCCACCCTGGAAAAACGTCACCGCCCCGGCGAAGAGCAGCCTTTTCTCGACAACCCTACGGAGGCGGCAAATTTTTTGACAACCCTTCTGTTTGACGGGTTGGCCGCTCACAGCCGCTCCGAAGCGCCTGCGTAATGCTTGGTTTCTCTCTCCGATCTCTTATGCATCGTGTTCGCCCCTCTCGTCTGGTCTTCGTTCTCGTCCTGTGCGTGTGCGCGGGTCCGTGGCTGCCGGTAGACGCCCGGGCGCAACAGGCGCAGGCCCTGGACCGCCCCCCCGTCCCCACGGCCTCCACCGACACCGCGGAGACCCTCACCCTGACCCTTCAGGACGCCGTTCGGACGGGCCTAGAGCAGAATCACGACCTGCAGTCCGCCCGGCTCGACGTCCGCGACGCCGACGCCCAGGTGCGCGAGGCGTGGGGCAACCTGTACCCGTCGCTCGACCTGACCGGAAGCTACACCCGCAACGTGGTGACGGCCAACCCCTTCGCCGGGAGCGACGCCGCTACCCTGCTGGGCGGCGGGGGCGAGACCGACTGGCTCGCCTTTAACGAGCGCCGGCGCCTGGACCCGAATGCGCCCCCGCCCATCACCTTTCCTGAGTTCCAGCAGCGACAGCGCGACAGCCTCGCCGCCGCCGGCATCTCACTCGGATCGGGCGGCAACCCGTTCGGGGTCGACAACGAGTTTCAGGGCGGCCTTCAGCTCACGCAGACCCTCTACAGCAAGCAGGCGTTTGCCTCGGTGCGTGGGTCCGAGCAGTTTAAGGACGTGAATCGATACGCGCAGGATCGGCAGGTGCAGATGACCACCAACGAGGTGGTGACGGCCTTCTACGAAGCCCTGCTGGCCGAAGAACAGGCCCGCGTCCGCGAGCAACGGGTGGACCGCGCCGAAACCACGCTCCAGGAGGTCTCCCTGCAGGTACAGCGCGGGGTGACGCCCAAGGCCCAGCGCCTGGGGGCCGAGGTCGAACTCGCCAATGCCCGCACCCAGATGATCGAGGCGCGCAACGCCGCCAACGCGGCCCGCGACAACCTGAAGCGCGTCATCGGCCTTTCTCCGGAGCAGCCCGTGGACCTCCAGGGCTCTCTGGACCGCGATCAGGTGGACGAGATGCAGGGCATCTCGCTGGAATCCCTCTCGCTCTCGAACGCCGTCACGCAGGCGATCGAGAACCGACCGGACCTCCAGCGCGCCCGCCTCAACGTGGAGCTCCGCGGCATTCAGAAGGAGGCAAGCCGGTCCGAATTCTTCCCGCGTGTGGAGGCCGTGGCCAACCTCAACTACTCGGGGCGCGTGCCCGACGATCGATCTGAGATCCTCACGACCGACCCCGAGGACCCGACGAACCCGTTCTTCTACGACGAGCAGAGCCGGGGCTTCTTCAACGACGACTTCTGGAATCCGTCGCTGAGCGTCGGGCTGCAACTGACCTGGAACCTCTTCAACGGCTTCCAGAGCGCCGCCCGTCTTCAGCAGGCCGAGATTCAGCGGCGCCGGGCCCAGGTGCAACTCGACCAATTGCGACAGGCCGTGAAGGTGGAGGTGCGCCGGGCCGTGCGCGACCTGGAGGCGGCCCGCGAACGCATCGAATCCCAGCAGACGACTGTGCGCCGGGCCGAGCTCAACTACGACCACGTGTCGCAGCGCGTGAGCGAGGGCGTCGCCCGCCCCATCGAGTTGCGGGAGGCGTCCGACCAGCTCGACCAGAGCCGCCTCAACTACCTGCAGGCCATCTACGACTTCCTGGTCGCCCGCAGCAACCTCGAAACGGCCCTGGGACAGCCCCTCACGCCCACCTCCGAGTCCTACCTCATGACGCAGCGCTGAAGGGCCCCTCCGCGTCGCCGATGTCGTTCCTCTCCAACCCGTTCTTCCCTCCCGTGTCCATGCTTCGTTTTCGCTCCCTTCTCGTTGTGACCCTCCTTCTCGGCGGCGTCGTGGCCGTAGCGAGCGGCTGCGGGGGCGACCCGGCCGCGTCGGAGGAAGACGACGGTGCCTCCGAGCGCCCCACGACGCGCGTCGAGACGCTCGTGCTGGAGCCGACCTCGTTCACCGACGTGATCGAAGTCACCGGCACCGTTGAGGCCCTCGACGACGCCGTGCTCTCGTCCCAGACGGACGGCCGGGTGACCATGCTCCGCGACCTCGGCACGCGCGTGTCGGCCGGGGCGACCGTGGCGGAGATCAACGCCGACGAGGCCCGCGCGGCCGTGGAGCAGGCGGAAGCCCAGTACGACCTCGCACAGGATCGGTTTGAACGTCAGGAGCCTCTGTACCGCGACTCGGTCATTAGCGCCCTTGAGTTTGAACAGGTGCGCTCGGAGCGCAACCAGGCCCGCGCCGCCCTTTCGCAGGCCCAGACGCGCCTCACCAACGCTCAGGTCGACGCCCCCTTTGCCGGCACCGTCGAGGAGCGGTTCATCGAAGAGGGGGAGCAGGCCGCCCCGGGCACGCGGCTGGCCCGACTGGTCAACACGCGCCGGGTCAAGGTCACCGCCGGGGTGCCCGAGCGGTACGCCAACGACATCCAGGAGGGCACGCCGGTGCAGCTCGACTTTCGGCGGTATGGCGCGGGCGTGCGCACCGCAGCCGTGACGTTTGCCGGGAGCACGATTGATCCGGAGAGCCGCACCTTTAGCATCGAGGTGACGGTGTCGAACGAAAACGGACGCCTCAAACCCGAGATGAGCACCACCCTCCGCGTCACCCGCGCCACCCTCGACAGCGCCATCGTGCTCCCCCGCACGGCCATCCTCCGCGACGAATCCGGCCCGCACGTGTACGTGGTCGACCGCACCGACTCCACCGCCGTGGCCCGCAACCAGGAGGTGACCCTCGGGTCGGAGACCGGCGCCCGGGTGGTGGCCGACTCGGGGCTTGCCGCGGGCGACGAGGTCATCGTGGTGGGGCAGAACAACGCCGCGCCGGAGGCCCCACTGGAAATCACGAGCCAGTACACGCGCCTCTCGGCCGCCGGCACGCCCTTTAACAGCGATGACTCGCTCCCCGCCCCGCCCACGGACTAACGTCGCCTCCTCCGCACTGTCCCGCACGAACGGAGCCCCCCGCGATGAAGATCACCACCCTGTCCATCAATTACCGCACGGCGGTCGCCGCCTTCACGCTTCTCCTGGCGGTAGGAGGGCTGGCGAGCTACCTCACGATCCCGAAGGAGTCGCAGCCGTCCATCGAGTTTCCGCAGATTGTGGTCACCTCGGTGTATCCGGGCGCCAGTCCCAGCGACGTGGAGTCCACCGTCTCCCAGGTCATCGAGCAGGAGATCAGCTCCATCAACGGGATCGACGAGATGCGGTCGACATCCTCCGAGGGCGTCTCCACCATCGTCGTCGAGTTCACGCCCGACGTCGAGACGGACAAGGCGTACCAGGAAGTGAACCGGGCCGTCGACCGCGCCCAGCCGGACCTGCCGGACGCCGTGGAGGAGCCCCTGATCGATGAGATCAACACGGACGACTTCCCCGTCATGACCGTCAACCTGTCGGGGACCTACTCGGGGTCCCGGCTCAAAGAAGTGGGGGAGGACCTGCAGGACGACCTCGAAGGCATCTCCAGCGTGCTGGAGGCCAACCTGATTGGCGGCCTCACCCGCGAGGTGCAGGTGAACGTGGACCTGGCCGCGCTGAAGACCTACAACGTCTCCTTCAACGACCTCGTGAGCACCATCGAGGAGGAGAACACCAACATCCCCGGCGGCTCGATCGACATCGACCGCCTCAACTACCTGGTGCGGGTGGACGGGCAGTTCGACGACCCGGCCGACCAGATCAAAGACCTCGTGGTGAAAACCACGCCCAGCGGGCGCACCGTGCAGATCCGCGACGTGGCGGACGTCATCTTCGGGTTCAAGGATCGATCCACGTACTCCCGCCTCCGTGTGCTGAAGCGCGAGAATGACGCGGGCGAGACCGTTTCGGTGCCGGCGTCGGAGCGGCGCACGGCGCAAGTCATCTCACTGAACGTAACGAAGCGGCCCGGCGCCAACATTCTGGAGACCTCCGAGCAGGTCAAGTCGACGATCGATAATTTCAGCTTCCCCAGCGGCACGGAGGTGCTGATTACCGGGGACCAGAGCGAGAACGTGCAGTCGCTGGTGACGGATCTGGAAAACAACATCATCAGCGGGCTGATCTTCGTGATCGCCGTGCTGCTGTTCTTCCTGGGCGTGCGCAACGCCACCCTCGTGGGCATTGCCATTCCGCTCTCGATGTTCACCAGCTTCCTGGTGTTTCAGGCGTTCGGCTACACCCTGAACTTCATTATCCTCTTCTCGCTCATCATCGCGCTGGGCATGCTGGTGGACAACGCGGTGGTCGTCATCGAAAACATCTACCGGTTCCGCGAGGAGGGGTACTCACGCTGGGAATCCGCACGCCTGGGAACGGCCGAGGTGGGGCCCGCCGTGGTCGCGTCGACGGCCACCACGGTGTCGGCCTTCGCCCCGATGCTGTTCTGGCCGGGCATCATCGGCGAGTTCATGGGCTACCTGCCCCTCACACTCATCATTACCCTCACGAGCTCGCTGTTCGTGGCCCTCGTCCTCAACCCCGTCATCACTGGGTTTTTCGTGGAGGTGAAGGGCCGCGACGACGAAGATGCCGGGCGCGAGTGGCCGCCCATTGCCCGGTACGGCGGTGCGGCGTTGATTCTTCTGCTCGGCCTTACGCTGGGGATCGCCAACTGGAAAACCCTGGTGGTCGTCGCCGTCGGCGTTCCGGCGCTCTACCTCCTGCACGTGTACGTGATGGCCCCCATCGGCGACCGCTTCGTCGAGTCCGGCCTGCCGCGGCTCGTGTCGTGGTACCGCAGCTTCCTGGAACGGATGCTGCGGCGCGACTACTCGGTGCCGTACGCGTTCGTCCGCAACATGGGCGCCCTCGCCACTCTGACCGCGGGGGCCGTGCTCGCTGCCCTTGGCGGGCTCGTCGCCCTGGGCGCGGGCCAGACCGCCGCCCTGCTCCTGCTCGTGCCCGGCGGCGCGCTGGCCGCCCTCGGGGCCGTGGGCGTCCTCCTCCACACCCTCGAAAACATCTATCTGGGGGCCTGGACGAGCGTGGGCCTCGGCGCCGCGCTCCTCGTCGTCATGGCGGCCATCCTCGGGCTCAACGTGCTGCTCAACAACCTGGCGGTTGCGCTCTTCCTCACGCTCCTGGCCGCCCCCGTCGGAATCATGGGGATCGGGCTGCTCGGGGTCCTCTTCCGCACGCGCTCCCACCTGATCCTCACCGACAACCGCGCCGCCCTGCTCAACAGCTCTCTCGGGGGCCTCGCCCTCATCGTGGGCCTCTTCGTCGTCGCGCCCACCGGGCAGGCCTTCTTCCCGGACACCGACCCGAACCGGGTGCAGATCAACGCCGAGGCGCCCCTGGGCACCAACATCGAGGCCTCCAACCGGGTGGCCCAGACGATGGAGGAGCGGATCCTCGGCCTCTTGGAGAAGAACCCCAACTCCGAGGCCAACATCGAAAACCTGCTCGTGAACGTCGGGGTCGGCGGCGACGCCATGTTTGGCGGCGGCGCCCAGCAACCCGAGCAGTCGCGCATCTCGCTCAACATGGTCGACTACGCCGAGCGCCCCGAGTCGTCGAACCGCACGCTCGAGAAGCTGCGCGCCCAGTTGCAGGGCATCCCCGGCACCGACATCGAGTTCACCAAGCAGCAGCAGGGCCCGCCCACCGGCCCGCCGGTCAACATCGAGATCTCGGGGCCCGAGTTTGACCGCATCGTGTCGATTTCGCAGGACATCAAGCAGCGCCTCTCCGACGCCGCCCGGAGCGGCCGCCTTCCCGGCCTGGTCGACGTAAGCGACAACCTCAACACGGGCCGGCCCGAGGTGCAGGTGGACGTGGATCGGTCCCAGGCCGCAAGATACGGCCTCTCCACGAGCCAGATCGCCCAGACGGTGCGCTCGGCCATCCAGGGCATTGAGGCCGACACCTACCGCAGCGGCGAAGACGAATACGACATTACGGTGCGCCTCCAGCAGGCCGACCGGCAGAGCCTCGAAAGCCTCTCGAGCCTCAACATCACGAACCTGCAGGGACAGCAGATCCCCCTCACGTCCGTGGCCGACATCCGCGAGGGCACCGGGTTCGGCTCCATTACCCGCATCGACCAGAGCCGCGTGGTCACCGTCTCCGGAGACGCCGCCCCCGGCTACAACGGCCCCGACGTGCTCACGCGTGTGCAAGACGAACTATCGGAGTACCGGGAGGGACTCCCGTCCGGCTACACCATGCAGTACACCGGCGGCAACGAGGAGCAGCAGGAATCCTTCGGCTTCCTCACAACGGCCCTGCTCGTCGGCGTCTCCCTCATCCTGCTCATCCTGATCGTTGAGTTCAACTCGATCAGCGCGCCCTTCATCATCATGGCCGCCGTGGGGCTGAGCCTGATTGGAGTTCTCCTCGGCCTGATTCTTACCCGCACCCCGTTCAACCTCTTCACGTTTATCGGCATCATCGCCCTCGCCGGCATCGTCGTGAACAACAACATCGTGCTGGTCGACTACATCATGCAGCTCCGGCGGCGCGGCCTCGCCAAGCAGGAGGCCATCGTCGACGGCGGGGCCACTCGCCTGCGCCCCGTGCTGCTGACGGCCCTGACGACCGTGCTCGGCCTGGTGCCCCTTACCTTCGGCATCAACGTCGACTTTGTCGGGTTCCTGACGGACTTTGCGCCCAACTTCCAGTTCGGCAGCGAAAACACCCAGTTCTGGGGCCCGATGGGGACGGCCATCATTTCCGGACTCACCTTCGCCACCTTTCTGACGCTCGTGATCGTACCGGTCATGTACTCGACGTTTGACTCGCTGAGTCTCCGGCTCACCGCCCTCTTCGGGGGGCGCGCGGAAACGGGGGCGATCGTCAGCGAGACGGTCGGCACCGACGACCTGATCAACGACGTCCCGGACAACGGCGACCCACAGTCGACCGACCCGTCCCCCGCGTCTACGTCCCCGTCCTCCCAATGAGCGCCTCTACGAGGCCGTGAAACCATCCGGAGGCCCGCCCATCTTGCACACGGGGCCCGGCCCGCAACTATCCCTTCACGTGGTCTTCCCTTCTCCCAATGAGTTCTCCAGCCAACTCAAACAGACAGACCTTTCGGGAGCGCGACGATTCGTTTCTTAAACAGCTCGGGCACAAGGCCATTCATGCGCTCGACAGCTTCTACGGCGGCTTCTCGACCGTCGGCGACAAACCCGTTCACGCCCCCTCCACCTTCCCCTGGACCCGTCGGCTGGAGGACAACTGGACGGTGATGCGGGACGAGCTCGACGACATCCTGCAGCACCGGGAGGCCCTGCCCAGCTTCCACGACATCGCCGAGGACGCCTCCACCATCTCGCAGGACGACGACTGGAAAACCTTTTTCCTGTACGGCTACGGCGAGAAGGCCGAGGAGAACTGCGCGCGGTGCCCCCGCACCACCGACCTCATCGAGCAGGTGCCGGGCATGACCACCGCCTTCTTTTCCATTCTGTCGCCCGGAAAGCACATTCCGCCCCACCGCGGCCCGTACAAGGGCGTGCTGCGCTACCACCTGGGCCTAAAAGTGCCCGACCCGGCGGAGCAGTGTCGCATCCGCGTGGACGACGAAATCGTGCACTGGGAAGAAGGGGACAGCCTGGTGTTCGACGACACCTACAACCACGAGGTATGGAACGACACGGACGGGGAGCGCGCCATTCTCTTTCTGGACGTGAAACGGCCCATGCGTCAGCCCGCCGCCGCCCTCAACGACCTGCTGCTGGGCCTCCTCCGCTACACGCCGGTGGTGCAGGACGCCCGTGAAAACCAGAAGCAGTGGTCGAAGAAACTGGACCAGGCCGAGGCGAACGCCCCTGCGTAGCCGGCCCGCTCGGGCGCTCTCCCGGGCCTTCACAAAACTCCACTCGGCCTGCGCCGTACATGCGGGTCCGAAAATGGCCCAGACCCGTTCCTCCTCGGGCAAAAGACGAGAAACTGTGCGCGTTTCCCGCGCATTTGTTCTCGCACCCCCCGTGGAGTAGGGGGGACCGTCCGTGCGATGGGTGTGTCCACGGGCCTGCGTTGCCGGACTCTGCCCAGCTTTTCCGCGTTCGAATGGGCTTACTCCTTCTTTACGTTGCGCTGGCGATCGGCGTATCCTTCCTGTGCTCCATCATGGAGGCCGTGCTGCTGAGTGTGACCCCGTCGTACGTGGCCGCACTCGAACGCGAGGGCGAGCTGGTGGGCCAGCGGCTCCACCAAATGAAGGAGGACATCGATCGGCCCCTCTCGGCCATCCTCAGCCTCAATACCATCGCCCACACCGTCGGGGCGGCCGGGGCCGGTGCCCAGGCCGCCATGGTGTTTGAGAGCGTGCCGGTGGGCGTGATCTCCGCGGTGCTCACGTTGCTGATCCTCATCTTCTCGGAAATCATCCCGAAAACGCTGGGGGCCGTGTACTGGAGAACGCTCGCCCCGGCCGTCGTGAGCACGCTGGTCCCTACCATCATCCTCATGTGGCCCTTCGTGAAGCTCTCGCAGGGCCTCACCTACCTGCTGTCGCGGGACGACGATGAGACGTCCTTCAGCCGCGAGGAGTTTACCGCCATGGCCGAGCTGGGGGAAGAAGAGGGCGTCTTCGAAGAAAAGGAGTCGCGCATCCTGCGGAACCTGTTCCGGTTCAACTCCCTCCGGGTGCAGGACGTGATGACGCCGCGCACCGTGGTGTTCGACCTGCCGGAGGGCAAAACCATCGGTGAGGTGGTGGAAGAGCACGACGAATTCCGCTTTTCTCGGATTCCGGTGTACGACGACGACCCGGACGACGTGACCGGCTACGTGCTGAAGGACGAGATCCTGCTCCGGGCAGCCCAGGAGGAGCACGAAGTGTCCCTGGAAGAGATGGCCCGCGAGATTCTGGTCGTGCGCGAGAACCTTCCCCTCCCCGACCTCCTCGAACGCCTGCTCGATCGGCTGGAGCACATCGCCCTTGTCGTCGACGAGTACGGCGGCGTCGCCGGCGTGGTTAGCATGGAGGACGTGGTCGAAACTCTCCTGGGCCTCGAAATCGTCGACGAGGCCGACTCCGTCGAGGACATGCAGGCCCTCGCCCGGAAGCAATGGTTTAAACGGGCCCGCGAGCTGGGCATGCTGTCGGAAGAGGCGTTCGAGGCCATCTCGGCTCCCTCGTCCGAGACTTCCCCTATCCCGAAAGAGGAGGCGCTCTCGTCCTCCGATGGGGAGCCCGCCGACGAAGAGGTGTCGGTGTCCCCGCCCTCTCCCCGCGAGTCGCGCCCGGACCCCACGGACGAATAACGGCCCGGCGCCGCCCCGCCTATGCCCCCGTCGATCGACGACCGGCCCGACGCCGACCTGCGGCACTTCGATCGCCCGCCGGTGCCCGCCCCCGAGGCCATCGATGACGTGTACCTCATCGGAATATGTGGGACGGGAATGGGCGCCCTCGCCGGCCTCCTCAAACAAGCCGGCTACGACGTGCGCGGGGCCGACGACGGTGTGTACCCGCCGATGAGCACGCACCTCGCCGAGCAGAACATTCCCGTACTGGAGGGCTACGACCCGGCTCATCTCGACCCGCCCCCCGACCTCACGGTGGTGGGCAACGCCTGCACGCCCACTCACGCGGAAGCCACCTACGCCCGGGAGCACCGCCTCGTCCAGCAGTCCTTCCCTGAAACCCTGGCCCACTGCTTCCTGACGAAGGCCCGTCGCCCGCTCGTCGTGACGGGCACCCACGGAAAAACGACCACGACCGGCCTGCTCGTTCACCTTCTTCGCCACGCCGGGGTCGATCCCGGCTTTCTCATCGGCGGGGTCACTCAAAACACAAACGAAAGCTACGCGCTCGGGAGCGATCCACCGTTCGTCGTGGAGGGCGACGAATACGACAGCGCCTACTTCGACAAGCAGCCTAAATTCCTGCACTACCGGCCCCAGCGCGCCATCGTCACCTCGCTGGAGTTCGACCACGCCGACATCTACGACGGCGTCGCGGCGTACCGCCGGGCGTTCGAGCGTTTTGCCGGCCTGCTCCCCTCCGACGGCCTGCTGGCCCTCTGCGGCGACCATCCAGCGGTCCGCCCCCTCGCCGAGCAGACGAAGGCCACGGTGCGCACCTACGGGGGGGCGCCCTCCAACGACGTGCGCGCAGCCGACCTGTCCGCGACCGAGGAGGGCACCCGCTTCACAATGACCCTCGGTGGCACAGAGACGGACGTCCACGTCTCCCTCCACGGGCGCCACAACGTCCAGAACGCCCTCGGCGCCGCCACCCTCGCCCACGCCGAGGGCCTGTCGCCCGCCCAGATCGCGGACGGCCTCGCGACGTTCAAGGGCATGAAGCGGCGCCAGGAGGTGCGCGGGACGCCCAACGACATCCTCATTCTCGACGACTTCGCCCACCATCCCACCGCCGTCGAGGCCACCCTGCAGGCCGTCCGGGCGGCCCACCCGGCGCGGCGCCTGGTCGCCGTCTTCGAGCCGCGCTCCAACACCAGCCGGCGCAAACGCTTCGAAACGGCCTACGGCGCGGCCTTCGATGCCGCCGACACCGTTTTCCTGAAGCCCCCCCCGGTCCGCCATAACGACACTACGGACGACATGCTCGACCCGGAGGCGGTGGCGCACACCATCGTGGACCGCGGCGTCCCCGCCCGCACCTTTGCGTCCGTCGACGACCTGCTGCCCCACCTGGTCGACACGCTCCGGCCCGGGAACGTGGCCCTGCTCATGAGCAACGGCAGCTTTGACGGCCTCCCGGACCGCCTCCTCCAGGCCCTCTCCACGGACGAATAGAACGGCGTGAACACGGGAGTCGACGGCGACCAATCAGGCCCCCGGCAACGGCTCCGTGGATCGTGGCGCCCCGCAACAAGTTAAGAGTCCCCCAGCAGGCGTCGTCTCGGGGGCACGCCCCGAGGCCTCGCTGATCCGCTCCCCTCGTACCGGTCCGCCCCGCCTCCATGCCCGCTGCCACCGACGCCCGGGACCGCGAGATCGCCCTCGACCCTCCCCCCCGTCGGATCGTCTCGCTCGTGCCGAGCCAGACCGAGCTCTTGGCCTCCCTGGGCCTCGACGAGGCCGTCGTGGGCATTACCCGATTCTGCGAGCGTCCCGAGGACTGGCGCGACCGAAAACCCATCGTCGGCGGCACGAAGCAGGTCGACATCGACACGGTGCACGACCTGGCCCCCGACCTCATCCTCGCCAACCACGAGGAGAATACCGCCGAGGACGTGGCCGCCCTGGAGGAAATTGCCCCCGTCTTCGTGACCGAGGTCAAAACCGTGCCCGAGGCCTGCAACATGATCCGCACGGTCGGGACGCTCACCGGTACCTCGGACCAGACGTCCACCCTGGTCGGCAAAATCATTTCCCGGTTCAAGGCCCTTCCCGGGGTGGAGCCGCTGCGGGCCGTGTACTTCATCTGGCGCGAACCGTACATGACCGTCGGCGGCGACACCTTTATCCACGACGTGATGCAGCGCGCCGGCTTCGAGAATGCATTTGGCGACCGCACGCGCTATCCGGAGATCTCACTCGACGATCTGGCCGACCGGGACCTCGACGTGGTGCTCTGCGCCACCGAGCCCTTCCCCTTCCACCAGAAGGACGCCTTTACCGCCGACATCGACGCCGCCCTCCCCGACACGCCCATCGAAATCGTCGACGGGCAGGCCTTCTCGTGGTACGGCTCCCGCCTGCTCGACGCCCCTGCGTACCTGCAGGACCTCCGCGCCTCTCTCGCCCCGCGCCGCCCAACCGCCCCGCGGTAGCTCTCCCCCGTCCGCGCCCTTCCGCCCTGGCCCGCTTCCCCGATGTTCGACGACCTCCTCGTCCTGGAACTCGCGTCCGTCCTGGCCGGCCCGAGCGTAGGGCAGTTCTTCGCCGAGCTCGGCGCGACGGTGATCAAAGTGGAAAACCCGCGGACGGGGGGCGATGTGACGCGGCAGTGGACGGCCCCCAGTGGAAAGTCGCGCGACGACGATCGCTCCGCCTACTTCTGCTGCTGCAACCACGGCAAGCAGTCGATCGCCCTCGACCTGTCGACCGACGACGGGCAGGCCCTCCTCCATGCCCTCGCACGGGAGGCCGACCTCGTGCTTGCCAGCTACCGTCCCGGCACCGCCGACGCCCTTGGCGCCGACCACGAGACGCTGCTGGCGCTCAACCCGGATCTGATCTACGGCCACGTCACCGGCTACGGCCCCACCCGGCCCCGCGCGGGCTACGACGCCGTCATCCAGGCCGAGAGCGGCTTCATGCACATGAACGGTCCCGCGGACGGCCCGCCGACGAAGCTGCCGGTGGCGCTCATGGACGTGCTGGCGGCCCACCAGCTCAAGGAGGGGCTGCTCGTGGCGCTCCTGCGGCGAACGCAGGGGCAGGGCGGCGACTACGTGCCGGTGTCCCTCCTCCACTCCGCCGTGAGCGGCCTGGCCAATCAGGCAACCAACTGGCTCGTGTCTGAACACAGCCCCCAGCGGATGGGCTCGGCCCACCCCAACATCGCCCCCTACGGCACGCCCTACGCCACCGCCGACGGCCCGCCCCTCGTCCTCGCTGTCGGCACGGACCAGCAGTTTGCGGCGCTGTGCGACATCATCGATCGTCCCCACCTTGCCGACGATGCCCGCTTCGCGACGAATGCCCAGCGCGTGGCGCACCGCGAGGCGCTCAACCGTGTGCTGGAGGATCGCTTCGCCCACTTCGACACCGAGTCGCTCCTCGACGCCCTTCATGAGCACAATGTCCCCGCGGGCGTCGTCCGCGACGTGCCGGCCGTCTTCGACGAGCCGGCGGCGCAGGACATGGTGCTCCCCCCAGACGACGAGCCGGCTGGGCTTCGCCAGGCGGCCTTTCCCCACCCGGACGACTCGGCTTCGTCCCTGCCCCCGCCCCCGCACTACGCCGAGCACACCGCCCGTGTCCTTCAGGATCGACTCGGCTGCTCAACAGAGCGTCTCAAGCAGCTTCGGGAGAATGGCGCCATCGAAGAGGCGTAGCCTTCCCCCGCCACGCGACGTCCCTGCCGGCTACGTGTCGCGCCGCTCCCAGTTCTTCGTCCGGTCGAAGATGTAGGTCGCGAGCTGGTCGATGGCCACGCGGTCCTGCTCCATCGTGTCGCGGTCGCGCACCGTCACCTGCTGGTCGTCCAGCGTGTCGAAGTCGACGGTGATGCAGAAGGGGGTTCCCGCCTCGTCCTGGCGGCGGTACCGCTTGCCCATCGAGCCGCGCTCGTCGTAGAGGACGTTGAAGTGCTGATTGAGGTCGTTCTCGATGTCTCGGGCAATGTCGGGGAGCCCCTCCTTGTCCATGAGCGGAAAGATGGCCGCCCGGACCGGCGCCACCTTCGGGTGAAACTGGAGGACCGAGCGCGTGTCGCCCTTCACCTCCTCCTCGTAGTACGCGTCGCAGAGGAGCATAAAGATCGTGCGGTCGAGGCCCACCGAGGTCTCCACCACGTACGGGGTGTAGCGCTCCTCCGCCCACGGGTCGTAGTACGACATCTTCTTGCCCGAGTACTCCTCGTGCCGCTTCAGGTCGTAGTCGGTGCGGGAGTGGATGCCCTCCACCTCCTTCCAGCCGATGGGAAAGTCGAATTGTATGTCGACCGCGGCGTTGGCGTAGTGGGAGAGCTGCTCGTGCTCGTGGAAGCGGAGGCTGGCGGGGTCGATGCCCAGGCTCTGGTGCCACTTCATCCGGCGCTCCTTCCACTGCTCGTACCAGTCGAGCTCCTCGCCCGGCTTCACGAAGTACTGCATCTCCATCTGCTCGAACTCCCGCATGCGGAAGACGAACTGCCGGGCCACGATTTCATTACGGAATGCCTTGCCGATCTGGGCCACGCCAAACGGAATGTGCTGGCGCGCCGGCTCGCGGGCGTTGTGGAAGTTCACGAAGATGCCCTGCGCCGTTTCGGGCCGCAGGAAGACCTTCTGCCCGTCCACCGGCCCCATCTGCGTCTCAAACATCAGGTTGAACTGGCGCACCTCCGTCCAGTCGAACGCGCCGGACTCGGGCGCCGGAATTTCCTCGTCCATGATGATCTGGTGGAGGGCGTCGTTCATCTCCTCGCCCGCGTTCAGGGCCTCCACCAGCCGCTCGTGCACCTCCGCGGCGCGCTCCTCCTGCCCGTCCTCCCGCAGGTCGCGGATGTAGTCTTCGATGAGCGTGTCGGCGCGGTAGCGGTTGCCCGACGCCTTATCGTCGATCAGCGGGTCGTTGAACGCCTCCGTGTGGCCCGACGCGTCCCACGTCTTCGGGTGCATCATGATGGCGGCGTCCAGCCCCACGATGTCATCGTTCTGGTACACCATCGACTGCCACCACTCGTCCTTCACGTTCCGCTTGAGCTCCACCCCCAACGGGCCGTAGTCGTAGGTCGCGCTCAGGCCGCCGTAGATCTCCGACGACTGCACGATGAAGCCGCGCTGCTTGGAAAGGGAGACGATGGTGTCGAACAGATCGTCGCTCATGGGCGCTCGGGACACTGATGACGGAGAGGTCGCGTGGTCACGTTAAAGTCTATCAACCGCTTGTGCTGGATGCAACGGGGAGCGGCCATTGTTCATTGATCATTGGTGTGCTTTCTGACCTATCGACCGCGCCCCTTCTTCTTCGCCGTATGCACGGATTTTGAGAGGATCGCACAGAGTTGGTCGGCCTCGTCGGTGATGGCGTAGAGCCGTTGACTGGGCAGTAAGTTGGCCTTTCGGATAAGGCGGAGCCACGTTTTGGTCTCTCGCATCTCCTTGAGACTGATGCTGAGCTTGTGAGCAAAATCGCGCCGGCTTTCTGCAGCACACCCTTCCGAGTAGTTTGGCGCCGGCGACGTTCCACTCCGCACAATTTGGTTTGCGATGTGCTGTCCCAACCGGGTCTCCGGCAACGCATCCGCCACACGCCCAATCCGCACGGCAAAGTCGATTAGACGATCTTCAAGCTCTTCAGGGGTCACGTTGTCATTTCTCATTTTATCATTTCCCACTGTCTCATTTTTTCCAATGATCAATGAAAGAAATCAACAGATGACCAATGATGCTTCATCCAATGACACCGCGCTCCGCCAGCGACGTGTGCTCGGTGCCGGCAATGATGAGGTGGTCGTGAACGGGAATGCCCATCGTGTTTCCCGCCTCCACCAGCTGGCGGGTGATGCGAATATCTTCGCGGCTGGGCTCGGGGTTGCCGGAGGGGTGGTTGTGCAGACAGATGACGGCCGCCGCGTCGTCGAGGATGGCCTGCTCGAAGACGCCGCGCGGCTCGACCACGCTGGAGGAGAGGCCGCCCTCGCTCACGGTGTAGTCGCCCATGATCACGTTGGCCGTGTTGAGGTGGACGACCTTAAACACCTCTTTGTCTAGGTCGCGGAGGAGCGGGCCGTACACATCGGCCACGTCGGCGGGGCAGGTGACCTGCACGCGCTCCTCCTCGGCCCGCTGCGACTCTACCCGCCGCCCGGCCTCAAACGCCGCGGTGAGCTTGGCCGCCTTGGCCGGACCGATGCCCTGGATGCGCGTGAGCTCTTTGGGCTTGCGCTGCGACACATCGTGGAGCGAGCCGTAGGTCCGGAGCAGCGACCGCCCCAGCTCCACGGCCGAGAGGGCCCCCTCGTTCGTCCGGGTGCCCGATCCCAGCAGGAGCGCCAGCACCTCAGCGTCGGAGAGGACGGTGGGCCCGTGCTTCAGCAGCTTCTCACGGGGCTGGTCCGATTCGTCCCACTCGTGGATGGGGACGTGGTACAGCAGGTCGGGCTCGTCGGCTTCCTCCGACCCGTCGTCGGGGCCGGACGCGTTGGGGGCGGGCGGCGGAGAAGACATAAGCGCGGGGAAATTCGGTCGGGACGGTGTGCCGTACAGACACGTGTCCCCCGCTCGCCCTAACGCCGCGGGCGCGCCGGCTACTCAACCACCAGCTCATTGAGCAGGTGGGCGTTCGACGGGCTGTTCTTCATGTGCCGCAGCAGCGCCTGCATCGCCTCAATGGGCGAGCGCGAGTTGAGCGCCCGAAACAGCTGGTTGTGCTTCTTCCGGCGCACCTCGCCCAGCAGTCGCTCCTCGTTGCGCGTGCCACTCTCCCGGAGGTTGACGGCCGGGAAAATGCGCTTGTCGGCCATCTCGCGGTCGAGCACGATTTCGGAGTTTCCGGTGCCCTTGAACTCCTCAAAGATCACCTCGTCCATCCGGCTGCCGGTCTCGACCAGCGCGGACGCGATGATGGTCAGCGAGCCGCCGCCCTCCACGTTCCGGGCCGCACCAAAGATCTGGCGGGGCACCTTCAGGGCCTCCGCGTCGAGGCCGCCGGACAGGGTGCGTCCGCTGCCGTCCACCCACAGGTTGAACGTGCGGCCGAGACGAGTCAGCGAGTCGAGCAGGAGCACCACGTCCTTCCCCATCTCTACCAGCCGCTTGGCGTGCTCCAGGGCCAGCGTCGAGACGCGCACGTGGTTGTCTTCGCCCCGATCGTTGGAGGACGCAAAGACGCGCGCCTCGGTGGTCCGGCGAAAGTCCGTCACCTCCTCCGGGCGCTCATCCACGAGCAGCGCCACGAGCTCCACCTCCGGGTGGTTCTGCGTCACCCCGGCGGCGATGCCCTTCAGCATCACCGTCTTGCCGGCCCGGGGCGGCGACACGATGAGGGCCCGCTGTCCCTTCCCGAGCGGCGCCACCAGGTCCAGGACGCGCATCGACATGTCGTCCGGGCCCGTCACCAGGTTCAGCTTCTCCTCGGGATAAATGCTGGCCCCGTGGTCAAAGGTTTTGAGCTGCGCCCACTCGCCGGGCGGCATGCCCATCACGGAGTCGATCCAGCCGACCTGCATCCCTCCTTTTCGGCCGGGCTTCAGGTCCCCTTCCACGATGACGCCATCGCGGAGATTAAACTTTCGGATGAGCGGCGGGGGCATGAACGGGTCGTCGTCATCCTTCGGAAGCTCCGGCCGCAGCTCGCGCATAAAGCCGTACTTCTTATCCCCAATCAGCTCAAGGAGACGCTCAAACTTCTTCTGTTCGTTGTCGGACATAATCTGTTGTGCGGTGAGTAATGAAGCGGACCGGCCCCATCCCCGACAGGAGGGGCCGCCGGTACGCTACCGATTGAATACGCTCGTTTTGAATGCCTCGCCTTTGCCCTACGAGTCAGGGACCTTCAGACGTTATCCCGCCGCCGAATGACGCGGCACCGGAAAGCCCCTCGCCATCATGTACCCATCCGTACGGGGGGCGTGCAGAGAAACCGTTCCCACGACTGCGCCCACAGCGGTCTTCGACACAAACGAGCGGTGGGCAGGACAGCAAGCGAGAATGCTCTGCATAGGACCGGAGCAAATCCAGCTCCGTCGTTTCGGTACTCAATTCGACCGTTGGATCATCTCTTCTGTCGTCGACAGGCACACTCGATCTCCGTGCCATACACCCGTGAGACACCAGATGCAGACCGACGTCGGAGATCGACACGCCCTCACGTCGGGGAGAGACCATCCGGACAAGCTACAAGACTCCACGCTAAGGTCGGAGACCGGGAGCCTCAAGACAAACGCTGTGATAGTCGCCTCTGGAACGCCGCCGTATAGAGATGGTTTCCGCGTTCCGGTTTGCTCCGCCTCCAGATCTGCACCGCGTCGTGACCTCGCACGACCTTCACGTTGAGACCCACGGTCCGGCCGACGCCCTCCCCCTCCTGCTTCTCCACGGTTGGGGCAGCGACGCAAGCAACATGCGCCCGCTGGCCCACGCCCTGTCCGACACCTACCGCACCTACGCGGTCGACCTGCCCGGGCACGGCGCCTCGCCGCCCCCGCCGTCTCCGTGGGGCGTGCCCGAGTACGCCCACCTGGTGCGGGACCTGATCCAAAACCGGATCGAGCGCCCCGCAACGGTGATTGGCCACTCCAACGGCGGTCGCATTGCCCTCCACATGGCCAGTACTCCCGACCTGGCCGAGTGGATTCAGCGGCTGGTGCTCATCAGTCCCTCCGGGATCCCCCCCGAGCGCTCCTGGGGACAGGTGCTTCGGTCCGGCCTGGCCACCACCCTCAAAACCCCCGTCCAGGCCCTTCCGTCCCCGCTCCGGGAACCGGCGGCGGACTGGCTCCGACACACCCTTCTGTGGCGCTGGCTCGGCTCCGCCGACTACAACGCGGCGTCCGGCGTCATGCGTGAAACGTTCGTCAAAACGGTGAACTTCCACCTCGACGATGCGCTCGAGCGCATTCAGGTGCCGACGCTCCTGTTCTGGGGCACCGACGACCCGGCGGTCTCGCGACGACAGGTGGAGATCCTGGAATCGAACATCAAAGACTGTGGGCTCGTGGAGCTGGAGGGCGCCGGGCACTACGGGCACCTCGACGACATTGACACCGTCCACTCCGGCATTCGATATTTCGTGGAGCATACGTAGGAGCTTTCTCTCTCGCTCCAACTTGAGCTTCCCCCCGCGCATGACTGTCACGCTCTCACTTCTCGCCGTCATCGCGACGCTCTTTGCCGGATGGCGGGCCATGCGACGGGTTCGGTTCTTCCTGCACATCTTTCAGTTGGAGACCTACAAGTTCGACCGCTACGGACGGTGGCTGGCCGACCACGTGCGGTCGACGGTCCTCCGTCCGTCGCACGCCGCCGGGGCCGCCATCCTGGGCCTTGCCGCGCTGGGCCTCCCCGCGGCCGACCCCTCGGCGATCGCTGCGGGGGCGCTCGTGCTGTGGACGTTCGCCTTCATCTCCTCGCGCCGCTACCGCAGCGACCAGGAGAAAAAACCGCTCGCGTTCACCGACCGCATGACCCGCCTGGCCGTCGCCACGGGCGTGGTGACCGCGCTTCCGGTGATTTTGGGCGGCCTCTACGGATGGAGCACGGGCCGACCGGTCGGGATTCTCTGGTACCTGCTCGGGTTCTGGTGTGCCGACCTCGGCGCGCCGCTCTGGACGGCCCTCGGCGCCGCCTTCATGCAACCGGTCGAGACCTATATCCAGGAGGGCTTTAAACGCCAGGCCCGGCGGCGCCTGCGCGAGCGGCCCGACCTACCCGTGGTGGGCGTAACCGGGTCGTACGGCAAGACGAGCACCAAATTTATTCTCGCGGAGCTGCTCCGACAGAAGTATAACGTCTACGCCACGCCCAGCTCCTACAACACCCCGATGGGCATGTGCCTGGCCATCAACGAGCACCTGAAGCCCGAGCATCAGGTGCTGGTGCTGGAGTACGGCATCCGGTATCCGGGCGACATGGACGAACTCTGCGACATTGCCGAGCCGGACGTGTCTGTCGTCACCACCATCGGCGTGGCCCACCTCGACACCATGGGCTCGCAGGACGCCATCGCCGAGGAGAAGGGGCGGCTCGTGGAGCGCACCGCCGCCGACGGAACCACGGTCCTCAACGCCGACGACGACCGCGTGCGCGGCATGACCGACCGGGCGGACGGCACGGTGTGGACGGTGTCCGTGGAGGGGGAATCAGAGGCCCATTTGACGGCCCACGACGTGCAATACGACACGAGCGGCACCTCCTTCACGATCCGCGACGATACGGGAGCGGAGGCCTCCTTTCAGACCCAACTGCTGGGCGCCCACAACGTGCTCAACGTGCTCCTGGGTGTCGCCGTGGGGCGAAGCATGGGGCTCCGCCTCCGACAGATGGCCCACGCCGCCCGCCGGATTGACCCGATCGAGCACCGCCTGCAGCTCCGGCACGAGGGCGCCCTTACGGTGATCGACGACGCGTTTAACTCCAACCCGGTGGGCGCCCGCAACGCCGTCGAAATTCTGGGGGAGATGTCAGGCGGGCGCCGCGCCATCGTGACGCCCGGCATGGTGGAGATGGGGGAGCGGCAGTGGGAGGAGAACAAGACGCTGGGAACGCACATCGCCCGCCACGACATTGACTGGGCCGTGCTCGTCGGGGAGGAGCAGACCGCGGCGATCCGGGACGGGCTCGCCGAGGCGGGGTATCCGAGCGACCGGGTCGTCGTCGTATCGTCCCTCTTCGAGGCGCGGGAGTGGATTTCGTCCCACCTGCGGGCCGACGACGTCGTGCTCTACGAGAACGACCTGCCGGATCAGTACGAGGTGTAAGGGCGACCGGTGGATTTTGCCGTGGGGAATTCGGAGATTGGCCCACGCGCTGGGGCCGATTGCCTTTGTGCCTCCTGCGTCCCTCGCCGCTTTCTCGCACGCTCTATTTCCCTACGCGCCTTCCATGCTGGACTACGAACGCCAACTCTGGAACGACGGATACGAGCGGGTGGCCGGGCTGGACGAGGCGGGGCGGGGCTGCCTGGCCGGGCCCGTCGTGGCCGCGGCCGTCATCTTACCGCCCGGGGTGAAGATGCCGGCCGTGCAGGACAGCAAGGCGCTCTCGGAGCCAAAACGACGCTCCCTGCGGAAAGAAATCGAGGAACGGGCCGTTGCCGCAGCCATTGCCGCGTCGTCTCCCACGGAGATTGACGACCTCAACATCCTGCAGGCGGCCCTCCAGGCCATGCGCCGGGCCGCGGCCGACTGCGACCCGTCGCCCGACTTTCTGCTCATCGACGGCAACCAGTGGACGCGCGACCTCGTGGAGGCGCCCTGGCCGCACGAGACCGTCGTGCAGGGGGACGCGACGAGCCAGTCCATCGCCGCCGCCTCCATCCTGGCCAAGACGGAGCGCGACGCCCTCATGCGCGAGCTCCACGACGAGCACCCGGCGTACGGATGGGACTCGAACGTGGGATACCCTACGCAGGCACACTACGACGCGCTACGGGCCCACGGCGCCACGCGGCACCACCGCCGGTCGTTCACTCTCTTCCGCGACTGAGCGCCTACGCCCACCCGCGGCCCTCGACCACCTCGACCACCGCCTGCGTCACCTCCGGCACCGGGCCGGTCGCATCGACGGTCGCGTGGGCCGCCTCGTATCGCGATCGACGGGCCGACAGTAGCTCCTCGATTCGGTGCCGCATCCGATCGTCGGACAGCGGCCGCCCCTCCTCGTCCTGCAGCAGCGGGCGGCGATCGGCCTCGTCCGCCACGCGCGATCGAATCGTCTCCGGATCGACCTCCAGGTACACGACGCGCCCGTGCTCTTGGGCCATCGCCCAGTTGTCGTCGTCGACCAGCGCCCCGCCCCCGAGCGCCACGACGAGGTCGTCCACCTCCGTCGTGCGGCGCAGGAAGTGGGCCTCCTGTTCGCGGAAGGCGTCCTCCCCGTCCTCTTCAAAGATCGTGGGGATCGAACGGCCGTCGTGGGCCCGGATCAGGCGGTCAAGATCCCAGAAGACGGTGCCCAGGCGGGCCGCCAGCCGGGGCCCTACGCTCGACTTTCCGCTCGCCATGAAGCCGGTTAGGTAGATACGCATAGAGGAAGGAGGACGAATGGGAGATCAGAGTGTTGGATGCAGGAACCGGCGGCCGGATCTTACGGTGAGGGACGAGCATGCCTGTCCCCCATGAGGGGCCTCCCTCGCTACACTGAAACGCTCGCTTCTGCGTCGCCCGACTCATGCCCCGCTACCGACTCCTCATCGAGTACGACGGAACCGACTTCCACGGGTGGCAGATCCAACCCGACGTGCCGACAGTGCAGGGGGCTCTGGAAGAGGCCGTAACAACCGTCGTGGGCTCCCACTGCCGGATCACCGGCTCGGGGCGCACAGACGCCGGGGTCCATGCCCGTGCCCAGGTGGCCCACGTCGATCTTCCGACGGCCCGCGACCCGTTCCGACTACGAGGCTCACTGAACGGCCTTACGCCGAATGCGGTGGCGGTGCGAGGCGTGGAGCGGGCCCCGGACGATTTTCACGCCCGGTACGACGCCCGCCTCCGTCGCTACCACTATCGCGTACACACCCAGCCCTGCGCCCTGGAGCGCCACAGCCGCACGCTCCTGCGGCCCGTCCCCGACTTTGCCCGCATGCGCGCCGCCGCGCCCGACCTCCTGGGGCAACACAACTTCAGTTCGTTCTGCCTCACGCAGTCCGAGACGACCAATCGCGTCTGCACCCTCCGGCGCGCCCGCTGGATAGACGAGCCCCGGCGCGGCCACTGGCGGTTCGAGGTGAGCGGCACCCGCTTCCTGCACGGCATGGTGCGGGCCCTCGTCGGCACCCTCGTCGAGATCGGTCGCGGAAAGCGCCCGGCGGACGGCCTGCCGTCTCTGATTGCGGCCGAGGACCGCCGGCGGGCCGGCCCGTCGATGCCGGCGGAGGGACTGATCCTCGAGTCCGTCCGATACGAAACCAACCTATTCGAACGCCGCGACGGGGCGCCGTCCGTGCCTGCGGTGCCCCCCGCGCTTCGCTCGTAGCCGAGCCCCCCTGTCGCCCTCGCCTCGTCGGCAGTGAAGGGCTGCAAACGAACCGGGGCTGCGCCCTCACCGGCGATCGCCCCACCGGGACGTAACACTGCCCGACGCCGCCCCGTCTACAACGCCCGTCTCCGTTTTCTCACACGAGCCGATTCCTCCCCATGGACCTCGACATCCGCACGCTGCTTCGGTGGCTCATCCTCGGCGTCCTCGTCTTCATCGGCCTCAGCCTGCTCGGCATCATGGTCGACGTGGCCGGGGCCCTGTTGTCGTTCGTCCTCGAGGTTGGGGTCGTGATTCTCGTGGTTCTGGTCGTCATCCGTGTGCTGGAACACCTCCGCGGCTAGCGGCACAGAATCGAATCTGGTTTTTCCGCGGCGCAGTTGCGACCTTGCAGGATCCCCAACGTCGCTGTTTTTCGAACCATCCGTTTGTTCTCGTGGATACGCTGGACGCTCCCGCCCCGCCCTCGCTCGACGACTCCGCCGCCGTCTTTGGCGTGCCGGCCGAGGCTCACCTACTGAAGCAGGTGATCGTCCATACGCCGGGGCAGGAGATGGAACTGGTGGCGCCCGACAACCGCGCCGAACTGCTCTTCGACGACATCCTGTTCGTGGGAAACGCCCGGCAGGAGCACCTGCTCATGTGCTCGGTCTTCGAGAAGATTGTCGGGCGGCCGGACACCGTGCTGCAGGTGAGCGAGCTCCTCCTGGAGGCCTTTGAGAAGGAAGAGGCCCGGTACGCGTTCGTGGAAAAGCTCTGCCGCAGCCTGCCGGAGCAGAACCTCGGGGCCGTAGAAGGAGAGTTGAAACAGTTTTCGCCGTCCGACCTGCAGCAGTTTGCCCTCACGGGAGAGTCGGACCTCCCCATCCGGGTACAGCCGGTGCCCAACCTCATGTTCACACGCGACCTGGCGGCGGTCGTACACGACCACATCATTCTAAGCCACGCCGCCACGGCGGCCCGCACGCGCGAGAGCATCATCATCAGCGTCATCCTGAACTACCACCCGCGCTTCGCCCCGCACAGCGACAAGGTCGTCGAGCTTCCCCCGGGCGTCACGTTCGAGGGCGGCGACCTGCTTGTGGCCAGCCCCGACACCGTGCTAATCGGGCACTCGGAGCGCACCTCGTACAGCGCCATCATGGCCATCGCGCACGAGCTGTTCGAGCGAACGCAGATCGAGCACGTGCTGGCGGTCGACCTGCCGAAGCGACGAGCAACCATGCACCTCGACACGGTGTTCACCTTTGCCTCGCCCACCGAGGCGATCGTCTTTCCCCCGCTCCTCGACACCCACGGCTTCGGCTACTCAGTGCATCTGACGGCCGGCGACACGCCGGGCCGCTTCGTGACGGACATGCGCATGAACCTGCGCGATGCGCTGAATGACCTGCTGGAGCGGGACTTGACCTTCATCCCGTGCGGGGGCAGCGAGCGCCTGCACCAGGAGCGCGAGCAGTGGACCGACGGCGCAAACGTCTTTGCGGCCGCCCCGGGGGCCATTCTTGGCTACGAGCGGAACCGGCGGACCTTCGACCGGCTCCACGAGCACGGCTACCGCGTGGTGTCGGCCGAGAGCTTCCTCTCGTACTTCGATTCCGGCACCTTCGACCCCGGCGGAGAAAAGGTTGCCATTCAACTGGCGGGCACGGAGCTCTCGCGGGGCCGCGGCGGGCCGCGGTGCATGACCCTGCCGGTTGCCCGCCACGCAACCCCGCACGGCTCGTAGGTCGGCGCGGGGCACCGGTCGGATGTGTAGACGGACGCGCGGCCCAGGCCGTCAGACGCGGCTGCCGTCAGATGCGGCTGTAGTACTGGTCGTCGTCCTCATCATCGCTGTCGACCATGTAGTCGTCGGCCCCCACGTCGAGGTACGCCATGAGCCAGTCGAGGGCCCATACGTCCGTCTCGCCTCCGTCCCAGGCATACCCTTTCTGCGTGCGGTCGGCCACCTGCTCCCAGTCAACCGTCCAGTCCTCATAGACCGGGAAGGCAAACGGGTGGTCGTCCGTCTCGAAGTACAGGACGCCTTCCCCCGGATCGTACACAGTTTCTGCCTCTCCGTCCTCGCGGGCCAGCGAGGCGCCCAGCACAAGCAGGGGCACCTTAAACTGAAGGTCCAGGTTGGGGACTTCCTCTTCCTGGCTCAGCAGAAAATTGGCGAGGGTTGCACATCCGTCACTCACTTCCAGGGCGGCCTCGGCCGCCTGGCGCGTCGTCGGGTCGGCGTCGATCGAGTCGAGCGCCTTGTCGACGAGCGGCCAGACCTTGAGAGGTTCCTCTCCCTTGGTCGTATTCTCTTTGCGCGGGATCGTGACGGTTTGGTTCTCGATGTCCACGGGTCTGTATGTGTGATGGTGAAGCCGGACGGCACGGCCTTCTGGCGTGTACCTCCCTGCTTCGTTGATGGTGGTGTCGTTATGGACTTATACAACATGAGCGCGGGTGGGCGAACATGCAACCCGCAGGCTCGCTTCAGCGCCGCGTCCGGACATGGTCACACGGTCCTCACGATCTATCGTCCGGCACCTCCGCATCGAGGGCGAGCGCAGCCTCGACGAGGTCGTCCTCCATGCTGCTCAGGTCCTCGTGCTGGCCCACGTACTGCCGAATCGCGTCTTCGAGACTCGACTCTCGGGTTACGACGGTCCGGCGCTTCCGCTCCACCGGGTCGACGGTGCGCTCAATGGCCGCAATGGTGTGCGCCTCCGCCAGTGCGTCCCGAATACGCGCCTGATCCACTGTGGCAAGCTGGGCTTCCTCGATCCGATACCGCACCCGCACGATGGCCTCGGACACGTCCGCCCCCTCGAGCACCTGAAGAATGTCCTCGGTGGGCGCCTCGGACTCGCGCACGTCGACCTGAAACGCCCGAAATGGGCGGGCCGGCGTCTCAACGAAGGTGGGTCGGGTGGTCGGATCCCGTCCAGAGTCGATGTCGACGAGGTAGCACCCCTTCGACTCGTCGCGCTCCTTGAACGTAATCCGCTCGATGCTGCCGGCATAGGCGACCGGCGGGTGCCCGTCTGGGTTCTGCACCTGTGCCCGATGGATGTGGCCGAGCGCGACGTAGTCGATGGGCCGCACCGACAGCTGCCCGACGGTGAACTTCGGTTCGGACGCGATGAGGGTGGTCCGCTCCGACCCCGCCATCTCGGCGCCCTGCACCGTGACGTGTCCCGCCAGTACGGTGGGCACGTCCGGCGAGAGGGCACGGGCCTCGCCCCCGGGCCCGAGGCCCGTGCCCTTCTCTAGAATATCGTCGGCCCGGCGCTGGATGTAGGTCACGTACTTCTCCTCAATAAACGCCTGCAGCTCCTCCGGCTCCATCGAGCGGTACGCCTCCTTCGTCAGGATCTGACTGCGGATGGGCCAGGGGAGCGGAATGAGCTGGAGCGGCCCGCTCTTCGTCTCCACGACCTGCACGGCCTCCGTCGGCTTGCGGTAGCAGTAGATGTCGCCGTCCAGGTACTCGAAAATGTCGAGGGAGGAGGCCCGGCCGTACGTGACCGGGTGATCGTGATTGCCGATGATGAGCACGATCGGCACGCCTGCATCGGCGAGGGGCTGCAGGCACTGGGCAAAGATCTTTTGCTGCGTGGGGGTGGGGTCGGCGGTGTGGTACGCATCGCCACAGAACAAAAACGCGTCGGCCTCCGCGTCGAGGGCACGCGCCACGACGGCGTCGAGCGAGCGCTGCACGTCGAGCAGGCGCGTGTTGAGCCCCGTCTCCGGGTCGCGGCGCCCGTACGTCTTGGCGCCGAGGTGAATGTCGGCCGTGTGGAGTAGCTTCAATGTCCCGCGTCGCGGCTTCATGGTGCAAGAAAAGGGACGGGCGCTCGTCCTACCAGCCGACCCGCCCGCCGTCCTGGGTGCCCGTGGTATCCTCGGGGGCTCCGTAGCTCTCCACCATCGGGAACGTGGCCTCCTCGGAGAGCGACAGGCTGTCGTTGTCGGCGACCCGGCGATAGTAGTCCCCCACGAGGAAGAGGGCGCTGTGGGCGCCCTGCCCCCACCAGCTCGTCCGAAAGGTGAGCCGCTGATCGTCGAATCCCACCCAGGCCCCGCTCACAAGTTGGGGATGCATGAGCATGAACCAGGTGTCGGCGGACCGCTCGGTCGTGCCCGTCTTTCCGGCGAGGTCGTAGTCGCCCAGCTCGTACTGCGTCCGGATGCGCTGCCCCGTGCCGTAGTCGATCACGCCCCGCATCATGTCGACCACCGTGTAGGCCGTGCGGCGCGACAGCACCTCGCTGGGGGTCGGCGAGGCCTCCCAGAGCACATTGCCGTAGCGGTCCTCCACGCGCGTGATCACCACCGGGTCGTTGCGGATGCCGCCACTGGCGAGCGTCGTGTAGGCCGAGGCCATCTCCAGAAGCGTGACGTTGCTCGTCCCGAGCGCGATCGACGGCACCTCAACGAGCGGGCTTTGAACGCCCATCCGTCGCGCGTACCGGGCGACCGTACTGGGATTGAGGTCGAGCGCGAGACGGGCCGTGATGGTGTTTTTGGAGTTGGCCAGCCCCTGGCTCAGCGTGAGCATCTGCCCGCTGGACTCCTGGTTGTAGTTCTTCGGGCTCCAGGTCGTATCCGCTCCCGTGTCCTCCCACGTAAAGGTGCTGTCGAGCAGCGTGTCGTAGGGGGACCAGCCGTTGTCGATGGCGGCGGTATAGGTGAACGGTTTAAAGGTGGACCCGGGCTGTCGACGGGCGATGCCGACCTTATCGTACTTATCGGAGCGAAAATCTCGCCCCCCAATCCACGCCTTCACGTGCCCGTTCCGTGGATCGATCGACACCATTCCCGCGCCGAGCTGGCTTCGGCGCGTCTTCAGGGAGTCGAGGTACTCCTCGTTGTCACGAAGCTGCGTGAGGGCCTCCTGCTCGGTCCGCCCGCGGGCACGGAGGGTGTCGTAGCGGGCCGTTCGGCGGATGGCATCGTTCAGCACCGCGGGGTGCGTCTCCCAGAAGTGGTCGAACGGTTCGTAGTCCTCACCGGGAGTGAGGTCCCGGTACTCGTCGAGCGACTGGCTGTAGAGCGCCCGGTCCGCCGCGCTCCACTGGTAGCCGACGACCTTCTGGAGGGCCGACATGTTGTGCTCGACCGACTGGTGGGCCTGCTCCTGCAGCTCCGAGTCGAGGGTCGTGTACACCCGCAGGCCGTCGCCGTAGATGTCGTGCCCGTTGAGCGGATGGTTCGGGTTCCGGGTCCACCGGGCCAGGGTGGTGCGCACGTGTTCGGCAAAGTACGGGGCCAGGCTGTTGTACAGCTCCGCTGAATGGTATTCGGCTTTGACCGGGCGCCCCTTGTGGGTCTCGTAGAACGACGACGAGAGGTATCCCTGATCCACCATCAGGCGCAGAACGACGTTGCGGCGCTGGCGGGCGTTGTTGGGGTTGCGAATCGGGTTGTAGTACGAGGTCGCCTGGAGCATGCCCACGAGGGTCGCCGCCTGCAGCTCATTGAGGTCCTGGGCCGGCTCGCCGAAATACGTCTGCGCCGCGGCTTCGATGCCGAACGCATTGCTTCCGAAGCTTACGGTGTTGAGGTACATCTCAATGATCTCCTGTTTCGTGTACCGGCGCTCCAGCTCCACGGCCGTCACCATCTCCTTGAGCTTGCGCTCGATGGTGACCGCGCGGCCCACCTCTTCGTTGTACAGGTTGCGCGCCAGCTGCTGGGTAATGGTGGAGGCCCCTCGGAAGTCGCGGAAGGTGACGATGTCGACCACGGCGGCCATGATGCCCACGGGGTCCACCCCCCAGTGCTGGTAAAAGCGCTGGTCCTCGGTGGCGGTGAGGGCGTTGATGGCGTGCGACGAGATGCTGTCGTACGGCGCCCAGGACCGATTCTGGGAGGCAAAGCGCGCCAGCTCCTCCCCGTCGGCCGTGTAGGCGACGGTGGCGAGTTGCATGGAGGGGTTCTCCAGGCGCTCGGTGGAAGGAATCTCGTCGGTCAGGGTCCACACGTAGCCGCCGCCCCCAAGGAGGCCGAGGAGCAGGAGGGCGACGATCGTGGAGAGGGCAAGGGCGGCCTGCGCCTTCTGCGGGTCGGCAAACCGGCGGTGGAAGAACCCGCGGATCCCGCTGGTGGGGCGGCGGTCCGCGTCGGACGAGGAGTCGGCGTGCTCGGTCCGAGCCGACGGGTCCTCGAAGTACTCGTCGAGCTCCTCTTCAGAATATGACCAGTCAGACATGGAAGAAAGATCCAGGTTGAGGCCGAGAGCACGCATCGCAGCCCGTGTCCCTCGCGGGGCCCGGATGGGGCGGGGCGGCCCTATGGTGCATCGGCGGATTCAATGTCGACGGCGCGCGTCCCGTTCCAGCGCTGCAGGCGAAGGGTGCCGGGGTCTAAACGGCCGAAGGTGCGCCGTTCGTACCAGTTTCCGGTATTTAGGTAGAGGCCCTCGGCCCACGCGTGGAGGGCCGGCACGTGGCTGTGGCCCATCACGACGGCGTCGGTTCCGTGGTGCTGAAGGTGGGCTCGCGCATGGGTCCGGAGCGCCGTAACCACCTCGGGGTCGGGCGCCTCGTCGTGCAGCTGGCGGCTCACCCAGCGGGCCAGGGCCAGGCCCAGGTCCGCCGGCAGGAGCGAGCGGTAGAGCCGCACGGCCCACGGATGGCGGAGGAGCGGGCGCAGCCAGGGATACAGTGTGTGCGTGGATCCGTGGGCGTCCCCGTGGGCGAGATGCAACCGGACCCCCTCGTGCTCCACCTCCAGCGCGTCGGCGACGACCCGCACGCCCAGCTCCTCCGAAAAGTAGCTTTCGTGCCAGGGGTCGTGATTGCCGACAAGGTACGTAACCGGCACGCCCCGATCCGTCCACCGCGCCAGGAGCCCCTGGAAGCGCGTCGTGCCCTTCGGCACCAGGTGGCGGTACTCAATGTATCCGTCGAACACATCGCCGACCAGGTACAGATGCTCAACCTGATCGGCGTGCGCATCCAGACAGTCGATGAGCGCCGCCTCCTTCGCTCGTTCGTGGGCGGGCGCCCCTCGCCCAAAATGCATGTCCGAGAGAAAGAGAATCACGGTGGAAAGTCTCCCGCAGGAGAACCGACGGGCGGCCCCTCCCGGGAGAACATCATAACCTATCCAAAATCACACAAAATGGGACGGGGCCCTCCCGAACGGTTCGACGGGCCAGCACGTACGATCGGGTCGTGTTGCTCGTTGCGCCATTCACCTGCGCGCCCTTCCCCACCCCCCATGCCCCGACAACGTACCTCCTACCGGCCGCCGACGCAATTTTCGGTTATGCCGCCGGTCATCAAGAACCTTCTCATCCTCAACGGGCTGTTTTTTCTCGCGCAGTTCGTTGCCGGGCAGACCCTCGGCTCGTCGTCGGCCCTGGGCAGCGTGCTGAACTACCTCGCGCTCTATCCGGTGGGGGGACCCGAGCAGGGATTTGCCATCACCGGGGGGCGATCGCTCGCCGAGGTCCCGGGCTTCTATCCGTGGCAGATGATCTCCTACGGCTTCCTGCACGGGAGCTTTGGTCACCTGTTTTTCAATATGTTTGCCCTCTGGATGTTTGGGGTGCAGGTGGAGAACCGATGGGGATCGCAGCGTTTTGGGGTCTTCTACTTCGCCTGCGTCATCGGCGCGGCGCTGACGCATCTGGTGTTTGCTCCCCTGCTGATGCCCGGGGGATTGGAGGTCGCCGTCCCCACGGTCGGCGCCTCGGGCGGGGTGTACGGCATCCTGCTGGCCTTCGGCATGATGTTTCCGAATCAGCCCATCTACCTCTGGTTCATGGTTCCCATCAAGGCAAAGTGGCTCGTGATCGGGTTTGGGGCCCTGGAGCTGTACTCCGCCGTCACGGGAACGTCGGCCGGCATTGCCAACTTTGCCCACCTCGGCGGCATGGTGTTCGGGTTTTTGCTCATTCAATACTGGCGCGGCAAGCTGCCGCTGCAGCCGAGGCGACTCATGCGCTGGTAGCGGGGATGACACGCCCTCAGCGCGCAACCCATCCGGGGGCTACACGGTATACGCACCGTGCTGACTCGCCGACCCCGTCTCTGCAATCAAGAGCAGAGTCGGGCCCGATTCTGTTTTAGACACAACGGGGCTAACAGCCGCACGAACGGTCGTGAATCAGTTTCAATCCTGGTACTACCGACAGCCCGTGGCGCTGCGCACCATCGTCGCGATCAACGTGGCGGTGTACGTCCTTGCGCAGTTCCTGCACCTGTGGCCCGGGGGGCTCCAGTTCATTATGGAGCACTTTGCCCTCCACCCGGTCTTCCCGGACGTGCTCCTGGAGCCCTGGCAGCTCGTGACCTACAACTTCATGCACACGAGCGGGGGCCTCGGGGGACTGCTGCACGTGGGGTTCAACATGCTGTGGCTGTTCTGGATTGGGCGGGAGTTTGAGCAGATGCATGGCTCCCAGCAGATGTGGACCGTCTATCTGGTGGCGGGCGTGGGCGGCGGGCTCATGTGCCTGCTGCTCCAGCCCCTCTTCCCCACCATCTCGGGCACGGGCGTCATGCCGGTCGTCGGCGCCTCGGCCTCGGTGCTGGGCGTCATCATGACGGTCGCCATCATGTACCCGCACAAGCAGATCGCCCTGCTCTTCTTCGGGGTGGTGCGGCTCCTGTACCTCGTGATCGGCTTCCTCGTCATCGACGCGCTCCTCATGCTCTCGACCAGCGGCACGGCCGTGGCGGCGCACTGGGGCGGTGCCCTCACAGGCTTCCTGTACGCGAAGAACGTGCGGGGCGAGTTCGGGCTGCCCGCGTGGCTCGGCGGGCCCGGATCGTCGCGGGGGCGTCGCTCGTCGGATGGGGTGTGGACGCGCGTGAAGGGCTGGTTTGGGATCGAACCCAACGGCTCCGCGTCCTCGTCGTCCACCTCCCGCCCCTCGCCCAGTGCCGCGGACGACGCGAAGCAACGCGTCAAAGACCGGTCGAAGGAAGTCGACCGCATCCTCGACAAAATCAGCGAACAGGGATACGACGCCCTCAGCGACGACGAGAAGAAAACGCTCTACGAGGCCAGTGAGTCCTGATTGCCAACGGGCATGGGCCTCGTGCCCCTATCCGTCAGGGCAAATGGTCCTGGCCAGGGCCTCAGGGTTCCCGCCCAGGTGCCGAGGCCGCCTCTCGCTCGATCTGGGACGACGTGAACACAACGTTGCACCGGGAGACGGGCCCCGATGGAGCCCGTGCCGGCGATCCCCGTAATGATTGTGCAATCCTGACCTCTCACGAATCCCCTTCCCCCTCATGGAACGACCCCGCCGCGAAACCCGCCCCGTGCAGGTGGGCGACGTACAGATCGGGGGCGATGCCCCGGTGTCCGTTCAGTCGATGACCACGACCAAAACCCACGAGGTGGAGACGACCCTCGACGAGATTGAGCGCCTGGCCGAGGCCGGCGCCGACATCTTGCGGGTGGCGGTGCCGCGCCCCGAGGACGCCGACGCGCTGGCCGACATCGTGCAGGGGGCGTCCGTGCCCATCGTGGCCGACATTCACTTCAACTACCAGTACGCCCTCAAGGCCATCGAGGCGGGCATCCACAAGGTCCGCATCAACCCCGGCAACATCGGCAAGCCGGAATGGGAACGGGAGGTGTTGCAGGCGGCCAAGGACGCCGGCATCCCCATCCGCATTGGCGTAAACTCCGGCTCGCTGGAGGAGGACATCCTCGAAAAGCACGGCTATCCCAAGCCGCAGGCCCTTTTCGAGAGCGCCATGCGCCACGTGGAGGTGTGCCACAAGAACAACTTCGAGGACATCGTCATCTCGGTGAAGCACTCCGACCCGTACATGATGATTCAGGCCTACCGCAAGGTGGCCGAGGAGACAAACTACCCGCTCCACCTGGGCGTCACCGAGAGCGGCACGCTCGACACGGGGACGGTCAAGAGCTCGATCGGGATCGGGTCGCTCCTGGCCGACGGCATCGGCGACACGATTCGGGTCTCCCTGGCCGCCGACCCGGTGGAGGAAGTGAAGGTCGGCCACCGCATCCTCAAGTCGCTCGGCATTGGGCAGCCCGGCGTCAACATCATCGCGTGCCCCACCTGCGGCCGCCTCGTGGGCGACCTCTTCTCGATCGTCGAGGAGGTGGAGGAGGCCATTGCCGGGCGCAGCTTCGACAAGGACCTGAACGTGGCCCTCATGGGCTGCGCCGTGAACGGGCCCGGGGAGGCCGCGGGCGCCGACCTTGGCATTTCGCTGGGGCGGGGCCGCGCCCACTTCTTCAAGCACGGCGAGGTGATCGACACCATCCCCGAGGACCAGATCGTGGACCGCGTCCTGGAAGCCATCGAAAACTGGGACGAGGAGGACGAGGCCGCGGACGCCCCCGACCCCACCAGTGGGGACGGCGCCCCGTCCGACGGCACGGCCGACGACGAAGAGACGGACGGCGTGAGCGTAACGAAGCCGGACCTCCCGACGTCGTAGCCCTCCGACCTATTCGACGGAGAGCCCGGAGAGGCTGTCCTTGAGGGCCTGGGCCGACCCCTGAAGGGCCGTGCGCTCATCGTCGGAGAGCGTCGGATTCACGTGGGCCTCCACGCCCTCCAGCCCCAGCACGCAGGGCGTACTCAGGCACACGTCGTCAATGTCGTAGGCGCCCCGGGGCCGCACGCTCACCGGCAGCACGTTCTGCTGATCCTCCACGATCGCCCGCACAATCCGGGCAATCACGACGCCGATGGCCGCATCGGTGTAGCCCTTTCGGTCGATGATCTCGTAGGCGGCGTTGCGGGCCTGCTCAAAGAGGGCGTCCATCGTCTCGTCCTTCCACTCGCGGCCCAGCACCGTCTCCTTGTAGATGCCCTGGCCCCCAATCGTGGCGTTGCTCCAGATGGGCACCTCCGAGTCGCCGTGCTCGCCCAGGATGTACGCGTGCACCGACCGAGGGTCTACGCCGTAGTGGCGCCCGAGGAGGGCGCGGAAGCGTGCCGTGTCGAGCAGCGTGCCGGTGCCAATGATGCGACGGGCGGGCCGCCGGCTCATCTCCTGTGACAGGTAGGTGAGCACATCGACGGGGTTTGTGGCCACCACCAGGATGGCCTCCGGGGCGTGCTTGTCGAGCTGCGTGATGACCTCCCGGAAGATGCGGGCATTGCGCTCCAAGAGCTCCAGGCGCGACTCGTCGGGCGACTTCTGGCTCGATCCGGCCGCGAGCACAATCACCTGGGCATCGCCCATCTCCGGGTACTCTACGGCCCGGCACGAGACGCGCCCCACCAGGAGTTGCCCGTGCATCAGGTCCATCGCCTCCCCTTCGGCGCGGCGACTGTCTTTGTCTAGAAGGAGGATTTCACTGGCGAGGCTCTGATTGAACAGAGCGTAGGCCGCGGCACTGCCCACGTTTCCGGTTCCGACAATGCCGACGGTGCGTCGTTGAATCATAGAAGAGAAAAGACTTAGCAGAAGAAAAGAAAGAGAGCAGGCGGCGCTATCCGAGCCACGCCACGATGCCGATCGTCACGAGAAAGCTGACGACGACGATCAGGATGTACAGGATGGAGGCCAAACGCCCGGTGCGGGCGTGGCGGGCCGGCCCGGCCGCGGCCGCCTGATCCTGCGACGGGTCCCGGGCCTCGTCCGGCCCCGAGGCCGTGTCCTCCTCCGCCCCCACGGTCGAGAAAGACACGAGATTGCTCCACGGCCCCGCCGGGCCCTCCGGAAAGAGCGTCCGCACCCGCCAATGCAACGCCTCCACCTCCGGAAGCGGGTCGTAAAGCACGAGGGCGGCCGTCTGGTCGACCGTCAGGTCCACAATTGGCGACTCCATCTCCGGGGTCGTCCCCACCTGCACCTGGTATCCACTCGCCTCCGGCACGCCCTCCCAGGTAAACGTCGCGGGGCTGGGGTCGATGACGGCATTGCGGGCGGGGGTGACGGGCACCGGCTCCGCCTGCACCACGACCGACTCGTCGTCCAGGTCCGTTGCTCCGGGCGTCGCAAAGTGGGCCGTGTTGCTCCACCGGTCCTCCTCCACGGCCCGCACCCGCCAGTAGACCGTGCCCGCGTCGTCCGGAAGCGCCTCGTGCAGGTCGAGCGTAGCCGGCCGCTCCACCGTCTCGTCGTACGCGAGGGTGTCGAACGTGTCCGTCGTCGCCACCTGTAGGCGATAGCGCGTCGTGTTGGGCAGCGGCGTCCAGTCGAACGTCAGGGACAGATCGTCAACCGGACGCCCCGCCACCGGTTGCGTCGGGTAGGGCGTAGGCGTCGTGGCGGTGGGGTCCTGGTGCGGTGTAAGCGTAGGCATAAACAGACACAGATCCGGAGAACAGTGTCGAGCGGAATGGCCAATGTAAGAAAACAAATGGATCTCGTCCATTCTGCCGTCCGGGCGGGCCTCCGTGTTGTCTTGTTGCCCCACCCTCCCTATCATGGAACTCCCACATCCGAACCGGCCCACGGATGCCGCGCGTCCGTATGCCGTCTCCCCTCGTTTCGTCGAATCGCCCCGTTCCCGCCATGCTAAACATTGACACAATCCTCTTTCCCACCGACTTTTCGTCCGTGGCCGAGGGCGCATTTGCCCACGCCGCCCACCTCGCCCTGCGCACCGGGGCTACCATTCACGTCTTCAATGTCCTCTCCCCCGACGAGGGCGACGCAGAAAACCCGATGGAGTTTTTGCCGGTGGAGCCGGTGGAGGGGACCCAGGTTGCCGACGCCTCCCCCCAACGCGTGGAGGTCAAAACCGCCACCCAGGAGCGCGGGACGGTCTCGGTGGTGTACATCCAGACCGACAGCTCCTCTCCGACGGAAGCGATCAACGAGCATGCCCGCACGCACGACATTGATCTCGTGGTGATGGGCACCCACGGCCGCGAGGGCGTGAATCGACTGCTGAGCGGGAGCGTGGCGGAGGAGGTCGTCCGACAAGCCCCCTGCCCCGTCTTCACCGTGCTGGCCGGCGAGGACGAGCGCACGCCCCCCACCATCGACCGGGTCCTGGCCCCGGTCGACCTGTCCGAACAGTCCCCGTCGGTGGTCGACCACGCCGCCGGGCTCTCCGAGGCATACGCCGCCCCGCTCGACCTGCTGCACGTGGTCGAGGAGGCCGCCTACCCGACCGTCTACGGCATCGATCCGCTAACTCCCTCCCTGCCCGACGTGCAGGACCGGGCCCGCGAGGCCCTCGAAACGCTCGCCGCCCGGGTCGACGCCGGCCCCGACATGGTGCACGCCCACGTCCTCTCCGGCTACGCCGCGCGCGACATCGTCGAGTTCGCCGAAGAGAATGCCTCGGACCTCATTGTGATGGCCACCCACGGGCGCACCGGGCTGGAGCGCTTCCTGATCGGGAGCGTGGCCGAAAAGGTGGTTCGGCGCGCCCCCTGCCCCGTCTTCACCATCAAGAGCTTCGGTAAGTCCCTGGTGCCCGACCCCGAAGATGCGTAGCCGCCTCCCTCCTCACCGCCTTCGGCCTGTTCAGCCCTCCCTTGTATGACGCGCCGCCTGCTCCTCGGACTTGCCACGGCGAGTGTCCTCGTGCTGCTCGCGGCCTGCCAGTCCGCCGAGCCGCCCCCCGCGCCCGCCGATCGGGTGCCGGACTGGGCCCAGGACGCGGTCGTCTACCAGATCTTTCCGGAGCGCTTCGCCAACGGGGACTCGACCAACGACCCGACCCGCGCCAGCCTCACAGAGCCGTCGGCCGTGCCCCCTTCCTGGGCCCCGAGCGACTGGACCGGGGACTGGTACGCCCAGGCCGACTGGGAGCGCGAGATGGGCGGCTTCTACGAGAGTGTCTACGACCGCCGCTACGGCGGCGACCTGCAGGGCGTCATCGACCACCTTCCCTACCTCGACTCCCTCGGCGTCAACACGCTGTACCTCAACCCCGTCTTCTGGTCTCCCTCCCTCCACAAGTACGACGGCCGCAGTTTCCACCACATCGACCCCCACTTCGGCCCGGACCCCGAAGGCGACAAGGCCCTGATCGCCGAGGAAGACCCCACCGATCCGTCAACCTGGCACGTGACGGCCGCCGACTCGCTGTTCTTCGCGTTCCTGGAGAAGGCCCACGCCCGCGACCTCCGCGTCATCATCGACGGCGTCTTTAACCACACCGGGCGCCAGTTCTTTGCCTTCCGCGACCTGGCGGAGCGGCAGCAGGACTCCCGATACGCCGACTGGTACGAGGTCCACTCGTTCGACGACCCGGAGACCCCCGACACCAGCGAGTTCGACTACGCCGGCTGGTGGGGCCTCGACTCGATGCCCGAGTTCGCCGTCAGCGACGACAGCACCACCCTTGCCGAGGGCCCCCGGCAGTACATCTTCGACGCGACGACCCGCTGGATGGACCCAAACGGCGACGGCGATCCCCAAGACGGAATCGACGGCTGGCGGCTCGACGTGGCCGAGGAGGTCCCGACCGGCTTCTGGGCCGACTGGCACGCCCACGTCCGCTCCCTCAACCCGGAGGCCTACACCGTCGCGGAGGTGTGGGAGGACGCCTCCGAATTCCTGCGTGACGGCGGCTTCTCGGCCACCATGAACTACCACGGCTTCGCCTACCCCGTCAAGGGCTTCCTGATCGACAACACCATCGGGCCCGCGGCCTTCGCGGAAATGGTGCGCACCCGTCGGCAGAATTACGCCCCGGCGGTGCGACCGGCCCTCCTGAACCTCATGGACTCCCACGACACGCCGCGGCTGGCCACCATGCTCGTAAACCGAGCCGACACCGGCTACGCTCAGCCCGACCGGCTCGACTACGACTGGGGCGGGGTGGTCGACCTCCGCCAAAACCCCGACTACAAGGTGCGCGCCCCAACCGACGCGGACCGTCACCTCCAGCGCCTCGTCGCCCTCACCCAGATGACCCTCTCGGGCATGCCCATGATCTACTACGGAACCGCGGCCGGCATGTGGGGCGCCGACGACCCGGACGACCGCAAGCCGATGGTGTGGCCCGATCGCTCCTACGCAGTCGAGGACCGCCATCCCTACGGCCACGACCGACCGGCCGACTCCGTCCAGTTCCGGCGCCCGCTCTTCAACACGTACCAGTCCCTCGTCTCCCTCCGCACCGAGCATGACGCCCTGCGGCGCGGCGCCACCACGGTGCTCGCGGCTGACGACGAGCGGGACCTGCTCTCGTATGCCCGCTCGCACGAAGACGCCCCCGCGCTCGTCACCGTACTCAACCGAAGCGACGAGGCGCACTCCGCGCGCATCCCCCTGCCCGACTCCCTGGAGGCCGCCTACGAACCGGTCTTTGAAACCCCGAGCGGCGGCGCCTTCCGCGTACAACAGGACGGCACGGCCCTGCTCCTGGAGCTGCCCCCGCACGCCGGCCTCCTCCTCCGCGAGACTGCCCCGTAGCCCCAATTCCCCGTAGCCCCAATTCTCGGAGGGCCGGGACATCGGACGTGCCGACGGGCCGCCCAATCCGGGGCTATCGGTCGTTCCGGTCCCCCATGTCCCCGCCCCCGAACAGACGGCCGAGGCCCGCCCGGAGTCGCGTCCAGGCCGACGCACAGGCACCGGTGAGGGACGCGCGGAGGGCCGCCCCCGTCATCATCATGCGCTCGCGGCGCCACACGAAGGTGCCGTACAGCTCCTCGGCGACCTCTTCTTCCGACATGGACGGCGACAGATGAAGCGCTCGGCGGACCCGTCGGGCGACCTGTCGCTCCCGCTCGGACAGCGAATGGGAGGGATCGAAGTGCGGCGTGGGCGTCGGCATCGGGATCGGTTGGCAGTGAGCATGGGAGTGCGTACGCTGTCAGCGTCCGCATTGCTTCCGGACGGGGTCGGGGTGCCGTTCGGATTCCCGAAGCGTTCGGTCCGTGGCGGGGCAGATATTGGCGCTTGGTTACGGTTTGCCCGGGACACGAAGGTGCCGCGGGTGTTCTGTAAGAGAGAACTGCCTCCCTCTCAACCGCCCCCCCGACACGCCCGATGGCCGCCGAACGCAAAGCCCTTCTCGCCCGCCTCCACGCCAAGCCCGACACGGTCGACGAGGTCCGCTCCTTTCTCGAAGATGCCCTTCCGCGTGCCGAGGACGAGGAGAAGACCATCGCCTGGTACGCCCTTCAGATCGACGACACCACGTTCGGCATCTTCGACACGTTTGCGGGCGAGGAGGGGCGACAGGCCCACCTCGACGGCGAGATTGCCACGGAACTGCTGGCACGGGCCGACGAGTTGCTACAGGAGCCGCCCCAGATTGAGGAGGTCGAGGTGCTGGCCGCGAAATAGTCGCAACGATCCCCCCGACGCCCCATGTCCGTCCCCTTGGCCGTGATCGGCCGGAAGTTCTCGGAGCCGGTGACCGGCCCGAATGGACGCCCGATCGACCTTTCGGACCGCGTCCTTCCCCGCTCCCTCGACGAGCCCTCGGCCGAACGCCTCCTCGACGCCGTGGAGCGGGCCGTCCGTGAAATGCGGATTCGACAGCGGAGTGCCCCGATGAGCACGACCGCGCCCCTCCGGCTCGGCCTCGTCTTGCCCCGCAGCGTGGACACCGCCGACCTTGATCTGCAGTCGGTTGACTTTGACTCGGCGGACGACCGGTCGGAGGTGCTCGACGCCCTCCGCTCGCTGGAGAGCGGCTTCCTGTCAGGGTGACCCAACGATCGGCCTCAGACGGATGCGAGGCGGTGAAGCTCCGTCCAGAAGTCTGGAAACGACACGCGGGCGCACTCGGCGTCGGTGATGGTCGTCGCCCCGTGTGCCACGAGGCCCGCGACCCCCATCGACATGGCGATCCGGTGGTCGTCGAAGCTCTTGACGGATCCGCCCAGCAGGTTGGGCCCGTTGCCCTCGATGGTGAGGCCATCCTCGCGCTCCTGCACCTCAACGCCGAGCGCCCGCAGGTTTTGCGCCATGGCGTGCAGGCGATCGGTCTCCTTCACCCGAAGCTCTTCGGCGTCGCGGATTTCGGTGCGCCCCTCCGCGCAGGCGGCGGCCACGGACAGCACCGGAATCTCGTCGATGAGGTTCGGGATGAGGCGTCCCCCCACATCTACGCCCGAGAGGGCCGCCGTGCGCACCGTGATGTCGCCCACCGGCTCCGCCCCCAGCACCCGCTCGTTCTCGATGGTGATGTCGGCCCCCATCCCGTCCAGGACGTCCAGGAGCGCCGTGCGCGAGGGGTTGAGGCCCACGTCCTTGAGCTGAAGCTCGCTGTTGGGCACGATCGAGCCCGCCACGAGGAAGAAGGACGCCCCGGAGAAGTCGCCCGGAACGGTCCAGGTGGTCGCGGGCACGGTATGCCCGGAGTCGACGATCAGATGCCGCTCCCCGCCCAGCTCTTCTACCTTCAGCCCCAGCATGCGCTCGGTGTGGTCGCGGCAGGGCGTCGGCTCAATCACCACCGTGCGCCCCGTCGCGTAGAGCCCGGCGAGAAGGACGCAGGATTTGACCTGGGCCGAGGCCATCGGCAGCCGGTACTCAATGGGCTTGAGGCCCGACTGTGTGCCGCGGATGCGGATGGGCGCGCAGCCCTCTCGCAGCTCTACGCGGGCCCCCATGGCCTGCAGGGGATCGGCGATGCGCTCCATGGGACGCTGGCGCAACGACGCATCGCCCGTGAGTACGCTTCCGAACCGCTGCCCCGCCATGATGCCCGCAAGCAGGCGCATCGTGGTGCCCGAGTTGCCGCAATCCAGTGGCTCGTCCGGCGGGCGGAGTCCGTCAAGGCCCTGTCCTTCGACCTCGAGCACCCCCTCGTCGGTTCGCTCCGCCGATATCCCGAGGGCCCGAACGCATTCGAGGGTGGACTGGGGATCGGCCGAGGTCGGGAAATTGTGAATCCGAGAGGTCCCTTCTCCCAGGGCCGAGAGCAGGGCCGACCGGTGCGAAATGGACTTGTCGGCGGGCAGCGACACGGTGCCGGTCAGGGACGAGGCCTGACGAATCGTCTGCATCATAGGAACGGCGGTACGAGAAAACGACGGGTGCGCGGACCTTCATGGTAAGAATCAGCGCCCCGAGGATCGAACACCGCATAGCTCCTTTAAGGGGCAGGCGCACCCGCATGCACGGCTCCGCTCCCCAGTGGGCGTCGCCCCGTTACCACAGCGGCGTCTCTTCCGTCGAGGACATCGGGAAGGTGTCGGTCATCGATCGGAGGAGCGACTGCTTCTGATCGTAGGGGAGGAAGGCGTAGCGGAAGCCGTTGAGCGCAATCTCTCGCATGTGGCTCGGCCCCAGGTTGCAGTGCTGGTACACGCGCCACAGCTCCTCGGTAACCGAAGTGCGGCTGAAGAGCCGATTGTCCGTGTTGACCGTCACCGGGATATTGGACTTCACGTACGTCTCGATGGGGTGGGCCTCCAGGCTGGGCACCGCCTGCGTGTGGACGTTGCTCGACGGGCAGATTTCGAGCGGGATGCGGTGGTTGGCAAAGTACCGCATGAGTTCCGGGTCCTTGCGCAGCGAGATGCCGTGCCCGATGCGGTGGGCCCCACAGTAAAAGAGCGCCTGCCGAATGGAGTCGGGGCCCCACGCCTCCCCGGCGTGGATGGTGAGGTTGAGCAGGTTGTTGCGGGCGTGGTAGAAGGCGTGGAGGTGCCCCTTCGGCGGGTTGCCCGCTTCTCCGCCTGCCAGATCGAACGCCACGATCCCCTCGTGCTTGTACTCCACCGCCAGCTCGGCCAGCCGCATCGACGCACTCTCGAACCGATCGCGCAGGCCGCACACAATCAGGGAGGTGGTGATGTCGAAGTCCCGCTCGGCCTGGGTCAGCCCATCGAGGACGGCATCGTTGGCCTCCTCCAGCGAGAGCCCGTCCTCCACGTGCAGGATCGGCGAGTAGCGCACCTCCAGGTACCGCACATTCTCCGCCGCATTGTCCTCGGCCAGCTCGTAGGCGGCGCGGCGCAGGGCGTCAGTCGTTTGGAGGAGCGGAATCGTGTACTGGAACCACGCCAGGTACGCCTCCAGGGTGTCGGAGCGCTCCACCTCGCGAAGCTCCTCGCGCAGGCCCTCTACGCTATCGGCCGGAAGCACGTCGCGCTTCCCCTCCTGGCGCGCCAGGTCCAGCATGGTCTCCAGGCGCATCGAGCCGTCGAGGTGACAGTGCAGTTCGGCCTTCGGCCACGACGCGATGTCGTCGCGGGTGAGGGCGGGCGAGTCGGAGGGCATGGGCGGATACGGGGTCGGTGCGACAACGTGCGCAGCGGGGGCGACCCGGCCGCTACGACCGGAGATCGCCTCAATCTCGCTTAGATTTTTCACCCCAACATTTCCACCCGTCGGGCTGTTTCGGACGACGTGTGCGCTCTCGATGAGACGCCGACGGTGCACGACCGAACGGAACCCCCGTCCGCTCCGCATCGTTTGGATTTTTCCTGAGGTTCCGCCCGTCGTGCCGCGGATCCCCGCGGCCCGTCGATGCGGGTGAGGCCTCCACGCGTTTTCCTCATTGTCCCCTCCCGGCCATGGGTACGCCCGGTCCCCTTGAACTTCTTCTTCTGTTTGCGGTCGTGCTGCTGATCTTCGGCGCCAAGCGCATCCCCGAAATTGCCCGCGGCATCGGCAAGGGCATTCGCGAGTTCAAGGATGCCACGAGCGAGATTTCGCGCGAGCTGGAGGCCGAAGGGCAGAACCGCCAGATCAACCAGCCGCAGGCCCCGCAGCAGGGCGCTCCCCAGGCGCGCCAGCCGCAGCAGGAGCCGGCGCCGCAGTCGTCCCCACCTGAGGGAGCGGAAGACGCCCAAGAGCAGCCGTCCAGAGGCCACGGCGACCGCGGCAGCACCGAGTAGCCTCCCGCCCCCGGGTCCGGGCACAGGCGGGGAGCGGCCGGACCTCTTCCTTACAGTTGCTCGTCCCACCACATCTGTGTAGCACGTGTCCGTCAGCACCGACTCTCCCACGTTCGCCGAGGCCCATCAGGCTCTTCAATCCGGAGACACCAGTTGCGAAGAGCTGGTTTCGTCCTTTTTGGCCCGGATTGACGAGCACGACGACACGCTCAACGCCTTCACGACCGTCGACCGCGACGGGGCCCTGAACCACGCCCGCTACCTCGACAGCCAGCGGGAACGGGGCAACCCGCGCCCCCTCTCGGGCCTCGTCCTCGGCATCAAGGACAACATCTGCATCCGCGGGTACCCCGTGAGCTGCGGCTCGAAGATGCTGAAGGACTTCTCGTCGCTCTACGACGCGACGGTGATTGAGCGCCTGCGCGAGGCCGGGGCCATCTTTATCGGCAAAACGAACTGCGACGAGTTCGGCATGGGGTCGTCGAACGAGACCTCGCACTTCGGCCCCGTGCGCAACCCGCACGATCCGGAGCGCGTGCCGGGGGGCAGCTCCGGGGGCTCGGCCGCCGCGGTGGCCGCGGGCCTGTGCCACGCCGCCCTGGGCAGCGATACGGGCGGCTCGGTGCGCCAGCCGTCGGCCTTCTGCGGCACCGTCGGGCTCAAACCCACCTACGGGCGCGTCAGCCGCTCCGGACTGGTGGCGTTCGCCTCGTCGCTCGACGTGATCGGCCCCATGACCAACAGCGTGGAGGACGCCGCCACGCTCCTGAACGTCATCGCCGGCGAGGACCCGAACGACTCCACCAGCGCGTCGGTCGACGTGCCGGACTACACGGACGCCCTCACCGGCACCGTGGAGGGGCTGAAGGTGGGCCTTCCCACAGAATACTTCGCCTCGGATGGCCTCGACCCCGACATCCGCGAGGTGGTCGAAGCGCAGGTCGACCGCCTGGCCGATGAGGGCGCCGAGATCACCGAGGTCTCCCTGCCCCACACCGAATACGGCATCGCGACGTACTACCTCCTCGCCACGGCGGAGGCCTCCAGCAACCTTGCCCGCTACGACGGCATTCGTTACGGCTACCGCGCCGACCTGGAGGATGCAAAGGCTGAGCTTCGAGAACGCCGAACCGAACTGAAAGACGAGCTGGCCGCCGCCCGCACGCAGGGCAACGACGAGCGGGTCGCGGAACTCGAGGCCGAGCTCGACGACGAACAGAGCGCCCTCGACGCCCTCTACACCCGCACCCGCACCGAGGGCTTCGGCGACGAGGTGAAGCGCCGCATCATGCTGGGCACCTACGTCCTCTCCGCCGGCTACTACGATAAGTACTACGAAAAAGCCCAGCGCGCCCGCACCCTCATCCGGCACGACTTCGACCGCGCCTTCGAGACGGTCGACGTGCTCGTGACCCCCACCACGCCGACGCCCCCCTTCCGCCTCGGGGAAAAGACGGACGATCCCCTGGAGATGTACCTGAACGACATCTACACGGTCACGGCCAACCTGGCCGGCATCCCGGCCCTCTCGGTGCCCGTGGGGCCGCACCCGCAGACCCCCGACCTGCCCGTCGGCCTCCAGCTGCTGGGCCCGCACTTCGACGAGGCCACGCTGCTGCAGGTGGGCGACGTACTGACGAGCGAGGAATAGGCAAAGATCTTGCGCTTGCGGGCGCTGGACGATACCATCATTTTGCTGTGGCCGCCGGGCCTTCTGCCCGCCCCGGCCCGCTCCCGCTCCGCACGTGCTCACCCAACTCCCCTCGAACGCATGAGTATTCTCGTCGACGACGACACCCGCCTGGTGGTCCAGGGCTTCACCGGCTCGGAAGGATCGTTTCACGCCGAACAGATGATTGAGTACGGCACGAACGTGGTGGCCGGCGTCACCCCCGGCAAGGGCGGGCAGACCCACCTCGACCGGCCCGTCTACAACACCGTGGCCGAGGCGGTGGAGAAGGAAAACGCCAACACGTCCATCATCTTCGTCCCCCCGCCCTTCGCCGCGGACGCCATCCAGGAGGCCGCCGACGCCGGGATTGAGGTCATCATGTGCATCACGGAGGGCATCCCGCAGGCCGATATGAAGCCGACGTACCACTACGTGCGCAAGCAGGGGACGCACCTGATTGGCCCCAACTGCCCCGGGGCCATTACGCCGGGCGAGGCCAAGGTCGGCATCATGCCCGCCATGATCTTTGAACCCGGCCCGATCGGGCTCATTTCTCGCTCCGGCACGCTCACCTACGAGGCTGTCGACCAGCTCACGCGCGCCGGATACGGCCAGAGCACAGCTGTCGGCATTGGTGGCGACCCGGTCATCGGCACGCGCTTCATCGACGCGCTGGAGATGTTCGAGGACGACCCCGACACCGAAGGCGTCGTGCTCATCGGCGAGATTGGCGGCTCGGACGAGCAGGAGGCCGCGAAGTACATCCGCGACCACATGGAGACGCCGGTCTTCGGCTTCATCGCCGGGCGCACGGCCCCTCCGGGACGCCGCATGGGCCACGCCGGCGCCATCGTGTCCGGCGGGTCCGGCACCGCCGAGGCCAAGTTCGAGGCGCTGGAGGCCGCCGGCGCAACGGTCGTGAAAAACCCGGCCCTCATCGGCGACACGGTGAAGGAGGTGATGGGGTAGCTCCCCGTCGCGACCGCTTGTCCCGCCCGGCGGAGGCTCTGGGCCCGTCTCCGGCGGTGTGCGCCATGAGCACGTGAGTATGAGGTATGGGAGTGGGGGGCGTGGGACTCTGCACCTCTTCCGCTTCCGTTCCCCACGCCCCCACACGCCTCCCCTCTCCCCTCCTTCTTTCCCCACTGCCCCCGATGTTCGACGAGGCCTCTTTTGTCATTGGAGCAGCACAGTGGGAGCAGTTGCCCGCCGACGGGCGGCCCGAGGTGGCGATGATCGGGCGGTCCAACGTGGGCAAGAGCTCGCTCCTGAATGCGCTGCTGCACCGCAAAAACCTGGCGTACACCAGCAAAACGCCGGGCAAGACGCAGCAGCTCAACTACTTCCTCATCGACAACCGCTTCTACCTCGTCGACTTGCCGGGCTACGGCTACGCCAAGGCCCCGTCCTCGGCCCGTGCCAAGTGGGCCCAGCTCCAGGAGCGCTACATCGCCGAGCGGACTCCCCTCCGCGGCGTCGTCCAGCTCGTCGACAGCCGCCACCCGCCGCAGGACAACGACATTGCGCTGATGAAGGAGCTGCACCGAATCGGTCACCCGCACCTCATTGCCCTCACCAAGGCCGATAAGCTCTCGGGCAACGGGCGGGCCCGGGCACAGCGACGCATCGACGAGTGCCTGTCCGACCTGGGCCTGGAGCGTCCCACCATCCTCACGTCCGCCAACAGTGGGCGTGGAATTGGGGACGTGCGCCGCTGGATCGGCACCACGTGCCTCGGGTAAAAGCGGTGGAAGCGCTCCCGCCAAAAGACTTGGCTCGTTCTTTACCTTCGCCTGCTGCATTTGGCGGCCGTCCCGGCCTTAGTTGCATCGTAGCACCGCAGGCTCCCGTTCTGACTCTCTTCGCAAACGCATGGCGTATCCCCAGACCCGGTTCCTCAACGACCAGTTCGAGAAGGCCCTCATCCTGGAGGAGCCCGACCCGAGCCTCGACGACCTTCTGCGCGACCAGGGCATTGAGCCCGACCGGGTGCCGAAGCCCGACTGCTACGATCAGGAGGCGATGGTCGACCGCCTCCGCGAGGGCCAGCACGACCTTCTCTTCAAGCGCAGCAAGTTCGTGGTGGACGAGGCCGTGGTGCAGGCCTCCGACAATCTGGCCGCCGTCATGCTCTGCTGCATTGGTGACGACACGGTGGACAAGGCGGCCTGCGCCGAGGAGGGCGTCCTGGTCCTCAACGATCCGGTGAGCAACGGCCGCTCGGTGGTGGAGATGGTCATCGGGGACATGATTGTGCTGGCCCGACGCCTCTTTACCGCCAACGAGTCGGGCCGGCGCCACCACTGGACGAAAGACAGCACGCGCCGGTACGAGTTGATGGGGAAGACGCTGTCCATCATCGGCCTCGGCAACATTGGCAAGCAGCTGGCCCGCCTGGCCGACTCGCTGGGCATGAACGTGTGCTTCTACGACACGTCGGACGTGGCCCGAGAGGTCGGATCGACGCTGGGCTGGACCTCCTGCGCAAGCCTCGACGAGGCCTTCCGCAAGGGCGACTTTGTGACCGTTCACGTGTCGGCCGAAGACCCTCAGGGGCGCTCGAACGAGGGGCTGCTGACCTACGACCACTTCCGACAACTGGGCGCGGACCGGCCGGAGAACAGTCCGCGGGCCTTCATCAATGCCGCTCGGGGCTTTCTGTACGACCCGGTCGACCTGCGGCGCGCCATCGACGAGGGACACGTGCAGGCGGCGGCCGTCGACGTGTACCCCGAAGAGCCGGGCAGTGCCGACGAGGACTGGACCAACCCGTACGCCGAGGAAGACCGGGTGCTCACGACGCCCCACATCGGGGCCGCCACGCAGGAGGCCCAGCCCCGCATTGCCTCGCGCATGGCGACCTCCACCCGGCTGTTGAACGAACAGGGCACGGTGCGCGACACGGTGTTCGGACAGGGGCACACGATCGGGGTCAGTGCCGAGCCGCCGTACTGGATGCTTGCCACGGTCCACAGCGACGTCCGCGGCACCAAAAAGGCCATCGACGACAGCATCTACGAGGCCGGCGCCAGCAACCTCCAGTCGAACCACCGCGACTTTCCGGCGCTCGGCATCGCCTACGACGTGAACGCGATCGACCAGCCGCTGAGCGACGAGCAGCTTGACGACCTCGTGGAGACGGCCCAGTCGCTCTCCGGCGACGACCACGCCATTCGGGCCCTCCGCCAGTTCCGGGTGACCGATACGGTGTAGTTGGAATCGGGGCAAGCCCCCGTGCCCGAGCCCGTTCGGCTACGCGGCCGCGGGCGCGCGTCTGAGGTCGGCCGCTATGTCGTCCATGACCTTCTCCGCGTGGAAGCGGCCGTTTTCGATAAACCAGCGGCTCGTGTCGCACCCGCCGCAGATGGTGCCGGCCAGGTACAGGCCCTCGCGGTTTGTCTCAAAGGTCTCCCCCTCGTCGTGCACCGGCGTGCGGGCCGCGTCGTCGCGAACGGCAATCCCAAATCGCTCCAGCAACTCGTAGTTCGGGCGGTAGCCGGTCATCGCCAGCACGAAGTCGTTGTCGATCTGCGCGGGGCCGTCCGGCGTGTCGAGGTGAAGCGCGTTCGGCTCGATCGCCTCCACCGTTGTGTGGAAGTGGGCGTCGATTGCCCCCTCTTCGATTCGGTTCTGAAGGTCGGGCTTGATCCAGTACTTCACCCCGTCGTCCAGGGCCCCGTCCCGCACGATCATCGTCACGTTTGCGTCGTGGCGGTAGCAGGCCAGGGCCGCCTTGGCCGCCGAGTTCCCGCCCCCCACGATGGCGACCTCCGTGAAGGCGTAGGGATAGGGCTCCTTGAAGTAGTGCCGCACCTTATCGAGGTCCTCTCCCGGCACGTCCATGCGGTTGGGGATGTCGTAAAAGCCTGTGGACACCACCACCTTGCGGGCCGCGTAGGTGTTCTGATCGGTGGTCACCGTAAAGTTGCCGTCCGCCCCCTCCAGATCCACGACGGGCTCATAAAGCCGAATGTCGAGCTCCTCGGCGGCGGCCACGCGGCGGTAGTAGTCAAGCGCATCCTCGCGGCTGGGCTTATAGTCGCGCGTCGAAAACGGGTAGCCCCCAATTTCCAGTTTTTCGGGGGTGGAGAAGAACTCCATCCGCGTGGGGTACCCGATAAACGAGTTACAGAGCGCCCCTTTTTCGATGAGGAGCGGCTGAAGCCCGCGTCGCTTTGCCTCGATGCCGGCGGCCAGGCCCACAGGCCCTGCGCCAATAATTGCCACGTCGTGCATAAGGACTCGGAAGCATTGTGCCGAAGAAGAAGGACCGGACCATACGAACCTGTCGATGCAGACGGCGGTTTCGACAGGCGACGGCTCGTACACGGCCCCCAGTTGAATTCCGGGTCACAATCCGCACGTCAGCCGTCTGCGTCCGGGGTCCGCGGCCGGGTGAGGTGCATCTGCTCCGGCCGGTCGGTGCCACGGGCGTGTACGGCCTCGGCCTGGGCCGCCTCGGGAAAGACACCGTACACGGCCCCGCCCGACCCGGACAGCGACACGTACGCGGCCCCTGCTTCTCGAAGCCATTCGCGGGCCGCCTGAATTTCCGCGTGCTGCTCGGCGATCGGGGCCTCGAAGTCGTTGCCAAGGGCCGAGCGCCAGCGGGACAGGTCGTTCGTCCGGAGAAGCAAGGGCAGACGCGGCCGATCGACATCGTCCGGCGTCACACAGGCGTAGGCTTCGGGCGTGGCCACTTCGACCGACGGCACCACGACGAGCACCGGGTACGGCAGCCGGTAGGGGCCTCCCTCGTCCCGCAGGGGCGTCAGGTCGTCGCCCCGGCCGGTGGCGTAGGCCGCCGGGGCGTCCTCGAGAAAGAACGGCACGTCGGCGCCGATTTGTCGGGCAACATCCTGGAGGGCGCTGGTTGGGAGCCCGAGTCCCCAGAGGCGATTGAGCAGGCGGAGCGTCGCCGCGGCGTCGCTGGACCCCCCTCCGAGCCCGGCCCCGTACGGCACCCGCTTCTCCAGGTGAAGCGCCGCGCCCGCCGTCCCCTCACAGGCTTCCGCCAGCGCGCGTGCCGCCTGCATACAGAGGTTGGCCTCGTCCGTGGGCAGGGCCGGGTCCGAACACGTCATCGAGAGCGCATCTGCCGGCTGGGCAGTGATCGTGTCCGCCCAGTCGATGCGGTGGAGCACCGTCTCCACGTCGTGGTAGCCGTCCGGCCGCCTGCGGAGGACGTGGAGGCCCAGGTTGATCTTGGCCGGGGCGCGTTCGGTGAGGGGCATCGGGCAAACGGGTGATCACAAAGGGCGTACGGGGACACGGACTCAGTCCGTGGACGTTGCGTACCGGTCCGCCAGGCGAGGCTTCTCCCAGGCCTCGTACAGCCCTCGCAGGTCGGCGTGCAGGTCTTCGATCTTGGGATGATCCGCTCCGTGGATCGACTCTTGAATCGAAAGGGCCTTCTTGTAGGCCGCCTCCGCACGGGCGTGCTGCCCCCGTTCCCGAAACAAATTCCCATGTTTCTCCAGCGCAAAGGCCATGGTTTGACTCTGCGCCTGATCAAGCTCGCGGAGCATCGACCGGGCCGCGCGAAAGGCCGAATCCGCAGCGACATACTTGTCCGCCCCCAGGAGGATGCCCCCCAGGTTGTGCAGCCCGACGGCGATGTTTGGGTGCGGCCCGTCGTGGAGCGCCCGTCGCATGCGGAGGGCCGCCCGCATTTTCGTCTCGGCCTCTCTGTACTGTTCACGCTTCTGCTTCAGCTTCGCAAGATCATTGAGGTCATTCGCGACGGACGGGTGGGGCGTGCCGTACAGCGACCGGTTCATCGAGAGCGCCTCCTGATACAGGTCTTCCGCCGCTCCGAGCTCGCCCTGCTGTCTCAGTAGGGAGCCGAGCTCAACGAGGTTGACCGCCGTGCCGGGATGGGGCCCCTCCGTATGCCGCCGACAGAGCGCCAGTGAGCGTCGGTGCACCTGCTCGGCACGGGCGTACTCCCCTCGATCCTCTAAAATCGCCCCCAGGTTGAACAGGCTCTCGGCCACAGCCATGCTGTCGACCTCTGGCTGATTCCGCTGAATGGAGAGCGCCGCCTCCACCGACTCCGTCGCCGCCTCCAGCTTGCCCTGTTGCCGCTGCACATACACGAGGTTCTTCAGCTCTTCCGCCACGGTCGGATGATTCGGCCCGTGGACGGCCCGGTAGATCGAGACCGCCTCGTGCATGAGCGACTCGGCCTCGGCATAATTTCCTTCGTGGTCGCGCGCCAGGAGGGCGAGTTCACCGAGGGCATCGGCCACGCCCGCATGCTGCCGGCCGTGCACCTGTTTCCGAAGGGCGAGCGACTGCTCCAGCAGGGCCCGCGTCGAGTCGTAGAGGCCGAGCCGGCGCCGCGTTTTGCCGAGGACATAGGCCAGTTCGGCCTGCACCGCGGGCTGATCGTTCAGGGTTTCGATCTGATCCATTCCTTCACGAATCAGGTCCCGAGCCGTGACCGTGGCGCCCTGCGCCTGCTCCGGATCGGCCTCCTCAAAGAGATCAGTAAGATACTGTGACACCTGCTCGGCCTTCTGCGCGGCCCGCCGGGCCTGGTCCCGCTCTGTGGAGAGGCGCTGGAGGTGATACGTCACCACGCCCGCAATCAGAAAGATGACGAGAACGGTAGCGGCAAGGCTCGTCCGGTTGCGCCGGACGAACTTCCGGACGCGGTACCCCCAGTGCTCGTGGTGGGCCTGGACCGGCCGGTCGTCGCGGTACCGATCGAGATCGTCCAGGAGCGCCTCAACGGTGTCGTACCGGTCGTCGGGCCGCTTGCGAAGGGCCTTCATCACGATGGCGTCGAGATCCCCCTGAAGGGACCCTCCCCGCCCGTCGCTCACGACAGTGCTCGGCGGGTCGGCCTCGTCCTCACACACGGCCCGCGCCACGGCGTACGGATCGGTCTGCCCCTCGCCAAACGGGCGGCGGTCCGTGAGCAGTTCGTAAAGCAACACCCCCAAGGCGTAGGTGTCCGTCGCCAACCGAATCGCCTCGCCCTTCACCTGCTCCGGGGCCGCGTAGGCCGGCGTCATGGGGTGCCGGCCCGTCTGCGTGACCGTCGCGGACAGCCCCGGAAGCTCCCCCAAAATCTTGGCAATGCCGAAGTCGACCAGCCTGACGGTCCCCGTCGTGCGGTCGACAAGCACGTTCGCCGGTTTCAGGTCGCGGTGCACAATCATTTGCTCGTGGGCCGCCTGTACGGCCTCGGCGGCTTGACGGAACAGGGCAACCCGCGACTCGATCGACAGGCCCTCTGCCTGGCAGTGCTCGGTCATCGGCCGCCCCTCCACGTACTCCATCACCAGGTAGGGATGGCCGCCGGGCCCAACGCCCCCGTCGTACACCGCTGCGAGGTTGGGGTGCGAGACCGACGCCAGAATCTGTCGCTCGGCCCGGAAGCGCGCCGCGGCGTCTCCTTCCTCATCGAGGGTGTGACGAAGCACCTTGAGGGCCACCACCCGCTGAAACTGCTCGTCCACACGACGGGCCCGGTAGACAACGCTGGCGCCTCCTTCCCCCACTCGCTCCAGGATGCGGTACGGCCCGATCCGGTCCCCTGCCCCCACCGGCACCGGATCGGTTCCCCCGTCCGCCGGGGCATCCTCCGCCGTCCCGGTCGCAAACAAGGGGCGGGCCACCTGCTCGGCCCCTTCGTCGAACAACTGATCGTAGGTCGCGGCCGCGTCGAGGAGCTCCTTCACCTCGCGACGCAGGGTCGGATCGTCGCCGCAGGCCGCGTCCAGGGCCGCCTCCCGTTCGTCCGGGGGATGCTCCAGCACCTGCGTCAGAATCGTGTTGATCTCGTGCCAGCGGTCGGGGCCGGGAAGCTCCATGGGACTACGCGGACGAGGAAGAAGAGGACGAGCCGTTCGAGGACGAGTCGGAAAGGACCTTCGACAGCCACGCCTTCGCGGCCCGCCAGTCGCGGCGCACCGTGCGCGTCGACACGTCCAGCACCTCGGCGCTCTCTTTCTGCGTCATGCCCCCAAAAAAGCGCAGCTCGACGACACGGGCCATCCGTTCGTCCCGCTCGGCGAGCCGGTCCAGCGCCCGGTCGACAGCCACCAGCGTGTCGGCACACTCCTGCGGCGCCATAAACTGCTCGTCGAACGACACGTGGGCGGCCTCTCCCCCACGCTTCTCGGCGGACTGCTTGCGGGCATAATTGATAATAATGTGTCGCATGGCCTTCGCCGCCACCGAGAAGAAGTGCGCACGATCCTCCCAATCGGCCTCCGACTGGTTGACCAGCTTCAGATAGGCCTCGTGGACGAGGGCCGTCGTGTTGAGCGTCTGTCCCGGCCGGAGACGCGAGAGCTGCCGGTGCGCCACCTCGTACAGCTCGTCGTAGACGCGATCGAACAGCACGTCTACGACCTCCTCCTCGCCCGCCCGGAAGGCATGCAGAAGACGTGTTACGTCACTCGTGTCGCCCATGAGACGAACCTGGGAAAGCGTGAGGAAAGAGCCACTTGGGTCCGGATTCAGACGCCCGTCATCCGTCTACTCATCTGATTTCTGAGGGCCAAATCCATGCCATCCCGTCCCTCTCCACATCATATGTCCGGTTCACTTCCCATCTCGTGTTCACATATGTGAGAGTCCCCCAACAGTCCCTTCACACGGGACACTTCCACTCGGGGGAATGTGCGGAGCGGACGAAAGAGCGCGTGATTCACTTCGGAGACCATCCGCTTCCACCGCAGATGGTTCATTTTGTTACTTTTCGAAAAGAAATCTTTACATTCCTTATGCATTTACCGATACCCCTCTCTCTTCATTCGTGGACTCACATCTGGCCCCGAATTGTTGCCGCGGTGCTCTTAACCGTGGGACTCGGCTTCGTCGCTTTCGCCCCGGCCCCCGCGCAGGCCCAAAACACCTACGTCGTTGACTCAAACGGCGACGCCGATGATGCAAATCTTGGCGACGGCGTCTGTGAAACCGCTGGGGGGAATTGTACGCTTCGGGCCGCAATCCAGGAGGCGAACGAGACCCCCAACAACGACGATATCGAGTTTAGCATTCCCACGACGGGAAGTTTTGCGACAATTACTCCGTCCGAGGAATTCGTCGTGCAAGAGCCGGTGACCATCGACGGCACCACCTCTCCTGAGTATCCGAGTAGCATAGACGGCCCGGCGATCGTGCTCGACGGTAGCAGTCTGTCAAGCGCGGCGGAGGACGGTATTGAAATTGGCGCTTCCAACGTGACCGTCAATGCCCTTGGCGTGAATAACTTTCCCGACGAAGGGATTCAAGTCTTTGGCGGGAATCCCGGGGTGACGATCGAGAATTGCTTCGTAGGCATTGCCATCGACGACGGCGAAACGGATCAGGGAAACCTGACCAATTCCGACGGCCTCGATGATGCTGGCGTCAGTCTCTCTGGAGATAACTTTTCTCTTGTCGGAAATGTCATTTCGCATAATGGAGGAGACGGCGTATACATCGACGCCAGTGCAACGAGCGGAGGAATTGCTGCAGCACAGGAGAATCACATTGGACTGGACCACGACGGGGACGCCGCAGCGGGAAATGACGGGGCTGGTGTCCGACTCGCTGGTGGGTCAGACGTCACTCTCGGTTTTTTTGCCGCAAACTACATTAGTGCCAATGCCGAAAGCGGAGTGGTCGTTGAGAGTGGTGGACATGATGTACTGAACAACTTTGTGGGCACGAACGCAAGCGGCAATTCGGAACTCGGCAATGGGGGGAGTGGCATTCAGGTACTCGCAAACAACACCACAATCAACAACAATCTTATTTCGGGCAATGACGACAACGGTATTACCGTCGGAAACAGCGATACTTCTTCCGATGGACTAACAATCAATAACAACATTATTGGTCTGAACGATGCCCAAGACGCACCCCTCCCAAATGGTAACAACTCGTCCACTTCCGGTGGGCTTGTTTGCAACCAAAGTTCCGCAACCGATGGCGACAACGAGACATCTGTATCCGGAAATACCATTTCGGGAAATGCCGGACAGGGCATATGGATTACGGAAAACTGCTTCGACTGGGACATACTAGACAACTACGTGGGCACGAATTCGAACTATGCAAACAACCTCGGTAACGACTTCGACGGGATACAGGTAAAATCAAATCCTTCTGTTAACCCTGAAGAGGTGGAGGTGGCCGAAAATATTATCGGTTCTAATCTTGGCGATGGCATTGATATTCGAGGAAGCATCCATGACGTAGTAAATAATTATATTGGCGTCGCTCCCGACGACTCAGAAATCACCAACCTTGGCCACGGAATCGTTATTGATGGCTCGTCCACGAGTCTAACTAGAGTATTTATCGGCGGAACAGATAACATTCCTGGAGACGGAGACGCCATTGGAAATCCGACCCCGAACGGGAGTGGAAATGTTATTGGGTTTAACGGCGATACCTTCGTTGGCACAGGTGTCGGAATCCTCATTCAAGGAGAAACCTCCCTCTTTGTAATTGCCGAGAATTACGTCGGGACGAATCCAGACGGGTCCGACTTCGGAAATGTTGGCTCAGGAATCCGAGTGACAGGCAACGGCTCCCCATCCACCGATCACCGAATCGGTTACAACCAAAACACCTCCTTCTCCTCGCCAGATCCCGCGGACGGGGGAGATGGAAATGTCGTTGCAAATAACGGAACGAAGGGGATCGTTATCGGCACCGATGCGTCGGCGACGGACGTGAGTGATACGAGTGTCCGTGGCAATATCGTCTATCAGAATGGCAATAGCGACAACCAAGACCTCGGCATCGACCTTGGCGATGACGGAGTGACGCCCAATGACAACAGCGGAGACGACAGCGACACGGGGCCGAACAACCTCCAAAACTTCCCCATCGTTGAGGATGTCACCTACGATGAGTCCAACGACAACGTCTCGATCACCTACCGTGTCCAAACGGACACCGACAATGCGGCGTACCCGTTGCAGGTCGACTTCTACGCAGCGGACAGCGAGGCCAGCGGCGAGGGGAAGACGTACATCGGTACTCAGGAATACACGTCCGGGGACGCTCGAAGTAGTGTCACGAACGTGATCGATCTGAGCAATTATCCGGATGTGACGTCGAATGACCACTTCGTCGCGACGGCCACCGACGACAACGGCAACACCTCGGAGTTCGTCTCCACCGCCGAGCAGCTTCCGGTGGAGCTCGCGACGTTCGAGGGCACTCAGACCGGCGAATCGGGGGTTGAGCTCCGCTGGACCACCGCCTCCGAGCAGAACAACGCCGGATTCCGCGTCCAGCACAAAGCCGACGCGGATGCCGGCTGGGAGAAGCTCGGTTTCGTCGAAAGCAAGGCGGACGGCGGCACCACCTCTGACAGCCGCACCTATCGATTCGCCGCCGAAGATCTTGCGGCCGGGACCCATCAGTTCCGGCTGAAGCAGGTCGACCTCGACGGCACGCCGCACACCCACGAGGCGATTCCCGTAGAGGTGCAGATGCAGCAGCCCCTCCGGCTGGGCGCCCCGGCGCCGCACCCGGTGCAGTCACAGGCCACCCTCTCGTTCGCCGTGAAGGAGAAGCAGGAAACCACCCTGCGGCTCTACAACACGCTCGGCCAGCGGGTCGCCACGCTGTACCGCGGCACGCCGACCGCCGGCGAGACGCAAACCGTCCAGCTCTCGGCCACGGATCTGACGAGCGGGACGTACTTCGTGCGCCTGCAAACCGGGGAGCGCACGCGAACCCAGCGCGTGACCGTGGTCCGCTGACGATTTCTGTCTGCCGAGCCCAGCCTCATCGGTCCTCCCTGTGCCCCTCCGCCCCGTCGGGTGGAGGGGCACAACTATTTCCACGGGGCTGTCCCCGTCCCTAGAAAGGCCCGACGCCCATCCGATCACGAGTCCCCCAACAAATATGCACGCAGCTGTAACGAAGCGCCGGTGCGCCTCGTGCTTCTTTGTGCGGGTGGCGCGTGACCCGTTTGACGGCGACATCCGCTGGTGCAGGCCGTCTCCTTCCAGTCGACCCTCCGTCGTAGCCCTCTTTTCACCATGTTGCGCACTGGCCTCTCCATCCTCCTTCTCCTTACGATTGGACACACGTCCGCTACGGGACAGTCTTCCCCCGCGCCGTCTCCGCCCGACAGCACCCTGGAGGCCGCACCGTCCCCTGTAGAGCAGGACGCCCGGTGGCACGCCCCCGGCTGGACCGACGTTCGGGACGCGGTGTCCAGTCACGCAGACGACTACGTAGGGGCCCGGGACCCTTACGACTCGCCGTACCGTCGGGAGTCAGCAGCCCACCGGGCGGCGCCCCCACTCCGCTACAACCGCGTGGAGGGGCTCGTTCTGGGCCTCCAGCGCAGCCCCCTCGCGTACGCGTCCGACGACCGCACCCGCGTGTTCGGCCAACTGGCCTACGCCTTTGGGCTCGACGACATCCGCTATACAATCGGGGCCGAATCGCGGCTCTACAAAACAGATCCGACCAGCCTGACCGTCGGCGTACAGTACCACGAGCAAACCCTGTCGCCGGACCGATGGAAAACCTCGTACGCGGAAAACTCCCTCACCAGCATCGGCGTCGCGGACGACTTCTTCGACTACTACGAAGCGGAGGGCCTCTCGGTGTACGCCACGCAGACGCTGCCCCACACCGTGCAGGTGACGGCGGGATTTCGAGCCGAGTCGCACCGCCCACTCCAGCGCCAAACGGACTGGTCGATCTTTGGGAGCGGCCACTTCCGGGCGAACCCGGCCGCCGAGAGCGGGGATCTGCGGGCCCTGTTCGGCGAACTGACGGCCGGTGAGATCTCGGACCCGGGCGGCCTCCCCACCGGTGCCGCCGCGCGCGCATCCGCCACGATGGCCGATGGGTTTGGGGGCGACGTCTCTTTCTACCGATACGAAATGGACGCCCGCGGCTTCCTTCCTCTTACGCCCGACACGCGCCTCGGCCTCCGCCTCCGCGGCGGCTACGCCACGAGCGACGTGCCCGTGCAGTCGCAGTTCACGCTCGGCGGGGTCGGGTCGATGCGCGGCTACGGCCAAAACCAGTTCCGGGGCACGCGCATGCTCCTTGCCAATGCTGAGTACCTGATCGACGGCGCCACCGTTTTTGACGGCCTCCTCGACGACCTGTACGTCGGCGGCCTGTTCGATGCCGGATGGGTCGGCGGGCCCGGTACGCCGTTCCGCCTGGACGCGGTGCTGCCGTCCGCTGGATTTAGCATTGGGCTCGACGACCGGAGCACCCGACTCGACGTCGTGTGGCCCCTCCGCAACGACCCCACCCTGCGCTCCGCCCCGTCCATCCGACTGCGCATCAGCCCCTCTTTTTAGGCCCTGAGCGCCGCGACAAGGCTACGCCGTCCCCGTCGACCCAAAGCCGCCCGGCCCGCGCACCGTCTCTTCCAGGGCCTCGCGCTCGACCCAGTCCACCCGCGCATGCGCGGCCACCACGAGCTGGGCCATCCGCATGCCGCGCTCCACCGTAAACGGCTCCGCGCCGTGGTTCACGAGGAGCACCTTCACCTCGCCCCGGTAGTCGGCGTCGATGGTGCCCGGGCTGTTGAGCACCGTAACGCCGTGGCGATGGGCAAGGCCGCTGCGGGGACGGATCTGTCCCTCGTAGCCCTTCGGCAGGGCAATCTGGAGCCCCGTCGGCAACAGGTCGCGCGCCCCCGGGGCGAGCACGACCGGCTCCTCCGACGGGACGGCGGCCCGCAGATCCATTCCGGCACTCGCCGCCGTTTCGTAGGCGGGCAGATCCAGGCCGTCGGCGTGAGAAAGGCGCGAGATGGCAACGTCAAGCATAACAACGGGTGGGGGGTGAGCGGATAACGACAAAGGTGTGCACTCAGCGGACCGGGGACAGGTTCGTGCATGCCGGGAGTGTTCACGGAGAGTATCCGATCATGGCCCGGCCGCACGCCGCTCGCCGGCTCCTTCACTGAACGTCGCCCATCAGGCGCTTCACCGGCGGTGCCGACAGGAGGGCCAGCACGCCGCCTCCGCCCACGATGATTGCGACGACAAAGAAGAGGCCCGACGGATTCAGCCCCTCCAGCTGTCCCGCAATGAGGCCGGCGATGAGGTTGCCGAGCGCGGTGGACACGAACCAGACGCCCATCATCTGCCCCACCCGGTTCTCCGGCGCCAGCTTGGTCATCGACGAGAGGCCGACCGGCGACAGGCACAGCTCCCCGCAGGTGTGCAGGAAGTACGTCACGACGAGCCAGTGCGCCCCCACCGGGTTCTCCGCGGTGGCCTGCATGGCCCCCCACGCGATCACCAGAAAGCCCGCCCCGAGCCCAAAGAGGCCCAGCGCAAACTTCACCGGAATCGAGGGATTGGCATCGCGGCTGGCCAGCCACGTCCAGAGGCTCCCAAATACAGGGGCCAGAAGGACAATAAACGTCGGGTTGATGTTTTGCAGCATACTGGCCGGCATCGTCCACCCCGCCGCCATCTGGTAGGCCACGTATCCGAGGAAGCCCACGACCAGCGCGCCGAGCAGGCTCACGCCCGCCTTGCCGACCCACCACAGGTGCTCGCGCTTAAACATGCGGTACCCGATGTACGCCGCGGGCAGGCCCACGACGAGCACCGTAAGCCCCAGGGCCATCGACTGCGATAGCGCAAAGGGACCGAAGCTGCGGGCCGTCAGGTCGCGGGCAAACAGGTTGAGCGAGGACCCTGCCTGCTCGAACCCCGACCAGAAGAGGGCCGAGAGCAGGAACAGCCAGAAGATGACGAGAAGCCGCTTTTTCTTGAGCGAGATGTCGACCTGCGGTGCCGCGACGCGGCCCAGGCTCACGACGATGAAGGCCACCACGGTTGCGCCGACGGCAATCTGGGCGGCAAACGCCGCGCCGTACCCAAACTGCGCAATCACGATGGACGCGGCCCCGAAGAAGGCGGCCAGGCCCGTCGCCCCGGTCCCCCCCAGCGTGAGGTAGGCAAAAAAGAGCACCGTCACGATGATAATGCCCACGCCCACCGCCTCGGCCACCTGCGTGAGCGTAACACTGATGACGCCCGAGGTCGCCAGGAACCCAAACGTCACGATGGCCGCCGCCACCGCGGCCGACGCGAGGTAAAAGTTGCGACTCTTGCGCTGCACGGCTGCCTCGTCGTCCGCGTCGAGCCGTCCCGCCTCCCCAAGGTTGTCCGCGCCCACCTTGTAGGAGATCAACCCGACCAGCATGCCGAAGCCGGCGAGCGAAAAGCCCCAGTGCCAACTGTAGCCCTCCCCAAGAAACCCGCAGAGCGTGGGCCCGAGGATGGCGCCGAAGTTGATGCCCATGTAGAAGAGGGAGAACCCTGCATCCCGACGCGCGCCCCCCTCCGGGTACAGGTCCCCCACCATCGTGCTAATGTTGGGCTTCAGCAGGCCGGTGCCGATCACAATGAGCACCAGGCCGAGGTAGAAAAACGCCACGTCGGGCAGCCCCAGCGCGGGCAAGGCCATCGCGAAGTGGCCCGCAGCAATTACGCACCCGCCCACGAACACCGAGCGGCGCTGGCCCCAGATGTTGTCCGCCACCCAGCCGCCGGGCAGCGCCAGCAGGTAGACAAAGGCCGTGTAGAGGCCGTAGATGGCCGTTGCCTTCTCCGTCCCGAAGCCCAGGCCCGGGTTCGTGGCGGCCGCCCCCGCCGGGGCCGTCATAAACAGCACCAGCAACGCCCGCAGTCCGTAGTAGCTAAATCGCTCCCACAGCTCCGTAAAAAAGAGCGTGGCGAGCCCCCGCGGGTGACCGAAAAAGTCTTGCTGATCGGGGACTGCGGTCGCAGAACCGGCAGAGGTCCCGCTGGGAGAAGAGCCGACATCGGACGAGGCATCGGAAGCAGCCATAGAGGGAAGTCAGCAGTGCAGAAGTGTGTCGACGAGCCACAGTGAACATCTCTGCAACAGACGCGACGAAGATAGGAGACGAACCTCGCTCTGTCTAATTCTGCGCCTAATTTCAATGAATAGATGAATCGGCCCTCGATTTTTCCCGTTCGCACAGTCGTCTTGTTCGACTGTGGAGACGGGACGATCCTCCCTCTCCTGCCGTCTCTCCCCCAAACCCACTCATTTTTGTCTCCATGGCTGAGCAACCTCGCGCCGACCTTCTTTCGCCGGACACGCACGGCGCCCGTACCCACACGTGCGGCGCCCTCCGACACGACGACACCGGGGAGGACGTGACCCTCAAAGGATGGGTCGACACCCGGCGCGACCACGGCGGGCTCGTCTTCATCGACCTGCGCGACCGCTACGGCCTCACGCAGGTCGTCTTTTCGCCCCAGGACAACCAGGACGCCTACGAGGCCGCCGGGCGGCTCCGCCGCGAGGACGTGATTAGCGTGCGGGGCACGGTGCGCCCCCGCGGCGACGAGGCCGTCAACCCAAACCTGGACACCGGCACCATCGAGGTGAAAGCCGACAGCCTCGCGGTCCTCAATACGGCCGAAACCCCGCCCTTCGTGGTGAGTGCGCACGAGGAGCGGCAGATGGACACCGGCGAGGCCCTGCGCCTCAAGCACCGGTACCTCGACCTCCGGCGCCCGGCCCTGCAGGACAACCTGACCCTGCGCCACCGCCTCTATCAGACCACCCGCCGCTACTTCGACGACCACGACTTCCTGGAGGTCGAAACGCCGGTGCTTATGAAGTCGACGCCGGAGGGCGCGCGCGACTTCCTCGTCCCGAGCCGCCTGCACCCCGGCCGCTTCTACGCGCTGCCGCAGTCGCCGCAGACCTACAAGCAGCTCCTCATGGTGGGCGGGCTCGACCGCTACGTCCAGATCGTGAAGTGCTTCCGCGACGAGGACCTGCGCGCCGACCGCCAGCCCGAGTTCACGCAGATCGACGTGGAGATGACCTTCGCCACGGAGGAGCAGGTCTACGACCTGACCGAGGGCCTCATGGCCGACCTCTGGGCCGACCTGGAGGACACCACGCTGGAGACGCCCTTCCCGCGCATGACCTACGTCGAGGCCCTGCGGACCTACGGCACCGACAAGCCGGACACGCGCTTCGGCATGGAGCTGCACGACGTGAGCGACTGCTTCGCGGGCAGCGGCTTCCGCGTCTTCGAGTCGATTGTCGACGGCGGGGGCGACATCGTGGCCCTTCGCGTGCCGGGCGAGGGCGACCGCAACCGCGCCCAGATGGACCGCCTGGAGGACTATGTAACCGACGAGATTGGAGCGGCGGGGCTCATCTACTTTCAGCTGCCGTCCGACGGGTCGGAGATGACGCAGAACCTAAGCACCGACGCGCTCCCCAAGGAGTACGGGCGTGCCGCCGCCGAGCAGGTGGGCGCCACGGCGGGCGATCTCGTCCTTACGCTCGCCGGCGACCCGCCAACGGTTTACGAGCAGGCGGGCGACCTCCGGCTCTACATGGGCGAAGAGACCGGCGCGCGCCCCGATCCCCGCTCCGGCGAGGATCAGTTCCTGTGGGTCACCGACTTCCCCCTCCTGGAGTACGACGAGGACGAGGGCCGCTACGTCTCCATGCACCACCCCTTCACCGCCCCGCAGGCCGACGACCTCGACGCCCTGGAGGAGACCCCCGGCGACGTGCAGGCCCGCGCCTACGACCTCGTCCTCAACGGCAACGAGATCGGGGGCGGCTCCATCCGCATCCACACCCGCGAGACCCAGCAGCGCGTCTTCGACGTGCTGGGCATCGACGCGGACGAGGCACAGGAGCGCTTCGGCTTTCTCCTCGACGCCTTCCGCTACGGCGCCCCCCCGCACGGCGGCATCGCCCTCGGCCTCGACCGCCTCGTGATGCTCCTGGCCGGGGCCGACTCGCTCCGCGACGTGATCGCGTTTCCCAAGAACCAGAGCGGCCAGGAACCGATGGTGCAGTCGCCCGACTGGGTGGACCCGGAGCAGCTGGAGACGCTCGCCCTGCGCCTCGACCTGCCGCCCGACGTGGAGCCGCCCGCCCACGTGGCCCGTCGGTCCCGCCTGGCCTCGTAGTCTCCGCCCCGGGGGCGTCGATGGGCCCCGCCCGATCGTGCGTTCCGCCCTTCGGGCGTCTTTCGCGCAACCTCCCGAGAGCAGTTCAGTAGCAGAAGCCCCCACTGCTTCTGTCCGCAACTCGCTCTTCGTCTATGCGAAAGGCACTTGGTTCCACGGTCCTTCTCGCCGCCCTGCTCCTGGCAGGGTGCTCCTCCACGCAACAAGCCACCACGACGACGTCGGACGGCGCGTCGTCCGCCGACACCCTCCAGACGACCGCGGAGGCCTCCTCAGACACCACCCGTGTCCCCTCCGACGCGGCGCGCACGGCATCCGGCACCGCCCCCGAAACGGACCTCACCTCGGCCCCGCAGGACTGGTTTCATAGCAGCCGCACCGACCGCAGCCTGCCCGGCCTCGGCACCAACACGGCCTACGAAACGGTCCTCAACAACCGAGCGCCCCGTGACACCGTCACCGTCGCCATCATCGACTCGGGCGTCGACATCGACCACGAGGACCTTCGGGCCGAGCGGTGGACCAACGCCGACGAGATCCCCGGCAACAACAAAGACGACGACAACAACGGGTACGTCGACGACGTCCACGGCTGGAACTTTATCGGCGGGCCGGACGGCGAAAATGTGAGCGCCGACACCTATGAGCTGACCCGGCTCTACGTTGACCTGCGGGACCGCTTTGCCGGCGTGGATTCGGCCTCGGTGCCGGCCGAGGACCGCGACGCGTATCGGCGGTTCCAGAAAATCGAACGCAAGTTCCAGCAAAAGCGGCAGCAGGCACAGAAGCAGTTCCAGAACGTCCAGAAGGCCTACGACGCCGTGCAGTTCGCCACGAAGGTGCTCGAAAAGCACCTCGGCACCGACAGCCTCTCCCGGGACACGGTCGAGTCAATCGCCTCCTCAACGGCCGACGTGCAGCGTGCGCGGGACATTCTGATGTACTTCTACCGGCAGGACCTCGGCCCGTCCGACGTGCTTGAGTACCACGACTATCTGGAGCGCAAGGTCGAGCACAACTACAATCCGGACTTCAACCCGCGTCCCATTGTCGGAGACGACTACAGCGACAAGTCCGAACGGATCTACGGCAACAACGACGTGACCGGCCCCGACGCCGACCACGGCACGCACGTGGCTGGCATTGTGGGCGCCACACGCGACAACGACCTCGGCATTCGGGGCGTCGCACGAGGGGTGCGCATCATGTCGGTGCGGGCCGTGCCCAACGGCGACGAGCGCGACAAGGACGTGGCCAATGCCATCCGCTACGCCGTCGACAACGGGGCCGACGTCATCAACATGAGCTTTGGCAAGGGATACTCGCCCCATAAGGAGGTCGTGGATGCGGCCGTGCAGTATGCGGATTCGCTGGGGGTTCTCATGGTGCACGCGGCCGGCAACGACGGCGCCAACGTCGACACGACGGACAATTTTCCCACGCCCCACTACGCGGACGGCGGCAAGGCGTCGCTCTGGATTGAGGTCGGCGCCTCGTCGTGGAAGGGCGGCTCGAACCTAGCTGCCCCCTTCAGCAATTACGGCGACGAGACGGTCGATGTCTTTGCGCCGGGGCAGTCGATTTACTCCACCACGCCCGGAGACGCGTACGGACGCAACGACGGCACGAGCATGGCCGCGCCCATGGTGTCCGGGCTGTCGGCGCTCCTCATGGCCTACTACCCCGACCTCACAGCCCGTCAGGTGCGCGACATCGTCCTGGAAACGGCAATTCCCTACCGCGATGTGCAGGTGACGCGTCCTGGAAACTCCGACCAGACGGTCGCCTTTGGGGAGCTTTCCCGCACCGGCGCCATCGTCAACGCCCCCGCCGCCCTCCAGCGTGCAGCCGCCCTCTCCCAGGAGTGACCTCTCTATTCTTGGGTTCTGAAAGGGACGGCCAACACATCAGCCGCGGCCACACGCCCTGAGCCGTCCGCCTTCCCCCCAGACCGGAGGCCCGGCGCTCCAAATGCGTCGGGCACCCAGGGGCTCAACCACAGACGCCCTCCCCGGGGCGGGCCGGAGAGGGCGTCTAAAACGGCGCACGAAAGGGCGCCAAGGCGGAAAAAGACCGACCTAGCTTCCGTATCCCGGGTTCTGCTGAATTTCCGGGTTCGCGTCAATCTCACGCTGTGGGATCGGGTATACGAGCTGATCGGCATCGTACGGAATGGAGCCGATTGAGCGCTCCGTGCGCTTCAGGTCGTGCAAGAGGTTGCCCTCAAACACAAGCTCCAGACGGCGCTGGCGCAGCACATCCTGAACTGTGACACTGTTCAGGGCCGGAAGGTTGGCCCGCTCCCGAATCTCGTTCACGTCGTCCACCGGATCGGCCCCGATGGACGTGCCCGCGCGAAGGTTGGCCTCGGCCCGCGTCAGATACATTTCGGCCAGCCGGATGATCGGAATGTTTGCGCCGTCGGCCTCGTCGTCCTGCCACTTCTGCGTTCGGATGTCTCCCGTGCCGGAATCCTCGTAGAAGAAGTCGCCACGCGCATCGTCCGCGGCGTACCGATTGAGGTGTTGCTCCTGAATGTTGATGTCTCCCCGTCCCCCATCCGCCTCCGCGGCGTAGAAGAGGTTCAGGTCGTTCACCCCATCCTGGGGCGTCACCTGAATAGCAAAGATGTACTCCGGGATGTCCTCGCTGTTGTTGAACGCCCCGGCAAAGGTTTCCGCGAGGGCGTACTCCCCGGACTGAAGGACCCGGTTGGCCGCCGTCGCGGCCTCCTCGTAGCGTCCCTGCATTAGGTACACCCGCGAGAGGAGCGCACTGGCCGCGTAGGTATCGGCAAACTCCTCATTTGTGGCCGGGAGACTGTCTCGGGCCGTCGTGAGGTCGTCTTCGACCTGGTCGTACACCGCCTGCACGTTGTCGCGCGTGACATTGTCCTCTTCGTCAATCTCTCGCGTGGGCTCCAGCACGAGCGGGACGCCCGGGTTGGACGACGGATCCCCCGCGTTCCAGGGCTGGGCAAAAAGTCGGACCAGCTCGAAGTACAGGGCGCCCCGAATGAAGAGCGCCTCGCCCTTCACGCGCTCCCGTTCCTGCTGGTTTTCGAGCTGCCCCAGCGCACTCAGAACGTTGTTGGACGTGTTGATTGCCTCGTAGGCGTCCGTCCACTGCGTCTCGACGAAGCCGTTGTTCGAGAACATATTCTTGTTGATGATTTCGGCCGGGTCGGCAAAGGTGCCGTCCCACTGCACGTCGCCGTTGTCCGCCAGCAGATCGGGCGACATCATATACTGCCCGCCGTACAGGTTGGAACTGCTGAGGTCATCATACGCGCCCACAAGGGCTGCTCGCACGTTCTGGGGCGTACTCAGCGCCTGGCTTTCATCGATGGACTGCTTGGGGTCTACGCTCAGAAAGCTGTCACACCCCACCAGCAGGAGCATTCCCAGTCCCCCGAGAAGAAGCCCTCTCAGAACAGAAGTAAGATCAGTCGGATAGCGGTTGATCATGAATCGTAGAGATCAAACATCAAGTATCGTCGAAAGGCCCTGGTCCTCACACTCGGTTCGGGCTTAGAAGGAGACTTCAATGCCGCCGGTGACTTTTCGAGCCTGCGGCGCCGTGTAGAACTCGTTTCCGAAGCCCACGCTGCCGGCCGCAAAGTCGGCGTTCACCTCCGGGTCCCACCACCGGTAGTCCGTGAACGTGAGCAGGTTCGTGCCCGTCACGTAGATGCGCGCGTTGGACACCGAGAGGCCCTGCAGGAGAGGCGCCGGCAGCTCGTAGGAGAGCGTCACGTTCTTCAGGCGCAGGTAGGAGCCGTCGTACACGTAGCGGCTCGACTCCTGCCCGCCGTTGTTCTCAAAAAGGCGCGGCTCCGGCACATCCGTCTGGTCGCCCGGCTCCTCCCACGCGTCCAGCTGGCTGATGTGCTGGTTGTCCAGGAAGCGGCCGTTGGCGGCCTTAAACTCGTCGCCGCCCCCGAAAATCTCGCTTCCGTAATCGAAGTTGAACAGCGTACGGAGCTGAAAGCCTTTGTACTCGAAGGTATTTCCGAGGCCGCCCACAAAATCGGGGTTTGGGTTGCCGATCACGACACGATTGGCCTCGCCGGGGGCATCGGTCGTCGTTTCCGAATCGATGACCTCGCCCGCCTCGTTCTTCTCGTTCACATAGAAGAGCGCGTCGCCGTCCTGCGGGTCCACGCCTGCGTACTCCAGGCCGTAAAAAACGCCGAGGGGTTCTCCTTCGCGGGCCTGGTTGATGAAGCCGCCCGTAATGACCTGGTCGTTCAGGTCCAGCGCCTCGTTGCGGTTGAACGAGATGTTGAAGCTCGAGGACCAGTTGAAGTCGCCGGTCAGGTTGCGCGTCTCGACCAGAAACTCCATGCCCCAGTTGCGCACCCGCCCCACGTTCCGAGTTTGCTCGAGGAAGCCCGTCGTGCTCGGCACATTTACGTCCAGGAGCAGGTCCTCGGTTGTCTTCCGGTAGTACTCCACCGACCCGCTAATCCGCCGATCGAAGAGATCGTAGTCGAGTCCCACGTTCACCTCTTCCGTCTGCTCCCACTGCAGGAGCGGGTTCGGGGTCTGCGACGGGTTGATGCCCGAGCGGCCCGCGTAGCTGGACGCGTTGAAGAGCCCGCGGGGGGCAAAGTTGCTAATGCTGGCATTGCCGGTAATTCCATAGCTGGTCCGCAGCTTGAGGTAGCTGAGCACATCCGTTGACGGGATGAACGACTCCTCCGTCAACACCCAGCCGGCCGACACCGACGGGAAAAATCCGTACTGGCTGTCGGCCCCGAAGCGGGACGATCCCTCGTAGCGGGTGCTCAGCTCGAGCAGATACCGGTCGTCGTACTGGTAATTGGCCCGCCCGAAGAAGGCGAGGAAGCGGTAGCCGGTCTCGAACCCGCCCGCGTCGCTAAACTCCGCCGCACTGTTCAGCTGCGTGAAGTCATCGTTGGGAAAGACCTCGCCCGTCACGTCCGCCCCGTTCGTCGTGGACGACTGCAGCTGAAACCCGGCCGTGCCAGACAGGCTGTGCACGTCCTGAAACGTGTCGCTGTACTCCAGATAGGTGTCGGAATTGTAGTTGACGATCCGGTCCCAGGTTTGCACGCCAAGCCCCTGACTCGTACCGATATTCTGGAAGACCTTGCTGTTGAAATACTGGTCGGAGTTCTGGGTGCGGAGGTCCAAGCCAAACTCACTGCGGAGCGTCAGGCTCGACAGGAGGTCGTATTCCAGGAAGGCGCTGCCGACGGTCCGGTAGGTAATCTCGTTCCACCGGACGTTGTCGTTGTACAGAAGGTTGTTGAAGTACAACGTCTGGTTGTTCAGCTCCTCGGTCGGCTGGTACTCCGTGAAGAACCCCGCCTGATTCGTTTCCACGTCCGTGTTGGGGACGTATGCGGGCGAGATGGGGGCCTGGGCCACCAGTTGAATCGGCGTAGCGAACGAGTTGTCGTCCGAGACGCGCGTGTTGAGCACGCGGTTGATGTTCAGGCGCGTCCCCACCCGAAACTGGTCGGTGAAGGAGTGATCCACGTTGACCCGTCCCGAGATCTTGTCGTACGTGTCGTTGTTCAGAAGCCCCTCCTGCTGGCTATACAGCCCGGAGATGTAAAACGTCGTGTTCTCGTCTCCTCCCCGTGCGCTCAGATTCACCTCTAGGCTGGTCGGGTCGTCCTGAAAGGCACGGTCCTGCCAGTTTTCGTCGATGAGGGGGTTGCCGTCGGCCGCCGGGCGCCAGTCCACCCCGCGCGAGAGGGATTCGAACTGCCCCCGCACGAAGCCTTCTCCCACGATGGAGCTATTCCGGGCCGCTTCGAGGTAGTAGTTAACGTACTCCTCCGCGTCCAAAAACTCGGGCTTGTTGGTCGGGCCGCTCCAGCTCCGTTCCATGCTGAAGGAAAACTGCGAGCCCCCGGAGGCACCGGTTTTCGTGGAGATGAGGACCACCCCGTTCGAGCCCCGGGCCCCGTAGATAGAAGTGGCCGAGGCATCCTTCAGCACCTCGATCGACTCGATGTCGCCGGCATTCAGTTGCGCCAGCGGGTTCGTCGCCCCGTCGTTTGTCGACAGGTTCTGGTTGTCGAGGGGCACCCCGTCGATCACATAGAGCGGCTGGTTGTCGCCGGTCACCGACGAGTTTCCGCGAATGCGCACCCGAATGCCCTGGCCCAGCTTTCCGCTGGAGTTGGTAATCTGCACGCCCGGCAGTCGGCCCTGCAACGCCTCCTCAAAGCTATTGACCGGGGCCGAGTCGAGGTCGTCGGCCGACACCTGCGAGATGCTGCCGGTCACGTCCTGTTGTCGCTGCTCCCCAAACCCGACGACCACTACCTCGTCGAGTGCCTGCTGGGCCGGCGAGAGGGCCACGTCAATGACGCTCCGGCCGTCAATTGGAATCTCCTGGGGGGCGTAGCCCACAAACGAGAAGAGGAGTGTCTCTGCGTCGTCCGGGACACTTAGCTCGTACGTGCCGTCCGAACCGGTGGCGGTTCCCTGCTGCATGTTTTCCACCTGAACGGTCGCTCCGGGGAGCGGCTCTCCCGTGGCGGCATCCGTAACTGTGCCTCGAATGGTCTGCTCTTGCGCCCACGCAAGGCTCGGGAGCAGAAGTCCCAACAGGAATCCCCACGCGAGTTTTTGTAGCGGTGCTCTCATGGTCGGTCCGATCAATCGGAAAAAACATTGTGGCGAGCCGTCGTCGCTTCCCGTGGTGGCTGGGAAGAGGGTCTTAGGCCCGGCGCCCTCCCGGCCATCGACCTCCAGCGCGATTTCGTCTGTTATGACGTTTTTAGATAACCCCACGGTAGCCTCCTCAGAAATAAGATGCAAATTTTTTCCCGGCCTGTGGTGCCGGAACCGTTTCCATTCATATAGGAAGCGGTTCCACAGATGACGTCCCCTGCGGACGGAGCAAAACCCGAGCGGGGAGACGCATTCGAGCGAGGTCTGGTAACGCCTCAATGCTTGCCTTCCCCCGGCTTTTAGAGGTTGGATTTTTGACTTCGTCGGCCCCACACCGTTTCGTGAGGGTCCGCCTGTTCCCCACCGCGTTCCCCGCCCATGCGTCCTTCCGTTTCCCCCTTCCTTCTCTTCGGCCTCCTCTTCGCCCTCCCCCTCCAGGCCCAACCGGCGGACGATGCGCCCTGGTCGATCGATCACGTGCTGGAGCAGGAATCGCTCTCGGACGTCGCCATTGGCCCGGACGGTGCGCGCGTGCTCTGGGTGAAGAACACGCCCGACGCGGAGGCCGACCGCACGCAGTCCGACCTCTACCTCACCTACCGCGACGACCCGCACCGCGGCGACAGCACGGCGACGCTCCGGCTCACCCGCACCGGCAACAACAGCACCCCACGCTGGAACCCCGACGGCACCCAGATCGCCTTCCTGTCCCGTCGAGACGGAGACGACGCGGACGCCGCGGGCCGCCAGATCTGGCGGCTGGACCCCCGAGGCGGCGCCCCGGCCTCGGTCACCTCCACCGAGCAGAGCGTGCGGGCGATGCGGTGGCTCGACGACGATCGCATTCTCTTCTCGGCCGAAGAGGACGAGACCCGGTACGAGCAACACCTCGCCGAAACCGACGACGACGCGGACGTCATCGAGGATACGACCCTCTTCCGCCCCGTCCGCCTCTTCACGGTGGACGTGGAAACGGGCGACGTGACGCGCGTGACGGACAATGACCACCAGATCACCGAGTTTGCCCCCTCCCCGAACGGCCGCTACGTCGTCTATAGCCTCTCCGACTCGCCGATCAGCGCCGACGCGCGCAACCAGCCGCACCAGTTCCTCCTCGACCTGGAGACGGGCGAGACCACCGAGATCTTCGACGAGCAGTACTTCGATCCCTCCAACTTCGAGTGGACCGCCGACGGCGCCGGCTTCTACGCCACGGACAGCTACAGCTCCGACCCTGAGCACGAGGGCGCGGGCATCACCAAGCTCTACCACTACAGCCTCTCCGACCGCAGCTATCAGGAGGTGCCCCTCGACTGGGGCGACAAGGGCGTCGGCTACGGCGGCTACAGCGTGGTGGACGGCGGCGTGCACGTGCAGCTCGCCAACGGCCCCACCTTCACCCCCCGCTTCTACCGAAAGACCGACGATGGCTGGACCCACGAGGCCGTGGCCGACGAGCGCCTGGAGCACGCCTCGGCCTTCACCGCCGGGCCGGATGGGGAAACCGTCGTCTTTAGCCACTCCACCGCCGACACGCCGCCCGCCTACCGGGTGGGCACCTACCGCGAGGGCACCCTCCAGAGCGACGAGACCCTCACGACGCTCAATGAGACCCTTGAGGATCTGCCCATTCCCCGCGCCGAGGTCGTTGAGTGGGAGGGCGCCAACGGCGAGACCGTGAACGGCATCCTGCACTACCCGCTCGACTACGACCCGGACCGGTCCTACCCCATGATGACCGTCATCCACGGCGGGCCCAGCGGGGTGGACCTGGACGCCTGGTCGCTCGGGTGGACCGTCTACGCCCCCCTCCTCGCCCAGCGGGGCGCGTTCGTCTTTCGTCCCAACTACCACGGCTCGGGCCACCACGGCCTCGACTTCGTGGAGTCGATTAAGGGCAAGTACTACGAACTGGAAATCCCGGACATCGTGAACGGCATCGACTCCCTCGCCACCGAGGGCCTCGTGGACCGCGACTCTCTGGGCGTGATGGGCTGGTCGAACGGCGCCATCCTCACCACGCAGCTCACCATCGAGCATCCCGAGCTCTTCCAGGTGGCGGCCCCCGGGGCCGGCGACGTCAACTGGACCTCCGACTACGGCAACTGCGCCTTCGGCGTCCGCTTCGACAACTCCTATTTCAAGGGCGCCCCGTGGGAGTACACGGAGCACTACATCGAGAAGAGCCCCCTCTTTGAGATGGAGAAGGTCCAGACGCCCACCCTCATCCACCACGGCACCGAAGACCGCGCCGTCCCCTACGAGCAGGGGTGGCAGTACTACCGGTCTCTGCAACAGATCGGCAACGCACCGGTCCGCTTCCTCAGCTACCCCGGCGAGCCGCACGGCCTGGGCGAACTCTCTCACCAGCGGCGGAAGATGGAGGAGGACCTGAAGTGGATCGACACGTATCTCTTTGGCGATACCTCGATGGATGAGCGCGTGGCCGACCGCCTGATGGCGGAGGACGCCCCGCTCGCTCTCCTCGAAACGACGGCCCGCCCCGCGACCACCGACGGCCGGTACGGCGAGATGGTGAACGGCACCCTCGTCCCCGAAACCGTTCCCCTCAACGACACGCTCGCCGTGGGCCGCTTCGAGGTGACGCAGGCCCAGTTCCGCGCCTTCGCGTCGGACTACGAGGGGATTTCTGGGGCGCCCGACCATCCCGCCCACGACGTCTCCGCCGAGCAGGCCGAGGCCTACGTGGACTGGCTCCGCGAAGAGACGGGCCGCTCCTATCGCCTCCCCACCGCGCACGAGCTCGAGCAGCTGGCCGAGGCGCGGAGCGGGCCCTCGGAAAACACCCCGGCGTACTGGGCCGGCTTCGCCCCAAACCCGGACGAGTACGAGCGCCTCCGCACCCGACTCGATCGGCAGCCGCTCGACGCCCTCCTGATGCGGGTGGGCCGTCGCCCGGCCGGCCACGGCGCGGAGGGCGACGGCCCGCTCGTGTATGACGTGGGCGGCAATGTGGCGGAGTGGGCCACCACCGACGACGGCCCTGCGGCCCAGAACGGATCGGCCCTCACGCTCACGGACCCGAAGGCCGAGACCGCCCCCACGCCGCCTCAGCGCGTCACCGGCCTGCGCGTCGTCCTCGACCGCTAAACGCGTTGGGCTACTCGGCCTCCTCGGACCGCTTCCGAAAGACGATGTCCCCGTAGTACGCGGTGGCCTCGCCGTCCGTGTTATCGGTGTCCGTCATGATCGCCACACCGTTCACGGGCGGCGGGTCTTCGCCGAAGGCCTCGCGGTAGTCCGCCAGCACGTTGCGCCGCTCCGTGTGCCACGTGCCGGCGTCGCCGGGCCCGCTGCGCACGGCCACCATCGTCACCCAGTCGGTAAACGGGTTGTCGAGCATGGTCCCCCGCTTGATCCGGTTGGCCCAGATGTAGTTAAGCGCACGCGTCGGAATCTCGTCGTACCCCAGCGCCCGGAGGGCCGTGAGCTTGATCCGATCGCCGAGGCCCAGGTCGTCGTAGTCGAACGTGATGTAGAGGCGGGCCGGATAGTCGTCGCCGTCCTTGGTCCGGGCGTTGCCGTCGTCAAGGACGCCGTCCACCTTCCATCGCCACTCCAGGATGGGATGCTCCGTAAGGTCGATGCGGCGCTCCGTAGCGAGGCCCGCCGCGGCATCGTCGCTCCGGGCCCGCACGACGGTGGTGCTATCGGCTCGTACCAGGTCGTACTGCGTCCGCCGGTCCACCTTGGCGAGAGAGATCGGCGCCCAGTCGTCCGGGGCGGCCTGGGAGGTGTCTGCCGCCGAAAAAGCCCCGACGCGCAGCGCGTCGGGCGCGGTCCAGCCCAGAAGCCCAAGGGCCACCGCCAGGAGGCCAACGAGCATCCCAAAGGGCCGGTGTTGGATCATCGCGCGGCGCGATCGTGAGTGCGGGGCAGGAACAGCATCCTTTCAGTCCGCCAACACCTACGAGCGAGAGGGGAGTTCCGTTGGCCGTTACGGCCGGGCCGTGCGGGACGTCGGCTCCAGTTTCAACAGCCATGCGTGGTCGGTCTCGTCCGGGAGCCACGCCCGGGCCGCAAGGGCCTCGTCCTCGGAGGCAAACTGGCCCACCACCACCCGGTAGGCCGGACTGCCCCGTCCGGTCGTGTCGACCACCACATCGGCCCGCAGGCCGCGCAGCCGGTGGTACAGCATCCGGTCGCGGGCCCGTTCTGCCCAGAGATCCGACGCAAGCACCCAGGTCACCCCGCCCGTCTCGTGCGTTACGCCGCCCCCACCGAAGAGCGCGGTGCGCGAGAACGTGACCCGACGTGCGGGGGCCGCCGTATCGTCCGGTCCGCGCTCATCAGAGGGCGCGGCGGCCTCCTCGGGGGCGGACGCCGGAGCAGCAGACGTCGGCGACTCTACCCCTGCGTCTTCTCTCGGCACTTCCACCGTCACCTGGGCGGTGAGTGTATCGCGTCCCCGCTCATTTCGGGCCGTCACCATGAGGGTGTACGTGCCCGGACTCGTGTAGGCGTGCGACACGAGCGTCCCTACGGACAACGTGCCGTCACCAAAATCCCAGAGGTAGTTCACGGGCCGCATCGACTCCGGGGCCACCTGTGCCCGGAAGTGCCCGACGCCCCCAGCATCGAGTGTCCGGGGGGCGGCAATGTCGACCAGGCGAACAGGACGATCGGCCGAGGGCGCCGCCGTCTGCCCCACCGCGGACACGCCTGGGAGCAGACTCGCCAGAAACAGAAACAAGAATCGAAGGATCATGGGGACAGAGATCGGAGAATGAAAGACCCACGATGCTCTCATGTGTCTGCCTCGGGCCCGCCCCGCCGACGGGCCCCGAGTCAGAATCAGCACATGAGGAGCAGGGCCGCAGTTAGTTCTTGTCGTCGACCTTCGACGGCAGGACGTTCTCCGGGCCGAGGGTCTCGCTCGCCTCCGGGCTGAAGGTGCGCACGCGCTGCTCCACCTCGCGGCGACGCTGCTCCAGCAGGTCCGTCGGGAGGTTGCGGCCCGCCCGCACAGAGACCGGATCGATCACTTCCGCCTGCAGCACGATGATGAGCTCGCGACGGGCAATCGTCTTCGTTTCCCGACCGAACACGTAGCGAAGGCCGAAGAACCAGGGGGGCAGATCTTTAAGAATTGGGAGGCCGCGACGGCTCGTGGTGAAGTCGGTCGAGTACAGCCCGCCAATTGCGGTCTGCTCGCGGTTGAGAAGGAGGACCTGCGTTTCGGCCGTGTTGCGGTCCACCGCCACGCTGCTGCCAAACGGTCGGCCGCTGGAACGCTCCACCTTCACGTCGAGGTGAACGAAGTCGAGCGGCGTGCCGGCCGAGTCGGGCAGCGACTCCGTGATGAGGGTCGGCACGACGTCGACAATAATGCCGGTCGAGATGAACTGGGTGATCGTGTTTCCGGCAAAGTCGCGCACCTGGATTGGAATGTCGGAGCCGATCTGGATGCGGCCCTGCTCCTCACTCTGTACCGAGACGCTGGGCTGGGCGAGGGTTTTGCCGATGCCGTCGTCTTCCAGGGCACGGAAGAACCGGGCCAGGTCGCCAAAGTCAATCTCCTCGGGCGCGGTGATCTCGTCGTTGTTGAAGAAGTCGCCGAGCGGCCCGCCCAGCTCACGCGGATTGAGCTTAAAGCGCGGCCGGTTCCCCGAATCGCCCGTGCCGCCCCCTCCGCCTCCCTGCTGTCCCTGGCCGTCCGGCGCAAGGAAGACACTCCAGTTGAGCCCCAGTTCGCGCACCCGCGACAGGTTCACCTCAAAGAGGAGCGCACTAATCTTGATTTCGGAGGTCCCCAGCGACGCCGGCATGATCTTCGTCGCCGTCGTCGCCGGCGCGGCCCGCTCGTCCCGATCCCTGCGGTCCGACTGGGACTCCTCTTCCTGCACAATAAAGTACCGCTCGGTCTCGCGGTAGGTGAGGCCCTGCGCCTGCAGCACGAGCTCGAACGCGTCGAAGAACTGCATGCGCGTAACGGACACGCCAATGGCATCGCTGCGCGACTCGGGATCGATTACCTGCTTGCCCGTGACACTGGAAAAGATGGGGTTGATGAAGTCAATGAACTGGTCGAACGGGGTCGTCGGGAGGAACGAGACGATCTGGTCCGGGGGAATGTAGGTGCGGAGCTGGCGCTGCGTCGGTTCCTGGGCCTGGGCCGGAAGGACCACGGCCCCGCCGAGCAGAACCACGCCGGCGAGAAGGCCGAGGGCAGCACGTAGACAAAGGAGAGCGTTGCGTGTGAACATTGTAGAGAGGGAGAGGGGGTGCGGGGAGAAAGGACCGGCGCGCCCCTGATCGGCGCGCCGGGGAACAGCGATGGAGGGGTTAGTTCGTATCAATCGGCACGAGTTCAGAGTTGCCCTCGGCCTGCCGGTACGACGGCCGGGCGGCCTCCATCTGGATGTCGACCGTTTCGGTGCGCCCATCCTTCGTGAGGCTGGCGCGCACGACGACGTTGATGGGGTCGATGCGCTCGATGGTGCCGTACCGGACCGTAGACCCTTCGTAGACGATGTACTGCGTGGTGCCGTCCTGGAAGATGGCGCGGTTGCCGGCAATCGACAACAGCGTGCCCCGCTCTACGTCGAGCCGATCGTCGTCGGCCGACCGTGGCGCCTGCACCCGCACGTGCGGGTAGAAGGAGTTGTCGGCCAGGGTGCGGGCGGGCAGATAGGCCTCGGGCACGCGGGCGAGTTCATCTCGCTCTGTGCTGAGGCCCTCGAGGCCCATAAAGTACGCGTCGAGCGTCATCGTGAAGCGGACCATGTCGCGCCGGCTGCCGGTGCGGACGTCCTGCACCTCGGTGCGGCTCATGTTGAGGTCGCGGATTCGGTAGAACTCGGGGTTGTTCTCCATCGCCCAGATGAAGTCGTAGAGGTTCTGGTAGTAGCCAGTCCCGTCGACGCTGAACGTGTATCGGCTAACATCGGGCGCGGTCGTGACGCCCTGAAGGCGCATGTTGAAGGCCTCGAAGCCGGTGGCCGTGTGCCCTTCGAGGTACTCCACGATGTCGGGGGTTTCGAGGGCGGCGGGCACGTACCGGTAGCGGGCGTTCCATTTGCGGACGGTTTCCTCGGCCCGGTCGGCCGACATGTCGGCCTCCGCCAGCAGCTGGGCCACCTCGCCCTGTTGGCTCCGTGCGACCCGGCTCATGTCGTCGAGCCGCTGGCGAGCGGAGGGCTGGTACACTTCGGTGACGTAATAGCCGGCACCGGCGACGAGCACGAGAAGGCCGAGAAGAAGGAGGGTGTTACGGGTTGCGTTCATCTGAGGCGACGGGGCGGAAGGGGGCGAAAGGAAGCGGACGGGTGAACTCCTACGGCGTCGAGACGGTCTGCACGGGCGGCGGGGTGAGCGCCTCCTCCCGCAGCTTTTTGGTCACGTCCGGCAGTTCAATCTGGCGCGGCACGGTAATGACGAAGGGGTACGCGCGTGCCCCCTGGATGTCGGTAAACTTGAGCTCCTGTACCGTGCCGTCGAGGGCCCGGGTGAGGGCCGCCAGGTTGCTGCGCTTGAGCGCGTGGCCCTGCAGTTTGATGGTAGACGCGTCGATGCTCCAGTTGTCGAACCAGATGCCATCAATTTCGCCCGTCAGCTGGGACGTGCGCTCGATGGCCCGGCTCCACTCGTCGCTCCCCACGAGGAGCGAGTCGAGCACGTGGAGGGCGCGGGTGTACGTGCGGTGGACGGCGTTCAGGCTGTCGACGCGGACCTTCAGGGCCTCGGGCGTCAGCTTGGGCATCTCCACCGGGGTGAGGGCGTGGCGCTGCTGCACCTGGGCGATTTCCTGCTCGCGCTCCATGTAGCGCCACCCGAAGAAGAGGGCCACCGCAAAGAGAAGGGCGAGGACCGCCACGGTGTGCCAGGCGATGGCCGAGGGGGCTCGGCGCCGGGTGTGCGCGACGGCGCCGAAGAGGTTGACCGTGGGCGCGTGCACCATTCGCTGCGCGACCGCAAGGGCCAGCACCGCGTCCGGCGTGAGCGACACGTCGGTCCCGAGCGATACGTCCGCGTCCAGAAGGCCGTCGTGGAGGACGTGCACGGTGGCGTCGTCGTAAAAGGCCTCGAAGCGCTCGGCCAGGCGTCCGTCGCGGGGCCCGCCGGCCAGCAGGACGTGGTGGATGTCTTTGATTCGGTACTCGTCCTGGTGAAGGAGCACCCGGCTGCAAATCGTCTCCGCCGGATCGAAGGCCGTGAGCGAGCGGAGACGCTCAACGTGACGGAGCTCGGTGCCGGTTAGGAAGAGCAGCAGGGTGTCCTCGCTGCCCACCCGGACCACGGCGGTCGTCTCGTCCGACGCCGGGGAAATGCGCGTGGCCGCGAGGTGGGTGAGCAGGGAGGCCTCTGTGTCGAGCAGGCGGCCGGCAGTGTCGACCGTCTCGTCCGTTGCGGCCAGCGCCCGAAGCGTCGGGGTCACCGACTCCTGACGCGTAGGCACGAGCGCGAGGACCCGCCGATCCGACCCGTCGGACGCCATGGGGACGAACGCCACGCGATCGGCGTCGAAGGGGGCGTCGTAGGCAGCGCGGAGGGCGTCGAGGAGGGCGCGCTGCTCGTTGCTTGTTCGGGAGGCGAGGGCGGCGGCCTGCTCCCAGAAGGTTTGGGGTTCCACCGCCGCGGCCGATACGGTCAGTTCGACGTACGCCACGTCGGGCGTGTCTACACAGAACGCAAGGTCCGGCCGGTCGCCCGTCTTTCGCTGGCACTCTGCAAGGATCTCGCGGAGCTGGGCGGTAAACAAGGTGGCGGTGCCCCCGGACGCATCGTCTTTTTGGAGCGACCGGAGCAACGGGTCGTCCAGGTCGAGGTCGTTGTCTCCAGTGCCCACCTCCAGCGTGAAGTCCGCCTCGTCGCTCGTTTTCATGCCGGGGAGCACGTCCGAAAAATCATCGGACGTGGTGGCGCCGCCCGAGCGGAGGCGCGGGCGCACCATGCGGTGGAGCACCTTGTCGCCCGTGTCGGACGTGCGGAGGAGCACCGCTTCGATGGTGTCGGGCGTGAGGGACACGCCCAGGACCGTGCGGGGGGAAGAGTCGGAAGAGGCCATGGAAGGGAACAGTCGAAGGGGGAACGGAACGGGGGCTATTTCAGGAGTTGCAGTAGGCGCCGCTTGTTGTTGGCGTAGCTCATCGCCACGTCGAGCGTGATGTCGCCGTTGCGCACGAGGCGGGTCAGGTCCTGCTCCAGCGTGGTCATGCCCTGGTCGGTGCCCTGCCAGATCATCTGGTAGATCTCGCCTACGTTGCCGTTTTTGATGGCGGCGCGGGCGGACGGAATCATCCAGAGCACTTCCTTGGCGAGCACGCGCCCGCCGCCCACGGCGGGGAGCAGCTTCTGCGAGACCACGCAGCGGAGCACGTCGGCGAGGCGGTGGCGCACCCGGTCCTGCTCTTCGGTCGGGTACTCGGCCACAATGCGGTCGATGGTTTCGATGGCGCTTCCGGTGTGGAGGGTAGAGAACACCTTGTGGCCGGTGTCGGCCATCTCCATCGCCGTCGAGATCGTCTCCGGGTCACGCATCTCTCCGACCACGACGACGTCGGGGTCCTGGCGCAGGCCCTGCACCATGCCATCGACAAAGCTGTCGACATCGGTCCCCACCTCGCGGTGGCGCACGATGCACTTTTTGGAGGTGTGAATGTACTCGAGCGGCTGGGCGACAATCAGGACGTGGCCCTCAATGTCCTGGTTGTTGGCGTCGACGATGGCGTCGAGCGTGGTGCTTTTTCCCGAGCCGGTCACTCCCGTAAAGAGCGTCAGGCCGTCGCGCACGTAGCGGAACATGAAGCCGCGCTCGATGAGGGGGTGAAAGCCGAGGGAGCGCAGGGGGCGCGGGGTCCACGCCAGCATGCGCATTGAGAGCGCGAGGTGCCCCTGATCGAAGTAGACGGTGGTGCGGAAGCGGCGGTCGGCCTCGTCCTCGTCGACGGCCAGCGAATAGCCGAAGTCAACGGCGAAGTGGTCCAGGAGCTGCTCCAGTTGGTGCGGAGCGAGGAGAACAACGAGGAGTACGTCGGCCTCATCCATCGAGAGGCGCCCGCAGTCGGGGTACACTTCTTTGCGGCCGTCGACCCGGTACCAGATCTGCTCGTTGGCCGCGGGGCCGCCGAGGTCGAGGTCCGAGGCGTTCAGGTCCATCATCCGGCGGGCCAGCTCCGCAAACTGGGCGCGGCCCGCCTCGCGGTCGGCCTCGCCAAGGGCCTGAACCTGCTCGGCGTACCAGCGGACCCGGCGGGGGCCGTCGAGGTCCTCGGGGGCGCGCTGCGCGAGGGCGCGAAGGGCAACCGGAAGATCGATCGGGGCGGCGGACGCGACGTCAGAAGTGGAGGGAGAGAGCGTCATCTATGGGCGTGATAGGGGTGAAGGGGCTGACCCAATATCGTCGGCCCGGGTCGCGTGCCCCCTATCCAGTGGCCCGAGTGGAGTGCGCCGCATTTTCTTCCCGGATAGGGAGGTTTGGCGCACCGGTGGGCCTCGTTATGACGTTGTGACCGGCCGCTCCGGCCACTCCAAATAATCGAGCAGGAAGACGCCGGTGGGGACATTGTAATCGTATCCCGGATCTTTCACCGTCTCGGACGCCTCAGTGTACCACAGCTTGTTGTTGCCGTTAAACGTCATCGACTGCTTCGAGACCACGCTTCCGATGACGTTGACTTTATTCCCCCCTCCATTAAAGGTGACCGCGCCGTTGGCGTGGATGAGGGCCGCGACGGAGACGTTGCCGTTAAAGTTGACATTTCCTGCCACGTAGACGGCCATGGACGACCCTTCCGGCAGGTGCTGAGCAATCCAGTTCTGGATGACCGTGTCGGGCTGCTTACTGTTAGGGGCATCAGCGTATGTGGGAGTCATCGTTCCGTCGCCCTGAAAGGTGAGGTTGCCGTCCACGTAGAGCTTGATGTGTCCCTGAGGGGCGCCCGTCCCGATCGCGCGGGGCAGACGAAGGTCCCCGCTCATTACCATGTTGCCCCCAACATACCAGATAAAGGGATCCTCGGGCGTTCCCTTCCCCGACAGTGAGTTCGGCGCAAGAGTCGCATCGAGCCCGTCCGTCAGGTTGTCCCACAGGCTTGCCCCCATCGTGAAGGTTCCGGACGGGGGACTCGTAATTGCGTGCGCCGTAGCGGCGGCCGCCGATACATTCACTGTCGGGACGTACATTGGGTCGTACTGGTACGTCGTGCCCGACGCAGAGGGGTCGGGCTGATTCGGCTGAAAGAACGCGGTATTTTTGCCGGTGTACTCCTCACTGTAGGTGCCGTAGCCTTCAACCACGAAGTTGACGGGCGAGCCCTGCGCATCGAGGTCCTGATTCGCGTGCACGTCCGCATTCGTCGTGGAAGACGACGAGCGGATCTTGGGCGACCCGTTGAACCGGAGGGTCTGATCGGAAACGAGGGCCGTACGGAGCGCCGGGGGCACGCCGATATTGGTGATGCCCTTCGTGTAGGTCGCCTGAATCGTGTAGTCGCGGTCCTGATAGGTGCCGACCGCCCGCACGTCGAGCGTGTCGTCCACGATGGGCAGGCCAGGGACAACCGCGGCCGCTCCCGGACGATAATTGCGGAGGTTCACCTGATAGGTTGCCTGCGTGCCGTACCCGGCGTAGCTCGTAGCGGGAATGTTGAAGGTGCTGGTCTGGGCCCACTCATCTGGACGGTCCACCAGGTCCCGGATGACGCGGTCGAGGCCCACGAGCGCAGTTTCCCGCGCGAAGGCCTCCTGCTGTTTCACCGTGAGGGCGGAGTCGCTCTGATTGGTGGTCGTCTGCGAGTTGAAGAGAAGAACGCCCACCGTAAGGGTCGCCATGAGGACGAGAATGAGAGAACTTTGTCCCATTGGAGGAGTCGGTCTAAGAAGTGAATGGGGGCATCCCCCGCGAACTATGGCGCGTAGCGCGTAAGATTGGGCGGCCGGACGATGCCGTTGAAGCGCGTCTCGTCGACGTGTTGCTTCATCCCTCCAAGGTGCTCGGTCTCTCCCCCACCCAGGGGCGACACGCCGCGCACATGCACCCCAAGCTGGCGCACCTCCGCGTAATTGGGCGTGGTGCTCCCATTGTCCCGCCGGAGGTCGATGTGAAACTCCGTAAGGGAGGCCATGCTGGCACTGGTCTCCGTGCCGCCCGTGCAGTCGGCAGGCGACGTGGGGTTCACCCGGCGCACAATACGAAAGGTCGGCTTCTCCTCGTACCCCCCGGCGGCGGGATCGCGAACGTACGCTGTCTCCCCCGTCAGCTCTCGCCGATAACACACGACGTCGGGCCCCGGCTTGGGAGCGAAGGACAGGGAATCCGCGTAGGTCCGAAAGGCAAATGCCTCCGTTGTATCGCCCGTCGTCGCGTACGTAACGATCGCTTCCCCCGTCTCAATGTCCGCATTCGGCACCCCGGCCCCCACGTTGTGGAGGTCGACTTGAAGCTGACGAACAAAGTCCACCATCTGGGACTTGGCAGCGTAGTACTGCACGCCGTCGATGGCGGCCTCTTGGCCCCGGAACTGCGTAAAGGCGATGATGAGAAGCACCGTGCTTCCGATTACGACCGCCGCAAGATTGTCAAGGAGGACCTGCATGTCGTTCCAGAAAGGAGAGGTTAGAGCGCGGGGCAGAGCCCGTTGCCCGAGTAGGGGATATATGCCGCCTTGGTCACGGTGTCGTACTCAAACACCCGCTGCATTCGCACCTCGACCGGCGTGTCCGGCGTCTTGATGAACAGAAACGGACTCGAAATCGTGAGGGTGACCTCTTTCGCAAAAGTGGGCACCGCACTCGGCGCGAGGGTCACAGGGTCTACGTAGGTCACCGCAATGTCGACGAGGAACGGAATGTCGTCTCGGTCGATCGGAACGTCGGTCATGCCGTCAAACCCTTCGATGTACGCGCTGCCCGCATAGCTTCCGGCGGGCACAAATGACGCTTCGGGCGTAAACACATCCGCACTCGTCGTGCGACCGCACGTGGGGAACGTCGTTTGCGTGTCTACGACGAATTTGTCGAAGGCGACGCCGGCCCGACCGATGTGATCAAAGACCTCAACGCCCACTCCAGTTACCTGCGTGGTTACCTCATTGAGAATGTGACGCTGCTGGGTACTGGTCGTCCCCTGGTGCATGCTAAGGGCCAGCATGGAGACCAGAGCGAGGGCGACAAGTCCATATATGGTTTGAGCCATGGATGTGAAGGATGCGGCTCCGTGGAGCTGGGCTTAGTCGGTGGAGACGACCCGGAGGAGTTCGTCGATGCTGGTGTCGCCGCGCTTCACCACCTCGCGGGCGGAGGCGAGAAGCGTGAGCATCCCCTCCGCAATCGCAGTATCGCGAATGGCGTCCTCATCGATTGACTCTTCTGACTCAACAATGAGGTGTCGAATGGCGCGGGAGAAGTATAGGGCCTCGGCGATGGCCTGCCGGCCGCGGTAGCCGCTTCCGGCGCACTTGCGGCACGAGCGGTTCTCCCCGGCGCGGTAGAAGTCAGTCTCGCGCATCTCGGCATCCGAGAATCCCAGTTCACGGAGCAGCACGGGGTCGGGCGATGGGTCGACCTGGCGGCAGGCCGGGCACAGGGTGCGCACGAGGCGCTGGGCCACGATCAGGTTGATGGCGTACGCGATGAGGAAGGGCTCCACGCCCATCTTGTAGAGGCGGCTCACGGCGCTGGGGGCGTCGTTGGTGTGGAGCGTGGAGAACGTGAGGTGGCCGGTGTTTGCCAGCTTGATGGCCAGCTCGGCGGTCGGGCGGTCGCGCATCTCTCCCACCATCACGATGTCGGGGTCGTGGCGCAGGATGGAGCGCAGGGCGTCCTCCAGGTGGAGGCGCGGGCCGAGCTTAATCTGCCGGGCCCCCGGAAGGATGTATTCCACCGGGTCCTCGACCGTCAGCACGTTGCGCTGCGGATCGATGACCGAGTGGAGGGCGGCGGCGAGCGTGGTGCTCTTGCCCGAGCCGGTGGGGCCGGTCATGATGACCATGCCGTGCGGCTGCGTGATCGCCTTCTCGAAGCGCGCGAGGGCCTCCGATTGCAGGTTAATCTGGCGCAGGTCGGTAAAGACGCGGCGGTCGTCGAGCACACGAATCACGATGCTTTCGGCCTTGACCTCTCGGCTGGTGTCGGCCAGCGGGAGCACCGACACGCGGTAGCGGATGAGGCTGCCGTCGACCGTACGCTGAATGTAGCCGTCCTGGGCAATTTCGCGGTCGAAGCGGTCGACGTTCAGGCAGCGGTCTTTCACCACGGCCAGCATGGCCTCGGGGTGCACCTTGTCCTGGGTGTGCCAGAGCTGCAGCATCCCATCGACGCGCATGTGGATTTCGGTCTCGCGGGCCGGGCTGGGAAACACGTGGATGTCACTCGCCCCCATCCGCACGGCCTCCACGAGGGCGGCCTCGAACAGGTTGATGAGCGAGGAGCGGTTGATTTCGGCCTCCAGTTGCTCCTCGTCCACGAGGCCCCGGTCGCGCTCCTCGTAGGAGGCGCCCAGGTCGAACGAGCTGGCCTGCTCGTCGGCCTCAATGCGCTCGAGGTACTCGTTGCGGCGGGGGTAGAGCTCGTCGAGCAGGGGCGCCACAATGGCCTCCGGCGCGTACCGCAGCTCAAAGTGGGCGAGGCCCACGTCGTGGGCAATCTGGTAGAGCTCGGGGCGGGTGGGATCGTACGTGGCAAAGACGAGGCGGGAGATGCCGCGCTGCTCGTCCCGCTCCTCGCGGAGCGGCAGCAGGCGCATGGCCAGCAGCTTGTCCTGGTCCGGCCGGTCGAACTGCTCGATGACGCGGCGCACGAAGTCGGCGTTGATCTGGTCGGGGTCGACCACCTCCTCGCGGAAGGCGTAGATGCGGGCCGCCTCGGCAAAGACGAGGGTGCGGTCCACGGTCGGGTGCTTGGCCAACACGCGCCAGAGGGCCGTCCGCTCGCCGGTGCGGGTCCATTCGGCGTGCGTCTCGCGGGCCTCCTGCGGCGTAATCGACTGGGCGCGGAGGAGCGCCGTTACCACACGGTCGCGCTGCAGGGCTGCGGGGAGCTCGTCCGTCGCGGCGGCCTTCCCATTACGTGACAGCGCGCCGACGGGCGAATCGACCGACAGATCGTCGGTGTCGCCCGGGCGGCCGTCGCCCCCCGTCGCCCCGGTCTCAAGAAAGACGAATCCCTCCTCGTCCCGGTACGTGTTCACGTCTTTGTCGCTCATGGAGATGGGGGAGAGAGAAGGGTTAGTTTTTGAACATGATGTCCGAGGTCGTGGGCTGAATCAGCGCCGACTCGGCGGACACAATCGTGAGGATCGCCACCATGATGGAGATGACCACGGCGGTGGCCGTCTTGATGCCCTCCACCGTGGTTTCCAGTTTCAGGGTGGTTTCCTTCTCGTAGAACTCGCCCATCTCGTTGGCGCTCTCGCGCACGGAGCCGGTCTCGGCGCCGGTGCGGAAGCGGGCCAGCACCATAGGCGTGAACACTTCGGCGGCCTCCATCGCCGCAATGAGGTCGGTGCCGCGCGCCATCATGAGGGGCACGGTCACCGTCTTCACCTGGTGCTCGATGTAGGTGTTGCCCGTGGCCTCGGCGGCGATTTTCATGACCTCCTGGTTCTCGCCCGCGCCGGTGTAGAGCACACCGAACACGCGACAGAACACCTCCAGGTTGAGCTTGTGCAGCAGCGGCCCAATGAAGGGCAGCCGGATCATGTATTTGTGGATGAGAAACTTGCCCTTCGTGGTCTGCGACCAGGCAATGAACGCGCCAGTGGCCACCACGAAGACGCCGACCACCCACATCCAGTACTGGTCCATCCACCCGGCAAACGCCAGCGAGGCGGAGGTCAGCGGGGGCAATTCGATGTTGTAGTTGACGAAGAGCCCCGCGTAGGAGGGAATAATGTACCAGATGTACCACACGAACGCCGCGATCGTCGCGAGAAGCGTGATCGCCGGCGTGATGAGGGCGCTGCGGACGTTCTTTTTGAATTCGTCCTTGCGCTCCAGGTACTTGGCGGTCGCCTCGAACATCCCGGCCATGTTGCCGCTGGAGGCCGCGAGGCCCAGCATGTAGGCGGTAAACTTGCCCAGCACGTGCTGGTGCTTCATGAACGCGTTCTGGGCGTTCATGCCGCTCTTGAGGTCGGCCTGCAGGTCGCGCATCATCTGGCGGAGCGGCGCACTCGTGGCGTCGGCGATGAGGAGCGTGAGCACCTCGTCGAACGGCAGCTGTCGCTTGAGCATGTTGGCCGCCAGGCGTACGAAGAGCACGATGTCGGTGCTCGACGGCTTCATCTGGAAGTCCAGCAGCTTCTTGTCCACCTTCAGGACTTCGAGCCCCATCCGCTCCAGGGCGGCGTGCACTTCCTGCGGGGTGTAGGCCTTCTGCTCGCCCTTTACGACGGCGCCGGCCGCGGTGCGCACCTTGTACCGGTAGGTGCGGCGCTGCTCAACGAGGTCGGGGCGAAACTTGTGCTTCTCGGAGAGGTCGGCGATGCGGCGATTTGCGGCGCGCTTGCTGGGGGCGAAGACGGTGCCGCGGACCGGATCGCCGATGGTGTTGACCCCGCTGAATCGATATTCTCGGACGGGCATGGACGGGGGCGAGGGAAGCGAGTGAAGGGGGATGTGGGGGCTGATTCTCGCGGGGCGGCGCGAGTCCTTCGGCTTCAGGTGGACCGCCCGGCGGGAAGCACCCTCCCGGAAAACCCAAGTGCACTCTGGTCAAGGTGCCGACCGGCTCAGGTCGAAGAGTTTCGCAGTAAGGATCGCTTTATTTCTAACAAGAAGCGGTCCCCTTGCGGGTTACTACCGCGGGGACCGCTTCGATTGTCAGATCAGTCTGGTAGGACTACTCCGTGTAAGTGCCGAGTTCCACGATGGCGCCATCAATATCTGCGTCAGTCAAACCGGTCACTGTCGCCGTAACCTCGTTGAGAAGCACATCGTTTATGCAAGTGACTGTCAGGCCTGCAGCGGTGACACTGCCGATAGAGCACTCTCCGTTGAGCGTCTCATATTTGCCATCAGTATTGACTGTGTAGCCGAGGTTGGCGAGGGTGACGGCGGTTGTCCCGTCGGTGAACTGACCATAGGTAGCTGGACCACCGAACGGTTGCGCCTTCTGGGCCCATGCCTGGGCGTCAGAAGCGATGCGGACCGCGTCGTTCAACATGGCGTCCGCGTTGGACTTGACGTTATTTTGCGAGAAGGCCTGGATGCCGACGACCGTGGCGATGCCGACGATGACCGTAGCGAGGACGAGAAGGAGAAGTTGTTGTTGTCCCATGGGAGGAGTTGTTCAGAAAGGGGAAGGACTTTGTTGGAAGTGCTCGGGGGAGCACATTGAGGTACTGCGCCGGGGTAGCCCTCCTTTGGATCGAGCCCGCCGGAGCACTCCGTTTTTGACGCACACCAAGTGTAGGGGCCTCATCGGGATTGGACCGTGAAGGAGCGGCGCACCCGGGGGGAAGATTTGCCGCGTCACAGGGAGACATGTGGCGCACCCCCCCTGGAGGTTTGGCGCACTCCACGGCCGTCCCCTCCCGATTCGGCCCCGGCCTTTACATCTTCGGTCGGCCCCAGGCAACATCGGGACAGGGCCCCCTTTCCCAGGAAAACATCACGCCCCAGAGGCTTCCCTGCCCCTTTCTTCCTCTGGGGCCGACGGCCGCAGCGCATACACCGCCCCGCCGGCCGTGAGCCCCGCCACGCCCGCCGCGACATAGAACACGGCGTCGATGCCGCCCCACACCAGCGCCGCGCCCATCAGCAGCGGCCCCACGGCCTCCCCCACCCGCAGCACCATCCCGTTCAGCGACAGGACCACGCCGCGGGAGGCGTCCGAGGTCAGCTCCGTGAGGCGCGTCTGCAATGCGGGCTGGTTGAGCCCCTGCGCCACGCCAAAGAGGAGCGCCGCCCCTCCTACCCCCCAGGGCCCGGGCACGAGCGGCATACACGCCAGCGCGGCGCCGTCGAGGAGCAGCGAGAATTGGATGAGGCGGCGCGGAGCAAACCGGGCGGACAGGCGGCCCATCTGCGTCGCCACGCCCCCGCTCGACACCGACGCGGCGGCCAGCACGGCGCCGGCCACCGTCGAGGCCGCCCCGAAGCGGGCGTCCAGCAGCTCGGGCACGTACGTGACGAACGCCCCGAAGAGCAGGACGAACACCCCCAGGTTCACCGCCAGGAGCCCCACCACGCGACGGTCCGTGAGCCGGTCGCGCGCCACGGCGCGGTAGTCGGCGAGGGTGTGCGCACGCTGGAGCGGCGGCGGATCGAGCCCCCAGGCCACCGCCGCCGCCACGGGCAGCGCCAGGAGCGGAAGCGCAAACGGCCAGAACCAGGCGATGGCGGCGAGCGCCCCGCCGAGTGCCGGGTATAGGGCCGTGCCCACGTTGAGGGCCGAGGCGTTGTAGCCCACCGCGGCGGCCCGCGCCACTCCGTCGTACCGGTCGCCGATCATGGTGACGGCGAGTCCTACGAGGGGGGCCGCGGCGGCCCCCTGCACTGCCCGCAGGGCCAGCAGCAGCGGGAACGACCGCACCAGCGCGCACGCCCCGCCCGCCAGCCCAAACACCACCAGCGTGGGCACCAGGACCCGCTTCCGCCCCACCCGGTCGGCCAGCACGCCCGCAATCGGGGCGCTCAGGATGCCCGGCAGGGCGTAGGCCGTCACCACCCACCCGACCGCTCCCCGCGACACCCCGAGCGCGTCTTCGAGGAGGGGAAACGAGGGGGCCACGCTCGACACGTTGCCCACCGCCACGACCGTCACGCCGAAGAGCAGCCAAAGGCCCGGGTCGCGGAGCGGGACCGTAGGGGCGGGCGTTCCTTCCGCCTCCCCCGCCCCGGTCTCGTCCGACGCCTCCTCAGGGCCGACCATGTCCGTCCTGCCTCATCCCAGGAACCAGTGCCAGAGAGCCGCCCCCCCTACTCGACAGAGAGGATGCGGTAGCCGTACGGCCCGAGCTCCATCGCATCGCCCGAGATATCTTCCCCAGTCGTCGCGTCCACGAGCGTCGCGTCAGTGTACTCGGCCGGCACGTCCACCGTCGCCGCCTCGCCGCGCACATTCACGGCCAGCAGCATCTCTTCCTCCTCAGCGCTGCGGGTGTACACGAGCACGTCCTCCGCGTCCGGCGTGAGCACGTTCAGTTCTCCGTGTTGCAGGGCGGGGCTATCACGATAGAGCGAGAGCTGGGAACGGAAGAAATCCGTAAGCGCCGCGTCCTGCTCCCAGTCGTAGGGCGTGCGGGCGAAGAACGAAACCGTGTCCTGCACCCCTAGCTCCTGTCCGTTGTAGACGAGCGGCACGCCCGGCAGGGTGGACGCCAGAACGAACGCTGCCTTCGAGCCCTCGACCCCGTCGAAGAGTTCGGGCGGCGGGGCGTCCCACATCGTCTCGTCGTGGTTCGTGGTAAAGCGCATCCGCCTCCCGTCCCCAGGCAGGGCGTCGAGGGTGGAGTCGACCTGGCTCGCGAGCGTCCCCACCGGTCGATCCTCGGACCACACGCGCTTCAGCCGGTCGTAGAAGGGCCAGGCATAGGTCAGATCGAAGCCCACCTCGTGCATTTCAGGTTCGGCCGCCTCGGCCAGCATCATCACCGGCTTCACGGCCTCCACCGAGTCGATGGCCGCGTCCCAGAAGTCCGAAGGCACCGCCCCGGCCACGTCCGCCCGATAGCCGTCGATGTTGAACTCGCGCACCCAGTACTGCATGGCATCGATCATCTCCTGCCGGGTGCGCGGGTTGTCGTAGTCGAGGTCGACCACGTCGGTCCAGTCGGTCGTGTCGCCGTTCATCACAGGCACCGTGAAGCCGTTGATCGGCCCGTCGGTGTACATGTCGGGGTGCTCCTCCAGCCAGGGGTGGTCCCAGGCCGTGTGGTTGGCCACGAGGTCGATGATGATGTGCATGTCGCGGGCGTGCACCGAGTCGACGAGGGCCTGAAAGTCCGCCTTCGTCCCGTAGTCGGGGTTGACGGCCCGGTAGTCCTTGATGGAGTACGGCGAGCCGAGCGGCCCAATCTCACTCTTGCGCCGCTCCTCCCCAATCGGATGGATGGGCATGAGCCAGAGCGTGTTGATGCCCATTTCTTCGATCTCGTCGAGGCGACCGATGAGCCCCCGAAAGGTGCCCTCCTCCGAGGCATCCGGGATAAACACCTCGTAGATCGTGGCGTCCTGCACCCAGGCGGGCTCCCCCACTCCCTCAATGGCATCCGACTCGGGAGCCGGGGACTCGGCGGATGGGCCGCAGCCCATCACAAGCCCGAGAGTGAGAGCGGCGGCGAGCGTGACAGCAAGCAACGAGCGGGACATGGCGAACAAGCGCATTGGGAACCAGCAAGCGAGAACCGAGGGTCGTCTCGTCCCCCCCAGTATAGGAGACCGTGTCCTTTTCGTCCATCCCCCGGGGCTTTTCCCCTCACCGCTGGCCCGGGCTCCCTGCCGGACGCGCCACGGCCGCCCGCCGCTTCTGAAGACGCGTATACACCGTCGTCCACAAGAGATAGAGGAGCGCGCCCGCCACCAGCCCCGCCCCCGCGTCGATGGCGTAGTGAAAGCGGCCGTAGGGGGTCGACACAGCAATGCCCCCCACGAGGCCCCACAGGAGGGCCCGCCACGTCCACCGCCGGGGCGCCAGCAGACACGCAATGCCCACGCTCATGCCGACGTGCGAGCTCGGAAAGGCGCCCGTCGCGATGCCGTCCATCCGGAACGGCACGTAGATCCAGGCCACCAGTTGCGGAAACCAGCCGGATGTCATCTGCGACACGTCCGGCTGGGGAAGAGGCCCCGCGACCGGGAACGCGATGAAGACCGCCAGGAAGCTCACAAACATGCCCGTCACAACGAACACGAACCGGGGAAGCCGGTCCGGTGCGGCCCCCCACACGCCCAGGTAACTACCGATGAGCAGGAGGTAGTACGACACGTACAGCAGATGGAACAGCTCCCGCCACAGCCGCCCCTCCAGCCAGAGCGCCAGTCCGTCGTGGGGATGGCCGCCGAACAGCGCGGCGTCCCAGGACCGAACGAGGGCGTCGTAACCGGGCGGGGTGTGGAGAACCTGGACCAGGAGATCGACCTCCAAGTACAGCACCAGGAGGAGGAAGAGGGGGTACGTCTCACGTACGGACTGCCCCAGAGACGAGCGGGGCGGGCGGCGCCACAGCCCCGCGATGCCAACAGCAACCACGAGATGGGCCGCGAGCGTCCAGGCGTACACGCCGCCCCTCCCCACTTCCGGAACCAGAATCAGCCCCGACAGCACCAGGTACCCGACGACCAGCCCGTCAACGTAGACCAGCGAACGGTGCATGACCCCCTTCGTGTCGAACAAAACCGAATGCTGGCACGGATATGTTCGCCGATCCTCCTTGTTTTTGGGACCGCCGGGCACCGGTGAGCTACACGGGGGAGCGCCCCGTCACGTAATTCGTCAGGGAGTCGACGGTTGCCTCCGCCTCTCGCAGCAGGGCCTTCACACAGTCACCCATCGATACGATTCCGGCTAGGCGGCCCTCCATCATCACAGGAAGGTGACGGCACCGGGCCTCAGACATGAGCGATAGACACGTGTTGAGGGACGTGTCGGGGGTCACCGTCAGGAGATCTTTCGTCATCACCTCGTCTACACGCGTCGTCTTCGAGGTGCGCCCCTGCAACGCAATGCGGCGCAGGTAATCCCGCTCCGTAAAGATGCCCAGTGGCGATCCGTCCCTCATCACGAGAATCGATCCCACCCCGAAGTCGACCATCGTCCCGATGGCCTCGTACACGGTGGTATTGGGCGAGGTCGTGACGACCGTCGTGCCTTTCCGACGAAGAAGGTGGCGCACTTGTGTGCCCATTGGGGCTCCCCTTCCGGGGTGGTATGTGGGGTCACGGTGTTTCCGCGCGACCAGCCGGAGGCTGAGCGCACCTCCTAAAAGATACCACATGCTACGACGCCCCCTCCCGGGCGTCGAGGATCAGTCCGTTCTGCGCCTCTTCTACACTCTGTACGTACGCCGTTGCGACCTCGGCCGCCGGGAGGCCCCCGGACGGATCCTCGCCCATCGCCTCCAATGTCTCGCTCACCCAGGGCGGACTGACTGCATTTACGCACAGGCCGCGCGGCATCTCCAGGGCCGCCGCCCGGACGAACCCTTCCAGGCCCGCGTTCACCAGGCTAATCGCCGCGCTTCCTTCCATCGGCTCCTGGCTGAGGATGCCGCTCGTGAGGGTCATCACGCCATCGTCGCGCACCACGTCGAGCCCTTTCCGCACGAGATTGACCTGCCCCATCAGCTTGTTGGACAGGCTCTCGTCGAAGTCGTCGTCCCCGAGCTCATCGAGCGCCCCGAAGGCCGCGACCCCGGCGCAGGACACGACCGCATCGACCGGGCCCACCTCGGCGTAGAGCTGCTCGATCGAGTCCGGACGGGCCAGGTCCACCTGCACGTCGCCCGAGGTGTGCCCGGCCGCAATCACGTGGTGGGTGGCGCCCAGGGCCTCCACCACTGCGCGCCCAATGGTCCCCGTCCCGCCAACAACAAGAATGTCCATATCCATCCAGAAGAAAATGAGAGTGACAGCGCATGAAGGACTTCGTCCGCCTCCCCCCTAAACACAAAATGCCAGACGGTGGGGCCGCCTGGCCAAAACCCGATTGGGTCCTGCAGTCAAAAGGGCGTCTTCGAGCCGGGCTCCCCGCTTCAAGCCCCGAAGCACCCACGCCGCCGAAGCGGCCGTGTGGGACAGCACCCCCGACAGGCACTGTACGGCGAGCCCGGCTCTTTGGAAGAAGACGCCTTCCGTATGTCAAAAGGCCACGCTCCGTCTCGGTCACGGAGCGGCCACGCCGTGGATTACCACTGACGCTCGGTCACGCGCTCAACGCCGATCGCGCTCAGGCCCTTGTCGGTTTCTTCGATTTCAAATTCAACTCGATCGCCTTCTTCCAGGTCCTCGTCGGGGACCTCACTGTGGTGGAGAAAAACGTCGTCTTCTCCTTCGTCGGGTTCGGCGAATCCATATCCCTTCGCGGGACTGAACCACTTAACGGTTCCTTGCACCATGATTCCGGTTGTGGGTTGATGATCTTCTGATGTTCGATGTTCTCTCAACGTCCTCGTGCCTGCGGCAGAGGGAGATGAGAGATGATTACAATGGGCCATAACGCAGTGTACAAACACGTGTTCTCCCCGTGCGCGTCCCTTTCGATTCGAGCACGACAAAATCACAGCCCGCTGGGAGGGTCTTCCTGGGCAGGGCCAGGCCGCAAACGAAAACCCCACCCGGACCGCCGATAGCGGCGTCCAAGTGGGGTCGGGGCCGTGGAGCTACGGGGATTCGAACCCCGGACCTCTGGAGTGCGATTCCAGCGCTCTACCAACTGAGCTATAGCCCCGAGTGGCACGCGGCAGCGCCGGACACTGCCGATTGATTGCTATGTCATCCGCTGCTACGGCGCTGTTTTGTACGCTGTTCCGGCGCCCGTGGCTCAATCGGGCCGCCATCCCGTGAGAACTGGACGAAGCAGTCGTGCTCGTGACAAGTGTGTAAGAAGCTCCGCCGGACGGGCACGACGGCCCCGAGGCCACAGTACGGCTGTCGTGGATCAATCTCCGCAACGCCTCCCCGGTATGAGTCACCAAAACCTGCCGACAAAGACCTGTCCGGTCTGTAACCGCGAGTTCGAATGGCGGAAAAAATGGGCCGACGACTGGGAGAACGTAAAATACTGCAGTGAGCGCTGCCGTCGCAACAAGGACCGCGACTCCGTGCCCTGGGCCAAAGAGGAGTCGTGACCGCCGGGGGCGCCGGAATCGTTCGGGCCCCTGTTGCGTCACAGCCGGCACTCATGCTTTCCTTCCCCCGCTGATCCGCTCCCCGCCATGCCATCCACCGCCCTCGTCTGGATACGACACGACCTTCGCATCCGCGACCACGAGCCGCTCCGCAGCGCCGCCGAGCGCCACGACCGCGTGGTGCCCGTCTACTGCTTCGATCCGCGCCACTTCGGCACCACGATGTTCGACCTTCCGAAGATGAGCGCGATCCGGGCCCGATTCCTGCGCGAGAGCGTTGCGGATCTGCGACAGTCGTACCGGGATCTCGGGGCGGACCTGGTGGTGCGCCGCGGCCGCCCCGAGGAGATCCTGCCCGAGGTGGCCCGCCAGGTGTCGGCCGATGAGGTCCTGATGTACCAGGAGATTGGGACGGAGGAGCGCGAGACGGAAGAGGCAGTGAAGCAGGCGCTGGACGACACGGAGGCGACCCCGGGCTTCTTCTGGGGGAAAACGCTCTATCACATCCAGGACCTTCCCTTCGACGGCCCCGACGACATTCCGAATGTCTACACGAACTTCCGGAAGGGCGTGGAAAAGCAGAGCCGAATCCGTGAGACCATCTCCCCGCCTGAGTCGCTGCCCGCTCTCCCGGACAACATGGAGCCGGGCGCACTCCCCACCCTCGACGACCTGGGCTTCGAGGCCGACGGGTCGGTCGACGAGCGGGCCGTTCTTTCTTTCGAGGGCGGCGAAACCCGGGGACTCGATCGGATCGACGAATACATCTGGCGCGAGGACCGGCTCCGCAGGTACAAAGCCACCCGAAACGGCCTTCTCGGGGCCAACTACTCGTCCAAGTTCAGCCCCTGGCTCGCCCACGGCTGCATCTCGCCCCGCCAAATCTACGAGGAGGTGCAGCACTACGAGGACGAGCGGGTAAGCAACAAGTCGACCTACTGGATGACGTTTGAGCTCATCTGGCGCGACTTCTTCACGTTCGTCGCGTGGAAGGGCGGCGACCGCCTCTTCCGCCCCGGCGGCCTCCTCGGGAACGACATCGACTGGCGCTACGACGACGCGGCCTTTGACCGATGGGCCACCGGCACCACCGGCATCCCGTTCGTCGACGCCAACATGCGGGAGCTCAACCAGACCGGCTACATGTCCAACCGCGGCCGGCAGAATGTCGCCAGCATGCTCTCCCAGAGCCTCAAGCTGGACTGGCGCCTGGGCGCGGCCTACTTCGAAAGCCGCCTCGTCGACTACGACGTGGCCTCGAACTGGGGCAACTGGGCCTACAACTCCCGCGTCGGCAACGACCCCCGCTCCCGCTACTTCAACATCGTGAAGCAGGCCAAGCGGTACGACGAAAACGGCGACTACGTGCGCACCTGGCTGCCCGAGCTGGAGGACGTGCCGGACGAGTTCGTGCACGAGCCGCACCGCATGTCCCCCGAACAACAGAAGCTCTACGGCTGCGTCCTCGGCGACGACTACCCGTCCCCCATCGTGGACCTCAACGAAACGTACCAGCGGATTCAGCGGGAGCGGGCGTAGTGGAGAACCGCATGCCGCAATCGACAATGTTACGTTTTCTTCCCCAATTCCTCATGCATACCGGTCCGAGTTGACGTTCCTTGGACCCACAGGTTCATGATTCCCTCACCTTCCACCCGACCTCCCATGTCTCGTCTACGGTCCCTCGTGACCATTACCGAAGAGGGCGAGGCCATCGGTACGCTCCGGCAGTTTGCCCGGGGCCTGGGCCTCTCGCTCTCCGCTCTTCTCGACGCCCTCGAAACCGACGTGCAGGACTGCGTCATCTTCCGCGCCGGCCCGGAGCCCGACCGCCTGCTGATCCTTGACACCTGCGGGCTGCCGTCGCTCCTGCGGCACCCGCGCTCGTAGCCCCTTGCGGACTGCCGCCAACGGGGTCCCCTAGGCACTCTTCCGCCCGCCGGCCACGAAGAAGTCGTCCTGGCGCCAGGCACAGTCCACGTCCGTGAAGCCGGCCCGCTCCATGGCCTTGAGCTGGGAGTAGAGGTCGAGCGTGCCTACATGGTCGCCCACGAAGCAGTGACCGCCGGGGCGGAGCGGCTCGTGGATGCTGCGGAAAAGCAGCTCGTAGTGCGACTCGGCCGCGGCGGGATCCACGTCGTGCCCCACGATGGCGTGCAGGGCCAGGGATGCCACCACCACGTCGTAGGGCCCGCCCGGGAGAGGCTCCCCGTCGGTGGGCACCGTCACGCGAAGCGGCTCCACGTCGCGGGTAAACTGGCCGATCTTCTCGTGCGCGATGGAGAGCTGGTCCTGATCCTCATCGAGCAGCACGACCTGCACCTGCGGGTAGGCGTCGAGAATGGTGGCGGAGGCGTTGCCGGTCCCACAGGCCAGGTCGCCCACCACGGTGCCGGGCGGCAGGGGCGGCAGCGCCATGGCCAGCTCCTCCAGCATCGGGATGGCCTGGGGCATGCGACGCTCCAGGTGGATGTCGTACCAGCGGCCGTCGTTCCAGTAGCCGCCCTCGCGGTTCAGGTTCTGCTTCCAGCTTGGAATGTTGTCGTCCATGGACGAAGAGAACAGTCGGTGGGAGACACGGTGCGGCGGGGCGAACAATCCCCGCACTGCTTGTGCGCCACGGCTCAGTTCTTCGGAAGTTCGCCGTGGCTGGTGCGCTTGTGAATGCCCTCGTTGTTCATGTGCCCCACGTACCGCCCCAGGATGGTGACCTCCTCGAACACATCCGGCTCGATGTGGATGTCGTCGTACTCCGGATTGCAGGGCTCCAGCCGAAGGCCCTCCGCCTCGTGGTACACGCGCTTGAGCGAGGTTTCCCCGTCGTAGAGCACCGCCCCGATGCCGCCCTCCGGAATGTCGTCGTCGATGAGCAGCACGTAGTCCCCGTCGTGGATGTCCGCCCCCCTCATCGACTGGCCCGCCACGCGGATCGCGAAGATGCGGTCGAGATTGGGGAAGAGCATGTCGAGCGTAATGGTGCCCAGGTCGGCCTCGACCGCCTCCTGCAGCGTGCCGGCCGAGATGATGCCTTCGATGGGGATGCCCGGCTCGGCCTGCTCCTGGTACCGCGAGGCCAGGTGGTACCCCTGTTCGTCGCGGGTGAGGTGGCCCTTTCGGTGGAGCGCCTTCAGGTTCTGAGTGACGCTGTTGGGCGAGCTGTACCCGAAGTGATCGATGATCTCGCGGTACGTCGGCCACACCCCCGTCTCGTGGGTGTGGTCGATGAGGAACTGGAGGAACTCGTGCTGCTTGGCGGTGAGCTTTTTGCGGCCCATGGGCGAGTGGAACGACCAGTGACAGGCAGCGCGGCGGCGCAGGCTCCGTCCCCTCGGCTGTTCAGGGGGAGGGACATATATTCTGCACAGTAAGGGTATCGACCCGGGAGCGGAAGGTCAAGAAGACCCGGCGGGCCGAGGGGGCGACTCGCGGGTCAACTGGGCAATGACGGCCTCGCTTCGGTCGGGGTACGCCTCCTCGACGTGGTAGCGGAGGAAATCGCGCACCAGGGCCTCCACCTCCCGCCGGACCTCCGGCGTCAGTTCCATGCGCATGGCCGTGTCGAGGTCGGCCTTGGCGAAGACGGCGTAGGCCCGCAGGGCCTGCCGGGAGGCCCGGCGCGGAGCCGCGGGGGCCGCATCCGCCGGGTAGACGCCCCCATTCGCCTTCGACAGGAGGCCCTCGTCGCCCACCGCCTCTACGTTTGCGCGCTCGATGGAGGGGGCGATGCCCAGGAGCCGAGCGAAGCGCAGCTGGGCGTAGGGCCACAGGTTGGCGGCCCGACGCTCGGTGGCATTGAGTCGGCGCAGCAGCCGCACGAGGAGCGCAAACACCGAAGGCTGAGGGTCTTCTTCCTCCATCAGGGCGTCCACGAGCTCCACAATGCGCAGCCCCACGGTGATTCGCGCCAGGTTTTCGCGGAGGCGGTGAAAGCTCTCGACGTGGCTGCTCTCACTCAGAATCTGAAGGGTGCGGGTCGGCTTAAAGTAGAACACCACCTCCGAGTAGGCCATCGGCTGCAGGGTGGCCCCAAACGGCGTCTTGGCCCGGCGGGCGCCTTTCGCCATCACGCCGATCTTCCCCTTCTCACGGGTAAAGAGGGTCACGATCTGGCTGGTCTCGCCGTAGTCGAGGCTCCGGAGCACCACCGCCTCGGTCCGAATGATGTCGCGTTGAGCCATCGGGGGTCCGAGAAAGATTAGTCGGCTGATGTCTGCCCGCCTTCCCCGACGTTAGATCGCGCCGGAGCGGTGTGTCTACCGAACACAACGGGACATGCTCCACACGACCGCCGCGTGGCATGATCTGGCTCTATCGGCTCCAGCAACGTCTGTCCATCACGCGCCACGAGGCGCTCGCCGTCGGCACCCTGACGGTCCTGTTTCTGACCGGCCTCACGGTGCGGCACGTAAAGCAACAGCAGGTGCCCCCCGTGTCTCCCGACTCCCTCGTCGCTCAGACGGACTCGGCATCGGCTGCTCAGTCGGCCCCTGCGGCAGGCGCTGCGCCCCGCCCGAAGGATCCGCTGAACGTAAATGCCGCCTCGGCCTCCGCCCTTGAGACGCTTCCGGGCATTGGACCAACCTACGCCGAGCGGATTGTGCAGTACCGCTCCGCGCAGCGCCCCTTCCAGCGCGTGGACGAGCTTCAGCGGATTCGCGGCATCGGCCCCAAGACCCTGGCGGACCTGCGGCCCCTGGTGCACGTCGGAGCACGCGACTCTACAGAGGCCCCTGCCCGTCAGGACTGAATGGGCGGGCGGCGCTCGCCGTCGTCCCCTTCCCCGTCCGCCCCGGCCGCCGCCCCGTTGGTCCCGGTGTCTTGCCGCTCCCGCATGCGCTCGGCCAGCGCCTCCGGCGTCCACTGCTCCGCCACCTTCTGCTCCCGCTCCAAAAACCGATACACCGGCACGAGAAGCACGGCGGCCAGAAGCCCAAACCCCACCAGCGTTCCCGCGATAATGGGCAGGTACTCCGGGTCGAACAGGAGCGAAAAATCCATTCGGCACGGGGAGGCGGTTGGAAGGTTGGTTCGCTTCGTTAAACCTGCAGAGGCGTGGTCCGTTCGGAGCGTCCCCATTTTGGCAACGGTCCCCGTGTTGCGAGGCACCACACAGTCGCCTACGTTGCCATTGGGTCCATCCCCCCGAACCTGTGCGCCCCCCTACGCTGCCCCGTAGCCGCCGCTCCGTCTTCCATGCCTGCTTCCTCTCCCACGTCCGACCTCTCTTCACTTCGCCTCCTGCTCGTGGAGGACGACCCGGACCTGGGCAACACACTGCACGATTTCTTCTCGACACGGGCCCACACCGTGTCCCTCGTTACAGACGGCGCGGCGGCGCTCAAGGAGATGACCTCCCTGCCCCCCTACGACGTGGTGCTGCTCGACGTAATGCTTCCCGAAAAGGACGGCTTCGAGGTTCTCCGCGAGGCCCGGCGGGCCGGCGTCGACACCCCGGTGATCGTCCTCACGGCAAAGTCCGAAGACCAAAACAAGCTGCGCGGATTCGACCTCGGAGCGGACGACTACGTGACGAAGCCGTTCGACGCCCAAGAGCTCGCGGCCCGGGTCCAGGCCGTCTACGAACGAAGCGACGACCCCGCCCCCGAGGTCGGAGACACCTACACGTTCGGCGAGATCACGGTTGACCTCACGGACCAGTCGGCCACACGCGACGGAGAACAGATCGCGTTCACGGACCTGGAGTTCGACATCCTGACGTACTTCATCAACCACCGGGGCCGCACCGTGAGCCGGAAGCAGCTCCTGCGCGACGTGTGGGGCATCAGCGGAGACATCACCACCCGCACCATCGACCGTCACGTGGCGGCGCTCCGCAAGAAGATTGAGCCCAACCCCAAGGCCCCGACGCACATCCAGACGGTCTACGGCATCGGGTATAAGTTCGTCGATCCGCAGGGGTGACGAGCACGCTGCGGCCCGCAGAGGCGACCCGCCCCTGTCACTCCCTACGAATCGTGTGGATTGTGCACCCTCCTCACAAATCAACAACGACATGGCGACGGTTTCGCGAGGCGACCTCCTGGAGCTGGACATCGAAAAATTTGCCGACAAGGGCAAGTCGCTCGCCCGCGTGGACGGGTACGTCATCTTCGTGGAGGGGGCCGTCCCCGGCGACCGCATCAAGGCGTACGTCCATCGCACAAAATCAAACTACGCCGAGGCCAAGCTCGATACGCTCCTGGAACCGAGCGACCTGCGCACGACTCCCCGCTGTCGCTACGCCGACGCGTGCGGCGGCTGCACGTGGCAGCACGTCGACTACCAGGCCCAGCTCGACATGAAGCAGCAGAGCGTGCAGGAGGCGTTCGAGCAGCAGAGCCAGTTCGACGACGTGGCGGTACGCCCGACCCTCGGGTCGCCGAAACCATTCTTCTACCGCAACAAGATGGGCTTCGACTTCAGCGCGGACCGGTGGCTGACCCGCGAGGAGATCGACTCGGGCGAGGACTTCGACACGGACTTTGCCCTTGGCCTGCACGTGCCCGGCAATTTCCACAAGGTGCTCGACCTCCAGGAGTGCCACCTCCACTCCGAGCTCAGCGTGCGGCTCGTCAATGGCATTCGGGACTTCGTGAAGGCCCAGGGCTGGGCCCCGTGGGACATCAAAAAGCAGAACGGCTTTCTGCGCCACCTCGTCCTGCGCACCGGCGAGCGCACCGGCGACTGCATGGTGAACCTCGTCACCTACGGCGCGCCGAGGGAGCGCGTCACGGCCTTCGCCGACTTTCTGCGGAGCGACTTTCCCGAGGTAACGACCTTCGTCCACACGAATCACACCGGCAAGTCCCAGAACCCCGAGGGCGAGGAGCACGTCATCTTCGGCCCGGGCGTCATTTACGACGAGATTGGCGACTACCGGTTCGAGATCAGCCCCAGCGCCTTCTTCCAGACGAACACCCTGCAGGCCGAGCGGCTCTACGAGGTGGCTCGGGACTTTGCCGACCTCGATCCATCGGATCGGCTGTACGATCTGTACTGTGGCGCGGGCACCATTTCGCTGTTCATGAGCGATTACGTGGACGAGGTGATTGGGGCGGAGCTGGTGGAGGACGCCGTCGCCAACGCCCGTACGAACGCCGAGCGGAACGGCGTTGACAACTGCACCTTCGTGAGCGGTGACCTCAAGGAGCTGTTCACCGACGCCTTCGTCGACACGCACGGACGCCCCGACGTGCTCATCGTCGACCCGCCCCGCGCCGGCCTGCACAAACGTGTGGTGGCCCAGATCGCGGACCTGGCCCCGGAGCGCTTCGTCTACGTCAGCTGCAACCCGCAGACCCAGGTGCGCGACCTGGAGCGCCTGCGCGACGTGTACCGGATCGACGCCGTACAGCCGGTGGACATGTTTCCGCACACGCCCCACGTGGAAAATGTGGTTCGACTGACGCGAAGCGACGGGGACGGGGCGTAGCCTCGAACAGCATCAATCGGCGTCGCTAAATTGCTCGGCGCGCTGAATCATACGCCGGACCATCACACAGACGTGATCCCAAGCGCCATCGAGCTCTTCGTACTTTTTCTCGCCCAGATAGCCACTCATGGATGCGTAGTCAAGCCATGACTGCGTTTCTTTTGCCTCCGCGAGCGCCTGCGTCAGCTTTTCGACGAATGCGTCCTGGGACCGACGCCGCGCCCACGCTTCGGCAATGAGAGCCCCTACGGCCCGCGATGACCGCCGGATCTGGGACGAAAGCCCGTATCGCTCTTCTTTCGGAAGCCCCAGGGACCACTCATAGATTTTCTGCGAGTTGCGAACGGCCCGCCGGTACGCCTCCAGCTTCCGAAAGGAGTTGATCTGTCCCATGATTCCATCCTCCCTTTGATGCAGACCTGCCCCAAAGACACTTCGGTCGCCTGAAAAATAACGTCGGCCCGCCGCTCCTCGCCGTTCCCTTCTCGTCCCTCGCGTCTCTGGCCCGGCCTCACCCGCACCCTCTCTGAAAAACGCCCGATATGCACGATCCCCAAACGGCCTTCGTCACCGGCGGCACCGGATTCGTCGGCAGCCACCTCGTAGAAGAACTGCTTCGGCGCAACGTCGACGAGGTGCGCTGCCTCGTCCGCTCCGACCCCAAGTGGCTCGCGGACCTCGACGTGACGACGGTGCGCGGCGACCTGTCGGACGTCGAGGCGCTGTGGACGGCCCTGGACGGCGTGACGCACGTCTATCACGTGGCGGGGCTCACCCGTGCGCCCGATTGGGACCCCTTCTATCAGGTCAACGTGAAGGGGACCCTCAACCTGATGGGCGCCCTCAAACACGCCGCACCGGACGTCGAGCGCGTGCTCGTGACCAGCAGCCTGGCCGCGGTGGGCCGCTGCGACGATCCGCCGGCCACCGAAGACGCCCCCCTCCGGCCCGTCAGCCGCTACGGCAAGAGCAAGGCCCAGATGGAGACCGAGCTGCGCGACCCGCACGACATGACGACGTCGTACGCGGAGGCCCTCCCGCTTACCATCGTGCGCCCCCCGGCCGTGTTCGGCCCCCGGGATCGCGACATCCTTGACTTCTTTCAGGCGGTGAAGCAGCACGTGTGCCCCGTGGTCGGGGGCGACTCGTCGGTCAGCCTCGTCCACGTCCGTGACCTTGTCGAAGGGATGGTCGACGCCAGCCTCACGCCCGAGGCGGAAGGGGAGACCTTTTTCCTTGGGAGCGAGCGCCCCTACACCTGGCAGGAGATCAAACGCGCCACGACGGACGCCCTCGACACCTGGGCTGTCACCGTCCCCGTGCCCGGCCCGCTCATCGGTGCCGTGGGCGCGGCGGCGGAGGCCTGGGGGCGCCTCACCGGCACCTACCCGCCCCTCAATCGCGAGAAGGCGCGCGAGATTCGGTACGCCTGCACCACCTGCTCCAGCAACAAGGCGAGGCGCACCTTCGACTACGCCCCCTCCGTTTCCCTCGACGAGGGCATCGCCGACACCCTCTCGTGGTACGAGACCGAGGGCTGGCTGTAGCGGCGCTACGCCCCGCCGCGCCCGTAGTACACGAACGGGCCCCAGAAGCGGGGGTCGCGGAGGCGCTCTCCGTGATCGCCTGCCAGGAAGGCCCGCTTCGTCTCCGCGAGGGCCGCGTCCCACGACTGCCCGTGCTCCCACACCCGGCGGTACATCGCCTCCATGAAAACCTGCGTCGACGCGTCGTACACGGACCAGAGCGAGACGGCCGTGGCGTCGGCTCCCGCCCGGAGAAAGGCCTGGGCAAGGCTCACCACCCCAGTGCCCCGATAGATGCGCCCCAGCCCCGTCTGGCACGCCGAGAGCCCAACGAACTCGGCATCGAGGCGCAGGGCGGCAATTTCGTCCATGGTGAGGTATCCGTCCACCCCCGTCGTGTCGGGGCGCGGGGTCGTGGCGCCGGAGAGGACGAGGCCCGACCGCGCGGGCGCCCTCGGATCGACGATGCCGTGGGTCGCAAAGTGCAGGGTTCGGTACCGGCGAAGCTGTCCCGTCGCGTTCAGGCTGCGCAGCGAATCCTCCCGCATGTGCGTCCCCGTCAGTAGATGCGCCGACGAGGCAAACTGTCCGAGTTGGGTCACCTCCCGGAGCGACCACGGCAGGTTGGGCCACGTCCCGTCCTCCGTCCCGCCCCGGCTCGCAATGCGGTCCCCGGAGAGGGTCGATGTGTCGGCCGCGTAGGTCGTCGCATCGTAGACGCCGCCCCCCAGCGCCAACAGGCGGCCCGACGCGTCCGGGGACGCCGCCGGACGCTCCCGCAGCAGTCGCAGCACCCGAAGCGATTGCACATACCGCACCTGCCGGTCCTGTATGACGTATTCGCCGCCCCAGTCGGTCAGCGTTTCGAAGGGGAGATACCCCAGCGCCCCATCCGGAACCACGACAAGCTCGTCGTGCCCCTGGATCGCCCCCTCCAGCGGCGCAAGAAGCAGCTCGTGCAGGTACTTTCCGAGCAGTTGGTGGCGCCCGTCCGACAGCACCTGGTGCGTCGACGCCACCCCGAGGTCGTGGCGGTAGAGACGCACGAGATCCGCCAGCCCTCTCCCGCTCGTCCCGGTCGCCCCCAGCCCCTTCGCCTCCCCCAGCAGCCGGGTGGAGGCCTCTCCCGACGCCAGCTCTCCCCGGAGCCGCAATCGCCCAAGCGCGTCCTCATACCGGTCGCGCACCCGCCCCACGAGACTGGAATCCGGAATTTCGTGGGCCTCGATGGTATCTCGCGTAACGACCAGTGCCGTGAGGGGGCGCTCCGTATCGGTGTTGGCGTAGAGGACCGCCGCACCCTCCGGCCCGATCGCGGATTGGAGCTGTGAGGCCGACGGGACCTGATCCCCATCCGGACGCTCTTGCTCGGACAACCGCTCGGCCAGCAGACGGGCGCGCCCCCGCTCGAAGGCCCGGAGGGCAGACGTCGGCTCTCCCGCTCGCACCCGCGCCGTAACCAACGCCTGAAAGGAGTGTGCTTCCTGGGCCAGGTAGTCCCGACGGTCCGCCCCCGTGGTCGTCCCCAGGAGCGTACTCGTAATGCGAACCGCCTGCGTAAGCACCGAGTCGGCCTGCTGGTGCCGCCCCTCGGCAAGGTGCACCTGTCCCAGCCCATACAGGTTCGACGCCTCCGCCTCGGCCCGACCGATCTCCCGATTCATGCGAAGCGCCTCCCGGTAGCCCGCCTCGGCCTTCCCAAGCGCTTGTGTTTTCAGATGCACCTTCGCAAGCGCGGCCCGGCTGTTGGCCACCCCGACCGGGTCCTCATGCGCACGGCTGATCTGAAGGGCCGCCCGGATCGTGTCTTCGGCCTCCGTGTATCGGTCCCGTTCGAGATCAAGTTGGCCGATGTTGTTCAGGTTCGTCGCCATCTCCATCCGATTGTCGAGGGCCCGATTGATGCGGAGGGACGCCCGGAAATGACTGAGTGCCTCCTCGAGACGCCCCTGCGCCTTCAGCGTGCCGCCCAGGTTATTGTGGGCGTCCGCTACGGAGGACCGGTCGCTGACCTGCTCGTGCAGTCGAAGGGCCCGACGTTGCGCCTCCTGCGCCTCGTTGTATTTCCCCTGGCTGCGCAGGATGAGGCCCATGTTGTTCAGGTTCATCGCCACGTCGCCCGAGTCCTCCAGGGCCCGGTTCACCTCCAGGGCGGCCCGCAAATTTTGCAGCGCCGCCCGAAACTTCCCCTGCTCCTCCTGAATGTTCGCAATGTTGTTGCGCCCCGAAGCCACCCGTTTCCGATTCCCCAAGTCGCGGTGAATCTCGACCGCTTCGCGGATGTGCTGGAGGGCATCGTCGTATCGGCCCAGGCGCCACTCGACCACTCCAGCGTTGTTCAAATTATTGGCCTGCTGTTCCTTCTCGCCCGCGGCATCTGCCTCGCGGGCCGCGCGGAGAAAGGCCTTGTAGGCGTCACTCATCTCATCGCCAGAGTAGTACGCCACCCCAATATTTCCGCTCATGGCGGCCACTCTGTCCGGCGTGCCCCCTTCTCGGTATGCCGCCCGGGCCTGTCGGTACGCCCGCCGGGCCCCCGTGAAGTCGCCCTCGGCCCGTAGGGAATCCCCCGCCGCGGACAGAGAGTCCGCCCGCGCGGAGAGGGCCTCCGGCGTCTGCGCCCCCGCCGCCCCCGGCCCGAGCAGGGCCATCCCAGCCAAAAGAAGTCCCCACACGCGTCGCGGCATCGGCAGCTCGTATTGGTCCATGGTTGAGTCTGTGCGTACCGTTACCAAGGTTGTCGTCCGACGGGTCTCTTGCAACTCCCGGCCTGAACCCTCACCGCGGATCCGTCGTTACGCATAGGTCCAGTCGCCGAGCGTCTTATTTTTCATCACCTGATCCCCCGTCCAACGTGAGCTCCCTCGGATTCAATACGGGCTATATCGAGGAACTGTACAAACAATATCAAGACGCCCCCAACAGCGTCAGCGAGAGCTGGCGGGAGTTCTTTGCGGACTACCGTCCGGACGCGTCGTTTATCCCGGCCGCCCAGCCGTCGGGCGACGGCGAACCCGCCGCCCCCGCCCCGACCGACGCCCCGGAGGCGCGCGAGGCGCCCCCCGAGCAGCCGGCCCCGGGCGATGGGGCCGCCCCGCCGCTCCGCCCCGCCTCGGCGCCCTCCGTCGACGAGGACGCGGTCGAGGTGCAGGCCCTTCGCGGCCCGTCGGGCAAGATCGTCGAAAACATGGAGGACAGCCTCGGGATTCCCACGGCGACCTCCGCCCGCACGATGCCCGTAAAGCTGCTCCAGGAAAACCGGGCCCTTCTCAACGACTACCAGAAGCAGGTCGGGGGCGAAAAGGTCTCCTTCACCCACCTCATCGCCTACGCGGTGATTCGGGGACTCCAGAAATTCCCCGACATGAACAGCACCTTCCGGCGCGACGACGAGGGCACGCCCCAGCACGTGAAGCCGGACCAGATCAACCTCGGCCTCGCCATCGACATTGAGCGGCGGGGCAAGCGCACCCTGCTGGTCCCCAACGTCAAGGACGCCGGCAGCCTCAACTTTGCCGAGTTCCTGGGGATCTACAACGACATCATCGACCGGGCGCGGAACGGCGACCTGGACCTTTCGGACTTCCAGGGCACCACCGCCACCCTCACAAACCCGGGCATGATCGGCACGTCGATGAGCGTGGCGCGGCTGATGCCCGGGCAGGGCGTAATCGTGGGCGCCGGGGCCATCGGCTACCCGCCCGAATACCGGGGCTACGACTCCTCCGTCGTGAGCCAGGCGGGCGTCTCGCCCGTCATGACGCTCACCTCCACCTACGACCACCGCGTGATTCAGGGCGCCACCAGCGGCGGCTTCCTCAACTACGTCGAGGAGCTGCTGATGGGGCAGCACGACTTCTACAAGGAGGTCTTTTCCGACCTGGGGGTCTCGCACCAGCCCTTCGGCATGGCCCTCGACTCGACCCCCCAACTCGGCCAGCCCGAGCCGCAGGACGAGCTCGACATGACGGAGAAGCAGGCCGCCGTGCTCCAGCTCATCCGGGCCTATCGGGTGCGCGGCCACCTGCAGGCCGACATCAACCCGCTCGGCTACGAGTGGCAGTACCACCCCGAGCTCGACCCCGCCACGTACGGCCTCACGGTGTGGGATCTCGACCGCGAGTTCATCACCGGCGGCCTCGGGGGCGAGGAAAAGCTTCCCCTCCGCGAAATCCTGTCCATCCTGCGGAAGGCGTACAGCCACAAGGTGGGCACCGCCTTCATGCACATCTCGGACCCGGAGGAGAAGTCGTGGGTCCAGAACCGCATTGAGCCGATGCGCGACGCCGAGCCGCCCTCGACCGAAGAGCGGCACCGCATCATGCGGAAGCTGAACGCGGCGGAGGCGTTCGAGCGCTTCCTCCACACCAAGTACATCGGGCACAAGCGGTTCTCGCTGGAGGGCGCGGAAACGATGATTCCCATCATCGACACGCTCTTCTCCGACGCGGCGGACGCGGGCGTGGACGACGTGGTGATGGGCATGGCCCACCGCGGCCGCCTCAACGTGCTGGCCAACATCATCGGCAAGCCCTACGAGGAGATTTTCTCCAAATTCGAGGGCAACATCGACCCCAACACCACGCAGGGGTCGGGCGACGTCAAGTATCACCTCGGCGCGGAGGGCACCGTCACCTCGCCGAACGGCAACGAAATCGACGTCACCCTCGCCTCCAACCCCAGCCACCTGGAGGCAGTGAACCCGGTGGTGCAGGGCATGGCCCGCGCCAAGCAGAACCTGATGCGCGACAGCTACCCGGAGGCGGACGAGGACGACTACCACGACGCCGTGATGCCCTTCCTCGTCCACGGCGACGCGGCCTTCCCCGGCCAGGGCGTGGTCGCGGAAACGCTCAACCTCAGCAAGCTGCGCGGCTACACCACCGGCGGCACCGTGCACCTGGTCATCAACAACCAGATCGGCTTCACCACGCCCCCGGGCGACGCGCGCAGCTCCACCTACGCCACCGACCTCGCGCAGGCCATCGAGGCGCCCATCTTCCACATCAACGGCGACGACCCGGAGGCCTGCGTGCGCATTGCGCGGCTGGCGTTCGAGTATCGCCAGCGCTTCAACAAGGACGTGGTGATCGACATGCTGTGCTACCGCGTCCACGGCCACAACGAGGGCGACGAGCCGACCTTCACGCAGCCGCTGCTCTACGAGAAAATCGAGGAGAAGCGCTCCCCGCGGAAGCTCTACACCGAGATGCTGCTGCGCCGCGGCGACATTGAGCCCGACGAGGCCGAGCAGATGCTCGACGACTACCGCGGGCGGCTGCAGGAGGCCTTCGACCGCACGAAAGACCTCGAAGAAAAGGACGCGGACGAGGCCCTCGAGAAACGCACCGAGCGGAAGGACGACACGCGCCTCCCCTCCGTCGACACCCGGGCCGACCGCGAGCACCTGGAACAGGTCGTGGAGGTGCTCACCAACTTCCCCGACGACTTCAACGTCCACCGCAAGCTCAAGCGGCAGTTCGACAAGCGCGACGACCTGTTCTACGAGCAGGAGCGCATCGACTGGGCGTTCGCCGAGGCCCTGGCCTTTGGCTCGCTGCTGCAGGAAGGCACGCGGGTCCGCCTCAGCGGGCAGGACTCGCGCCGCGCCACCTTCAGCCAGCGCCACGCCGTGCTCATCGATCAGGAGACCGGCGAGGAGTACACGCCGCTCAACAACCTGGCCGACGACCAGGCCCCGCTGCTCATCTACGACAGCCTGCTCTCGGAGTACGCCGTTCTCGGCTTCGAGTACGGCTACTCGGTAATGGACTCGGACGCCCTCACCTGCTGGGAGGCGCAGTTTGGCGACTTTGCGAACGGGGCGCAGATCGTGTGGGACCAGTTCGTGAGTGCCGCCGAAGAGAAGTGGGGCCAGACCTCCAGCCTCGTGGCGCTCCTGCCACACGCCTACGAGGGCCAGGGGCCGGAGCACTCCTCGGCCCGCCTGGAGCGATTCCTGCAGCTCTGCGCCGAGCAGAACATGACCGTCGCCAACTTCTCCACCCCGGCCAACTACTTCCACGCCCTGCGCCGGCAGGTGAAGCGCGACACCAAGAAGCCGCTGATCGTCATGACGCCGAAGAGCCTGCTACGGCACCCGAAGTGCGTGTCGACCCCGCAGGAGCTGACAGAGGGCGGCGTGCAGGAGGTCATTCCGGCCGATGCCGATCCGGCCGACACCACGCGGCACATCCTCTGTAGCGGAAAGGTGTACTACGACCTCGTGAAGGCGCTGGAGGAGGACGACCGCCGCGATGAGGTTGCGATCACGCGCCTCGAGCAGTTCTATCCGTTTCCGAAGCAGGAGGTGCAGGACGAGCTGGAGCGCTACGCCGACGCCGACGAGACGGTGTGGGTGCAGGAGGAGCCGAAAAACATGGGCGCCTGGACGTTTGTCCGCCCGCGGCTCGACGACCTGCTCGAAGCGGTGCACGGCCCGTGCGAACAGCGCGTGCAGTACGTGGGCCGGCCCGCCAGTGCCAGCCCGGCCACCGGCTCGGCCAAGGTGCACGATCGCGAACAGGAGAACCTGGTGCAGGACGCCATCGACGGGGCGTAACTGCTCCCCTCTGTCGAAAACAGAACGCCCTCCGCGGTCCATCGGCCGGGGAGGGCGTTTTGTTGTTGGGGGCAACCGATTCGATCGGTCGGACGGTCAGGGCCGAAGGGCATCTGCAATGGGCGTGTCGCCGCCGTACAGCTCAATCGCACGCCCGACGGTCGCCTCGTCCTGGAGGCACGCAACAACGGCCTGGGCCACATCGGCACGGGGAATGGCGTCGCCGTCCGTCGTCGCCACACGGCCGGTGCCCTCCGCATCTGTGAGGCGGGTGGGGCGGAGAATGGTCTCGGCGAGCCCGGACTGGCGAAGGTACCGGTCGGCAAAATGCTTGGCGACGAGGTAGGGCCGGAGCGGCGCCCGCCCCGCCTGCGGAGTGTCGGCCCCGCGCGAACTGATCATCACGAACCGATCGGCCCCCTCCTGTGCAGCGGCGTCCACCGCCCGCTTCGCCCCCCAGAGGTCGACCATGAGCGTCTTGTCCCAGCCGGTCCCGCCGCCGGACCCCGCGGTGAACACGACGGCGTCGGCCCCGTCCAGCGCCGGCGCGAACGTTTCCTCCAGATCGCCGAGCCGGGGCTCCGCCCCCGCCTCTCGTACACGCTCGACCTGGTCTTCGGACCGCACCACCCCGATCGGGTCGTACCCGGCCGTGGCCAGCTTCGGAAGAAGCCGTCGGCCAATTCCGCCGTTGGCCCCGAGAACAGCAACGCGAGAAACGGAATCAGACATGCGTCCGGATGTTGGTTTTGAGACAGACAAAAACTGTCGTACACGTCCCCCCAAAAGAAAAGGGACGGACCCAATGGGACCGTCCCTGAACCTGAATGACAGTCAGTACACCCCTAGGGCGGGGCGCCTGCGATCGTGGGCCACAGGCTACCGACGCTTCCGGTTGTTGCCCCGCTTGCGCTCGCGGTGGCGGCGCCGGCGCGCCTGCTTCTTCTTCATGCGCTTCTCTTCCGACGGCTTCATGTACGCCATGTTTTCCCGGTACTCCCGCAGAATGCGGCTGCGGTTCACCTGCCGGCGGAAGCGTTTGAGCGCGCGATCGATGTCTTCGTTGTTTCGGACTTTAACACCTACGGCCACAATAGATCTCCTCCTTGAGAGGTCTGGTTCGGGGAATTAGTTTTCGGGCAGTTGCTGCCATGGACTGGCGACTCCGTAGAACGAGACGGGGGGAGGCGTGTTTCTTTTTCGTCATTCCTCTTCGTTTTTGGATTTGATTCCGCACCATGGCCCCCGTCGATCCCCTCGTCCTCGGCACCCGCAATCCGGGAAAAGTGGAGGAGCTGCGTGCCCTCCTCTCGGACCTGTCCCTCACACTGCATCCGTCGAGCTCACTCGACGCCCCGCCCGACGTGGTGGAGGATGCCGATACGCTCGACGGCAACGCCCGCAAAAAGGCCCGTGCGTTCCACGAACACACCGGCCACGCCGCCCTGGCGGACGACACGGGGCTGGAGGTGGCCGCGCTCGACGGGGGCCCGGGCGTGCACACCGCCCGCTTCGCCGGGCCCAACGCCACGTCGGAGGACAACAAGAAGAAACTCCTGGAGGTGCTGGAGGGGGCGTCGGACCGGCGCGCCCAATTCCGCACCGTCGTGGCACTCGTGGACGCCAACGGCGCCGTGCATACGTTTGAGGGCATCTGCACCGGCACGATCACCACCGCCCCACGCGGCGAGGGCGGCTTCGGCTACGATCCGCTCTTCCAGCCCACCGGCTACGAGCACACATTTGCCGAGATGCCTGCCGAGACGAAAAACGAAATCAGCCATCGCCGCAAGGCCCTGAATGCCCTGCGCGAATACCTCTCGCGTGCCGACTGAGAACGCCCCGCTGTCCCACTCGCACTTCTTCCCCACCCCCCCTCCGCTCATGGTCGCCCTTGTCCAACGCGTCTCCGAAGCATCGGTCGACATCGACGGCGAGACCGTTAGCGCAATCGACGACGGCCTGCTCATCCTGCTCGGTGTGCACGAAGACGACACCCGGTCGGAAAGCGAATGGTGTGCCGAGAAGTGCGCACACCTGCGCGTCTTTCCCGACGCCGAGGGCAAGATGGATGAATCCCTTCTCGACACCGGCGGCGAGGCCCTCGTGGTGCCGCAGTTTACGTTATATGGCGACGTGACGCGCGGCAACCGCCCTTCGTTCGACGAAGCGGCCCCGCCCGACCACGCCGACCGGCTTTACCAGCATTTCGTCGATCAACTGGCGAACGAATTGGGGCATGCCGTGCCGACCGGGGAGTTCGGCGCAATGATGGACGTGCACCTCACGAACGACGGCCCCGTCACCCTCTGGGTGGAGCGACGTGCCGACGAGTAGGACTGGAAGGGGAAAAACCGGAAGGGGGAGATGCATTCCTTCTCCCCTCCATACCTCTTTCCCTCCAGGCTTACCCCAACGGGGGATTCGGGGTTTGCAGGCTGGCCGGGAGGTCCGACGTGCCGGTGAGGTAGCGGTCGATTTGGCGGGCCGCGTCCCGTCCTTCCCCGATGGCCCACACCACCAGCGAGGCCCCCATCCGCGCGTCCCCCGCGGCGAAGACGCCGTCCACGTCGGTCATGAGGCGGTCGTCCGTCGCAAAGGTTCCGTCTTCGGCCCGTTCGACCCCGAGGGACGCCAACGGGTTGCCCTGCGGCCCCGTGAAGCCGATCGCCACCAGCACGAGATCCGCCGGAATGCGGAGGTCGGGATTGAGCACCGTCTTGTCGGCGCGGCGGCCGTTCTCGTAGGTCCACTCCACCCGTTCGGCCCGCAGCTCATCCACGTGCCCGTCGCCGTCGAGGTCTTCGAGGGCCTGCGTGTGGACGGCAAACTCTTCCGTTCCCCCTTCCTGTTGCGCGTAGGTCTTCTCGTACACCTGCGCGGCCTGCGGCCAAGGGTTGTCTGCGGGCCGGTCGGACGGGCCCTGCTGGTTGATGCCGATCTGCACGACCTGTTCGGCCCCCTGCCGGTGCGCCGTCGCCACACAGTCCGCCCCGGTGTCGCCCCCGCCGAGCACGACGACGTTCTTGTTCTTGGCCGTCACGCCGCCGGGCACTGACTGCCCGCGCCGGCGCCGATTTTCCTGGGGAAGATACTCCATCGCAGGCATCACGCCATCGAGATCCGTTCCTGGGACGGGCAGCTCACGGGGCTGCTGGGCGCCGATCGCGAGGCAGACGGCGTCGTGGCCCGCCCGGAGCTGATCGGGCGTGAGGTCGGTCCCCACCTCCGTATCCATCACGAACTGGATCCCCTCCTCTCGCAGCTGCGTCACACGGCGCTCGACCCGGTGCCGGGCAAATTTGAAGTCCGGAATGCCGTACGTCATGAGTCCCCCGACGGCATCGTCCCGCTCGTAGACGGTGACGCGGTGGCCCGCCCGGTTCAGCTGCTGCGCGGCGGCAAGCCCGGCAGGGCCGCTCCCCACGATGGCGACGCGGTGATCGGTGCGCTCCGCGGGCGGCTCCGGCTGAATCCACCCCTCCTCCCACCCCTTGTCCACAATCGCCCGCTCAATGCTCTTAATCGCCACCGCGTCGTCGTTGACGGCCAGCACGCAGGCGTCCTCGCACGGGGCCGGGCAGGTGTAGCCGGTAAACTCGGGGAAGTTGTTCGTCGCGTGGAGCTGCGCCAGCGCGTCCTTCCAGTCGCTGCGGTGCACCAGGTCGTTCCACTCGGGGATGCGGTTGCCGATCGGACAGCCGCTCATGCAGGTGGGCACGCCGCAGTCCACACAGCGCTCGCCCTGGTCCTGCAGCGCCTCGGGACTCCAGTCCGGCTTCCAAATCTCGTCGTAGTCGTCGGTCCGGGCCTCCGGATTGCGCTTGCCGATGGGGCGGCGGGCATGCGTCCGGTAGCCGTCCGGGTGGTGTTCGCGGGGCATGAGGGTTGGCTAGAACGGTAGGGAATGGTGGCTCAGTCGGGTGGAGCGAGGTCATTCAGCACTCTGCTCGATCCCTGAGCGACGTATTGCGTATTTCGTATTGCGTATCTTGACCTGCAAAGGCAGAAGACCTGTTTACGCAATACGCACTACGCAACACGAATCAGGCAGCCCTGGGAGCAGACTCTTCGGGCATTGGCGGTACGGGCACCCGAATGTCCTCCCCGTCCTGCAAGTGCTTCTCCACCTGCCGGGCGAAGGCCTCGGGCATGACTTTGCGGAACTGATCGACGACCCGGTCCCAATCCGCCAGCACGCGCTCGGCCTTGTCACTGCCGGTGTGGTGCAGGTGCGTTTCGACGAGGCGGCGCACGAGGTGCCGGTCGCGGTCGTCCGTGAGCGGCTCCACGCGGACCATGTCGCGGTTCACGTTCTGCTCGAAGGTGCCCGTCTCGTCCAGCACGTACGCCTCTCCCCCACTCATCCCCGCCCCGAAGTTGCGGCCGGTGTCCCCCAGGACGACCACCACGCCGCCGGTCATGTACTCGCAGCCGTGGTCGCCCACGCCCTCCACCACGGCCTGTACGCCGGAATTGCGCACGGCGAAGCGCTCCCCGGCCTGTCCGTTGAAATAGGCCTCCCCGCGGGTCGCGCCGTAAAGGGCCACGTTGCCGAGGAGAATGTTTTCGTCGGCCACATACCCGGCGGTCTCGGGGGTCCGGAGAATGAGGCGCCCGCCGGAGAGGCCTTTGCCGACGTAGTCGTTGGCCTCTCCCTCCAGCCGCAGCGTGATGCCCGACGCCAGAAACGCACCGAAGCTTTGCCCCGCCACGCCCTCAAACTCCACCTGGATGGCATCGTCGGGCAGCCCGTCGGGGCCGTACCGACCGGTGACCTCGGAACTGAGCAGGGCCCCGACCGTGCGGTCGCTGTTGCGGATCTGGTGCGAGAGGTGGACGGGGGATTTTTGCTTCAGGGCCGGCTGCGCCTCCTCCACGAGCGTGTGGTCGAGCGAACCGGCGAGGCCGTGGTCTTGCTCGCGCGTCTTCCGCGGGTCGTCCTCGCTGTCCGGTCGATGCAGAATGGAGCTCAGGTCGAGGCGGCGCGCCTTCGGATGATCGGTGTCGATCTGGCGAAGCTTGTCGGTGCGGCCCACCATTTCGTCGACGGTGCGGAACCCGAGCCCGGCCATGATTTCGCGGAGTTCCTCGGCCACGAAGTGCATGTAGCGGATCACGTGCTCGGGCTCGCCCACGAACTTCTTGCGCAGCTCGGGGTCCTGCGTGGCAATGCCCACCGAACAGGTGTTGCAGTGGCACTTCCGCAGCATGATGCAGCCCAGACAGACGAGCGCCCCAGTGCCGAAGCCGTACTCCTCTCCGCCCAACAGCGCGGCCACGGCCACGTCGCGGCCCGTCTTCAGCCCGCCGTCCACCCGCATACGGATGCGGGAGCGGAGGTCGTTTTCCAGAAGCACCTGCTGCGCCTCCGATACCCCCAGCTCCCACGGCAGGCCCGCCGACTTAATGGAGGTTTTCGGCGAGGCCCCCGTCCCGCCCGACTCGCCGCTAATGAGCACGGCATCGGCCTTGGCCTTCGCCACGCCCGCCGCAATCACGCCAATGCCGGCCGCCGCCACGAGCTTCACGTGCACGTCGGCCTCCGGGTTGGCGCTCTTGAGATCGTGGATGAGTTGCGCGAGATCCTCGATCGAGTAGATGTCGTGGTGCGGGGGCGGCGAGATGAGCGAGACGCCCGGCGTGGTGTACCGCGTCTTGGCGATGAGCGCGTTCACCTTCTGCCCCGGCAGGTGCCCGCCCTCGCCCGGCTTTGAGCCCTGCGCCATCTTGATTTCGATGTGGTCGGCGTTCTTGAGGTAGCTGCTCGTGACCCCGAAGCGCCCGCTCGCCACCTGCTTAATCGCACACTCCCGTTCGGTGCCGAACCGATCGACCTGCTCGCCTCCTTCCCCGGTGCTCGCCTTCGCCCCAATCCGGTTCATCGCCACGGCGAGCGTCTCGTGGGCCTCCGGACTCAGCGAGCCGAACGACATGGAGGACGTGAAAAAGCGCTGGACGATGGACTCGGCGGGCTCCACCTCCGAGAGTGGAATGTCGTCGCCGGGGGCGGGGTCGAAATCGAGCAGCCCCCGCAGCGTCTGGTGCCGGTTCTGCTGTTCGTTGACGAGGGCCGCAAACTGGTCGTACGCCGCCTGATCGTGTTGTCGGACGGCGTGTTGGAGGTTGCCAATCGTTTGCGGGTTCCACTGATGGTGCTCTCCGTCCCGTCGCCAGTAGAGCTCCCCGCCCGTGTCGAGACCGGTCGCGCCCGGAAGCGAAACGTCGAACGCCTTCCGGTGCCGCTCCCGCAGGTCGGCCTCGATTTCTTCGAGGCCCGCGCCCTCAATCCGCGACGGGGTGCCAAAGAAGTGCGCCTCCACGACGTCCGAGTCGAGCCCCACGGCCTCGAACACCTGCGCCCCCTTGTAGCTTTCGAGGGTCGAGATGCCCATTTTCGCCATCACCTTCAGGAGGCCCTGCTCCACGGCCTCAATGTATCGCTCGATGGCCGTCTCGGCACCGGCCACCTCGTCGCTGCGCTCGGCCAGGTCGCGCACGGTGGCGTAGGCGAGATAAGGATGCACGGCGTCGGCCCCGTAGCCCAGCAGTGTGCAAAAGTGATGCACCGCACAGGGCTGACCGCTCTCCACCACCAGCGCCGCGTGGGGGCGTCGCCCCGAGCGGATCAGGTCGTGGTGAACGGCCCCGGCGGCGAGCAGGCTCGGAATCGGAAGTCGATCACTGCCCATCGCCCGATCGGAGAGACAGAGCACCTCGAATCCGTCGTCGGTGGCCTGGCGGGCGTCCCGGCACAGGCGACCGACGGCGGCGTCTAGCGTCGTCTCGCGCGCAAAAGTGGTGTCGATCGTCGTCGATTGGATGCCCTTCGTGTCAACATGGTGCAGGGCCTTCAGCTCGGCGTCGCTGAGGATGGGCGAGTCGAGTTGCAACTGCCGGCAGTGCTCCGGCCCTTCGGTGAGCAGGTTGCCCTTGCGGCCAATGTGGCTCTTGAGCGAGGTGACCAGGTCCTCGCGAATGTAGTCGAGCGGCGGGTTCGAGACCTGCGCGAAGAGCTGCTTGAAGTAGGTGAAGAGGGTCTTGCCCTGCTCCGACAGCACGGCCGGCGGGGTGTCGTTGCCCATCGCGCCGACCGGGTCCTTCCCGTCCTCCACCATCGGCTGCATGAGGCGCCGCACGTGCTCCCGCGTGTAGCCGAAGGCGCGCTGCCGGCGGGGGAGCGCGTTCGGGTCGCCGTTGAGGGTAAGCTCGGCTTCCGGGACGAGGTCCCCACGCGAGGTGTCGGCGGAGACGAGGGTGCGGAGTCGGGTCCGCTGCTCGTCGAGCCAGCGGGCATATTTGTCGTCGGTGAGGCGGTCGAACACTTCTTCTTCCGGCACAATGCGTCCCTCCTCCCCATCGGCGAGGAAGAGCTGCCCGGGCTGCAGCCGATCCTTGCGCTTCACGCGCTTAGGCGGCAGGTCCACGACGCCCGCCTCGCTGGCCATCACGAGCCGGTCGTCGTGCGTCACCCAGTAGCGACAGGGCCGCAGGCCGTTGCGGTCGAGCACCGCGCCGACGCTCTCCCCATCCGTGAAGGCCACCAGCAGCGGCCCGTCCCACGGCTCAATGAGCGTCGAGTGGTAGTCGTACCACGCTCGCCGGGCCGGATCCATCTGCGCGTCTTTGCTCCACGCCTCGGGAATGAGCATGCGAAGGGCATGCGGGAGCGACCGCCCGCTCTCCACGAGCACTTCCAGGACGTTGTCCAGGACCGCCGTGTCGCTCTGCGTCTCGGTGGTAATCGGGCGGATGCGGTCCAGGTCGTCCCCGAAGGCCTCCGTCGCGAGGGTCGGTCCTCGTGCCCGCATCCAGGTAAAGTTGCCCCGAAGCGTGTTCACCTCGCCGTTGTGGACGATGTTGCGATACGGGTGCGCCAGGCGCCACGCCCCCAGCGTGTTCGTGGAGAAGCGCGAGTGCACCAGCGCGAGGCTCGATCGCACACGGTCGTCCGACAGCTCCGGGTAGTAGCTGCGCACCTGTGCGTTCGTGAGCAGGCCCTTGTAGACGATCTTGCGCCGGTCGAGGGAGCAGACGTAGAAGATCTCGCTGTCTTCCAGGTCGCTGTCCGCCACGTCGTTTTCGAGGAGGCGGCGGAGGACGTAGAGGCGCGCGTCGAGCGTCTCGGGGGAGACCGGCGCGGTCGGCCGCACGAAGAGCTGCCACACGTCGGGCTCCGTAGCGCGGGCCGTGGGGCCAAGGTCCGCCGCGTCGGTCGGCACGTCACGCCAAGCAACTGTCTCGAAGCCCTCCGCCTCCACGCGGCGGTCGATGATCTCGCGGAGAGCCCGCTGTACGGAGGCGTTACGGGGAAGGAAAACCTGGCCCACCCCGTACGAATCCCTGTCCCCCAGTTCGGGTACGACCGTTTGGAAAAACTTGTGCGGCTTCTGAATCAGGATGCCGGCGCCGTCCCCGGTGTTTTCTTCGGCCCCGCGGGCGCCCCGGTGGTCCAGGCGGGCGAGCACCGCCAGGCCCTCCTGAACCATCGCGTGGCTCTCGTTGCCGTTCAAATCCATGAGGACGCCCACGCCGCAGTTCGATCGCTCGCGGCGGGGGCCGGGCGGCGGGGACGTGCGGGGGAGCAC
>NCRC01000031.1 GCA_002894685.1 Salinivenus lutea
AGCCCCCGCCCCTCACATGACGACCAACAAGAACGCCCCGCTCGCCTCGAATCCGACCCACACCGATATGGATATGTCTCCGGACTCCGCTTCGGGGTCCTCGTTCAGCTCGTCCCACCGCCTGGTCGTGTTGGGTGGGGGGGAAGCTGGACTGGCCGTTCTGCACGCCCTGAACGACCAGTCGTTTGCCTCGGACATCGCCCTCATCGAGCCCTCTTCGTACCACTACAACCAGCGGGCCTGGATGGAGGTCGGCACGCAAGGGACGCAAAAAGAGCGCACACGCTCCGACTTGCGCCCCCGGATCCCCCCCAATGTCCACTGGATTCAGGACCGCGTAGCACGCATTGCCCCGGACGACCGCCGGTTGACAGTAGAAAGCGGCCAAGACATCAGCTACGAGTACCTCGTCATCGCCCTGGGGACGACTGTGCTGTGGGATCGCATCCGGGGGCTTGAGGACAACCTGGGGGCCTCCGGAATTTGTAGCGTCTACGGCTACGAGCAGTCGGAGCGGACGTGGGAAATGATCCGCGACTTTCCCGGCGGGCGGGCGTTCTTTACCGCCCCTTCGAGCCCCCACAAGGGCGGAACCGCGCCGCTCCAAATCCTCCGCGAGGCCGAGTCCCTCTGGCGCAAAACGGGTGTGCGGGAACACACGGACCTCTTCTTCACCATCGGCCCGACGGAACCGGACGGCGAGCCGGAGTACGCAAAACTCCTCAACGAGTCTCCCTCCGAGGACCTCCACGTCTTCGACGGATATGAGCTGACCGAGGTGCGTCCCGACGCCCAGGAGGCGGTCTTTTCCGTTCGGAAGGGCCAGTCGAGCAGCCAGGACGTGCTTCGGTACGACCTCATTCATGTGGTCCCGCCCATGCGTCCCCCCGCCCTCCTCGAAGAGAGTGGGCTTGCCCATCCAAGTGGGCCGATGAAGGGCTATTTGGAGGTTGATCCGGCCTCCCTGCGCCACAAGCGGTTCCCGACCGTGTTCGGCGTCGGGGATGCCGTCGGGGTGGAGGAGGTGAAGACCGCCCAGCGGGCCCGCAAACAGGCCAAGAAGGTCGCCCACGTCCTGCGGCGCGCAATGCAGGAAGGGGCGTGACCCGTGCGGCCGGCGCCGAAAAGTTGCTGCGGGGCAGAGTCGGCGGCCTCGGCTCTTCCTGAGTGCCTGGTGCCCACCGGGGGCTCCCTACTCCCCGAGTCCCCGCCGGGCCAAGAGCACGAGTTGCCCCACCCCCAGCGGCACGAGGCTCATGATCGCTACAACCCCCCAGGCCTCCAGGGTCGGGGGCTGGATCTCGAGCACTCCCGCCACGCCGGGAATATACACGGCCCCGAAGAGGAGCAGCACGCAGAAGCCGACCGCGGCCCACACGTAGCGATTGCGCGTCACCTCATTCGAGAGCACGCCGGACGTCGGCTGGCGCATATTAAAGACGTGCCAGAGCTGCCCGAAGGCCAGGGTGAGGAACGAAACGGTAACGGCCGCCTCGGCATCCACCCCGAGGCCGTGGGTTGCCCAGAAGAGCGCCCCGAGCACGGCCCCCGCAAACACGACTCCGTACCCGCCGATGCCCATCCAGTGGCGTCGGCTCAACACAGGCTCCGACGGATCGCGGGGCGGCTGGCGCATCGTCCCCTCCTCGCCCTCGCCCACGCCGAGGGCCAGGGCGGGAAACACATCGGTCACCAGGTTGAGGAAGAGGATCTGGAGCGGCAGGATGGGCAGCTGGGTGCCCACGGCGGTGGCCAGCCCCACCACAACCACCTCCCCCACGTTGCACGACATGAGGTAGTAGACGAACTGGCGGATATTGCGGAAGATGACGCGGCCCTGCCGCACGGCCGCCACGATCGTGGAGAGCGCATCGTCCTGCAGCACCATGTCCGCTGCCTCGCGCGCCACCTGGGTGCCGCGCTGTCCCATCGCGATGCCAATGTCGGCCTTCTTGAGGGCCGGGGCATCGTTCACGCCGTCGCCCGTCATGGCCACAATGTGTCCCGCCCGCTGGTGGAGCTCGATCAGGTCCAGCTTCTGCCGGGGCGTGGCGCGGGCAAAGAGGCGCGTGGTGAGGCGCCGATGTCGTTCCTCGTCGCTCAGCTCCTCGGGGGGCTTCATGTCGCTGCCGTGCACCACCGGCGCGTCGTCGCGGTCCACAAGCCCCACGGCGCGCCCGATGCTCCGCGCCGTCACGGGCTGATCGCCGGTAATCATGACGACCTCGATGCCGGCCTGCTGGCACTCCTCGATGGCCGCCCGCACGTCGCCACGCGGCGGGTCGTAGAGACCCACAAGTGCAATCAGGGTCAGCCCTTCGTACGGCGGCGCCTCGGGGTCCTCCGCTGTTTTCTGGGCCAGGGCGAGGATGCGCAGGCCGTCCGCCGCCAGTTCTTCATTGCGGGCGTGCCACCGCGCCCGGGACTCCTCGGTTAGCTCCTGGGGGCCGTCGGCGGTGGCCTCGTGCGTGGCGGCGTCCAGGACGGCCTCCGGGGCCCCCTTTACGGCCACCCGGTAGGGGCCGTCGTCCTGCTCGTGGACCGTCGCCATCATCTTGACGTCCGTGTCGAACGCCTCCTCGTTCACCCGCGGCGAAGTGCGCTCAATCGCGTCTCGGTCGAGCCCCACCGCGGCCCCGGCCCGCAGCAGCGCCACCTCCATCGGATCGCCCGTCGCTTCGTCGGCCTCCGGGTCGTACGTCGCACTCGTGCAGAGCATTCCCACTTCCAGGGCGTCGCGGAGACGCGGGTCAGCTTCCAGATCGACCGGCGCCCCGTCCGTCGTCAGGTCGCCGTCGTCGAGGTCGACCGTCGTGTCGGCCAAGCCCCACCGGTCGACCGTCATCCGGTTTTCGGTGAGGGTGCCCGTCTTGTCCGTACAGATGACCCCCGTAGCGCCGAGGGTTTCGACGGAGGCGAGCTGGCGCACCAGCGCGTTGCGACTGGCCATGCGGCGCATGCCGCGGGCCAGGGCGATGGTTGCCACGATGGGCAGGCCCTCCGGGATGGCCGCCACGGCCAGGGCCAGGCCGGTCTCGATCATGAGAACCCACTCCTTCCCTCCGAGCACACCGGTCCCCACGACGGCGACGATGACGACCATCGTCACGTAAATGAGCTTGCGCCCGAGGTCGGCCAGGCGGTCCTCCAGGGGCGTGGCCTCGGACTCCGCCGATTCCACGAGCGATGAGATTTCACCAATCTCCGTCCGCATCCCCGTCGTAACCACCACCCCGAGCCCGCTGCCCCGCGTCACGGCCGTGCCCTTGTAGAGCATGGAGGTTCGCTCGGCCAGCGGATCCTCCGGGGCCACGGGATCCTCGTGCTTGTCGACCGGCACGCTTTCGCCCGTGAGGGCCGACTCGTCGGCCTGCAGCTTTGAGCTTTCCAGAACGCGCACATCGGCCGTGACCACGTCGCCGCCCTCCACCACCACAATGTCGCCGGGCACGAGGTCCTCCGCGGGAACGACCTGCGTCTGTCCGTCGCGCCGCACGCGCGCCTCCATGTGCCCGAGCTCCCGGAGCGCTTCCATCGACCGCACGGCACGCCACTCCGTGAAAAACCCGATGGCGGTGGTGATGAGGATCACGACCACGACCGCCCACCCCTCCAGCACGTCCCCCACCAGAAAGGCCACCAGCGCCGCCGCCACCAGCAAGCCGATGATGAGGCTCTTGAACTGGTCGACGAGAATGCTCCACACGCTGCGCTGCTCGTGCTTGCGCAGTTCGTTCGGGCCTTCTTCCTCGAGGCGCCGTGCCGCCTCGTCCGCCGAGAGCCCCTGATCGGGCGTGACATCGAATGCCTCCGCCGCCTCGGCCCCCGCCCGGGCCCACCACGAAACGTCCGACGAGGACGCATGGGCGGGAGACGCCGGGGCGGCCTCCGTGACATCGTCCGTCGCGTCTTGCATCGTCGTTGGGTCGAATCCGATAGAAGAGAGCACCGGAGAGGGCACTCAGCGAACACCCCACGCACAAAGCACGCCCGATGGATGGGCCGCCCTCGGAGAACGTGCGTGGAGTTGGGGGCAGCCGGGCGGCCTCCCGATCGCGTAGAATTTTTGCTGTTCCTGGTTCTCTGAGTCCCCTCTTGGGACATCAGTCTGGGGGCCGGGCGTTCTTTCCCTCCTGGCACAACCGCCGGAGCCCCTCTCTGCGAATGGCCGCGTTCGCTCCGTTTTCCCGCCCCCGAATGCCCCGAGCCCGGATGTGAAGAAAGCCCATACCACGAAAAAATTCCACCGGCGACGCCCTGCCCCCGATTCGGAGCCCCTCGACCGGAGGGACTCATAGCCATTTTCGGGAGATGATTTCGTCGAACCTCCGTTCGCAATTCCCTCCCGGCTCCTGCACGTTGAACACACCTCGTGGTTGCTTCTTCCCCGCCAGTCCATCCCGCATGCGCCTTGCCGTCTTTGCCTCCGGGGGCGGAACGAACCTGCAGGCCATCCTCGACGCCTGTCGGACGGGCGACCTTCCCGCGGATGTCGTTGCGTGCATCAGCAACACGTCGGCGGCCGGGGCGCTCGATCGTGCGCAGGCCCACGGGGTGCCCTCAGCGGTCCTTCCGCCCGCTGACTTCGACACCCCCGGCGCATTCGGCGACGCCCTCCTGGACACGCTCGACCAGCATCGTGTCGACTTCGTTGCCCTGGCCGGCTACATGCTGAAGGTCCCCAAATCCGTGGTCGCCGCGTACCGCCACCGAATGCTCAACATTCACCCGTCGCTCCTCCCCGCCTTCGGCGGCAAGGGCATGTACGGCCGCCACGTCCACGAGGCCGTGCTGGCGCACGGAGCACACTGGAGCGGGGCGACCGTGCACCTGGTCACCGACGAATACGACCAGGGCCCCATCGTCCTCCAGGAACCCGTTCCCGTGTACGCCGACGACACCCCCTCGTCCCTCGCGGAGCGCATCCAACCCGTCGAGCACACGCTGTACCCCGAGGCGCTCCGTCTCTTTGCCGAGGACCGGGTCCGGATCGACGGCCGCACCGTCCGCATCGACGACTACGCCCCCCATCGTTCCTCTCACTGATCGCCCGCCCCCGCCCCATGTCCGCCCCCATGCCCGTCCGCCGCGCGCTGGTCTCCGTCTACGACAAGACGGGGATCGCCGACTTTGCTCGGCGCCTCGTTGCCCTCGACATCGAACTCCTGTCGACGGGCGGCACGGCCGCGGCGCTGCGCGACGAGGGCCTTCCGGTCACCGATGTGTCGGACGTGACCGGCGTGCCGGAGGTCCTGTCCGGTCGCGTAAAAACCCTGCACCCCGCCATCCACGCCGGGCTGCTGGCCCGCCGGTCGGAGCCGGCGGACCGGGCCGCCCTAGAGGAGCACGACTACGCCCCGATCGACCTGGTGGTGTGCAACCTATACCCCTTCGCGTCCGTCGTGGCCGACCCGGACACCTCGCGCGACGAGGCGATGGACACCGTCGACATTGGCGGCCCCACCATGATCCGCGCCGCGGCCAAAAACCACGCCGCAGTTGGCGTGGTCACGACCCCGGAGCGGTACGACGCCGTCGCCGATGAGCTAGAAGCCCACGAGGGCATGTTGTCCGCCGCCACCCGGCGCGAGATGGCGACCGAGGCGTTTGCCCACACGGCGCACTACGACACCGCCATCCACGAGTACCTTTCCTCGGCCGACGCGTCTCCCGATGCGGACGAGGAGACGACGGACGGGTCGCTCCCCGACCGATTCACCGTCTCCCTCTCCCAATCCGCCTCCCTCCGCTACGGCGAAAACCCGCACCAGGACGGCGCCCTCTACGGCGATTCCAGTCCGTTTTACGAGCAGCTGCACGGCGCCCCCCTCTCGTACAACAACCTGAACGACCTGAACGCCGCCCTCGCCCTCATCGACGAGTTCCGGGAGGCGCCCCCCACCTGCGCCATCCTCAAGCACACGAACCCCTGCGGCGTCGCCACGACCGAGACCCTTGCGAGTGCCTGGACGGAGGCCTTCAAGACCGACCGCCAGTCGCCCTACGGCGGCATCGTGGTCGTGAACCGTGCGCTGGACCGCCCCACCGCCGAGGCCATCGACGAGATCTTTACCGAGATCGTCATCGCCCCCTCGTTCGAGTCGGGCGCCCTGGACCTGCTGGAGCAAAATGACCGCCGGCGCCTCATCCGGCAGACGGCCGCGGCCCGCACCGACACCCGCCCCGATGTCCGGAGCGTCCTCGGGGGCCTCCTTGTCCAGACCCGCGACCCCGTGCTTCCCTCGCTCCCGGAGCTCCGCAGCGAGTGGGAGATCCCAACCGAGCGATCCCCCACCGAGGCCGAAGCGCGCGACCTCGACTTTGCCTGGCGCGTCGCGAAGCACGTCAAGAGCAATGCCATCGTCTATGCCCGCGACCAGGCCACCCTCGGAATCGGCGCGGGACAGATGAGCCGCATTGACGCCTCCGAGCTCGCAGTCCGAAAAGCAACGAAATCGGAACTTGATCTGGCGGGCTCCGTGGTAGCGTCGGATGCGTTCTTCCCGTTCGCCGACGGGCTCGAAGCCGCCGCCACGGAGGGTGCCCGAGCCGCCATCCAGCCCGGCGGGTCGATTCGGGACGACGAAGTGATCGACGCCGCCGATGCCCACGACATGGCGATGATCCTTACGGGCCGCCGCCATTTTCGTCACTAACCCCTGGGAACGCCCGCCCCACCGGCCCCGCCTCCCAGTCCGCGCGTCCCCTCACTTTCCCCAAGTAGCCAGGATAGATGTTTTTCAACTTCTCCCAAGACGTCGCCATCGACCTGGGGACGGCGAACACTCTGGTGTACATTCGTGGAGAAGGGATTGTCCTCAACGAGCCGAGCATCGTGGCCATCGACAACACCACTCGCGAGGTGCGCGAGCTCGGCTACGAGGCCCTTCAGATGCACGAGCGCACCCACAAGGACATCGAAACGATCTGGCCGCTCAAGGACGGCGTCATTGCCGACTTCAAGGTGGCGGAGCAGATGATTCAGGGCCTCCTGAAGAAGGTCAAGAAAAACTGGCTGACCTCCATTCGCAGCATGGTGGTGTGCGTACCGAGCGGCATCACCGAGGTCGAAAAACGCGCCGTGCGGGATTCCGCCGAGCACGCCGGGGCCAAGAAAGTCAACCTGGTCGCCGAGCCCATGGCGGCGGCCATCGGCATCGGGCTCGACATCAGCGAGGCGGTTGGCAACATGGTGGTGGACATCGGCGGGGGCACCACCGAGATCGCCGTCATCGCCCTCTCGGGCATCGTCATCGACGAGTCGCTTCGCGTCGGGGGCTCCGAGCTCGACAACGCCATCCGGCAGTACTTCAAGCGCAACCACAACTTGCTGATCGGCTCCCGCACCGCCGAGCGCATCAAGTGCGAGATCGGGAGTGCGCAGGAGCTGGAGACCGAGCTGGAGCTCTCCGTAAAGGGGCGAGACCTGGTGAGCGGCATCCCGAAGCTCCGCACCGTCTCGTCCGTCAACGTGCGCGAGGCGCTTCACGACAACCTGGAGCAAATCAGCACCGCGGTGTTGCGGGCCCTGGAACGCACCCCGCCGGAACTGGGGGCCGACGTACTGGAGCGCGGCATCATGATGACGGGCGGCGGGGCCATGCTCGAGGGCATCGACCAGATGCTCCGCGAGCGCGTCGAGCTGCCGGTGTATGTAGCCGAGGAGCCCCTGACCGCCGTGGTTCGGGGCACCGGAGAGGTGCTCGAGAATCTGGAGGACTACGAACGGGTTCTTACCTAGCCCCGGCGGTCGCGTCTATCGCTCGCCATCTTCCCTTCCCGTCATGGACCTGAAGTCGCCGCTCGTCGATTGGGTCCTGCTGGCCCTGCTCCTGGTGGCGTCCGTCTCCACCATGGCCGCCCAGAACCGGTCGCTCGTGCGGGCCGTGCGGGCCGAAGCGCTTGAACTCACCGCCCAAGTGGAAAGCGGCTTTGCCTGGATGGGCCGGTACGTGCGGGTTCTGGAGGAGAACGATGAGCTCCGCCGCGAAAACATTGCCCTCTCCAGCCAGGTCGCCCGCACCCGCTCCATCCGACAACAAAACCGCGAACTGGAGCGGCTTCTCAACCTGCGCGACAGCAGCGCCTCCCCCCTCCGGGCCGCCCGCATTGTCACCAAGGACATCTTCCGCCGCGAAAACTCCCTCACCCTGGACGTCGGCCGCCGCGACAGCGTCGCCGAGGGCATGCCCGTCATCCACGAGAGCGGCATCGTGGGCACGGTGATGCTGGTGAGCGAGGAGTATGCGCGCGTCATGCCGTACCTCAACACCGAATTTCGCGTCTCCGCCACCATTCTGCCGCTCCAGGCGGAGGGCATTGTGCGATGGGACGGGGAGCGAATGGACCGACTCATCCTGGACCACGTCGTGAAAACCGAGCCGGTCGAGAAGGGACAGGAGGTCGTGACGAGTGGACACAGCGACGCCTTTCCCCCCGGCCGCACCATCGGCACGATCGACTCGGTACACACCCCGCCCGGCCGGAGCGAGCTCCAGATTTTTATTCGCCCCGCCGTGCCCCTCCACGAAATCCGCCACGCCTTCGTGGTCCTCTCCACGCCCAACCCCCGGCGCCAAGCCCTTGAACAGCAGCCCGTGGGCTCATGACCCTGTCCTTTCCCCCGCGCCCGTCCCGTCCCTTCTCCTGTCCGCCCTGGATCGTCGGCGTGGCGGTTCTCCTCCTGACCGCCGCGCCCCCTGCCCAGGCCCAGCCGGCCACGCCCACCCCCCGCGAACAGCTCGCCCAGGCGGTCACTGAGGCCGTAGAGTCGGACGCCTTCGGCGGCGGGTTCTGGGGGGTTCAGGTCGTGAACCTCCGGTCGGGGGAGGTCCTGCACGCCCGGAATGCGGCCCGCCCGTTCGTCCCCGCCTCCAACGTGAAGCTGCTGACCACCGCCGCGGCCCTCGAGCAGCTGGGCCCCGACTATCGCTTCACCACGACGGCGTATGCCACCGGCCCCGTCGACGACGGCGCCCTTCAGGGCCACCTCCTCGTTCGGGGCGCCGGCGACCCCACCCTCGGCGGCTACCACCAGCGACGCGACCCGGCCCAGGTCTTCCGACAGTGGGCCGACTCGCTCCGGCAAGCCGGCATCACCCGCATCGACGGCAACGTCATTGGCGACGCCGGGCCCGTCCCGGACCCTCCGTATGGACACGGGTGGAGCTGGGAGGACCTTTCGTACGGGTACGGCGCCCCCATTGGCGGCCTGATTTTCAACGAGAACACGGTCGACCTCACGGTTCGCGGCCGCACCGTCGGGGAGCCCGGACGGGTGCAGCTCACCCCCTTCCCGACCGAGTACGTATCGGTCATCAACCGATCGCGGACGGTCCCCCCCACCGCCGAAGACGACGAAGACTACCTCCGCGTGCCCGGCACAAACACCATCCGGGTCCGCACCCGCGTCCACCCCGGCGTGGTCGAGGACGCGACGATCGCCATTTCGGAGCCGACCCGCTACTTTACACACAGCCTGCGCGCAGTCCTCCAACGAAACGGCATCTCCGTGGACGGGCAGGCCACGAGCCTCGACGCCGTCGGGCTTACGCCCCACTACCGGGATTCCTCGTACCAGCGGGTGGCCTCGTACACCTCTCCCCCGCTCGCCCGGATCGCCCGCACACTCAACTACGAGAGCCGGAACCTGTACGCGGAGCAGCTGCTCCGCACGCTCGCCCTCGAGGTCGTGCCCGACACCACCGACGATCCCCCACCCGGCACGCCCGCCCGGGGCATCGAGGCGGTCCACGAGACCCTCCTTCGGGCCGGCGTGGACACGAGCCGCGTCGAGCTGGCCGACGGCTCCGGACTGTCGCGGCAAAACCTCCTTGCCCCCCGCGCCGTGGTGAAGGTGCTGCGGCACATGTGGAGTCACCCGGATTCCACGACGAGCAGCGCCTTCTACGAGTCCCTGCCGCAGGGAGGGGACGACGGAACGCTCTCGTACCGCTTCCGCGCCCCCGACGCCGCGACCGTCCGCGCCAAAACGGGCACCCTCTCCCACGTCAGCGCCCTGAGCGGATACACCACCACGGCCCAGGGCACCCCGGTTGCCTTCTCAATCCTCTCCAATCACCATCTCGCGGAGAGCAGCCGGGCCCGCGCCGCCCAGGACACCATCGTGAACGCCATCGGCCGCCTTCCCCTCTGAGGCCCCCCGGCCGATTGCAAGGATCGAGGGCATTCCTCCGTCCCGTCTTCCCGGCGCGCAACCGGAGTCGGGAGGGACGGAGCAACACAGGGGCCTGCTTTTCTTGCCCCCCGTGTCGCCGCCATAGGGGAAAGTTTTACAAAGAAGAGCCGCTTTATGCCCCACGGACACGAACCCCCGGTTCGGCTGACCGTTGAGAGGGAAGCATATATTTGACGTTTTTGCCGGTCCGCCCACTCACTCTCGTGCGGGTCGCTTCTTCCTAATTCTTGGACGCTTCCCCACTGCGCATGACTCCTACGACCGACGATCCTCACGCCACGACAGTTCTCGGCATCCGCCACAACGGCCGCATCGTGATCGGGTCCGACGGACAGGCCACCATGGGAGACACGGTGATGAAGCACAAAGCCGAGAAGGTGCGCTCCCTGTACGACGGGGAGGTCCTGGCCGGCTTTGCGGGGTCCACGGCCGATGCCTTCACCCTCTTCGAACGCTTTGAAGAAAAGCTGCGAGAGTACGGCGGCAATCTTACCCGCGCCGCCGTGGAACTCGCAAAGGAGTGGCGGACAGACAAGTATCTCCGGCGCCTGGAAGCCCTTCTTGTGGTCGCGTCGCCCCGCCGCCTGCTTCTAATTAGCGGGAGTGGCGACGTCATTGAACCGGACGACGACATTGTGTCCATCGGCTCCGGCGGGCCCTTTGCCCTGGCGGCCACCCGGGCCCTTCTCCAGCAGGCCGACGACCTGTCGGCCCGCGAGATTGTCGAGAGCGGGCTTTCGATTGCCGCCGACATTTGTATTTACACGAATCATAACCGCACCATCCTGGAGATCGACGCCGAATCCGACGAGTAGGTCGGGGCGCCTCTCCGGGTCCGTGCACACCGATTTTTCGACAGATCCGATTCCATTTATGCTAACGGCCCCTACCCAACCGACGGACCAGCCCCAACGGGCGGCCATGTTCGTCGACTACGACAACCTGCACTCGGTCCTCACCACCCAAAGCTCGACGGATCAGCGCACCAGCACCTACACCTTCGAAATTCTCAACGAGGTGCGCCGCTACCTCGAGGAAGGAGACGACACGCCGACCATTCTGGGCCGCGCCTACGGGGCCTTCGACACGCGCCTGAAGGCCGAGGAGGGAGACGTGCCCTCCCGGCTGTACCGCTCCGGATTCGAACCGAAGTACGTCTCGAATGAGACGCAGCGAAACGCCTCCGAAATCCAGCTGACCCTCGACGCCTCCCAGTTCCTGCTGGAGCGGTCGGACGTCCAGATGGTGGTCATCGTCACCGGGAACCGCCCCTACCTCCCCCTGGCCCGCCGCATTCGGGAGCAGGGGCGCCGGGTGCTCATCGCGGCCGTCAACCCGCCCCAGTCGGAGAACGCCCCCGCCATCGCGGAGGACGACCTGTACCTCGACGCGCGCAACCTCTTGAGCCGGGAGTCTCGTGAAGACCTGCTCGCCAACGCCCCACAGAACGGGCACTCCCGAAGCCGTCGGGGCGCCGTGGGCCACCCGCCGCCCCGCCGCTATCAGGAGCTGACCAATCCGACGGCCCGTCGTACGATCGACATTACGGACGAGCACTTTGGGCAGTACGAGGAAGTGTACCTCACCCCGCTTCTTCGGAAGCTCTCGGACGTGCTGGGTCCGTCGCACGACCCCAAGGCCCTCGTGGGCGAATTGGAGGCGGCCGGGGCCGTCCGCCTCGAGAAACGGGAAGGCCACCCGTACGACTACACCGTCCTCATCCTCAACGACGACCACCCGGACGTCCAAGAGATCCGCTCGGGCGACGGTGCCCCCGAATCGTCCTCCGACGCGGCCCCCGCCCCGTCTCCGTCGGACGACGACGCGGCCGCGGACCCGTCGGAGTCGACTGACCCGGACGCCGAGGCCCCCGAGGAGCCGTCGGAGGCCCGTGACGATCCGGGCGCAGAGGACGAGCCGGTCGATTACGACGAATACCTCATGGACAACGCCCTGTCGTCGGATGAGCCGGACGCCGATCCGGAGGACGAGTCGGCCGCCTCAGACGCCCCAGAGACGCCCACCCGGTAGTCTTTCCCCTTCTTTTCGAGTCGATCGTTGATCGTAATTCCCCCATGCCGAACATCACCCCCCACATCGAAGAGCTCACGCCCCGACAGATTGTCGAGGAGCTGAACAAGTACATCATCGGGCAGGACGACGCGAAGAAAAACGTCGCGATTGCCCTCCGCAACCGCTGGCGCCGGCAGAACGCGCCCGAGGAGATGCGGGACGAGATCATGCCGAACAACATCATCATGATCGGCCCCACCGGCGTCGGCAAGACCGAGATTGCCCGCCGCCTCGCCCGCCTCGCCCGGGCCCCCTTCATCAAGGTCGAGGCCTCAAAGTTTACCGAGGTGGGCTACGTGGGCCGGGACGTCGACAGCATGATCCGCGACCTTACGGACATCGCGGTGAACATGGTTGAGGAGGAGCACAAGGAAGAAGTGCAGGACCGCGCCCGGGAGCTCGCCGAAGAGCGCATCCTCGACATCCTCATCCCCCCCGAGGACGATGGTCAGGGACGCGGCGGAAACGGATCGCCCGAGAACGAGCCCGGCTTCACGCTCCACGACGTAGACGAGTCCGAAACGGAGGGCGACCAGAGCAGCCTCCGCGAGCGGACCCGTCAGAAGTTTCGGGACAAGTTGCAGCGCGGCGACCTGGACGACCGCGAGATTGAGATCGAGGTGTCGTCCGAGTCCAATTCCATGATGCAGGTGTTCGGCCCGATGGGGATGGAGGAAATGGGCGTCGACCTGCAGGACCTGTTCGGCAGCCTCGGCGGGGGGCAGAAGAAGACGCGTCGCGTGACCGTCGAGGAGGCCCGTGAGATCCTCACCCAGGAGGAGGCCCAGAAGCTGATCGACATGGACCAGGTGAAGGAAGATGCCCTGGAGCGCGTCCAGCAGGCCGGCATTGTGTTCGTGGACGAGATCGACAAGGTGGCCGCGGGGACCCGCACCCGGGACGAGGGGTCGGGGCAGGGTGTGTCCCGGCAGGGCGTTCAGCGGGACCTCCTCCCCATCGTGGAGGGCTCCAACGTGCAGACGAAGCACGGCATGGTGAAAACCGACCACATCCTCTTCGTCGCCAGCGGGGCGTTCCACTCCGCCAAACCCAGCGACCTGATCCCGGAGCTCCAGGGACGCTTTCCCATCCGCGTCGAGCTCAACAACCTCGACGAGGACGACTTCTACGAGATTCTCACGAAGCCGAAAAACGCCCTGATCAAGCAGTACCGGGCGCTGCTGCGGTCCGAAGATGTCGAGATTGAGTTTGAGGACGAGGGCGTGCGCGAGCTGGCCCGCATTGCCGCCCAGGTCAACGCCGACGTGGAAAACATCGGCGCGCGGCGCCTCCACACGGTGCTCACCACCCTGCTGGAGGATCTTCTCTTCGACGTGCCGGAGAAGATCGAACCGGGCACGACCGTCACCGTGGACGCGGAGATGGTCGAGGAGCGGCTCAGCTCCATCGCGTCGAGCCGCGACCTCAGCCAGTACATCCTGTAATCCGCCGCGCTGGGGGCCGCAGCCCCCGCAGACCCAAAACAAAAAAAAGGGCAGGTCCGGCCGGACCTGCCCTTTTCGATGTGTATACGGTCCCCGCGGCGTGCGGCTAGTTGATCGACTGAAACGTGGACGGCACGTCATTGCCTCCGCCAGACGGCTCCTCCGGGCGCGACGGGGCGTCGGCGGCCGGGGCCTCGTCCCCGCAGTACGCCTCAAAGGCCGTCACCAGGTCCGAGGCGATGGCGTTTGGGCTGCGGCCCTCAATGTGCTTGCGTTCCACTACGTAGACGGGCTGTCCATCCCGGAACAGCGCCATGAAGGGCGAGGACGGGGGAATGCCGGGCAGGTACTCCTCCCGAACGTGCTCGGTCGCTTCCAGGTCTTGTCCGGCAAAGACCGTGACCTGGTGGTCCGGCTGGGGCTCGGCCTCGCTCGCCAGGCCTACGGCGGGACGCGCGCTCCCCGCGGCACACCCGCACACGGAGTTCAGGACGAGAAACATCGTGTCGCCGTCGGCCTGCTCAAAGGCAGTGTCCACCTCATCGGGCGTTCTCAATTCGTCGAACCCAAGTCGCGTGAGCTCCTCGCGCATGGGCTCGACCATTGCTTTGGGGTACGGCATGGGGGCGTGCGGATCTTTCAGAAGGAAGGCAAGAGAGTTAGCGTCTTTAGGCCGTGCAATCAACCCATTACGGGGTCCGCTTGATCCATCTCCGCCCCTTCCCACGCCGTGCGCGGATCGCTCCCCGAATGGAGATTGCCCCGCGTGAATTGTACGTTTCTGCACGGCTCTTTTGCGTTGTCCCGCCCCTACTGCAATGAGGACCCACCGCCTTCTTTTGCTCGGCGGCGCCTTGCTCGGCGCTCTCCTCGTTGGGGGGTGTGGCAGCACGGGGCCGACGCGGACCGGGCCGCCCGCCGGCGAGTCGACCTCGGCAACTGCGGAAGAACGAGCGAAGGCGCTCCGGGCCGCGGCCCAGCAGTGGCGAGGCACGCCGCACGAATGGGGCGGCACGACCACGGAGGGCATCGACTGCTCCGGGCTCGTACAGAGGGTCTACCGCCAAACCCTCGACCGGCCCCTCCCGCGCACCACCCGCGCCCAGGCCCGGGCCGGCACCGCCGTCTCGTGGTCCGCCCTACAGCCGGGAGATCTGGTGTTTTTCCGCGTGGACACTCGAAAGGGCCGCCACGTCGGGATCTATCTGTCGGACGGGGACTTCCTGCACGCCTCGTCCAGCGAGGGCGTACGGGTGTCCTCTCTCACGAATCCGTACTGGAAGGAGCGGTGGTGGCAGGCCCGACGCCTCCCGGCCGACTCCACCTCCTCCGCCCCGGCGCACACGCCGTCCCCGTCGTCCCGCCCTGTTGGCTGGTAGGGCCCGCTGCGCCCCCTTGGAACTTTTCTCGGCGCGGATGAAGTATAACGGGTCGGACTCACCGGATTCCACACTTCCAACGCCGCTGCCTTCTGGGCCGTGGCGTTCCTTTTTTGGCCCAAGGAGACGCGGCCGCTCTGCACTGACCAGTTTCAACGGACCACATCAGCATGGCTGACGACAAAACGGTTTACATGACCGAAGAGGGACTCGAAGAGCTGAAAGAAGAGCTCCACCGCCTCCGCACAGAAGAACGCTCCCGCATTGCCGACGAGATTGCGGAGGCGCGCGCCAAGGGCGACCTTTCCGAAAACGCAGAGTACGACGCAGCGAAAGAAGAACAGGGCAAACTGGAGGCAAAGATTGCCGACATTGAAGACACGATCGCCCGTGCCCGCATCGTCGACGAGTCGACGGTCGACGACAGCAAGGCGTACATTCTCTCGGACGTGACGGTCGAAAACCTCGACTCGGGCGACGAGCGCACCTTCACCCTCGTGTCGGAACAGGAGGCGGATGTCTCCGAGGGCAAAATCTCAATCGAAAGCCCCATCGGCGAGGGGCTTCTCGGAAAGGAAGAGGGGGACGAAGTCGAAATTGAGGTGCCGGCCGGCACGGTCCACTTCAAGATCGTCGACATTTCGCGGTAACAGCGCCCGGCTGTGGCTGCCGATCGGGGCCCTTCTTCTTCCCCCTCCCACGGATCCGTGACTCGAGCGGCGCTCCGGTTCGTGTTGGCCGCCGTTCTTGCGGGCACGACCACCTTTTTGGGGGTGTGCGGCCTCGCCCTGGGGGCGTACGGTGTCGTCTTCCCTCCCACGACCGGCGTTCAACTTCAACGGCACGTCGAGGGGGTGTGGACGGGCGCCGACGCCCCGCACCGCTACCGGCCGGTGCCCCTCCACGACATGGCCGCCTCCCTGCCCCGGGCCGTCGTGGCGGCGGAGGACAGCCGCTTCTTTGAGCACCACGGCATCGACTGGTCGATGGTCCAAGAGGCGCTTGCGGAGTACCAGAAGGGGGCTCCTCTCCGCGGGGCCTCCACGATTACCCAGCAGCTCGTCAAGAACCTGTTCCTGACGACGCACAGCACCCTCCTCCGCAAGGCGCTGGAGGTGCCCCTCACGTACGCCGCCGAGTTCCTCTTGTCCAAACGGCGCATACTGGAGCTATACCTGAACGTGGTGGAGTGGGGCCCCGGCGTGTACGGGGCCGCCGAGGCCGCCGCCTACCACTACGGACAATCGGCTGCCTCGCTCACGCCGGCCCAGTCTGCCGGGCTGGCCGCGTGCCTTCCGAACCCGCGGGTCCGACGCCCCCAGACGATGGGGTGGTACCAGCGCATCATCCTTCGCCGCATGTCCATCCTCGGGCCCCTGCCCCTGTCCGCCACCGGTGCGCTCGACACGCCGACGGCCCGTGCCCCCGTGAACGTCCACGCTCTCCGCCGACCGTTTCCCCACCCCGCCCGAGCCCGATGATCGACCTTCGAAGCGACACCCTCACCACCCCCTCCGACGGCATGCGCCAGGCCATTGCCGAGGCCGAAGTTGGCGACGACGTGTACGGGGAGGACCCAACCGTGAACGAGCTTCAGGAACGCGCCGCCGCCCTTCTGGGAACGGAGGCGGCCCTCTTCACCCCGTCCGGCACAATGGCGAATCAGATTTGCCTCCACGTCCTCACCGATCCGGGGGATGAGGTGATTCTGGAGCAGGGGGCGCACGTGTTCAACTACGAAACCGGTGCCGCGGGCGTCCTCTCCGGCATCCAGCTGCATCCGGTCGCGGGCACCGAGGGCCGCCTCACCCCCGACGCGGTCGACGCCGCCGTGCGTCCGACGGCCGACGTGATGCCCCAGACCGGCGCGGTCTCGGTGGAGAACACGGCCAACCGGGCCGGAGGCGTGGTGTACTCGGTCGAGGAGATGCAGGCCCTCGCGGACGTCGCCCGTTCCCACGACCTGAAGGTGCATCTCGATGGGGCGCGCCTCTGGAACGCAGCCGCGGCCCTCGACGTCCCGGAGCACGAACTGACGGCGCCATTCGACCTCTCCTGGGCGGCGCTCTCCAAAGGGCTCGGGGCCCCGGTCGGCTCCCTCGTCGCCGGGCCCGACCCGCTGATCACAGAAGCGCGCCGGGCCCGCAAGCGATTCGGCGGCGGAATGCGACAGGCCGGCGTCCTGGCCGCGGCGGGGCTGTACGCGCTGGAGCACCACCGCCCCCACCTCTCGGACGACCACGACAAGGCCCGCCGGCTGGCGGAGGGCTTCGACGCCCTTCCCTCCTTCTCGGTCGACCTGGATCGGGTGCAGACCAACATCGTCATGGTCGAGACGCCCGATCGCCCCGCGGAGGAGGTCGCAGAGACGCTGGCCGACGCGGAGGTGCTCGTCACTCCGTTCGGCCCCCACACCCTGCGCGCTGTCACCCACCGCGACGTGTCGAGGGACGACATTGACGCGGCCCTCGCGGCCGCACGGTCGATCTATGGGTAGCGAGATGGTTTACGGCACCACCCACGTCCCCTCCACGTCCTCATCCGGGGCGCATTCGAAGCGGGCGCGGTAGTGTCCCTGGGGGTGCAAGTGCAACCAGTCCATGCGGTCGACCACCGTGCGTACAACGGCGAAGTGCTCACGCCCCGGGGCCACGTCCTCCCGCGTCACCGGCTCGGACTGCACCGAACCGCCAAGGGCGTCGCGGGGCGCATCGAGGGGCGTGCCGGACGCGGCCGTCCGCACGTGAACCGCCAGCGACGCCGGGTCCTGATCCGCCCACATCGCGTCGGCCACCGCGTCGTCGGTATGCACGGTGGCCCGGCCCCGGAGGCGCACCTGCTCTCGCGCCTCGGGGTCCCACCAGTGCCAGGCCATGCGCGGGCGATCGCGAAGGTCCTTCACTTTCTGCGACTGCCGGTCGGTGTGGAAGGCCAGCCGCCGGGGCGCCCGCTCCGCGGACCGCAGGACAACGGTTCGCAGGGCGGGGCCATCGGCCGAGGCGGTTCCCACCGTCGGCGTCCGAAACGGGTGGCGGGGATCGGACGCAGCGTCCGTCACGCGATCCCAGACGTGTTCGAAGACGGCGTCGAGGCTGTGGAGTCGGTCCATCGGGGAGTCGTGATTTTACGAGCGGCGCGTTGCCTGAACGCGGAGGGGTGCACAGCGCGTGGCCGTGGCCTCCAGCCGATCTCCTTCGGCTACAGCCCCCACGCCCGACGGGGTTCCCGTGTAGAGGAGATCCCCCGGCTGAAGCGTAAAGATCTGAGAACAGTGGTGGATGAGCGTGGCCACCGGGAAAATCATCCGGTCCGTCCGCGCCTTCTGCCGGGTGTCGCCGTTGACCGTGAGTTCGAGCACGAGCTGCTGGGGATCGCCCACGTCGGCGGCGGGCGTAAGCGGGCCGAGGGGAGCAAAGGTGTCAAAGCCTTTCGCGACCGACCAGGGATGGCGACGCTCCTTCGCCGCCGCCTGCAGGTCGCGGGCCGTCATGTCGAGCCCCACGGCGTAGGCCGCCACATGATCGAGCGCCTCCGCCTCCGGAATGTCGCGTCCCCCCCGCCCGATCACGGCAACCAGTTCCACTTCGTGATGCACGTCCTCGGATTGGGGCGGAAGCACGACGCTCTCCCCATCCCGCACCACCGCCGAGGCGGGCTTCAGAAAAACCATCGGCTCGTCGGGCACATCGCTCTTCATTTCCGAGGCATGCTCCGCGTAGTTGCGGCCGATGCACAGCAGCTTGCCGATGGGGAGGGTGCGGCCGTCGGGCAGCGTGACTTTCGTGCGAAACGGAATCGAGTCGGTGGGCATCAGAGGAACGGATCCGTGAACGGTACGTGCTGAATGTTCGCAATCAACTAAAATCGGTCACTCTCGCGTCGGTATCCAACCCGGCGCCCCAAAGCAGAGTTACGCCTATGTACGCGATCGTTGACGTAAAAGACAAGCAATTCAAGGTCCGTGAGGACGACACCCTCTACGTCCCCTACCATTCGTCGGCGGACGTCGACGACGAGCTGACGCTCGACCGCGTCCTGCTCGTCTCGGATGGGGACGGCGAGGTCACCCTCGGCACCCCCTCGGTGGACGGCGCGTCGGTGCACGCCCGGGTCGTCGATCAGGTAAAGGGCGACAAGGTGATCGTGTTCAAGAAGAAACGGCGCAAGCGGTACCGCGTTAAGCGTGGACACCGGCAGCAGTACACGCAGATCAAGATTGAATCGCTCGACGTGAACGGCGCGGCGTCGGAGACGTCGTCGTCCGAGGACACGGACGAGGAGACGTCGGACGAGGACTCCGCGGACGCGTAGTCTCTGCTGCTCCCACTCGCACTCCTGCGAATTGACCCCGCGAGGTAGTTATGGCCCACAAAAAAGCCATGGGCTCGACCCAGAACGGTCGAGACTCCAATCCGAAATATCTTGGCGTGAAAGCCTACGGCGGCGAGTTCGTCGAAGCCGGCAACATCATCGTGCGACAGCGCGGCACCAAGTTCCACCCCGGCCACAACGTCGGCCGCGGCGGCGACGACACGCTGTTCGCGAAGGGAACCGGCACGGTCCAGTTCTCCCGTAGCGGCGACCGGAAGTACGTGCACGTGGTTCCGGACGAGGCGTAGGCCCCGCCTTCCCCTTATCAAATACGCAAGGCTCCTCTCGCCTCGCCGGCGGCAGGAGCTTTTTGCGTTTCTCTCCCCTGTGTCGCGTCTGGTATGCCCTCTCCCCCCCTCCGCTCCCACTACCGGTTCCCCGACCCGTCGGACGCGGTCGAGCTTCGCGCCTTCACCCACGGCCTCCAGCCCGCGTCCGTCCCCGCGATGATGGAGCGGTTCACCGAGGATTGGCGGCAGCGCGGCGTCGACGCCTGGAACGAGGTGCCCAACCACTGGCGGCCTGAGAGCGACGACACCGTCGGCTGGTGGACCCTCCCCACCTACCTCGGGGACGAGTTCATTGCGCCCCTCCTCGGCGCCCCCGCAGGCACCTGCATCTGGCAGCCCAGCGTGCACTGGACCGTGCAGTGCCTCCTCTCCACCCCAGAGGTGCAGGCCCGCGGATCGACCGTCGTCCTCCCCGACACCGCCTTCCCCTCCGTGCTCCACAGCGCGCAGAACTGGGGGGAACTGCAGGACCTGACCCCGGACATCGTTTCGGGCCCCGATGCCCGCCGCGTCGACCGGGCGGCGCTCCTGGACCGCATCGGCCCGGACACGGCCCTCGTCGCCGTCAGCCACGTCGGGTTTACCACCGGCGCCCGCCTCCCCTCCGCCTTCCTCCGCCGGCTGGCCGACCGCGCCCACCAGCACGACGCCCTCCTTCTGGTCGACGGGTACCACGCCGCCGGGTCGATGCCCGTGGACGTCCACGACCTCGACTGCGACGTGTACGTGGGCGGGCTGCTCAAAGAAGGCTCGGGCTCGGCCGGCAACGCCTTCCTCTACGTTCGGGACGGGCTGGAGCTGACGCCCCGCCTGACCGGCTGGTTTGGGGACGCCGCCCCGTTCGAATTTCGTCGCGCACCCGAACCACACCCCGACGTGCGTCGGCGGTTTCTCGGGGGCACCACCCCCGTCGCGGCCATGTACCACGCAGTCGAAGGGGTGCGCCTGCTGCTCGACTGTGGCCTGGACGCCGTCCGCGAGCATTCCCTGGCCCTGACCCAGCGGGCCCTTGAGCGGGCCGACGACGCCGGCCTCTCCCTCCGCTCCCCGCGCCCCCCGGCGGCCCGCAGCGCCATGGTCCTGCTGGAGATTCCGGACGCGGAGCGCATGACGAGATACCTGAAGACCCGGCACGTCTATACCGACAGTCGCCGAAACGAGGTTGTGCGCATGGCGCCCTTCCTCTGGAACACCCGGGACGAGGTCGACCGCGCCTTCGACGCGATCGAGAACGGTCTGCACGAGAAGACCTATCGGTCCCACACGCCCCCCGACACGGGCCCTGTCACGTAGCCGGCCCGGCCTGGTGCTCGTCCGGTTGGGCCGCCGGCTCCTGCGTCTGCCGCCCCGTTCGGGGGTCCAGCTGAAAGAACGCCACCAGCGCCTCAAACAGCTCCTCGTGCCGGTCCGCCATGCGGTGCGGTTGCTCGAAGAAGACCTCAACCGCCACGGCAAAAAACTCCGACGGCGCCTCGGCCGCGTACGGGCGGAGAATCGACTGCCCCCGGCGCACGCGCTTCATTTCCGTCCGGACGAGCGCCTGCCACTTGCCCGCCGACTCGGGGGCCACGAGCGACGGCACGCCGTCCGCCCCCTCATTGTCGAAGTCGAAGAGGTGGGCGAGCTCATGGAGCACCACGTTGTCGCCGTCGTCCGGGCGGGCCCAGCTGTGTTCGGCCGACGCGGCCGTGAGAATGATGGGGCCCTGCTGGTGCGCCATGCCATCGTAGGCCGCCCCCGGCCCTCCGCCGTAGTACTCGTCGTCGAACCGGTCCGGGTAGAAGAGCACCGAGCGGCTGCCGGGCAGCTCCCAGTCCGGGCGCCCGTGAAGCAGCGTCGCAATGCCGGCCGCCACGCTGAGGCGCAACGCATCCGTGGCTTCTACGCCCTGCACGCCCTCAAACGAGTATTCGTCCATCGCAAACTGCAGATCCCGCTCAAACCGACGCGCCGCATCATCGTCGAGTCGGCCATACAGCGGAACGTGAGACTGCAGCCACGAGCGCCAGTGTGAGGGAATTGGGCGCCGGGCCACCCGCCAGCGACGCAGCGCCCCTCGCAGTCCCCACAGCAGAATGCCCCCGGCCGGCACCAGGCCGCCCCACGCGCCGGTCGTCGGCCACACCTGCGCCCCCATCACGCTGACCCCGCCCCCAATCACGACGGCCAGGACCGTCGTCGTAAAAACTGTGGATCGGCGAACGATGCGCATGGGGGACCGTCTGGCCTTTGGGTCAAGAACCCTGAGAACACCCGGAAGGGGAGGAACGAACACCGGGCGGGCATGTGCCACACCTGCCGCTCGAACCAATCGTTGGCGGACCGATGTAATACCGGAGGTTCAACCCGCCACCGCAGGTACGAGCGGTGCATACACATTTATTCTTGACAACGAATCTGACGCGGACTTATGGGTGCGATGAACACACTCCGGGAAAATACCGGAGTCATCCTCTGGATTCTGGTGCTTTCGTTTGGCGTGATCTGGACGCTGCAGGACTCGGAGGTCTTCGATGCGGTGAACCAGCCCAGCCAGAACGTGGCCACCGTTAACGGGCAGGCCATCTCAAACCAGGAGTTCCAGAATGCGGTCCAGCAGCAGCGGCGCCGCGTACAGCAACAGATGGACGGGCAGATTACCGCCCAGATGGAGGAGAAAATCCGTCAGCAGGCCTACAACCAGCTGATCAATAGCCAGCTGCTTGAGATGGAGATGCAGCGGTTGGGCATCTCCGTGACGGACGCCGAGGTGGAACAGATGGTCTTCGGCGAGAACCCGCACCCGGTGATCCGGCAGCAGTTTGCCGACTCCACCGGGCAAATCAACTACCAGATGCTCCAAAGCATGGCCCAGAATCCGCAGGCCGAAGCCCAGTGGATTCAGCTTGAACAGTTCCTCCGGGAGCAACGGCGGCAGCAGAAAATGACCTCGCTCGTGCAGTCGACGGTCTTTGTCTCCGACAAGGACATCGAGCGCTACCACTGGCGCCAGAACGTGCAGGCCAACGTGGAATACACCGCCCTGCGGTACGCCTCCGTTTCGTCCGATTCCATCAGCGTCTCCGAGTCCGACCTCCGCGACTACTACGACAACAACCGGGACGACTTTCAGCGGGAGAAAACCGTTTCGCTCGATTACGTCTCCCTCCCGAAAACCCCGACGGCGGAGGACAGCGCGGCGGTTGTGAACGACCTTGAGGGGCTCCGCGAGAGCTTTGCGAACGCCGAGGACGACTCGCTCTTCCTCGCGGAAAACGCCTCGGCCCGTTCCTACAGCGCGGACTACCAGACGCCCGACCAGATGCCCTCCGCGGTCGCACAGGCCGTGTACGAGTCGCCCGAGCCGGGGCGGATGGCCGGGCCGGTGTTCGGCGACGGCCAGGCCCACCTCGTGAAGATCCGCGACGTCGAGCCCGCCGGCGAGACCTTCGTGCGGGCCCGTCACATTCTGCTGGAGAGTGAGCAGGAGGCCCCGGAACTCGCGGATCGACTCGAGGGCCTCCGCGACAGCATCGCCAGCGGAACCGTGCCGTTTGCCCGGGCCGCTCGCCACCACTCCGACGGCCCCTCGGCGTCGGACGGGGGGGCGCTGGGATGGTTTGGCCGCGGACAGATGGCCGACGCCTTTGAGGAGGCCGCGTTCAACGCCGCCCCCGGCGACCTCGTGGGCCCGGTGCGCTCAGAGTTTGGCTATCATCTCATCCAGGTCCAGGACCGGACCGACCAGGCAGCCCAGATTGCGGACCTCGCCTTTCAGGTCACGCCCAGCCGCGCGACGCTCACCGACAAGGAAAATACGCTCGACGATTTGGCGTTTTACGCCTCCGAGGACGGCAATTTTCAGGAGGAGGCCCAGCGCCGGGACCTCTCGGTGGAGCAGGTGCAGGCCGAGGCCACGCAGTCGACCATCCCCGGCCTCGGGCAGGGGCCCGCCCTCACCAACTTCCTGGAGTCCGCCGAAGAGGGGGACATAAGTGAGGTCATTGAGCTTGACGACCGCTTCGTCGTGGCGAAGGCGACAAGCGTGCAGCCGGAGGGCTACCGTTCCTTTGAGGAGGTGAAGGCCGAGATCCGTCCGCAGGTGGAGCTGCAGAAAAAGAAAGAGATTCAGCTGCGCCGCATGCGGCAGGCACTCAACCAAACAGACTTCCAGGACCTGCCGCAGGCCCTCGGCACGGAGCTCCGCACCCAGTCGGGCGTGACCTTCTCGACCGAATCGGCCCCCGGCATCGGCCGCGACCCGACCTTTGCCGGCACGGTCTTCGGGCTGGACGAAGGCGAGCAGTCGGGCGTCGTGGACGGTGAAAATGCGGCCTTCGTGGTGCGCGTGACGGACCTTCAGGAGCCGTCCGCCCTCACGGATGCTGAGCGCCAGAAAATCCGTCAGACGCTCCTCCAGCAGCGGCGCCGCCAGGTCTCCTCGCAGTGGATCGCCGCCCTGAAGGAGGATGCCCGGATTGAGGACAATCGAGGGCAGTTTCAGTAGTCGGTCCTAGGCCGCGGTGCTCACGTCACCTCAATGGTGCCCCGGAAGGGGGTCGCGACCGGGCCTTCGAGGTACGGCTCCTCGCCATTTGGTCCCGCCCCCGTCCCAACGTGGAGTTGACCGCCGGGTGTGTGCACCGCCACACGTCCCGGCGGCACCCGTTCGGTCGCGACGGCCACGATGGCGGCGGCCAGCACCCCGGTCCCGCAGGAGGGCGTCTCGGCCTCGACCCCCTTCTCGTACGTCCGCACCCGAAGCTCGCCGTCGGCCACCGACACGAAGTTGACGTTCGCCCCCGCGGGTTGCAGACTCGGGTCCTGGCGGAGCGTGCGTCCCCACTCCTCGACCGGCAGCCCCTCGAGGTCCGATACAAACGCCACGAGGTGTTCGGTGCCCGTGTGTACAAAATGAAGCCCCTCCAACGCCTGCGGCACAGCGGCGGACAGCCCCGGATCCGCGGTCAGGCGTGTCGGCGACGGGACGTAGAGCCGCACCGGCGCGTCGTCCTCCGGGGGCACCTCAGCCCGGTAGCGGCCCGCGTCGGATTCGAACCGAAGGGTCGGCCCTTCCATCCCGGCCCGCACAGCAAAGCGGGCCAGGCAGCGAGCGCCGTTTCCGCACATCCCCGCCCAGGAGCCGTCCGCGTTCACGTACCGCATGCGATAGGCCACGTCCTCGTCGTCGGCCGCCGAAAGGGCGAGCAGGCCATCGGCCCCAATGCCATACCGCCGGGGGCACCACGCCGCGCCCAGCTCCGAGAGCTCGCTGTCGGAAAACCGGTACCAGCGGTTGTCCAGCACCACAAAGTCGTTCCCGGTGCCGTGCATCTTCGTGAATTCGACCGTCAGGTTCTGACTCATACCATGTGGAGAGTCTCGTCAATAGATCAACGTTCGGCCGGCACGAAGGGCGCCCCGGTCCGTATGCAAGAAGGACTCCGACCCCCGCCACGCTTCTAGGCGGCCTTCCACTCCCTTTTGCACAACCTCACATACCGTTGCCCGAGAAACAACTGAGCATTGAAGGAGCCGATCCTCTTCTTCTGTTCGGCTTCAACGACGTCCACCTGCGGAAGATCGAAGAGGCCTTTCCCGACACGCACATCACGGCGCGCGGAACCGACATTCATCTGCAGGGAGACGCCGAGACCCTGGAAAAGGTCGAGCGCGTCTTCAACGAGATGGTCGTGCTGCTCGACCGGAACGACACCCTCACGGAAGACGACGTCGATACGGTCCTGGCCCTCTTCGATTCCAGCTCCACCGACACGTCCTCCCCCGCTCGGGACACGGACACCATTCTGACGACGCCGGACGGGGAGGTGATCAAGCCCCGCTCGCCCAATCAGGAGCGCCTGGTCTCCACCGCCGAATCCAACGACGTGGTGTTCGCCATCGGGCCCGCCGGCACGGGCAAAACGTACGTGGCCGTCGCCATGGCCGTGGCTGCCCTCAACAACCACCGGGTCAAGAGGATTGTGCTGTCACGCCCCGCGGTGGAAGCGGGAGAGCAATTGGGCTTCCTCCCCGGCGATTTCTACGAGAAGGTGGACCCGTACCTGCAACCGCTGTACGACGCGATCGGCGACATGATGCCGCGCGAGCAGATGGCGGAGTACCTGGAGCAGGACCGCGTGGAGGTCGTGCCCCTCGCCTACATGCGGGGACGCACCCTGAAGGACTCGTTCGTCATCCTCGACGAGGCCCAGAACGTGACGACGAGTCAGATGAAGATGTTCTTGACGCGCCTCGGCCCCAAAAGTCAGGCCATCATCACGGGAGATGTCACCCAGACGGACCTAAAACATCGCAGCGAGAGCGGCCTCGTCCAGGTGCAGCACATCCTCAAAGACATTGAAGGGATCAACTTCATCTATCTGGAACGGGAAGATGTCGTGCGCCACCGGCTCGTCCGCGAGATCATTGCCGCGTACGAGGAGCACGACGCGTAATCGTGCGCACGAACGCCCGCCCTCCCGGGGGCTGATCGATCGCCGCCTCGCAACAGAGACTCAGTCGTAGGAAAAGAATCCCTCCCCGGCCTTCCGCCCCAGCTCCCCGGCCGTAACCTTGCGCCGCAGGAGCGGGCACGGGCGATACTTGTCGTCCCCCAGCTCGTCGTGGAGCACCTCCAAAATGTGGAGACACACGTCGAGCCCGATAAAGTCCGCCAGTGTGAGCGGCCCCATCGGATGGTTCATGCCGAGCGTCATCACCGTGTCGATGTCGTCCGGCTCGGCCACGCCCTCCATGACGCAGAAAATGGCCTCATTGATCATCGGCATCAGCACCCGATTCGACACGAACCCGGGATAGTCTTCCACCTCTACCGGGTTCTTGTCCAGGTCCTCCGCCAGCCCCGACACGGCGTCGAGGGTTGCGTCTGTCGTCCGCTGTCCCCGCACCACCTCGACCAGCGTCATTACGGGCACCGGGTTGAAGAAATGCATGCCGATGACCTGCCCGGGACGCTCGGTCTGGGCGCCGATCCACGTAATGGAGATGGACGACGTGTTGGAGGCCAGCACCGCCTCCTCCGGCGCGTGCGCATCGAGCGCCCCAAAAATCTCCGCCTTCATCTTCTTTTCCTCCGGCACGGCCTCCACCACGAGGTCTACGTCGTCGACGCCCGCTGCCACATCCGTAGCCGTCGAGATCCGGTCGAGCGCATCCGACTTTTCTTCAGCCTCGATGTGCCCCTTCCCCACCTGTCGGTCGAGGTTGCCGGCAATGGTGTCGGTGGCGGACGCCAGTGCGTCCGGATCAACGTCGATGAGGGTAACAGACCGGCCGTGCAACGCAAGAACATGGGCGATGCCGTTGCCCATGGTTCCGGCGCCGACGACGGCGGTGCGCTGAATCGTCATAGCGGGGGCTCAGAGAGAAGCGAAAGACTGCGCAGGCTTAGAATAGAAAGCGCTTCCGGAAGAATCGATGGCCCGGAAGGATTTTCGGCGGGGATTTACCCGTCGACGCCAGGCCCCCCTCCACGTCCCGACCGCCGCCCCTCCACGCAATCGTCCCTCACGCAATCAACACATCGTCGTCCCACCCATCCTCCCGGATGTCCGTCTCCTGCGGACTCACGTCGAGCGTCTGGGTCTCTTTTACGTCGTTGTTCTCATCAACCAAAACGACGCGGGGATGGTGCTGCTGCGCCTCCTGCGGGGTGAGCTCGGCGTACGCAATGACGATGACCTGGTCTCCGGGCGCGGCCAGCCGGGCGGCCGGCCCATTCAAGCACACGGTGCGCTCGCCCGCCTCTCCAGGGATCGTGTAGGTTTCGAGGCGACTTCCATTGTTGACGTTGACGACCTGCACCTTTTCGTAGGGCAGTAGGCCGGCGGTGTCGAGCAACTCCTGATCAATGGTAATGGACCCTTCGTAGTAGAGATCGGCCTGCGTCACGCGCAGGCGGTGAAGCTTCGACTTGAACATCGTGACCGTCATCGGCAGGTCGACACGTCAGGTTTGCAAGAACTGAACGGGGAACGTCCGGGCGCTACGTCTCCGTCGGAACGTCGACGAAGACGTTGTCGATGAGGCGCGTATCGCCAAAAAACACAGCCAGGGCGGCGATCACGCGTTGTCCCGGCCGAAGGCGATCGGCGGGCTGCAGGGTGCGGGCGTCAACCACCTCAGCGTACTGTACGTCCGCATCGGGGGCCGCCGCAAGGACCTCATCCATCGTCTCAACAACCGCTTGGGGGGCCTGTTCCCCCCGTTCGATTTCGGTTTTTGCGGCCTGGAGCGCCTCGTGCAACACCGTCGCCTGGGCCCGTTCGTCGTCCGACAGGTAGGCGTTGCGGGACGAAACGGCGAGGCCATCGTCCGCCCGGACGGTGGGCACGCCCACAATCTCGATGTCGAAGAGCAGATCCTCCACGAGGCGCTGGAGAATGACGTACTGTTGGGCGTCTTTCTTTCCAAACACCGCCACGTCGGGCTTGCAGGCGTGAAAGAGTTTCGTCACGACCGTCGCAACTCCCCGAAAGTGCCCCTCGCGGTACGCCCCACAGAGATGTTCGTCGAGGCGATCAACGTCGACCCAGGCCAGGGGCTGGCCGAAGGGGGCCTCATTCAGGAACGGGTACATCTCGTCCACCGACGGCGCAAACATGGCGTCCACCCCTAGCGACTCCAGCTTCTCCCGATCCCCCTCCAGATCGCGTGGGTAGGCGTCGTAGTCCTCCTCCGGCCCGAACTGCGTGGGATTAACAAAAACCGACGCCGTCACGTGGTCTGCCTCCTGTAGGGCCCGACGGAGCAGCGCAAAGTGGCCTTCATGCAGGGCGCCGAGTGTCGGGACGAGCCCCAGGGTCTGTCCGCTGGCCCTCACGGCGTCGGCGTGATTCTGCATGCCGTCGACGGTGCGGAAAACGTCCATGGGCGGGGGGGCTTTGCTAGAGGAATGAAACGACCAGCCGTCTCTACGAATCCACGGACCGCGAAGTTCGTGGCGCGTGCTCCCCTGCTCGTTACGCCGGCCCCCTTTTAAAAGAGGCCCCCCGACGTCTCCACCGACGGTTACGCCGCCGCGCTTTCCCGTGCGCCGGGACTGGCCCCGTGTTTGGCCCGACGCCCAGCCCCCTTTCTGCCTTGCCCTGCCCTACTCATCCAAAAATTTAGGCAAAAGGGCGGGCGCACGGGGCCGATTCGACGACGGGGCGGGGTCCGTCATTGCACTTTGCACTCCTGTGGAAGATCTTTTTGGTCCTTCGTTTCGCGCTTCTTTCCAACCGGCCTCTCTCCCTTATGTCGAACGAGCACCGAACCGAACGCGACTCCCTGGGGCCCGTCGAGGTCCCCGCCGACGCCCTGTATGGCGCACAAACGCAGCGTGCGAAAGAAAACTTTCCTGTCAGCGACCTTCGCTTTTCGCGTCGGTTCATCGAGGCCCTGGGGCACGTCAAGCAGGCCGCGGCCAAAGCCAACCGAGGGCTCGGCCTCCTCGACGAGGACACCGCCGAGCCCATTCTCCAGGCGGCCCAGGAAGTGATCGACGGGACGCACGACGACCAGTTCGTGCTCGACATCTTCCAGACCGGAAGCGGCACGTCCACCAACATGAACGCGAACGAGGTGATCGCCAACCGGGCGTCTGAGTTGATCGGGGAGGCGCGCGGCAGCAAGGCGATCCACCCGAACGACGACGTGAACATGTCGCAGTCGTCGAACGACACGATTCCGACCGCGATGCACGTGGCTGCGCGCATGGGCATCGAGGACGACCTCCTCCCCGCCCTCCGCGCCCTCCGCCAGGCCCTCGCCGACAAGGCGGAAGAGTTCGACGACGTCCTCAAGAGCGGCCGCACGCACCTCATGGACGCCACGCCGGTGCGGCTGGGCCAGGAGTTTGGCGGCTACGCCGCGCAGATCGAGCAGTCCATCGATCGCATCGAAGACGCCTCCGCCTCCCTCTCCGAGGTGGCCCTGGGCGGGACGGCGACGGGCACGGGCCTCAACCGACACACCGACTTCCCGGCCCGTGCCCTGGAGCACCTGTCGGCGGCCACGGGGCTCGACTTCGTCGAAACCGACAACCACTTCGCCCAGCAGGCCGGGAAGGAGCTGTACGTTGACGTCCATGGCGCCCTGAACACCCTCGCTACGGCCCTGCTCAAAATTGCCAACGACCTGCGGCTGCTCTCCAGCGGCCCCACCAGCGGGATTGGCGAGATTTCCCTGCCGGTCATCCAGCCCGGCTCGTCCATCATGCCGGGCAAGGTCAACCCGGTGCAGAGCGAACAGGTGATGATGGTGGCCTCCCAGGTCACGGGGAACCATCAGACCCTCACCGTTGCCAATACGCACGGCAACTTTGAGTTGAACGTGATGATGCCGGTGATGACCCACGCCATGCTCCAGAGCATCGGCCTCCTTACGGGAAGTGTGGAGGCCTTCCGGTCCAAGTGCGTGGAGGGCATCGAAGCCAACCGCGAGCGATGCGAGGAGCTGCTTGAGCTCAACCCGTCGATCGCCACCGCCCTGAATACCGCCATCGGCTACGACAAGGCCAGCGAAGTGGCAAAGCGGGCCGTCAACGAGCGGAAGAGCGTCCGGGCCGTGGTGAAGGAAATGGGGCTGTTGTCCGAGGAGGAGTTGGAGGAGTACCTGGACGTGCGTGGGATGACCGAGCCGGGGGTGCCGGGAGAGAACTAAGTCCCCTCGACAAAACGGACGGTCCTCGGTGGCCGCCCCCGGGACCGTCGCTCTGGACGTGACCCAGAGCTCCTCCCTTGCGGGGGGCTACTCCGTCTCGGGGAGCGGCACCTCCAGTGGGGGGCAACGGCCGGGCCCCGTGCCTTTGGACGCTGCGGGATCCACAGGTCGACCGCGGGCACTTCTGCGTCCCAAATTCGTAAATCTAAAGGTGTGACATAGGGCGGTACGAATTCGTCCAGCCGGTGCGTTACAACATCGTCGGCAGGGCCGACAAAACGGCCGTGCCCACCCCACGTTGGAGCTTGCTCCCTTTCTCAACCATTCCTCCACGACTTCATGAGTACCAAAGGCAAAGCTTCCCTCGCTGCCATCGTTGGGACCGCCTTCCTGGCCGGAATTTTCTTTGCGACGGCCGGCGCCAACCTGTTCAACCTTGGCGGTGCCGTCGGTACGTCCAGCACCGCCGCGGCCCTTGACGGCTCCACGACGGTCCAGCAGGAGGTCGACACTGGGCCTCGCGACCTTGAAAACGCCTTTACCAAGGTAGCTGAAACTGTCAATCCCGCGGTCGTCCAGATCCAGGCGACAAAGGTCGTCGAACGGCGCACGCCGAACCCGTTCCAGGGAACCCCTTTCGAGGAATTCTTTGGCGGACCGCGCGGCTCGGAACGACAACCGCAGCAGGGGCTCGGGTCTGGAGTGGTGATTCGCTCCGACGGCTACATCGTTACCAATAACCACGTGGTGGAAGGAGCCGACCAGCTCCGCATCGTCATGTACGACGGGACGTCGTACAGCGCGGAGATCGTGGGGACGGATTCGTTCAGCGACCTTGCCGTTATCAAAGTGGAGGAGCCCGACTCGGCCTTAACGGCCATCAGCTTCGGAAATTCAGACGAGCTGCGGACGGGCCAGTGGGTATTGGCCTTCGGCTCGCCCCTGTCGCGCGACCTCAACAATAGCGTGACGGCCGGCATTGTCAGTGCAGTTGGCCGGCTGCAAGACACGCCCCAGCGCCGCCGAATGCAGAGCAACGAACAGCAGTTGAGTGCGGTGCAGAACTTTGTGCAAACCGACGCGGCCATCAATCCGGGAAACTCTGGGGGGCCCCTCGTCGACCTCAACGGCCGCCTCGCGGGCATTAACACCGCCATCGCCTCCAACACCGGCGGCTACCAGGGCATTGGCTTCGCCATTCCGGCCAACACCGTGGAGCGGGTGGTGACCCAAATCATTGAGAACGGAGAAGTCCGTCGCGCCTTCCTGGGCATCAACTACCAGGGCGCCTCCCAAAACCTCATTGAGAGCGAGGGCTACCCGTCCGGGGCCGCCATTGTGTCGCGGGTACAAGACGGGACGCCCGCCGCCGAGGCCGGGATTCAGGGCGGAGATGTGATTTTGTCGATCGACGGACAACCGCTGGAGAAGTACCTGCAGGTGTCGAACATCATCGCCAGCAAACAGCCCGGCGACGAGGTCGAGCTGACCATCGACCGCGACGGCGAGGAGATGACGCTAACGGTCACCCTTGGCTCTCGCGACCAGGCCTCCGGGTCGGCGCAGGGCAGCGGCGGGGCGCCGTCGCAGGACCAGCTGATGGAGGAACTGGGCCTCGCCATTCAGGACATCACGCCCGACATTGCCCGTGAACTGGGCCTCGACGACACCGAGGGCGTCGTCGTCACCGATGTCGATCAGTCCAACCCGATGATCCGGAATTCGGGCATCGGGCCGCGGCAAGTGATCGTCGAAATGGCCGGAGAGCCCGTCCCGGACGTAGACACCTTCCGGCAAGTCTACGGGGAGATTGAGCCGGGCAGCGCCTTCCGCGTCGTCGTCCGTCTTCCCCAGGGCTTTGTCAACGTCACGAGCCTGCGCAAGCCGCAGAGCAACGGATAAGCCCGTCTGTCTTTCTCCTCTGCGCCCCATCCGTCCCGCGGATGGGGCGTTTTTTATTTGCCCCGCTCCGCGGACCAGATTCAATGTGTCCGTGAGGTCTACGTCCAATTCCCCACAAGTGGACGGCCCGCCCCGAACGACGACGGGCGTCACGCATTCATGGCAGGCGTCCTCTGTTGACAGTCCTCCCCCCTCCGCTATGCCCGACACCGTGCAGCGCACCTCTCTCGACGCCTCGCCCACCCCTCAGCAGATTACGGCCGGACGGGAGAAGGCGGCGGACCAGGATGTCTCCGTCGAACTTCACTTTCCCGCCGACGCCGGCGCAAAACGACTCGTCATTTCGCCCCGGGGGACCGCCGTGTTGCTAAGCGACGTGTCCGAGGAGACCTTTCACCAGTCAGAATCGGCCGAAGACATTGCCGAGACCCTCTCCTCGTAGCCCCCGGCCCGCGGGCCTTACGTGTGCAGAATGCAGTTCGTCGACCCGAACTCATTCTCCTCGTAGGCGTCCGCGTCGTCTTCGTCGATCCACCCCGCCTCCTCGCTGTAGTAGCGAAAGGCGTACGCACGGCCTTCCTGAAGCATCACGTTGGTACTGTACGTCTGGTTGCTGCGACGCACAAAGGTGTGTTCGCCGGCGGTCCAATCGTTGAAATCCCCGACCACCGAGACCTCGTCTCCGTAGGGGTGGTCGTCCGGGAGCACAAACGTGACCTTGACCTGATCGCTGTCTTGCTTATTGACTTTCTTAATCATGGGATCTATGGAGTCATATGGAAGAGCTGAATCGGCATCGCCGATAGGAAAGAGGGGATGCCTCAGCCCTACGATATGCGCCACAACACTGAGAGTGCGGACCGACTCGTCGAAAAACCGCTTCCTTCTATAATTTTTCGCCGTTCCCTTCCGCGCCCTCCACGCCGTCGAACCGTACGGATTCCGTGACGCGGGCCCACGACGCATTGACGTCCGCTCCGTCCCCCGCCGTTCTCGCTTGCCCGACTGCTGTTCTCTCCTTCCTGTATGATTGACCGCATCGCAATCCTTGGCACTGGACTCATCGGCGGGTCGCTCGCCCTTGCCTGGCAAGAGCACAACGCCGACTGCACCATTGTCGGGCACGACCGCCCGGACGTCCTCGAAAACGCAGAAGCCCGAGGCGCCATCGACCAGAAGGCGGCCGACCCGGTCACCGCGGTTGAGGCGGCCGACCTGGTGGTCCTCGCCACCCCGATCGGGGCGTCGCTGCATCTGCTTGATTCGATTGCGGACGCCCTGCCGTCCGGCGCCCTCGTGACGGATGTGGGGTCGGTAAAACAACCCATCCTGGATCAGGCCGCCGAGGTGCTCCCGGACACTGTGCACTTCCTCGGCGGCCACCCGATGACGGGGTCCGAACAGACCGGCATCGATCACGCCGACCCCCTGCTGTTCGAAAATGCGACGTACGCCGTGTGCCTGCCCGACGCCGCGGACGAGGACGCGTTGGACGGCCCCCTGGCCCCGGCGGTCGAGTGGATTGAGGCCACCGGCGCCCGCCCGCTTCGCCTCGAGGCCGCCCAGCACGATCATCTCGTCGCGCGCGTGAGCCACCTACCACAGGTCCTTGCCGTTGCCCTCGTCAATACGGTCGCGGGCGCGCAGTCGGACGACGAGGACAACGACCTGGCCCTGCAACTGGCCGGCGGCGGCTTCCGCGACATGACCCGCATCGCGTCCTCCTCCTTCGACGTGTGGCGCGACATCCTGGTTGGCAACGAACGGGCCATCCACGACGCGCTGGGAGAGTTTCGGCGCACCCTGCGGGCCCTCCGAAACCGGCTCCTGGAAGACGACCTCGATGCCCTGGAAGACGCCTTCGATCAGGCCCGAGACGCCCGCAACACGATTCCCGAGGACGCGAAGGGGTTCCTTACTTCCCTCGCCGACGTCTACGTGCGGGCCCCCGACGAGCCGGGCATCCTGCACGACCTGACCGGGCACCTGGCCGAGGCGGGGCTCAACGTCAAGGACATCGAGCTGCAGACCGTGCGGGACGGCACGGGCGGCACCTTCCGGCTCGCCTTTGCCGACCGCCCGGACGCCGAAGCGGCCATCGACACCCTCCAGTCCGCCGGCTACGACGCCTGGTAGCCTCCTCCCGAAATCACGGGGCCTTGGTTGAATTGAATGGCCCCCGCGGCCTATCATAGTGAGGCCGTGGGATCGCCGGTTCCGCTGCTCATCGTTCCCCTTCCCTCCTCTCTCTCATGGCTGACTCGGACACTTCTCTTCGCCACACGCCGCTCCACGCGGCCCATCAGACCCTCGGCGCGCGCATGATGGCGTTCGGCGGATTCGACATGCCCGTCCAGTACACGAGCATCATCGAAGAGCACATGGCCGTCCGGGAGCAGGCCGGCCTGTTCGACGTGAGCCACATGGGCGAGCTCGTTGTCGAAGGGCCCCACGCCACGGACCTCGTGCAGTACCTGGTCACGAACGACGTGACGAAGCTCTACGACGGCCGGGCGATGTACACCGTCATGTGCACCCCGGATGGGGGCATCATCGACGACCTGATCGTGTACCGCCTCGCCGACGACCGCTACATGATGGTGCTGAACGCGGCGAACCGGCCGCGCGACCTCGAGTGGATTCGTGATCACAACGACGTGGGCGCCACCCTCTCGGATCGCTCCGACGACACGGCGCTCATTGCGCTGCAGGGCCCCGCCGCGCTCAACATCGCCCAGCCCTTCCTGGAGCCCTCCCTCGACGACCTGAAGTTCTACCACTTCTGGGAGCGCACCGACGGCGATGGGCTCGCGTGCGACTACGCGATTGTGTCCCGCACGGGGTACACGGGCGAGGTGGGCCTTGAACTGTACGTTCCGGCCGAGGACGCCGAAGGGGTGTGGACCCAACTGCTGGACGCCGGCGAAGCGGAGGGGCTCCGTCCCGCCGGCCTCGGGGCCCGCGACACGCTTCGGATGGAGGCCGGGCTACACCTCCACGGCAACGACATTACCGAGGAGACCAACCCCTACGAGGCGGGCCTGGGCTGGCTCGTGAAGCTGGACAAGGGCGAGTTTGTGGGGCGCGAGACCCTCGCCACGATCCAGGAGCGGGGGCCGAAGCGGGCCTTTGTCGGCTTCAAGGCCACGGAGCGCGGCATTCCGCGGGCCGATCACACCCTCGAGTCCGACGACGGGGAGCCCATCGGGATTGTCACCAGCGGCACGCAGTCGCCCCTCCTCGATGTCGGCATCGGCCTCGGCTACGTCCCACACGATTCGACCTACACCACGCCCGGGCAGTCCCTTCGCGTGAACAGCGGGCGCCGCACGTTTGCCGTCGAGGTCGTTGACCTCCCCTTTCACAAGGACCGGTAGCCCCGAGCGCCTCCCAATTCTGCCCTGGCCTTCCACCGTTACTGCCTGCCAATGGACGCCGAAGTGTTCCTCACATACTCCAACGTGTCCGACGCCGACCTGCGGGGCCGCACCGTGGTGGTGATCGACGTGCTCCGGGCCTGCTCCACCATCGTGACGGCCCTCTCCCGGGGCGCACGCGCCGTGCTGCCGGTGCCGGACATGGCCGAGGCCGGAAAAATTGCCGGCAACCTCGACCCCGATGTCTACCGGCTGGGCGGCGAGCGCAACGGCGAAAAAATTGAAGGGTACCACCTCGGCAACTCCCCTCTGGACTACACGCAGGACGAGGTGGAAAACCGTGACGTGATCCTCAACACCACCAATGGGACCCGCGCGCTCTCCCACGCCACCGAGGCCAAACACTTGGTGGCAGGCTGCTTCCTCAATGCCGACCGGGTGGTCGACTTCGTCCAGGAGGTAGACGACGCCGTCACCATCGTGTGTGCCGGCCGCCAGAACCGCCTGGCCCTGGAGGACACCCTGTGCGCCGGCCTCCTCCTGGATCGGCTCTGGTCCAGCGAGCCCCCCGAGGTCGTCACCGATTCCGCCCACACGGCCTTCACCCTCTACGATACGGATCGCAACCACCTGTCCTCGGCCCTCCGGGGCGCCAACCACGCAGAAGAGCTCGTGCGCCAGGGACGCGAAGAGGACGTGAGCTACTGCCTGCAGCTCGACGCGTGCCCCGTTCTTCCCTACTACACCGATAACCGCCTTCTGGCCGTCGACGGTCTGCCAGCCGACGAATCGTCCGACTGATCGGGGCCCCGTTGCATCTTTCCCCCCTTCCGGCGACTTTTGAACAACGGGCGCCTGGAAACAGGAGGCGCCCCTGTCGGCGATGGGCCCAACGGCCCTCCTCCACGATGCATCCGCTCTCCCCGTAGGTTTTCGTTTCCTGCATGGCTGCTTCCGGGTCTACAGACACTGCGACGGACGCGGCCATTCCGCCCCGTCGCAAGTGGGAAGTGCTTGGGCTGGTCCTCATGGTGATGGGCCTTCTGCTTTCGCTGGCCTTCGTCACGTACCACCCGTCGGACGACGCCGTCGTGCAGTCGACGCCGCTGGTCGACGTCCTGCTCAACACGTGGGAACTGCAGGCCCAGCTGCCGATCCAGAACGCCCTCGGCGTCATCGGCGCCAAGCTCGCCCGTGCGTTCATTCCAGGGGCCCTCGGATATAGCGTCCTCTTCCTGAGCGGGGCCCTCATGGTGTGGGGCTACGCCATTTTTCGCCACTGGGCGCTCCGCCCCCTCCTCTACCCCACCGGGCTCACCGTCCTCGTGGCCTTCGTGGCCGCCAGCCTCACCGGGTGGTTCGGCCATGCACTGCAGGTCGACCTCGGGCGCTGGGCCGGGGCGCTGGGCATGGGGGTCGCCGGCTGGATGCAGGAACTCTTTGGCCCGCCCGGCTCCCTCATCCTTCTTCTTCTAAGTGTGGCCGTCATGGCCCTGCTGGTCGTCGACCACGACATCCAGCGGTCCGTCGACCGCCTCGTCAACGCGCTCGCCTCTCTCCGCGACACGGTGCGGACGTGGACCCCGTCGTGGG
>NCRC01000032.1 GCA_002894685.1 Salinivenus lutea
GGGTTTGGGGGGGCGATTGCGCTCGCCTATGTGGTGCGGCGCGCAGTGCTGGATAGTACACTGGACTTCTTCTCGCGGACCGGGCTGCTGCCGGAGCCGCTGGTCCTGGTGGTCTTGTGTGCCCTCTTTCTCCTCGTCGTTGCGGTCGTTCTGATCGGCGTTGCGTTGCTCTGGATCGGGAGCCGGTGGGCCCTTCGGCATCGGCCGTCGCACTGGCCGCGGGGCCTGCTGTCGCTCAGCATTGTCCTGCTGGGCGTCGTGGGCACGGTTGCGGTGTACAGCAGTCCTCTGGCGCCGGCCCTGGTCTCCGCGGCCTACCCGCCGGTTTTGATCGGGGTCGTCGTGTGTGCGGCCGTGTACGGGATGGTGGGGCGGAGAGGGGGCAGTGACGTGTTCACCGTCCGGGGGCATCTCCTGGCCCTGTTCGGGGTCACGCTGCTGCTGTATCCGCTCCTCTACGCCGGCATGGATGCGCAGCGACGCGAGCGCATGGTCGACGCCGCCCAGTCGTTTGAGGAGGGGTACGACCCGCGGGTGCTCTACTCCATCCGGCAGGTCCTTCGCACCGGCGAGGAAGAGATGGACCCGGCCCAGGACGCGGAGGCGATCCTCTCCCCCGAGACGGCCGACTCGGTGATGACGCGCCTCGTTCGGCGTTCCCTGCTGGCGTCGCTCACCACGTACGAGGTGAGCATCAGCCTCTTCGATGCGAATGGGACGCTGGTGAGGGGACGCGCCGCGCTGGGGGGCGGCCGATCGGACAGCCGGTCGGACCGGGCCGTCTTCCAAAATATGCGGCAGGTGTACGAGCGTCAGTTCGATCCGGGGCCGCTGATTAACCGGCTGCCGGATGCGCGGGGCCGACCGGGCGCCGGGCGCTTCCAGTATGCCGGGCTCTTTAACGTGACGCGGGCGGACGGGACGGTGGCGTACTGGGTGCTCCTGCGCGCGGAGCCGCGTTCGCTCCTGCCGGGAACGGGGCCGGGCGTGCCGCGCGTGCTCCTCCCGGACGGGTCGTACAGCGACCTCTACGCCGACCTCTCGCTGGCCGAGTTTCAGGATGGGACGCTCGTGCGGAGTTTTGGGCAGAGCTTTGGGCGCACGCAGCTGCCGGAGGCCTTTCGGGCGCAGCTGGAGGAGGGCGCTACGCTCTGGCGCGCCGAGTCGATGCAGGGGCAGCAGTATCTGACCTACTACCACCGGGACCCCGGCACCACGACCGCAACCGTGGCGGTTCGTATTCCGGCCATTCTCTCCTTCGACCACCTGTACTACCTCCTGCGACTGACGGTGGCCGGGCTGGGCGTGGGGATCTTCTTCTATCTGCTGGGGGTGTACGGGCGCTATCGGCGGGGCCTGTTGCCGGCCGAGCGGGTGCGGTTTCGGGACAAGGTGCTCAATGCCTTCCTGATCGTAGGCGTGGTTTCGATGGTGGCGGTGGGGGTCGTGGGGGTGCGTGTGGTGACGGGGGAGAACGATCGGATCGTCGACCGACAGATTCAGGAGCAACTCGGCCGGGTCGAGGAAACGCTGGTCCTGGAGGCCCGTGCCGGTGAGCAGCTGTGGCAGGTGGCCGAGCGAATGAATGTGGATTCTCTCGCGGCGCGGGTCGGGTTGGACCTGCGGATCTACGAGGACGGTCAGCTGACGGGGACGAGCCGGCCCCGGCTCGTGCGGGACGGCCTTGTCGACGAGCGGTTGCCGGGGGCGGTCTACTACGCGCTCCACGAGGAGTCGTACCGGTTCACGAGCGCCCGCGCCTCCATCGGGGCGTTCCAGTATCGGGTGGGATACCAGATGTTGGCCGACGAGCAGGGACGGCCTCGGCTGGTGCTGGGGGTGCCCACCCTCGCCCAGCAGGAGCGGCTGGAGCAGGAGCAGGCGCGCACCCTGGCGTACTTGTTCGGGGCCCTGCTGGTGCTCGTGGTGGTGGTGATGCTTACGGCCGTTGTGCTGGCCAACGCCCTTGCCCAGCCCATCGCCCGGCTCCGGGAGGGGCTGGAGGCCGTGGGCGAGGGCCGGTTCGCGCGCTCCCTCACCGTGAACACGCGCGACGAGATCGGCGACCTGGTGCGCACGTTCAACGAGATGCGCGAGCAGCTGTCGGAGAGCCGGCGGAAGCTGGCGCAGCAGGAGCGGGAGCTGGCCTGGCGCGAGATGGCCCGGCAGGTGGCCCACGAGATCAAAAACCCGCTTACGCCGATGAAGCTGTCCATCCAGCACCTGCGGCGGGCGTTCAAGCGAGAGCAGGAGGCGAACGGCGACTCGGACTTCGCGAGCGTCTTCGACCGGATTACGACCACGCTCATCGAGCAAATCGAGTCGCTCGTCCGCATCGCGGATGAGTTCTCGACCTTCGCCCGCCTGCCCACCCGCGTCCCGGAGCCGCTCGACCTCAACGAGGTGGTCGAGGAGGCGACCGATCTGATGGAAGAGGAAACGGGCACGGACCGGATCGACGTGGACCTGCACCCCGAGCCGCTGGTGGTGGAGGCCGACCGGGAGGAGCTGCGCCGGCTCTACATCAACCTCATCAAGAATGCCCTCCAGGCCATCCCCGACGAGCGAACGGGGCAGGTCCGCGTATCCACGACGATCGACACGGACGCGGAGGGGGGACGCGTCGCAACAAGCCGGGTGATCGACAACGGGAGCGGCATTCCCCCCGACCTGCGCGGCAAAATCTTCGAGCCCAACTTCTCGACGAAAACGAGCGGGACGGGGTTGGGCCTGGCCATCGCCCAAAAGACGGTCGACGAACTGGGGGGGCGGATCGGCTTTGAGACCACCGACGGGGAGGGGACGACCTTCTGGGTTCAGCTTCCCCTCGCGGAAGAGGAGGCCCCGGGCGCCGATTACGACTGAGCGGGAGAGGGCGCGGCGGCTCCCTGCTGGATGTGCCGGATGCGTTCGCGGAGCGGAGGGTGGGAGTGGTGGAGCGCGACGTAGACGGGATGCGGCGTGAGATTGGCGAGGTTGGAGGCGGCCAGCTGCTTGAGTCCCGAGATGAAGGTCTCGGGGCGACCGGTCGTCTCCACGGCAAAGGCATCGGCCTCGTACTCGTGTCGTCGCGACCACGCCTGCAGCGGCACCGAGAGCAAGAGATCGACCGGCGTGTACAGCAGGCCAAAGAACACGAGCCCGGTGTATACAGACAGCTGCTCCACGTAGAAGGCCTCGTACAACCCTTCCACTTGCAGGAAGATGGAGAGCAGGAGAAACAGCACCCCGGTCTGGAGGATGCTAATCGCCATGCGCTGGGGGATGTGGTGCCGCTTGTAGTGGCCCATCTCGTGGGCCACCACCGTCACCAGCTCGTCCACCGACTGCTCCTCCACGAGCGTGTCGAACAGCACGATGCGGCGGTGGGCCCCGAAGCCGGTAAAGAAGGCATTCGACTTGCTCGACCGGCGCGACCCGTCCATGACGTAGATGTCGTCGAGGGCAAAGTCGACCGAGTCGGCGTAGTCGAGGATGGCCTCGCGGAGGTCGCCCTCCGCCAGGGGCTCAAAGTCGTTAAACAGGGGCATCAGGACCCGCGGGGCGACGTACTGGAGCAACAGCATGACCACGGTGACGGTGCCCCAGGCATAAATCCACGCGTACGGCCCCGTTTGCTGGAAGAACCACAGGAGGGCGGCCAGGAGTGGGCCGCCAATCACCACCCCGAGGGCCAGCCCCTTTAGGCGGTCGAGGAGGAAGGTGCGGAGCGTGGTCTCGTTGAAGCCGAAGCGTTCCTCAATGACGAACGTGCTGTAGAGGGAAAACGGCAGCGACAGCACGCCCTGGGCGCCGATCAGCAGGCCGATGAAGCACAGGCCGGTGACGATGGGGGAGAATCCCCAGCCCCGCACGAGTCCGTCGAGCCACGGAAAGCCGCCGGCAAACCAGAAGACGAGCAGCACCGCCAGGCTCGCGGTGGAGCGCAGAAGCCCGAATCGGGTGCGGACGCGGGTGTACGCCTGGGACTGCGCGTACTCGTCCTGGTCGAACGTGTCGGCAAAGGCGTCGGGCAGGTCGGACCGCAGGTTGCGGAGGTTCAGCACGTCCCCTACGATGTTGAGGGCGTACTCGGTCACCAGGGCGGCCAGGATGATGGCACCGTAAACGTTCATCACTGCGGAGAAGAGATCAGCGGACGACGAAAGACGCATAAACGCGGCGCGCCTCGCCGTTCCGGAGCGTTACTGCTCCGTCCGGGACTGAATGACGGCCGTTCCGTCCCCGTCCGACTGCACAGTGGCGTCCTGGGAGACGCGGACCGTTTGGGTCGTCGTGCTCGCCGTGCCGGCGCCCCGCCCCGAGGGCGTCAGGACAATCTCCAGTTCCCCGTTCGGGCCGCTGATGGCAATGGTCACCGTCTCGATCGCCGGGTCTTCCGTCGCCTCCGGGTCGGGGTCCTCGGAGATGCGGAACGTAAACTCCGTGATGCCCTCGCCCGTGACGACGTCTCCGCCGTCAAAGCCGTCGCCCTCGTCGTCGCGGATGGTGGTGTCGTCGAGGGTCACGTCGGTGTTGCCGGTGGCCTGCACCTGCGTGCCCTCGGCCTCGACCGAGATCGACGTGCCCGGCGCCAGCGGATTGTTGTTCTCGATGTCCCACAGCGTGAGCTGGTAGGTCTGGTTGAGCTGGGCGGACTCGGGAGAGACCTGCACCTCGGGGTTGCCGGAGAAGACGACGGGCACCGTCTCGGTCAGTTCGTTTTCGTTGCCCGTGGCGGCGGGGTCGGGGCAGTTGTCCGGGTCGACGATGGTGTTGGCGTCGTCGGTCCCGACGGTCTGCGCCTGCACCGTGGCGACGCCGTCGGAGGGAGTGGGCTGGGAGGACGTGAGCGTAACCGAGCCGGTGCCGTTCTCGCCCGTCTGGGCGGAGCCGCCAATGATGCCCGCGTTGGTGGAGAAATAGATGGCGGTGCCGGGCACCACGGGATTCCCGTACTTGTCCCCCACGATGGCGGTGATCGAGTTCGTCAGGTCCGAGCTGATGAGGCCCGGAAAGTTGGACTGCGCAGGGGTGACGGTAAAGTGGCACTTGTTGGGCAGGCCGCCGTGCACCGTGAGCCGCACCGGCTTGGACCGGATCGGCGTCCCGTCGGCTTTTTCGGCCCCGGCCACCACCTGCACGATGCCCGCCGTCTTTCCGCTCGCGACGTTGACCGTCGCCGTTCCGTTGCCGTCGGTCGACTCGGACTCGGGAGTGAGCGTGGCGTCGCCCGGCTGCTGGCTAAACCGAAAGTCCACGTCCACCGACTGGTCGAGCCCGATGGGCGTGCCGGTGGAGTCGACCACCTGGAAGGTCAGGCGGGCCACCTCCTCGCCCCCGCTTTCCTGCACGCGAATCACGTCGGTCGACTGCTCCGACAGGGTGATGTTGGTGGGCCGCCCGGGCTCTGTCTCGTCGTCCTCGCCGAAGCTGAGTCGCAGCTCGATGTCGTCGACTGTGTTCAAGTCCGGGGCGACGCGCTCGGTCACCTGCACGGTCTGGCCGCGCTTGGAGGCCTCGATGGTGACCTGGGTGGAGTTACTTATCTCAACAGACGTGGAGAAACGCCCCGACTCGTCGGTGACGACCGTCGTCTCCTCCTGCTCGCCGTCGTCCTCGTACTGGAGGGTCACGACGGCCTCCGCGACCGGGTTTTGGGTCGAGGCGTTCAGCACGCGGCCCGACAGGGTCACGTCGCTGCTGCCGGCACCGCCGATGTCGCAGGCCCCGAGAAGGAGAAGCAGCGACAGGACGACGAGCGAGGAGGCGAGGCGCAAGGGACCGGACGAGCTCATGCCAGGAAGGAGACTGGGGAAGGGGGCGTGCGGCAAGGCATAGGCGCAAAAAATGAACCGCATTCCGCCGTGGCGGGTCGACGGGCCGGGTCAGTCGTGGGCACGGGCCCGTCCGTAGAGCCGGGTCAGGTCGGAGAGCATCTCCTCGGCCGCGTCGGTCATCTGGTCGGGCGTTACGCGCCACGTCCAGTTGCCGGTCGGCTCCCCGGGCGTGTTCATGCGCGCCTCTGCCCCGAGCCCCAGCACGTCCTGCAGGGGGGTCACCACGCGGTCGGCCACCGACGCCATGAGGAAGCGCAGGCACTGTTCGTGCACGTCGGCGGAGGAGCGCTCCAGGCCGAGGTAGCGCTGGGCAAAGGCACGGTCCGAGGCCGAGAGCTCGTTCTCCCACCAGCCCATGATCGTATTGTTGTCGTGGGTCCCGGAGTAGGCGACGACCCCCCGCTCGTAGTTGTGGGGCAGAAATTCGTTCGACGGGTCGCCGTCGAAGGCAAACTGCAAGACCGCCATGCCCGGAAAGTCGACGGTCGTCCGCAGGGCTTCCACCGAGTCCGTGATGATGCCGAGGTTCTCGGCCACGACCGGGAGCTCTCCGAGCTTCTCCTCCAGGGTCTCAAAGAAGGGGGCGCCGGGGCCGTCCACCCACTCGCCGTTGATGGCCGTCTTCTCGTCCGCCGGGATTTTCCAGTAGGCGTCGAACCCGCGGAAGTGATCGAGCCGAACAAGGTCGAACCGATCGAAGGCGTGCCGCATGCGGGCCGTCCACCACGCGTAGTCGTTCTCGCGCATGCGTTCCCAGCGGTACAGCGGGTTGCCCCAGCGTTGTCCCTCGGGACTGAAGTAGTCGGGCGGCACGCCGGCCACGGCCGTCGGGGCGCCGTCCGCGTCGAGCTGGAAGAGGTCCTGGTGCGCCCACACGTCGGCGCTGTCGTAGGCCACGTAGATGGGCAGGTCGCCAAAGAGGCGAATGTCGCGGGTGTGGCAGTAGGCCTGCAGGGCGCTCCACTGGCGGTGAAACAGGTACTGCCAGAAGGCATGCTTGCGGACGGTGTCGGCGTGGGCGGCCCGGGCCCGCGCGAGGGCATCGGAGTCGAACTGGGCCAACGGGGCGGGCCACTCCGTCCAGGGGGCGCCGTCGTGGACCTCCTTCAGGGCCGCGTAGAGGGTATAGTCGGCAAGCCACGCGGACTGGCGTTCGCGAAACTGGTCAAGGGACGATTCGTCGACGGACGAGTGTCCCGCGGCGAAGCGCTCGTACGCCGTGTCGAGGATGGCTTCTTTTCGGGGGACGACCCGGGCGTAGTCCACGTGATCGGCGGGGAGGGCGCGGAGCGGGGCGAGGTCGTCTTCGGTGACCAGGCCGTACTCGCGGAGGGGCTCGGGGCTAATGAGGAGCGGGTTGCCGGCAAACGTAGACGTGGCCGAGTAGGGCGAGTGGCCGACGCCGGCGGGGCCGAGGGGGAGCATCTGCCAGAGCCGCTGGTCCGTCCGGGCGAGGAAGTCGGCAAACCGGTAGGCCGCGGGCCCCAGGTCGCCGATGCCGTACGCGCTGGGCAGCGACGTAATGTGAAGCAGAAGGCCACTGACGCGACGAGAATCCACGGGAAGGCGGGAGTCGGTGGGGACAAGGACGAACGACCAGCATGTAGTCAAACCAAGCCCCGCGGGAATCACAAAAGGATTCGCCGCAAAGACATGCGCGGGCCGAGCAGGGGCCCCTACGACTCGTCGGTGGGGGGCGAGGAGGGGGCGCTCACGTGGGCATCCGTGTGCTCGACGGGGAGGCGGGGGCGCTCGTCGGGCGAGAGGCGCGTGTCGGCATCGCCCGTCTCGGCCTCAATGCGGGTTCGGTAGAGGGTTTTGAACCGGTGGTACAGCGTGTCGAGAAGGGCGTCGGCCTCGCCGGCGGGCAGGTCGATCACCTCGGGGTACGCAAACGAGGCCGCCCCGGCGGTGTCCACGTAGAGCGTCTTGAGGCCGAGGCGGCGCTGGAAGAGGGAGGCGGTTGCGGCGAACACGTGAAACTTTTCCGTTGGGAGAACCCACAGGTGGCGCGACAGGACGCCGCGGCGGACGTAGAGGCCGTCGTCCCGCTGTTTGTAGCCGTGATGGCGGTACTGCAACACGGCCCAGCCCAGCAGGCCCGGCACGAGGACGAGCCCCCACCAGGGAAGCGCCACGCCGCCCAGGTGCCACCAGGTGACGGGCCAGAAATAGATCAGCGGGGCCAGGGCGAGGCCGAGCACGACGCTGTATCGAAAAAACCGCCGACGGATGGTGAGGGGGGACACGGAGCGGAACTGGTCCGGGAGGTCGAACGATCGGATCCGCTGGGCCAGTGGCAGCAGGTCGTCGTACTGCACAAACGGTGCAATCACCCGGTGGCCCTGCTCGTTCACGTCGGTGCCCACCGTCTGCACTTCGAGGCCGTACCACCCGAAGGCGCGCATCAGGGGGTTGGTGCGCAGGATGAGGGCCTGCACTTTGCCGAGCGGGACGGTGCCTTCCGTGACGGTAAACAGCCCGTGCCGCTTCCGAAGCTTATCGTCGTCGAGCCACAGCCGGAAGCCGTAGTACCGGGAGACGTGGACGAGGATGCCGCTGATCCAGCCCAGCACGACCGCCGTGCCGACGGACCCGAGAATGGCGAGGGCCGGGTAGGCCGTCATCAGGTCGGTGACCTGTTCGATGCGCCCTTCGGACCGGAGCACACGCTCCACGATCAGCTCCGGATCGATGAGCTCCAGCGCCGAGAAGATGAGGGCGAGGTAGAAGAGGGAGAACCGGAAGGCGCCGGAGAGCAGTACGCGGCGCAGGTTCATCGTGTACAGGGTGTCCCGGTGTGGGTCGTCGGTGTCCTCGTCGGGGGCCGGGGCCTCTGCGGTCCGGTGCTGAAACGACCGAACGGCCTGTCGGATCTCGTGGGCCGCGTCCACGCCCACGTATTCCAGGGAGCCCTCCGTTCCGGAGCTGCCCGCCGTTTCGATGTTTACCTTGGCGACGCCCAGAAGGCGGGCGAACAGGTTCTGCTCGATCTGGATGTTCTGGACGCGCTCGATGGGAATGCTTCGATTCTTTCGATTGAGCACGCCCTTCTGAATGACGATTTGCTGCGGCGTGATGCGGTAGCTGAAGCGCAGGTACTGCATCACGATGGCCGGCAGGGCCACGAGCCCGTACAGCAGCCCCAGCACCACCGAGAGGGCATTCTCGGAGCTTGGGTTCTGGAGGGTGGGGAGGAGGATGATCACCAGTGCCGGGAGGCTCGCCCCCACGCGGAGAAGAAGGGTGAGCGGGTGCAGGCGTTGGGGCTCCCGTACGGTGCCGAGGGTCGCGGACGAATCGGCGGCGGGCGGGGCGTCCGCGGACGGCGGAGGGGCCGCGTCCGGTGGGGACTCCGATGCGGACGCGTCCGGGTCGGACGCGGGGGAAGAAGACGGCATTACACCGGGTCTTCAAGGAGCGGGTCTTCGAGGATGAAGCGTTTGATTTCGTCCCGAATGCGTTCGGCCTCGGGGAGGGGCAGGCCGGGGATCACCACGTCGCTGCTGCGGGAGCCGGCGGTGTGGACCACCAGTCGCCCCAGCGCAAACTCGCGTTCCAGAAGGTCCTGGGACACATCGACGTGCTGGATCCGGCGGAGCGGCACCACGGTGCGCACGTGGGTGATCACGCCGTGTTCGCGGTACAGCTCCTCGGGCCACAGGGCAAAGCCCCAGGAGCGGTACCGCAGGCGCGGCCAGAGAAGCGTAAACGCCGTGCCCACCACAAGCCCGGTCCCCGACAGGACGCCGAAGGGAAGCCACGGGTCGGGGGAAAAGAGAAAGGTGAGGTCGTAGAACAGCACCGGGAGAAGCAGGAACAGGGAGAGTCCGGCCAGCTTGATTCGCCAGACCGCCTGGATGGACGCATCCAGGGACCGGATGCGATCGTCATCAGGGGGGGCGGCGGAAACGGCGGCGGGCGGAGAAGAAGCCTCCATCGAAGCAATGGCGTCGCTGGGACGATCGAGAACAATGATGAAACCGAGTGGGGGGAGCAGGGTTCGGAGGGCTGCTGGCGCCCCTGCGGGCCGGCGGCCCACGGCAAACACACGTGGATACGGCCGAGTGGATTTGCCGTCTTTTATCCCGTATGTTTCAGCTATTACACCACCCGGTCTAAGAACGCGATTCATTCCGGGTTCTCCAAACAGATTGTAATTATCAGACTCGGTTCTGGAGATTGTGTATGACGCTACGTTGGCGGGACTTTCGAAGGCATACCGGCACGTTCCGTCTCGTTCTTGGGGTTTTGGGAATGGCATTGATGGTCACTGGGGCGGAGGCAGCCGGCCCGCACTCGGTCGACCGCGGCGGAGAGCCGGTCCGTTTCGCTTCGGCGGAGGGGCCGACCGCCCCCGCCGCGCCCCCACAGGCCGACGCGGAGGCCTGGTACCGTAGTCCCGTTGCCGTTGGGGTCTATGCTGTCGTGGGGCTGTTCCTCCTGGTGGGGTACCTGCAGTGGCGGATTGCCATTCTCACACGGACGCGAAATCGTCTTGAGGACGTTCTGTCCGACCGGACCGCGGAGGTGCATCGCCAAAATCGGCAGCTGGAAACGTATAATCGGGAGCTGATTCATACGAACAAGCGCCTCCGGGAGACGCTCGAGGAAAAGTCGCGCCTGCTGGGGGTGGCCACGCACGACCTCAAAAATCCGCTCTTCGGGATGCGGGCCCTCGCCGAGATTTTGCTCGAGCGGGAGTCGCTCTCGGAGCGGGCCCGCCGAAAGATTGACCTCATCCGGACGTCGGCGCAGGAGACGTTGGAGCAAATCGACGGGCTGATGGAGTCGGCGGCGAGCACGGCGGGGTACGTGGAGGACGAGCCGGTGAACGTGTCGGCGCTGGCCGGGTGGGTGGTGAACAGCTTTGAGCCCCAGGCCCAGCGCAAGGACCAAACGCTCCGATGTACGGTGCCCGATGCCCCGTGCATCGTTGCGGGCGACCGGGGCAAGCTCCGCGAGGCGATGATCAATCTCATCAGCAACGCGCTCAAGTACGCCCCGCCGGGCACGTCGGTCGACGTGACGGTGACGCAGGCCGACCGGACCGTCAGATTTTCGGTTTCCGACCAGGGGCCCGGGCTGAGTATGCGCGATCAGGAGCGTCTCTTTGCCCCGTTTCGGCGACTGACCCCGAAGCCCACGGGCGACGAAGGGACCTCGGGGCTTGGGCTGTACATCGTCAAGCAAATTGTCTCTCTCCACAACGGCGACGTGGAGGTGGACACGGCCCTGGGAGAGGGAAGCACCTTTACGCTGGTGCTCCCGAGTCTCGATGCTGAGAGGTATATGGCCCGGCGGAACGAATCGGTGGGCACGGAGGTGGAGTCTGAGTAGCGTCATTCCATATGGTTAGATCTCTCTTCTGTGCACATGGCATCTCCTGTTAGCATTCTCGGCTGCGGCTGGCTGGGCCGCCCCCTCGGCGCCCACCTTGTGGAGCAAGGCATAGAGGTCTGCGGGTCAACCACGACGCCCGAGAAGCGCGAGGCGCTGCGGGAAGACGGCATCGATCCGGTGCTCCTGCGGCTCGATCCTGATCTTTCGGGCGACCCGGGGGCGCTCTTCGCCTCGCCCATTCTGGTCCTCAACATTCCGCCCCCCCGCTCGGAGGACGACGTGACGGCGGTTCACCGACAGCAGGTGAGGGCTGTTCTCGAGGCGGCGCGTGCGGGGGCCGTGGAGTGGATCCTGTTTGCCAGCTCTACCGGCGTGTACCCCAACGTGGAGCGGACCGTAAGCGAGACAGATTGTCCGCCGGGGCAGCCCGACGCCCTCCCCGGTCCGCGACGACGGACGGGCGAGGCGCTGCTGAACGTCGAGGGCCTGCTGATGGAGGCGCCCGCGGTGGACGTTACGATCGTGCGCCTGGGCGGGCTCTACGGAGGCGACCGGCACCCGGGCCGGTTCCTGGCCGGCCGCTCCGACGTGGCGCGGCCCAACGCTCCCGTGAACCTGATCCACCGGGACGACGCCGTGGGGGTGTTCGCTACGCTATTGGCCCAGAACATTCGGGGAGAAGTGTTCAACGCCTGTGCCGACGAGCATCCGACCCGCCGGGCCCTCTACACCCGTGCGGCGGAGCACCTTGGGCTCGAGCCGCCGACGTTTGATCGTGACGATCCGACCACGGGGAAGCGCGTGAGCAATCAGCGGCTCAAAGACCGCTGCGGGTACACGTTCACCCATCCGGATCCCCTCGCTGATCTTGTTGATGCCCCGACGGCCGAGTGAGGCCCGCGGGCGATTTTTGTAACGATCCCCGTACACCTACCGCCCCATGCAAAGGGCCTTGATTTTTGGGGCGGGCCCCGCCGTTGTTGGGCAGTGTCTGTAGGGCCCAGGAGAAAGGGACGCCTCCGACTGTCATGGCCCCCATCCCTCTGCCTCAGGCGCAAAGGGGAGGGACACTCACATCGTCATTTCACCGGTCTTCGTTGGAACGCATGGACACGACTGCCGAGACGCTTCCGCTCCTCGACCAATCCACCCCGTCGACGGACTCCTTCCGGGCGACGGCCCTCGAGGGGCTTCAGAAATCGCAGAAGGAAATCCCCTCAAAGTTTCTCTACGACGAGCGGGGGTCGAAGCTCTTCGATGCCATCTGCGAAACGGACGACTATTATCCCACCCGCACCGAAATCGGCATCATGAAACAGCACGTGGAGGAGATGGTCGAGGCGCTTGGGCCTCGGGTGCTGCTTGCGGAGTACGGGAGTGGCAGCAGCCTGAAGACACGGATCCTCCTCGACCACGTGGACGACCTGGCGCTCTACGTGCCCATCGACATTTCCCGGGCGCACCTTGCGGAGAGCGCGGAAGTGATTGCGGAGCGTTACCCCCACATTCCCGTGCAGCCGCTCTGTGCGGACTACACCGAGGCGTTTGACCTGCCCGAGCCACCCCGGCCGGCAAGCCGGACCGTGGTCTACTACCCGGGCTCCACGCTCGGAAACTTTCAGCCGGACGACGCGCGCCGGTTCCTGACGGGCATTGCGGACACCGTGGGAGCGGACGGTGGGCTCCTCATCGGGGTGGACCTGCGGAAGGACGTCGATGTGCTCCGGGCCGCCTACAACGATTCGGAGGGCGTCACCGCGGCGTTCAACAAGAACCTGCTCCGTCGCATGAATCGGGAGCTCGACGCCACCTTCGACCTCGACCAGTTTGAGCACGAGGCCGTGTGGAACGAGGACGCCGGGTGCATCGAGATGCACCTGCGCAGCCGGGGCAACCAGACGGTCACGGTGGCCGGGGAGCCGATTGCCTTTGCGGAGGGCGAGACGATTCGCACCGAGTACTCTTACAAGTACACGCTTGACGACTTCGAGGCGCTGGCCGCCGAGGCCGGCCTGGGCGTGGAAGAGGTCTGGACCGACGACCGATCGTACTTCAGCGTCCAGTACTGCTCACGGGTGGACTGAGGGGCATCGGGAACGTGCCCGTCGCGGCTCCATGCCTATACCCCGATGCCTGCAAACAAAGCGTTCCGACGTTATGGCCCACGCATTCTTCCTCGGTGTTGAGCTGCACGGCGAGACGACGAGCGACGCGACGGTTGCCCTGCTCGAGAAAGAGCAAAATCCGGACGACGACGCCGCGCAGTTTCGACTCGACCACATCCGGCACCTCCGCGAGGTCGACTCGGCGGAGGGCCTTGCGGATCACCTGCAGGGACTGGTGTCGGAGCAGCCCTACATCGGACGCACCAGCTTGATCGTCAACCGGGCGCGAGGGGCGGGGCAGGCCCTCCTGGAGGCACTTCGCGACCGCGGCCTCGATCCGGTCGCGGCGACCCTGACCTCGGGCCGCGGCGGGGCGATCGACGACCGCGACCAGATGGGCGTCCAATTGAATACGATTGAGGTCGTGCGGCGCCTCGTGGACTTGCATCGGGAGGGCCGGTTCGGGATAGAAGAGCACAGCCGCGAGGTGGCCTCGCGCGTGGCCCGAGACCTGCAGCACGCCTTTGAGGTGCTCGACGAGGCGGAGGGGGATCAGGCCTCCGGCGAAGCCCACGGGTCGCTCCGGGAAGTGCGAGAGGCCGGCCCGCCGCTGACGAGCGTGGCCCTTGCGGCCTGGCTGGGCCTGGAGCGATCGTTCGACCCTTCGCAGCACCTGAAGAATGCCCCCCAGACAGATTCCTCTCGCCCGACGTCCGGCTCGTAGCCCCCGCTCCGCGGACCCGGACGGGGCGGGCCCGGATACAACTCCTCCGTTCCTCCTTTCCCTGACAACGCAAGCTCATGGCCCACGCCTGGCACGACGTATCGGTGGGTGCCGATGCCCCCGACGTCTTCAACTCCGTCATCGAAATCCCACAGGGCTGCAAGGTGAAGTATGAGCTCGACAAAGAGACCGGCATGCTCCGGGTCGACCGGATGTTGTACTCTTCGGTGGTGTACCCGGCAAACTACGGATTCATTCCCCACTCGTACGCCGACGACGGCGACCCGCTCGACGTGCTTGTGCTGGCCCAGGAGGCGGTCGACCCCCTAAGCATCCTGCGGGCCCGCCCGATCGGGCTGATGAGCATGGTGGACGACGACGAGGAGGACGCGAAGATTATCTGCATCCACATTGACGACCCGGCCTTCAACGACTACTGGCACATCAAGGAGCTCCCGGGCCACCGCCTCCGAGAGCTCCGCCGGTTTTTTCAGGACTACAAGGCGCTGGAAGACAAATCCGTACGGGTGCAGGACTTCTTTGGGCCGGAGCGTGCCAAGGACGTGGTGGAAACGTCCGTGGCCCGCTACGAGCGGGAAATTCTCCCCGAGCAGCCGGCCGCGACGGACGAGGCGGGGCGGCCCTCCGCCTCCTGAGACGGCCTACAGCGTGATCCCGACACCAGCGGAGACGGTGTTGTTGGCCCCGAGGGCGTAGTCCACGTTTACCTGAAAGAGGGCGAGGGTGGCGGACACGCCGGCCAGGGCCCGCACATTGGTGGAGGCATCCTGGGAGAAGGCAATCTCATCGCTTACGCTCACCCCTCCGGTGCCGGAGTTGGTCTCGAACGTGTAGTCGACGTCCACCTCGAACTGTTCGTACTGCAGGCCGCCGTAGAACGTGATCGGCGCCGCCGGGAGGCTCTTGCTGACTTGAGCGTTCAGGGCCCATCCGCTCGCGTCCACCACGCCGTCCTGGTCGGTGCCCGATACGCTGAGCGACTGCCAGGCCCCCTGCACTGCAAGGTCAACGGGGAAGAGGGGGATGTACTGGCTGATGCTGTGCCGGGCCGAGAGCCCGAAGAGTGAGACCGAGCCGTAGTTGCTGATGGTCGTTTCGGGCAGGTAGCGCGCCTGGGCGTCGGTGCCGAGCAGCGTGCCGACGCCGACCTGGGGCACGGCCAGCGGGGCAATTGAGGTGTTCAGCAGCCCGGGCGGGAGCTCCACCTGTGTGGAATTTCCTTGTTCGTCGGAAATAGTTGCGGTGCCGGGAGACGTCTCCTCGCCAAACACAGTCGGCACCCGGTTCGGGCCGTAGTCGACCGTCACCGTCCGCCCATTCTGGGTGGTGAACTGCTCCGTCTCGGGCTGAAAGGAGTCGGCGGACCCGGCGGTGGAGATCCCCATCGCCGACACGCCCACGTACACGTCCACGGCGGGGATGAGGCCGGTGCCTCCAACCTCGGCGGTTCGGAAGAGGCCGGCGTTGAGCCCAGCGCCGAGGGCATCCGTTACGGGCTGGGTGTAGTTGTCGGCGTACTGTTCGCCAATAACGCCCAGGGCTTCACTCAGGTTATCGGACTGAGCCTGGGCGGGAAGGGGGAGGAGAAGGAGCGCGGCAAGAAGACCTGCGAGTGTACCGAAGACCTGACGTTTCATGGACGGGCAATGGGGAAATTGAAAACGAGACCGAACGGGCGTGCGGGACACCCGCAAACACCAAGCCACGGACGGGTCGCCAGAGAAAGCCCCGGGGCCCACGGCGCACGGGGCGCTCATCGATTCCCCCAGCAGAGGGGTTAGGCCCTGTGCGCGGTCGTCAGTGGGATCCGCGTTCCGCCGTCCGGGGCAGCGTCCTCGGGGGCCACCGACGCGTGGGCGTCGGTCGGAGGGGGAGCGGTGGACCCCATCTCGTGGGGCGTTCCGCCCTGTCGGCACGAGAAGACAATGGAGGCGAGGAGGAGAAGGCCGAAGGCTCCGGCGAGGAGGGTGAAGGTGCCGGCCGCTGCGAGCCGCTTCATAGAATCGAGGAACGGTCAGTCCAAAAGAATACCAGACATGCACACTGCCCATGCGCCAAATGGTTCACGAGGGGCAGAGAACAGACCGGGGCGCTAAAAGGGGACCTCGTCCGGGCCGTCCGTTGGGACATCCGGTTCGTGTTCAACGGTTTGGATTTCGATTCCGTCGGCCGAGAAGCCGAAGATGTCCTCGGGCGAAAAGACGAGGCGGAAGTCTTCCTCAGTAAAGAACGGTTCGAACTTCGTCGCAAACTCGTTGAGGCGCTTCAGGTAGTAGGCCGTGTTTTCGTCCGGATTGTCCGGGTCCCAGTCGGCCGCAAGGGCGCAGTGCTTGAAGGCGGTTACGTTGGCACTATCGCCGGTGATGTAGTAGGAGATGCGATCCCCCTTCTTCACCGGCTTCCCGGTGCGCTCCTGCTTCTGCTTGGCGAGTTCGTAGGTGGCGGCCCGGGGCCGGTTGCCCTCGTCCACGTCGGCCTCGTAGTCCTCCAGGGTGTCCTTGAGCGTCTCGGTGCGGGCAAAGCTGTCGACGCTCTCCCAGTCGCTGTTGATGATTTTGGTGCGGGTGTCCATGTAAAGCTCGTGCAGCCCGTCGACGTCGTGGTCCAGGAGGCGCCGAATGGCCCGGCGCACAAAGTCGCGCCCGAACGGCTCGTTGGAGCGGGAGATGAGCGAGGAGCCCTTAAACTTCAGTTCGTCGTCGTAGGTGAGGAGGGCGTAGTTCTTCTTCTTGTACGAGAGCATCTTCTGGAACCGCCCGTCGAACCCGACGCGGATGCCCTCCGGCATGGCCTCCGTGAGGCCGACCGTAAAGTCGATTTCGGCCTCTTCGCCCCGCACCCCGTCCGGCGGCACGAAGAGCACGCCGTCGGTGTCGACCTCGATCACCGTGCCGCCGCGGTCGCGGATTTCGTCGATCAGGTCGCGCAGAATCTCCTGGCCCGTGCGCGCCACGCGGTCGGCCTCCGCAAAGTCGTTGAAGACGGACAGGGAGAACCCGAGGACGCCGTAGAAACTATTAATTAGAACTTTGTATGAAGACTGACGGGCGTCCAGCTCGCTCCGAATTTCCTCGTCCTCGGCCTCCTTCATGTCTTGCTTCGTTTCCAGGCGCAGGTCCGTGAGCCGCTCCAGGAGTTGGGGGAAGAGGTCCAGCGAGTCGCCGGACGGCTGCACGTCGTAGTTCAGCATGATGGAGGGGTACAGGCTCTCCACGTCGGCGTAGACGATGGGGCCCATCACGCCGCTGATGAAGATGTCGGTGTAGCCGCCCATCGACTGGCTCCCCCACTCGCTGCGGGGGAGGGCGTGGCGTTTCCGGAGGTACTCGCGCACGAAGAGGCTCTCGATTTTGGCCGCCGGGCCGCGCCGCGCCGACGAGCCGTAGGTCATGGGCAGCATCTGCGCGAGGTAGAACGTGGAGCCGGACAGGTGGCCCGCCAGGCGGCGCGTCTCCACCACGTCGTCGAGCGCGTAGTCGAGCAGCGTGTCGCGGTCTTCCCGCCAGGCCCGCGAGATGTCGGTGCCCTCGATGTAGGTCCGGTCTTCGGGCGCGAGGCCAAAGTAGCGGGCGGCCGTTTTGAGGCTGTAGTCCGGCAGGTCGCGGCTGAAGACATCGAACGACATCACCTGGAAGTAGGTGTCGATGACGTGCCGCCCGGCAATGTCGACCGCGGGGTAGTCGACCGTGCGCTCGGCAAACCGCATGCTGGAGTCGTAGGTGCGCGGCGTCGACCCGTCGCGCCCGATGGCAAAGTCGACGCCGTGCATCTCGCAACGGTCGAGGATGTAGGACAGGTCGAAGGAGAAACAGTTATGGGTGAGGGCTCCCGACGCAACGTAGTTGTGGTTGCCGGTTTCGATGTTGTATACAGTTCCAGTGAAGGACTCGGTGGTTTTTTCCCGAATTGGAAACCAGTGGTACGACTTGATTTCCTCTAATTCACGGGATACCTCCCGCCACTCTTGTTCTAGAGTTCGAGAGTCGGAGGCAGACACCGCATCTCGTACAGTGTCTTCTATTTTTTTGAAGGTGGTCCGATGGATACTCGTGCGACCGTTCAGGTAGTAGGTGACTGTTGTGCGAGGGACGGGGAAGTCCTCGTATGAAATGCCGAGCCGCTCAATGAAGGGGGTTACCTTCTCAATGACGGCGAAGGGAAGTTCGTCGGGACGACGCGATTTAGCAGTGATGTTTACGGTTCGCTTTTCATCGCTTCGCAGCCACGACAGAATGTGGTGAAGAAGATCTGTCGTGGTGCGGGTTGGCCAGAGTGCGATTCCAGTTTGCTTCTCGCTCACGACGAGTCCAAGGTGCTGAGCGAGTGCCTTAAGGGCTTGTTGTCCGCGTTCCGTGCCAACTGCAATCTGAACGCATCCGTTTTTTTCGGAGAGGTGGCCGTCGCCCTCGATCGTACCGGCGAGAAACGACGCTGCGGCCGACGGTCCGTTCTGAAGGACGGACTCAAACGAGATTGGCGCCTCGTCAACAGATTTATTCCCTTCCGGGACCCCGATGGTTTGGAGCCAAGCGTGGGCCGACGGATCGTGCGTGCGGAGGCGCAAGAGAGGAGTATGTTGCTCTTTCTGGGGCTCGCGGCGGTAAATCGTTCCCTGGCCGCCGAGCTGATCGCGTACCCACTCGACAAGGTCGTGATTGGTATTGCCGAAGGTGATGCGATTGGTCGCCTTCGACAAGTGGCCATCTGCGAAGAGGAGCCCGGCGAGGTAGAAGTCCGTGTCGAGGGTCAGGTCGTTGGGACTGAAGTCGGAAGAGGGGCGGGCGAGGTAGTCGCCGGCCTCAAAAGCCTCGGCGGCGTGGTATCCAATGCCCTCGCCTGCCCGGTAGCCGTAGTGGGGATGATCGGGCGTGCTCGTGATCGATCCGAGGTAGGTGGCCCGAAGACGCACAAGGTCTCCGTCGAACTCATTCGCAAAGGTGTCGGTGACCTTGTCTTCTTCAAGGCCTTCTTCTGTGTAGGAGAGTACCGCATCCCCCATCTCCAACTCTTCGATGGATGTGTACCCGTCGGGGGTCAGCACGGGCGTCCCGGGGGGGAAGCAGTTATGCCCCTCAATCACGTCCGGGTCGCGCTCGCGCAGGACGTGGACCAGCTCTCGGAGCAGCGTGTCTTCGTCGATGCCGTCGCGGAGGTGCAGGACCTGATCCCAGCCGCGGTTGTCGGACAGGGCGACGATGATGATTTTGTCCTCGGGCCGTTCGGCATTGGGAAAGCCGCCCTCGGTGTACACCTCGATGTCGAGCTGCAGGCGGTGCAGGTCGTCGAGGCTCATGTCGAGCAGGCAGGTGCGGCCCGTTTGCATGAGGTACTGCTGCACGGGAGAGCCCACCCGGTAGAGCTCGTCGGGCCAGCCCTCGTCGCTGTCGGTGCGGCGTTCGATGGTGCGCACCGCGTCCCAGTAGTCGTCCCACGTCCGGAAGGCGACGAGGTGACGAAAGAAATTGTCGCCGTCCAGGCGCTGAAACCGGAACCGATCCCGCATGCCCCGCAGGAGCGTGATGTCCGACAGGAAAAAGAAGGGGAAGAAGGAATCCTCGTGCTCGATGACCGTCGAAAAATCTTCCGACCGCTGGTAGAGTCGGACCCGCGCCGGCTGGTCCGACGGCCCGTCCATCAGGGGATGGACGTCTACAATGCGCGGCATCGGGTCCTTGCCAAAGAGGGCCACGTCGGCCGAGGGGGCCTCGGGGGACGCGGCCGTGGGGGAGGACGGAGACATGAGCGGGGGGAAGGTCGAAGAGAGTCTGCCGTTTGTGTCTACGAACCGCGCGGGAAGATGTGTCGGAGAGGGGGGCCTCGCTTTGCGTTCTGCGCGTGTACCCGTAGGTTTTTGTATTCCCCGCTGTTAATCTATCGACCCGCCATGCCCACCCTCGTTGCCGATACGCTCGGGCACCGGTACGGAATGCTTTTGCTTTTCCGGCGGCTCTCGTTTTCGCTGGAGGGAGGGGCGAGCCTGGCCGTGACCGGGGCGAATGGGGCCGGCAAGTCGACGCTGCTGCGCATCCTGGCCGGGGTGCTCGCGCCCAAAGCCGGAACGGTGACCCTCACCGCGAACGGCCGCGAGCTTCCGGCGGACGACCACCCGCTGCACGCCGGCCTTGTCGCCCCGGCGCTGGGGGTGTACGACGACCTCACGGCCCGGGAAAACCTCGTTTTTCTCGCCCAGGCCCGACGCCTGTCCGATGCCCCGTCTCGAATCGAGTCGGTGTTGGAGCGTGTGGGGTTGAGCGGGCGGGCGGGCGACCTCGTGGGAACCTATTCCTCGGGCATGCGGCAGCGGGTGAAGTACGCCGCCGCCCTGCTTGCGGACCCGCCGCTCCTGCTTCTCGATGAGCCCGCCGCCAACCTCGACGCGGCCGGCCGGGAGCTGGTCGACCGGGTGATGGACGACCAGCTGGCTCGCGACCGGCTTGTGGTGGTGGCCACGAATCGGGCCGACGAGGCTGCACGTCACGACCGGCAGCTTCGCATCGAAGACCATCAATAGTGCTCGCGTTTCTCGAACCCTAATCTGCGCACCCATGGCCCACGACACGATTGAGATTTACGTCCGCGACCTCTCGGCTGACGACGTGGTGCCGTGGCTGCGCGAGGTGTTTCACGATGTGACGCAGGATGACGACGCCCTCGTGCTGACGTACGAAGGCACCTACGAGGGCGAGACGGTGCCCGTCCAGATCGCGGAGGGGGTCGAGGGGGGACCGTACACGAGCGTCTGGTTCAATGCCCCCACGATGCCGTGGAATACGGCCCAGGCCTGTGCGCGGGAGGCGCACGAGGGACTGGGGAAGGAGGTGCTCTGCTTTCTGAGCGACCCGAAGCGCCCCTGGACGATGCTCCGCGTGACCGACGACGGGGACGAATACATCGACAAGGGCGAGGTCGAACTTTGATCCGACCTGCTGCGTCCCGAACTCGCTACGTCCCGAGAATCTCGTCCACCGGAATCGGATCCAGGTCCGGAAGGGCCGCGACCGTCACGGAATCGCCGGGGGGGCGGGTGAGGCGCAGCCCGTAGTCGTCGCCGGTCGGCTCGCGGTGGACGTATACCCGTTCGTCCGGAAGGGACACGACCCAGTACTCCGAAATGCCGGCCTGCGCGTAAAGTGAGAGCTTGGTGCTCCGGTCGAACGCCTCCGTCGTATCGGCCACCTCCACAAGCAGAAACACGTCCCCGGGACGGGGATGCTGGCGGGCATAGTCGTCGTCCCGAGGGGACAGAAGAGCAAGATCTGGCTCCGGCTCGGACGCGTCGTCGAGCACGACCGGATTCTGGATGCTCACCAGAGCCGGCAGGTCCACGTGACGATGAAAGAGGCGGCCCAGGCGGCGGACACAGGCGGCGTGTTCACTGCCGATGGGAGACATGACATAGAGGCGGCCGTTGAGCAGTTCGACGCGGTCGTCTTCGTGCAGGATGCCCGCCTCCGCCATGCGGTGGTACTCCGCCACCGTGAAGCGGCGCGGCGTCGGGGTAGCTGTGGTAGGGGCAGTCGCCTCCATGGCAGTGTAGAGGTCCTTACACGTGCTCCTCGGCGTGGTACGACGACCGCGTGAGCGGGCTGCTCTCCACGTGCTCGATGCCCTTCTCCTCGCCGACCTGCTTGTACCAGTCGAACACCTCGGGCTCCACCCACTCCTCAACCGGCAGGTGGTGCTCGGTGGGCTGCATGTACTGCCCGATGGTCATCACGTCGAGGCCAATCTCCACGAAGTCGTCCATAATCTCCAGCACCTCCTCCTTCGTCTCGCCGAGGCCCACCATGATGCCGCTCTTGGTGCGCAGGCCGGCGTCCTTCGCCCACTGGAGCACCTTCAGCGACCGCTCGTAGTCGGCCTGCGGCCGGACGCGCCGGTAGAGGCTGGGCACCGTCTCGACGTTGTGGTTAAAGATGTCGGGCTCGGCCTCGAAGACGGTTTCGCAGGGCTCCCGCATGCCGCGGAAGTCGGGCGTGAGCACCTCGCAGGTGGCGCCCAGGTCGTGGATGCGCTCGATGACCTCGGCGAAGATGGGGGCGCCGCCGTCCTCGCGCTCGTCCCGGTTCACGCTGGTAATGACGGCGTGGTCGAGGTCCATTTTGTCGGCGGCCTCCGCCACGCGGCGCGGCTCGTCCCAGTCGAGCCCGTCGTCCGGGCGGCCCGTCTTCACGGCGCAGAAGCCGCAGGAACGGGTGCATACGTTGCCCAGGATCATGAACGTGGCGGTGCCGCGGCTCCAGCACTCGCCCATGTTGGGGCAGTTGGCACTCTCGCAGACCGTGTGCAGGTCGTGGTCCTCGACGGTCTCGCGCACCTCGTTGTAGGACTCGCCTTGCGGCAGCGGCACGCGGAGCCATTCGGGGCGGCCGCCGCGTTTGTTCTTGTTGGTGTTCTCGACGACGGGCAGCTCCATAAAGCCGGGATCGCCGTCGCCGGACGGGCCGAACGAGTCGGGTTCAACCGATTGGAGGTCGACCTCGTCGGGCGTGGTGGGTTCGCGCTCGGACGCGGGCGGGTCGGCGGTCGGGTTGGGCATGTAGAATCGGAAGCTTCGTTGGGTCGGAACGGGCCCTCAGCGTCGGGGAGCTCCTCCGAGGATAACGTGGATCGGTACGTACGAGGGGGGCGGAGGGGCGTTCCTGTGTGGGGCCGTCCGGCCGGGGGAACGAGAAGGGGCGACCAGAGCAGCGGAGCGGGGATCTCAGACCCCCACGGCGACGGGACGAACACTGCGGACCAAACGGCTTGGTGGAAGACACCACAGTGCACTCAGGCCGGGAGGGGGGTGGCGGGGAACCATTGGTTCGGAAGAGGGGCACATAACGTGTTATGGGGACACAGACACAACTGTCCCCGTCTCCAACTCCTGCAGAGCCGCCTCAATATCTGGGACGAGCGGAAGAAGCGTTTCATACTCGTTGTCCGGAGCCACGATCGTCAATACGCCAAGGGGACGGCCCTGTATGTTCTGCTGATATTCGATCCCCTGATCCATCGTTAGGAGAGCATCGAACTCTCCCTCCGCGCGATTCAACAATTCACCATTGGTTACTCCCGCCCATCCGCGATCGGGAACCGTGACCACCTCCATCCCTTGCTCCTTCAGACGCCATTGGAGTTTGCGAGGAATGTTCTCGTCGAGAAGGACGGTCATGCCGGCGTAGAACGATCGTCACGCAGTAGTTCGGTCTCAGCAAGGTCTAAAAACGCCTCTGCCTGCTCCCGACGCACGGACGGAAAATCATCCAAAAACTCCTCAAGGCGCTTCCCGTGCTTCAGATGCTGAACAAGGGATTCGACCGGCACGCGCGTCCCCACAAAGACGGGCGTGCCTCCGAGGATTTCCGGGTCGCGGTGGAAGATCTGCTCACGTTCCATGGGGCCTCCACAGTTTCGTGGATTAAAGTGTCAGGTAGAAACGCTTCGCCGCACCCGGATGATTCAGGTAGTCGACTCGTACCTCATAACCGTGGAAACTCAGCCGCGCTGGCAGTGATGTCTTACGAAAGAAGCAGGCGAATCGACGCCTTTAGAAAACAGCAACCGCCCAGCGTCGGCTGTAGTGGAAGGTTATGCACACCTGTCTACCCTGCCCTGTCCTGCCCGGACTCTTGTAACTCGCGGACCTTTTGCGGTGCCTTCAAAAATAGAAAACGAATGGCGAGTGCTCCCTCTGCTATGTTGGCAAGTACAGCGGCCACGAGAATAGCCGCCGTTGTTTCGAAGGAAAAACCTACGACAAAAAAGCCCAGCCATATCGTGGTCGACCAGTAGACAAACGGCAAAGTGCAAGCAACTACCTTTCGTTGACTCTCTTCAGGCAACGCGTCGTACGCCGACTGATTCGGTATGTTGAGGGCTGTTGGGGAGCGCGCTACCCACCAAGCTGTTCCGTAAAAAATGCGGCGGTCAAGACCGAGATAAAGGAAAGAGCCCCGAGACGGGTCGAAACCGCCCCAGCATAGGCACCTACTCCCATGCCAATACTAGCCAGAAGCAAAGCAGTATTGGCAGCATGCGACCAGCTCTTTCTCATGTTCTTTTACCCCTATGTGCATAACACGCAGTTCACATATCGTAACCCTTTGCGAGGCAGAACCGTTTCAATGTGCGGGGCGTGTTATGCCGATCGGATCCGCATAACAACAGTATGCCGACGCCACGCCCGATGAACCCCCGTCCGGTGGCGGGGCTGTCGGATGCAGAGTGTCCCCGTTTGCAGGGCGTCTTGATATGCAGCGGTCGCTTCGCGAGACTGTGAGGGCCGATGTGTTCTCGCTCCCACCCCTGCTGTTTCCATGGTGCTCCGTCGTGTCGTTCTTCCGCTGTGCCTGCTCGTCCTCGGCCTTTGTGCCGCCTGTTCGTCCGGCCCCACGGCCGACCTCGTCCTGAAAAACGGCACGATTGTAACCATGGCCGAGGGCCAGCCGGAGGCCGAGGCCCTTGCCATCGCCGACGATACGGTGCTGGCCGTCGGGGGCGCGGACGAGATTCGCACCTACGAAGGGGGAGAGACGCGTGTGATCGACCTGGAGGGGCGGCTGGCGGTGCCGGGCCTTATCGAGGGGCACGGGCACTTCATGGGCATGGGGGAGGCACAGATGCAGCTCGGCCTGCTCGGCACGCCGTCGTGGGACCGCATCGTGGCGATGGTGGACTCGGCGGCGGGGGAGCGGGCCGCCGGGGACTGGGTGCAGGGGCGCGGCTGGCACCAGGAGAAGTGGACGGAGACGCCGGCCCGCACCGTCCGCGGGTTTCCGACGAACGACCGCCTGAACGAGGTGGCGCCGGACACGCCGGTGCACCTCACCCATGCCAGCGGCCACGCGGCCATCGCCAACGACGCCGCGCTGGAGGCGGCGGGCATTGGGCCCGACACGCCCGACCCGGACGGCGGCACGATCGTGCGGGACGCGCAGGGCCAAGCCACCGGCGTGCTGCTGGAGACCGCCGCGGGGCTCGTGCAAGAGGCCGTCGAGGCCTCGCGCAGCGACATGAGTGCGGCGGACCGGCGAGCGCGACGGGAGCAGCAGGTGCAGCTGGCCGCGGAGGAGGCCCTGGCCCACGGCGTCACCAGCTTCCACGATCAGGGCGCCTCGTTCGAAACCATCGACCTGTACCGGCGCATGGCCGCGGGGGGCGACCTCGACATCCGGCTCTACGCGATGGTGTCGCAGCGCGAGGTGACGTCGGAGACGCAGGATTCGCTTGCCGCCCTCCGCACCACCGGGATGCACGATAATCGTCTCACCGTGCGCAGCATCGGCGAGGTGACGGTGGACGGCGCCCTCGGGTCCCGCAGCGCCTGGATGTTAGAACCCTACGACGACGAGGCCGGCGAAACCGGCATCAACGTGACGCCCATGGAGCGCGTCCGCGAGATTGCCGAGATTGCGTTGGAAGAGGACTACCAGCTCGCGGTGCACGCGATTGGGGACCGGGCCAACCGCGAGACCCTCGACCTCTACGCCGACCTGTTCGACGAGGTGGACGCGGACGGCGACTCGCTCCGCTGGCGCATTGAGCACGCCCAGCACCTGCACCCGGACGACATTTCCCGCTTTGCCGACGAGGGCGTGATTGCCTCGATGCAGGCCATCCACGCCTGTTCCGATGCGCCCTACAACTACCAGCGCCTCGGCGCCGAGCGGGTGGAGGCGGGCGCCTACGCCTGGAAGACGCTCTGGGAGGACGGGGCGGTGGTGACCAACGGGACGGATGTGCCCGTCGAGAAAATCGACCCGCTCGCCAGTTTCCACTGCACGGTCGCACGCCAGGTGCCGGGGGCGGACACAGCGTTTACCGCCGAAGAGGCCCTGAGCCGGCGCCGGGCGCTCCAGTCCTACACCGCGAACAATGCCTACGCGGCGTTTGCCGAGGACGAGCAGGGCACCCTCGCGCCCGGCACGCTGGCCGACGTGGCCGTGCTGTCGAAAAACATCCTGGAGGTGCCCGCCGACTCGATCCGGCGCACCGAGGTCACGCACACCATTCTCGGGGGCGAGATTGCGTACGAACGGGAGTAATTCTCTCGCGATCGAGAAACGGCAGGGGGGAGAAATGAATATCTTTTGGTCCCGTCACTCACGCTTTTTCCCAACGACGAAAGTCCATGGACGCGGTTTCCGCTAATCCCATTTCGCCCGATCGAGTGAAAGAGTCCCTGTCCCGGCACGTGCTTACCAAGGGCATGATGCCGATGGTGCTCGACATGGACGAGAGTCAGGGCGTTCGGCTCCACGACGCGAAGACCGGGCGCACGTTCGTTGACCTGTTCGGGTTCTACGCGTCTAATCCGCTCGGCATGAATCACCCGAAGCTGGCCGAGGATGACGGGTTTATGGAGCGCCTGATGGACGCGGCGCTCAACAAGGTCACGAACTCCGACGTGATGACCGGGCACATGGCCCGCTTCGTGGATACGTTCAGCCGCGTCGGCATTCCCGACTACCTGCCGTATACCTTCTTCATCTCCGGGGGCGCGCTGGCCGTGGAGAATGCGCTCAAGACGGCGTTCGACTGGAAGGTGCGCAAAAACCACCAGAAGGGCTATCGGCGCGAGGTGGGGCACCAGGTGCTGCACCTCGACCAGGCCTTCCACGGGCGGACCGGCTACACGATGTCGCTCACCAACACGGCCGATCCGCGGAAGACGATGCACTATCCGAAGTTTGATTGGCCGCGCATCACGAACCCCAAGGTGCACTTTCCGCTCGATGAGGCGGAGCAGGAGCGCGTCCGGGAGCACGAGGACCGGGCCATCCAGCAGGCAAAGCGCCACTTCCACGAGCGCGAGGATCAGATCGCGGCCGTCATCCTGGAGCCGATTCAGGGGGAGGGGGGCGACAACCACTTCCGGCCCGAGTTCTTGACGCGCCTCCGCGACCTGGCCCACGAGAACGATGCGCTGCTCATCTTCGACGAGGTGCAGAGCGGGGTCGGCATCACGGGCGAGTTCTGGGCCCACCAGGCGCTCGGCGTGCAGCCCGACATCATCGCGTTTGGCAAGAAGACGCAGGTGTGCGGCATCCTGGCCGGGCGGAAGCTGGACGAGGTGGACGGGCACGTCTTCGAGACGCCGAGCCGCATCAACTCCACCTGGGGCGGCAACATTGTGGACATGGTGCGCTTCGACCGCATCCTCGAAATCATGGAGGAAGACGAGCTCGTGTCGCACGCCGGCCACGCGGGTGAGCATCTGCAGCAGCGCCTCCACGAGCTGGAGAAGACGTTCCCCGCGCTAACGAATCCCCGAGGCCTCGGGCTGATGTGTGCCTTTGACCTGCCGAGCACGGAGATCCGGAATCGGGTGAAGGAGGAGACGTACGAGGAGGGGGCCATCATCCTCGGCTGCGGCGAGAGCAGCATCCGCTTCCGCACCCCGCTCACGATCACGAAGGAGGAGATCGATGAGGGCGTCGACTGCATCCGGCGGGCGCTCCACACGGTGACGGGCGAGCACCAGACGCACGTCGGCGACGGGGCGGCGTAAGGGCCTTAGTCCTCCCGCTCGCCCGCGGCCATGAGTTCGCGGGCGTTCTTGAGGGCGGCGTCGGTCACGTCCTCGCCGCTGATGAGGGACGCCACCTGCGTCGCCTGCTCGTTTTCGTCGAGCCGGTGGAGGGTGGTTTTCGTCGTGCCGTCCTCCACGATCTTCTCGACCTTGAAGTGCCGGTCGCCCAGGGCGGCGATCTGCGGGAGGTGCGTGATCGTGATGATCTGGTGGTACCGGGCGAGGGCGTGCATGCTCTCGCCGACGCGGCGGGCCATGTCGCCCGAGATGCCCACGTCGATCTCGTCGAACACGAGGATGGGCAGCCGCTCGCTCTTGGCCAAGATCGTCTTGAGCGCCAGCATGATGCGGCTAATTTCGCCGCCGGAGGCGACCTCGGCCAGCGGCATGGGGTCGACGCCCACGTTCGTGGAGATGAAGAACTCGACCTGGTCGACGCCCTTCTGGAAGGCCCGGTAGCGGGCATCTGCGTCTTCGGGGCGAATCCAGCCGTCGGGCTCTTCCTGTCGGCTGAACCGCACCTCGAACTGGCTGTCGGGCATGCCGAGGGTGGCCAGCTCGTCGAGGATGGCGTCCTCGATGCGGGCGGCCACCTCGCGCCGCTTGTCGGAGAGGCGGAGCGCCACGTCCGTGAGGTCGGCCTGCGCCTCGCGGATCTCTTCGTCGAGCCGTTCCAGGTTGCCCTCAAAGTCCTGGGCGAGCTCGTACTGCTCGCCGATCTCGCGACGGTGCTCTAGCACGGCCTCGAGCGTGCCGCCGTACTTGCGCTTTAGCTTTTCGAGCTCGGTGGTGCGCTGCCGGATGGCCTCCAGCCGCTCGGGATCGAACTCGATGTGGGCGTTGTAGTCCTGGAGGAAGTTGGCCAGCTCGCTGACGATGATCTGAGCGGTCTCGATCTCGTCGACCTGCTCCTCGAACGCGTCGTCGATGCGGGCGAGGTCCTGGAGGTCGTTGCGGGCCACCACGAGCTGGTCGTGTACGGCGTTTTCGTCCTCAAACAGCATCTCGTAGAGGCCGCGCGTGGACGAGTAGAGCTGCTCGGCGTTTTCGAGGACGCGGCGCTCGGCTTCCAGCTCCTCTTCCTCGCCGGGCTGCGGGTCCACCTCGTCGATCTCCTCGATCTGGAATTCGTAGAGCTCCTTCTGCTGCCGGAGCTCCCGTTCGCGGTTGGCCAGCTGTTCGCGCTCCGCCACGAGATCGGCCACCCGCTGGCGTTTTTTCTGGTAGTGCTCGACGAGCCCGCCCAGGCCCCCGAAGCTGTCGAGAAGGCGCAGGTGGGTTTCGGTGTGGAGGAGGCTCTGGTGCTCGTGCTGCCCGTGCAGGTCGATGAGCTCCGCCGCCACGGCGCGCATCACGTCGAGGGTGGCGGGGGTGTCGTTCACGAAGCCGCGGCTGCCCCGCTCGGTGATGCGGCGGCGCAGGATGACGCGAGGGAGGGGATCGGTCTCGATGGCGTTCTCCTCGAGCACCGACCGGATGCGCCCGGTGTCGGCGTCGTCAAAGATGCCCTCCACCACGGCCTTTTTGGCGTCGCCGCGGACCACGTCGGTGTTGGCCCGCTCCCCGAGGATCATGCTGAGCGCTCCGATCAGGATCGACTTGCCCGCCCCCGTGGCGCCGGTGATGATGTTCAGCCCACTGCCGAACTCCATCTCCAGCTCCTCGATCAGGGCGTAGTCCCGAACGTAGAGCGACTGCAACATAGCATGCAGTTACGACTGTCGAAGCTCGAGTGTCATTGGGCCTCCCGCCCCAACTCGGCATTCGACACTCGACATTCGAAAGGAGGGGCGGCACCGAAAGGAAGGAGCGGAACGACGGCCGACCGGCAGGCCCTGTCGCTTAGGAGACCAAGGTCCATCCCTGTTTGATCTTCTTCTTGGCGTACTTCCACTTCATTTCCGTGGTCTCGCCGGTGGCGTTGTTGCGGACGGTGACGTATTCGTTGCGCCCGGGCTCGTCCGCCACCTTGACGGGTTCATGCGACTGCTCGGTCGTGGGGTCGCGCTCGGCGCCGCTCTGCTGTTGCTGGTTGCCCTCGCCGTCGGTCTTCACTGAGTAGTCGGGCTGGGCCGAGTCGTGCTGGGTCTGGGCGCGGCGCTGACTGAGGCGCCCCTTCGGGCCCTCGCCCTCGGTCTGCACCTCGTCGTCGACGACCGGGCCGGCGCGGAAGACCGTCGACACGACCTCGCGGCCGATGTCGGCCATCATTTCGGAGAAGAGGTCGAACGCCTCCATCTTGTACTCCACGATCGGGTCCTTGCGCCCGAACGAGCGCAGGCCGATGCCCTCCTTCAGCTCGTCGAGCTCGCGGAGGTGTTCGGTCCACTTCTCGTCGATGGTCTGGAGCATGGCGGTCCGCTCCAGCGCCTCGTTGATCTCCTGCCCGTTGGTTTCGAGCGCCTCGTCCACGTCGGCCACGGCGCGGAGCATGTCCTGCCCGTCGGTGAAGTCGACGAAGACGCGTTCGATCATCTCGTCGCCGCGCTCCTGCTTGAGGCTGCGGAGCGTCTGGTAGAACGGCTGGGCAATGGAGGAGCGCTTCTGCTCGTAGTAGTCGGTCGCCAGGTCGTAGACGCGCTCCACCACGCCGTCCTCGCCCAACTGCACGAACTCGTCGCGGTCCATCTCCGGCTCGAAGGCGAGGTAGCGCAGCAGGTCCTCCCGCATGCCCGCGAGGTTGCCCTGCCCGTAGTGCTTCTCCACGACCGCTTCGATGAACTCGTAAAGCATGTTGAGCACCTGGCCGTGGAACCGCTCGCCCGTAAGGGCCTCGCGGCGACGCTTGTAGATCACCTCGCGCTGCGAGTTGAGCACGTCGTCGTACTCCAGCTGGCGCTTCCGAATGGCGAAGTTGTTCTGCTCCACCTTCGACTGCGCCCGCTTGATGCTCTTGTTGATCCACGGGTGCGTGATGACCTCGCCCTCCTCGATGCCCATGCTGTCCATGACCTTCGCCACCCGGTCGGAGCCGAAGAGGCGCATCAGGTCGTCTTCGAGAGAGACGTAGAATTGACTCTCGCCCGGATCGCCCTGGCGCCCGGCGCGGCCCCGGAGCTGCAGGTCGATGCGGCGGCTCTCATGTCGCTCCGAGCCGAGGATGGCCAGGCCGCCGAGCTCGCGGACCTCGTCGCTAATCTTGATGTCGGTGCCGCGCCCGGCCATGTTCGTCGCGATCGTGACCGAGCCCTTCTGGCCGGCCTCGGCGACAATGTCGGCCTCCTTCTTCGCGCGGTCCTGCTTCGCGTTGAGCACGTTGTGGGGAATGCCTTCGCGCTTCAGGAGGCGGCTCAGCGTTTCGGAAACCTCGACCGACGCCGATCCCACGAGCACCGGCTGGCCGCGCTTGTTGTACTCCTTCACCTTGTCGACGACCGCGTTGTATTTCTCGCGCTTCGTCTGAAAGACGAGGTCGTCCTTGTCGTCGCGCCGCACCGGCTCGTGGGTGGGCACGACCACCACATCCAGGTCGTAGATCTCGTTGAACTCTTCCGACTCGGTCTCCGCCGTCCCGGTCATGCCGGACAGCTTGTCGTACATGCGGAAGTAGTTCTGCAGCGTAATGGAGGCGTAGGTCTGCGTGGCGTTCTGCACCTCGACCTCCTCCTTCGCCTCCAGGGCCTCGTGGAGCCCCTCGGAGTAGCGGCGGCCCTCCATCACCCGGCCGGTGTGCTCGTCGACAATCTGCACCTTGCCGTCCTCCACGATGTACTCGGTGTCGCGCTCGTAGAGGGTGAAGGCCTTCAGCAGCTGCTCGATGGCGTGGACGCGCTCGGCGCGGTCCGCGTAGGTGTTGTAGATCTCCCGCTTCTTCTCCTGGAGCTCCTTCTCCAGCTCCCGCTTGTCGTTCATGTACTTGTTTTCGCGCTTCTCCTTCGACAGGTCGTCGCGCTCTTGGAGTTCCCGTTCGAGCTGGTCGATCTTGGCCTTGTGTTCGTCCTCGATCTCGGCGATTTCGTCGCCCACCACGGGGAGAACGAACAGGTCGGAGGTTTCGCCCATCACCTTCGCGATGTAGTCCTGCCCCTTCTCCGTCATCTCGATGGACTGCTTCTTCTCGTCGACGGAGAAGTAGAGGACCTCGTCCACCTCCGGCATTCGCTTGGCGTTCTCCTGGAGGAAGAAGTTTTCGGTCTTCTGCCGCAGGCGTTCGATGCCGGGCCGCTCGTTGAGGAGCTTCTGCAGCTGTCGGTTCTTGGGGTAGCCGCGCGAGGCGCGGAGGAGGGCCAGTCCCGCCTCGTCTTCGTGGTGCTGCACGTCCTGAGAATTGCCGGCCTCCTCAGCTTCTTCCTTCTTGTCGAGGTGCTCTTTCGCATCCTTCACGAGCGAGCGGACGAGCTTGCGCTGGGCGTTGACGAGCTGTTCGACCGGGTCGCGCAGCTCGTGGTACTGGTCGTTCTCCTGATCGGGCACCGGGCCGCTAATGATGAGCGGCGTGCGGGCCTCGTCGATGAGAACCGAGTCGATCTCGTCGATGATTGCGAAGTGATGGTCCCGCTGCATGAGCTGCTCGGGCCGCACCACGAACGAGTTGTCCCGCAGGTAGTCGAAGCCGAACTCGTTGTTGGTGCCGTACGTGATGTCGGCCTCGTAGGCCTCCTTGCGGCCCTCGGTGTGCGGGTCGTAGCGGTTGATGCAGTCGACCGTGAGGCCGTGGAACGCGTAGATCGGGCCCATCCACTCGGTGTCGCGCTCCGCCAGGTAGTCGTTGACCGTGACGAGGTGACAGCCGCGGCCCGTGAGGGCGTTGAGGTAGAGCGGCATCACGGCGGCCAGGGTCTTGCCCTCCCCGGTCTTCATCTCGGCGATGCGGCCCTGGTGGAGCACGATGGCGCCCAGGAGCTGCACGTCGTAGGGCACCATGTCCCACTCGATCTTGGAGCCGCCGGCCATCCACGTTTCCCCGAGCATGCGCCGGCAGGTTTCCTTCATGACGGCAAAGGCCTCGGGGAGCAGGTCCCAGAGGATGTCCTCGACGACCTCCTGCCACTCCTCCTCCAGCTCGTCGTACTCGTCGTAGAGGGCGTCGCGCTCGTCCAGCGAAATCGGCTCCACGTCGGCCTCGCCCACCTGGCCGTCGCCCCCGATGGGGGCTTCGGGGGCCGGGGCCCGACGCAGCCGCTCCTCGATTTCCTCCTGCCGCGCCTCAATATCCGCCACGGCCTCCTGGATCTCGGCCTGGAACTCGTCGGTCTTGGCCCGGAGCTCGTCGTCGGTCAGGTCCTGAAGGTCCTCGTAGTGTTCGTTGATTTCCTCGACGACGGGCCAGAGCTTGTCGAGCTCGCGCTGGTTCGGGTCGCCGAACAGGTTTTGGAGCCACTCAAACATGTGGAAACGGCAGTACGTGCGGGGAGCGACGAAAGTCGCGGGAGGGCGGCCGCCGCGCAAAGATCCACGGCGGCACGGAAAGTGTCACGCAGGCTCGGGGGGAGCGTTCCCGCGTGTTCGGGGGAGACGGGGCCACAACGCACGGGAAAGCGCCCGATGCAGGCCGCCATCGGAACCGCCCCTGGCCCGGACCATTGCCGACACGTCGCGTTCCATCGCGGATTTTGGTCCCGATGCGTCTCTCTCTCGTTGCCGGTCTGATGGTGGTGGTGCTGGCGGGTGCCCCCGCGGCGGCGCAACCGGGCGGGGCCGTCACGAGCTTTCCGTTTCTGCGACTGGAGCCGTCGGCGCGGGCCGCGGCGCTGGCGGGGGCCTTCGGGGCCGTGGCGGACGGCGACGTGAACGCGGTGTTCTACAATCCCGCAGTGTCGGGGCCGGCGACCGACCGGACGGCCTCCCTTTCGTACCTGAACCACCTGTCGGACATCAACGCGGGGTCGGTGGCCTACAGCCGCGTGGTGGGGGCGGCGAGCACGGCGCTGCACGGGGGCGTTCGGTTTGCGGACTGGGGCACGTTCGAGGAGCGGAACGCGTTCGGCGAGCGAACGGGAACGTTTGGGGCGCAGGACGTGGCGCTGACCCTCGGGGCGGCCCGGGGACTGGGGGAATCGAGCCTGCGATACGGGGGCAGCCTTCACCTCATCCATTCCCGCGTCGAGTCGGCGCAGGCCACCGCGGTGGCGGCCGACGTCGGGGCGCTCTACCGGCTGCCCGCGCACCAGATGACTGTCGGCGCGACGCTCCGGAACGTCGGCCTGTCGCTCGACGGGTACGGGCCCCGGCGCCCCACCCTACCGCTCGACCTTCGGCTCGGGGTGACGAAGCGGCTCGCCCACCTGCCGGTGCTACTCTCGGCCTCGGCGTACGACCTGACGAACCTGTCGGAGGGCATTGCGGGCGGCACCACGGTCGACCACGTCCTTGCCCACCTCACGTTGGGCGTGGAGGCGCGGCCGGGGGAGGTCCTGCGGGTGCGCCTCGGGTACAACCACCGCCGGGGGACCGAGCTCGCGCTCACCGATCGGTTTGACCTGGCGGGCTTCGGGGCGGGCTTTGGGGTGCACGTGGGGCCGCTGGCGGCCGATTACGCCTACACCTCCTGGTCGTCGCTGGGCGGGCTCCACCAGTTTAGCCTCCGCACCGACCTCGGCGAGTGGACGAGTGGGGAGGAGTAGGGACGAGGAGCATGTTCTGCGAGAGAAGAACAGCCCGGGGAGCGCAGGGCAAGGGGCGGGGGAGACCTCCGTGCAACCGGCGCCCCGGTCAGGACATCAGCTCCTCAATCTCCTCCGGGTCGCGCTTCAGGAGGCCCTGCTTCTTGTAGTAGATCATCGTGGTGTCGAGCGTGCCGTGTCGCATGCGCTGCTTCACCTCCTCGATCGGCATGCCGTCGTTGAGCCAGATGAGGGCCGCGGTGTGGGTGAGGCTGTGCGGCGTGACGCCCTTGCGCTTAATGCCGGCCTGCTTCAGGTAGCCGTTGATGCGACTGCGCACGGAGCGCGTCTTGAGGCGTTTCCCATCGGAGCGGTGGCCGTGGGAGACGAACAGCGGGTCCTCGGGGTGCACGTCGTCGCGGGTGTCGAGGTAGGCCTCCACGGCCTCCAGCACGGGCTCGTCGAGCGGGGCCTCCTGATCCTTCACCTTCCGCCCCTTGCCCTGCACGCGCAGGACCGGGCCCATGAGCGTGTGCTCCAGGTCCTCCACGTCGGCCCGCACGATCTCAATCTCGCTGAGTCCGGCGTACAGCATCAGGTACACGATCGCCCGGTCGCGCTTGTCGAGCTGCGCCGTATTGCCGAGCACCTCTTCCAGCTTCTCGATGTCCTGTTCGGTGAGCACCGAGCGCGAGTGTGAGTCGGGGCGGCGGTTGCCCTTCACGGCCTTCGCCGGGTTCTCCTCCAGCCCGCCGATGTCGGTGAGGTACTGGCAAAAGCGGCGGAGGGCGGTGAGGTAGGTGGAGACGGAGACCTGGCTCAGCTCGCGCTCCTCCATCAGGTACCGCTTGTAGTCGCGGATGTCGTCTTCGGTGAAGCGGAAGGTGTCCTTCTGGACGAACCACTTCTCGAATGAGTTGAGGGAGCGGCGGTAGGTGCCCACCGTCTCGTCGCTCTTATCGGCCAGGTAGTCGTCCTGGAAGGCCTGCAGGTGGTCGCGCAGCTCTCGGAGCGAGAGCGAAAGGCCCACGTCGTCGGTTGAGGGGGCGTCGGGCATGGCGGGAGGGAGGGACGGTGTGGGAGGATGCGGCCCGTGCGTGCGGCGTCGCCCGGGGCGAGAATGCCGCACGAGTGGGTCAATAACGGAATCCACAGCCGGGCGGCCCGTTCCCGTGCGTGAGGCGCAAACCGCCCGCTCGGTCGGCCATGCCGGGCTCTTAGAGCAGGTTGTCGTCCGCCGAAATCGACTCCAGCTCGGTGGCGACGTGCTGGAGGAAGCTGGCCCCCATCGCGCCGTCGATGATGCGGTGGTCGTAGCTGAGCGAGAGGTACATCATGTGCCGGACCGAGATGACGTCGCCGAGGTCGTCGTCCTCGATCACGACGGGGCGCTTCTGGATGGCGCCGGTGGCGAGGATGCCGACCTGCGGCTGGTTGATGATGGGCGTGCCCATGAGCGACCCGAGCGAGCCGATGTTGGTGACGGTAAAGGTCCCGCCCTGCAACTCGTCGGGCTGGAGCTCTTTGCTGCGGGCGCGCTCGGCCATGTTGGCGGCCTTGCGGGCGAGTCCCGTCACACTGTAGTCGCCGGCGTTGCGGATGACGGGGGCGAGCAGGCCCTTGTCGCCAATCGCCACGGCGATGCCGACGTGGTAGTCTTTCTTCATCACGATCTTGTCCCCCTCCACGCTGGCGTTGAGGACGGGGTGCTCGCGGAGAGCCTCCACGGCGGCCTTCACGAAGAAGGGCGTGAAGGTAAGCTTGAGCCCCTCGCGCTCCTGAAAGGCCTCTTTGTTGTTTTCGCGGAAGCGGACGAGACCGGTCACATCCGCCTCGGCGAAGGAGGTGACGTGGGCCGAGGTGGCCTTGGACCGCACCATGTGCTCGGCGGTAATTTTGCGCATCCGGTCCATCGGCTGCACGTCGATGTTCTGCCCGTACTGCTGCTGGAGCACCTCCTCGCTGGGGCCCTCCTCCACAGTGTAGCTGCCGCGTTGGGGCGGGCCGGACGGCTGGGGCTGGGGCGGCTGAGGGG
>NCRC01000033.1 GCA_002894685.1 Salinivenus lutea
CCCTTCATCCCCCTGTCTCCGCACACCGGCCGCCCCTCGCATGTCGTCCAACCAGCGCTTCAAGCTGTTCTCGGATCCGGTGCACGGGTTCATCTCCGTGCCGAAAAACCTCATCATGGACCTCATCCAGACGCCCGAGGTGCAGCGCCTCCGCCGCATCCGCCAGCTGGGGGTGGGGCACCTCGTCTTCCCCGGCGCCGAACACACCCGCTTCAATCACGCGCTCGGGGCCATGGCGCTGATGCAGGACGCCCTGACCAACCTCTCCGAAAAGGGCACGCCCATTTCCCCCGAGGAACGCACGGCCGCCCTCGCCGCGGCGCTGCTCCACGACGTGGGCCACGGCGCGTTCTCCCACACGCTGGAGCACCAGCTAATCGACGACTTCGAACACGAAAAGATGAGTCGGGCGATCCTGCTCCACCTCAACGAGCAACTGGACGGGGCGCTCGACCTCGCCCTGGCCATCTTCGACGACACCTACGAGCGCCCCTTCTTCCACCAGCTCGTGTCGAGCCAACTCGACATGGATCGGCTCGACTACCTGCGCCGCGACTCCTTCTACACCGGCGTGGCGGAAGGCGAGGTGGGCGTGCAGCGCCTCCTCAAAACCATGCGCGTCCATCCCCTGGCCGGCGGGGCCGACTCCGAGATTATGGTGGAGGGCAAGGGCATCTACGCCGTCGAAAACTTCCTCATCTCGCGCCGCCTCATGTACTGGCAGGTGTACATGCACAAGACGGTGCTGGCCGGCGACGAAGTGCTCCGGGCCGTTCTTCGCCGGGCCGCCTCGCACCTCGACGGCCCCAACGCCGGTCCCGACTGGCTCTATCGCGGCTCGCGGCCCCTCCTCTTCTTCCTCGCCCACGACATCCAGGCCCACCAGATCGACGACGACCGCATCCGCCGCCGCTACTGCCAGATCGACGATACCGACCTGCTCTTTAGCGCAAAGCAATGGATGTGGCAGGACGAGGACCCCGTGCTGGCCGACCTGAGCCGGCGGTTCATCAACCGCGAGTTCTTCCGCGTCACCTTTCTGCCCCGCGAGCCCAGCGCCCCGCAAATCGAGTCGTGGCGACAGCAGGTGGCGGACTGGCTCGTCGACAACGGCCTCGCCTCCCGCGAAGAGGCCCCCGCGGCGGCCCGGCACTACCTCACGCTCGGGACCTCCCGCCACACTGCCTACGACAGCCACGACGAGATGATTGGCATTCTGGGGCGCGACGGCACGGCCCGGGAGCTCTCCGAAATGGCCGATACGGCGGCCATCTCCGAGCTCACACAATTTGTCGTCAAACCCTACGTCTGCTATCCCAAGCCCGTCGACATTGACGTCGATGCCGTGCCGGCGGCATAGGGGCCGGTTCTCCACTTCTGCCGGCTGATTCTCTCGTCCGGCCCCGGACGACTCATCGTACCCAGCGGCCGGTTCACCGATTGCTCCGCACCCTGTGCACAGTGGGGAGCGTAGAGAGGACGCAATCGGGGGGCTTCCTCAGGTGCAACCGTTTTCGACCACGGGGTGTCTACTGAGGTGTCCCCACTCCTCGCTCGTCCTCTCTCGTCAACGTGCCGCCCTCATGCGCTTCTCTACGTTCAAGGACCAGGTTGACCTCTACGAGGACCGCATCTACCGCTTTGCCTGCTCACTCCTCAAGAACGAGGTCGTTGCGCAAGACGTCACCCAGGACGTCCTCATCACGTTCTGGGAGCACCACGAAGACCTTGATGGCGAGCGCGTGCTGCCGTGGCTCCTGCGCGTCACCCGCAACGCCTGCATCGACCAGCACCGCCGCCGCCAAACCCGGCACAAGACCCTGACGGTGGACACCGAGGGGCTGTCGGACGCCCCGAGCGAGCGCCCCGGGCCCGACGCCCTCGCCGAGGGGTCGGACTTCGAGGAGCACCTCCACGCCGCCCTCGACCGCGTCGACCCGCCCTACCGGCAGGTGGTCGAGCTTCGGGAGCTGCAGGAACTCAAGTACAAGGAGATCGCCGAGGCGCTCGACATGCCCCTGAACACCGTCAAAGTCTACATCCATCGGGGGCGCAAGAAGCTCCGCCGGCAGCTCTCCGACCGCCTCGACTACGCACCGGCGTAGCAGGCGCGCGGGCGAGCTCGTTGTCCTTTGGCGGCCCAGTCGGTAGGTTGGGCCCCAGTTCATCTCTCAACAGTCCCCGCCGTGCCATGGACACCATCATCGAGCCGTTTCGGATTAAGTCCGTTGAGCCGATTCGGATGACCTCCCGGGCCGAACGGGAGCGTCTGATCCGCGAGGCGCACTACAACCTCTTCAACCTGCACGCCGACGACGTCATCATCGACCTGCTCACGGACTCGGGCACCTCGGCCATGAGTGCCGCGCAGTGGGCGGGCCTCATGCAGGGCGACGAGAGCTACGCGGGCTCTCCCTCCTATTTCCGCTTCGAGGAGGCGGTGAAGGAGCTCATGCCCTTTGAGCACGTGGTGCCGACCCACCAGGGGCGGGCCGCCGAGCGCATCCTAATGGGCATTGTGGCGGGGCCCGAGGCAAAAATTCCGAGCAACACGCACTTCGACACCACCCGTGCCAACATCGAATCGACGGGCGCCGAGGCCGTCGACCTGGTGATTGAGGAGGGCCTCGATCCGGATGCCGACCATCCCTTCAAGGGCAACATGGACCTGGACCGGCTGGGCGCCTTCCTCAACACCCACGGCGAGCACGTGCCGCTCGTGATGCTCACCGTCACGAACAACACCGGGGGCGGACAGCCCGTCTCGATGGCAAACATTCGCGGCGCCAAGGCCCTCTGCGAGGAGCACGGCGTGCCCCTCTTCCTCGACGCCTGCCGCTTCGCCGAGAATGCCTACTTCATCAAAAAGCGCGAGGAGGGCTACGAGGACGCCTCCGTGAAAAGCATCGTGCAGGAGATGTTTTCGATGGTGGACGGCATGACGATGAGCGCCAAGAAGGACGCGCTCGTCAATATCGGCGGCTGGCTGGCCCTCGATGACGACGACTGGGCCCGCGAGGCGCGCAACCAGCTGATCCTCACGGAAGGCTTTCCGACGTACGGCGGCCTGGCGGGGCGCGACCTGGAAGCGATCGCCGTCGGCCTCCGCGAGATCGTGGACGAGGACTACCTGGAATACCGCATGGCCTCGACCCGCTACCTGGGCAACGCCCTCACGGACCTCGGCGTCCCCATCGTGACGCCCGTGGGCGGCCACGCCGTCTACATCGACGCGAAGCGGTTCCTCTCCCACCTCCCCCCGCTGGAGTACCCGGCGCAGGCGCTCGCCGTGGCCCTCTACATGACCGGCGGCATCCGCGGCGTAGAAATCGGCTCGGTGATGTTTGGCCGTCAGCCGGATGGCTCCGAGGAGCCGGCCGACCAGGAGCTTCTCCGCCTCGCCATCCCGCGACGCGTCTACACCCAGAGCCACGTCGACTACGTGATCGAGTGCTTTGAGGAACTCGTGGACCGGGCGGACGAGATTCCCGGCTACGAGATTACGGAGGAGCCGCCCCAGCTCCGCCACTTTACCGCTCACTTCCGCCCCCTCGACCCGTCCGCCGTCCACCGCGAGACGACGCCCCCGGCCCCCGAGCACGAGGCGTAACGCGCGCGCCAGGCACCTCGTTAGCGGTAGCCGGCCAGGCGGCGGCGCGCCCGGCCCAGCGACGGCGGCACGTCCTCGGGCGGCGTGAGCTCGCCGCGCAGGTTTTGCTGCGTGAGGGCGCGCACCTCCGCCGGCGGGTGCCCCTGCTCGAATAGGTAGTACAGCTTGGCGAGGGCCGCCTCGGTCGTCATGTCGTACCCGCTCACCACGCCCGCCTCGGCCAACGCGTGCCCGGTCGCGTAGAGATCGAGGTCCGCCGTGCCGCGGAGGGGCTGCGTGACGGCCACCACGACGACGCCGCGCTCCGTGGCCCGCCGAAGGGCGGCGAGGAACTGCTCGTTTGAAGACGGCGCGTTTCCGGAGCCGAAGCACTCCAGCACCACGCCCTGCACGGGCGGGGCCAACACGTTTTCGAGGTACTCGGCCTCCAGCCCCGGAAAGAGGCGAAAGGTCGACACCGTCGCGCCCCCCAGCGCCGTCACGTCGGGCGGGCGGGCCGGACGCTCGGGCGTGGGCACCCGGTCCCAATCCACGTCCAGGTTGATGCCCGCCGTGCCCACCGGGGGAAAATTGGGCGAGTCAAACGCCGCAAAGGCGTCCGCATTGACTTTTGTCGTGCGATTGCCGCGGTAGAGCCGGTCGTTGAAGAAGAGGTGCACCCCGGCGAGCCGATCGGCGTACTGCCCCAGCAGCAGGAGCGACGTGAGGAGGTTGCTCTGCGCATCGGTCCGCGTGGCGGCCAGGGGGAGCTGCGAGCCCGTAAGGACCACCGGCTTGTCCAGCGGCTGGAGCATGAAGGAGAGGGCCGAGGCCGTAAACGCCATCGTGTCCGTCCCGTGCACCACAAGAAAGCCGTCGTAGTCGGCGTGGTGGTCCCGGATGAGCTCCGCGATCCGCAGCCAGTCGGCCGGGGCCATGTTGGAGCTGTCGAGCAGGGGGTCCAGCTCGTAGACGTCGTACGTCGGCACGTCCGCCGCCTGGAAGGGCGGCAACTCAGCCATTCGCCGCTGCAGGTAGCCGGGCGCCGGGGCGTACCCGTCGTCGGTTTCCCGCATGCCGATGGTGCCCCCGGCGTAGGCCACAAAAATGCGAGGCGACGATTGGCTCACGGTCAGCGGGGCCGGAATGGTCGATTACGCGGAGTCGTCCAGAATGTAGATGTCGCCCAGGTTGCGGGCAAGCTGTCCGTAGTCCAACCCGTAGCCAATCACGAACAGGTCGGGAATCTGAAAGCCCACGTAGTCGAGCGTGAGGTCGGGCTCGGTGGCCTCGGGCTTGTGCAGGAGCGTGGCCACGCGGAGCGACGCAGGGTTGTATTCCCGCAGGCGGTCCTTGATGAACTCCATCGTGAGGCCTGTGTCCACGATGTCTTCGACGATGATCACCTCCCGCCCCTCCAGGTCGGCGTCGATGCTCTTGAGTTCGTGCACCTCGCCACTCGACACCTTCGCCGCGCCGTACGAGGACAGCTTGATAAAGTCGATCTCACAGTCGATGTCGAGCGCCCGCATCAGGTCGGCGGTAAACATAAATGCACCATTGAGCACGCTGACCAGGATGGGGTTTTGGCCCGCGTACTGATCGCCAATCTGGCGACCCATTTCCTGGACGCGCGTCCGAATGGTGTCGGCGTCGAGATAGCGGCGAAAACGATCGCCCCGGTACGAAACGGTGGCGTCGCCGGGTTCGACGGGGGCGGCGGTGAGATCGCGGGTGGAGGGCATAAGCGAGGGCCTACGGGTGGGACGAAGGATGACAGGGATTCGCACTGGCAAAAAGCTACGCGGCGGCTACGGCGAATTGCAATCGTCCGAGGCATTTTCACGATTGGGGTCTCACCGCGGCCGCCACGAGAGGTGGGCCACCCGTTCGGTATCCGGGCGGACCCGAACGCGGTGGTCGAGCCGGTGGCCGATCACCCACGCCAGGTGATGGTCGGTTGCGAGCACGCACGTGGCGGCGCGGCGATGCGGCGGGACCTGGTTGTCGGTCAGCAGGTCGCTGACGAGCTTGGTGCCCTCCATGCCCAACGGCTGGACCCGGTCCCCCTCCTGCCAGGAGCGGAGCGTGAGCGGGTCGGGCAGGCGGTCGAGATCGGCGTACGCCTCGTAGCGCGAGCCGGGGTCCAGCCGCTCGGGCGCCCGGTCCATCGGGTCGAGCCGGAAGGTGCCCGTCGCCACGGGCACGTCCTCGCCCCACGGCACCGGCGTGGGCGCCACCGGGGCCGCTGCGTCGGCCCGTGGCACAAACCGGAGCCGGTCCCGCTCGCGCCAGACGGTCCCCTCCGCCACCTCGAACCGCGCCCCCGGCTGCGCCTCAATGAGCGCGGCCAGCTCCTCGGCGACGGCGTGCGTCTGGGGGGCCTCCGGGAGCGTACGGGCCAGCGCCTCCAGCAACATGCGACGCTGCCACACGGCGGGTTCCGCCCGTAGGGCGTCGAGATCGACCGCGCCCCCGTGCGCCGTGCGCCCGAATCCGCCCGCCATGCGCTCCTCCAGCGCCGGCGTGAGCGTCGCGTCGACGTACTCGCGCATCAGGGTTGCCGCCCGCGCCACATTCTCCGACGCGCCGGGGAACCGGTCCTCGATCTGGGGGAGAATTTCGGTGCGAAGGGCCGCCCGGTCGTAGGATGGGTCTTCGTTGGAGGGGTCCTGTCGCCACGGAATGTCCCGGGCCGCCGCGTAGTCTTCGATCTCGGATCGGGCGAGGGACAGGAGCGGGCGCACGAGCGGGAGGGTGGGGTCGGCCCGGAGTGCCCGTGCAGGCGGCATGCCCGCCAGCCCGTCCGGCCCGGCGCCGCGGAAGAGGTTGAGCAGAACCGTTTCGGTCTGATCGTCGCGGTGATGCCCGACGGCCACCGCCGAACAGTTCGCGTCCCGGGCGGCGTCGGCGAGGGCGTCGTAGCGCAGCCGTCGGGCCGCCTCCTGCAGCGATTCGTCGGTCGCCTCCGCCCGCTGCTTGGCGTCGAGCGTGACGACGCGGAGCGGCACGCCGTGCTGTTCACAGTACCGGCGCACGAGGGCCTCGTCGTCTTCCGCGCCCGGCCGCAGCCCATAGTTCACGTGGAGCCCCGCCGCCTCGTACCCAAGGGTCCGGAGCACCGCAAGGCAGACCATCGAGTCGGGCCCGCCGCTGACGCCCACGAGCACGCGCTGCCCCGGGCGCAAAAGCGCATGCCGGTCGATACACCGGGCCACCCGGTCGGGCAGATCGTCGGTCATCCGAGCTGACTGATTCATGAAGGGACTACCGGCCAAACCGGTCGTCAATCTCTTCCATCGACCACTTCTCCATCGTCGGGGTCCCCGAGGGGTCGGCGTACGGCATTTCGCAGTCAAACAGGTCGCGGAGCAGGGCACGTCGCTCGTTCTCGGAAAGGGACTGGCCGCGGGCGACGGCGCTCTGCTGGGCCAGGGTCCGGGCCAGGCGCTCGCGCCGCTCGTCGGACACCGTGTCCTGCTCGGTCTTGTACTGGTCGAGGAGGTCTTCCAGAATGCCGCCCTCGTCGCCATCCGGCACGTCGGCCGGCACGCCGCGCACCGCCACGGTCCGCCCGCTCATCCGCTCGATTTCGAACCCGAGCGCCCGCAGGTCCGGCAGCAGCTCCTCGAAGAGGTCGGAGTCGGACGGATCTAATTCCACCATGTGCGGAAAAAGCAGCTGCTGGGACGGGCCCTGCCCTTCCGACAGCCGCGCCCGATGCTCTTCGTAGAGCACCCGCACGTGGGCCGCCCGCTGGTCCACCATCATGAGTCCCGTATCGGTGGGCGTGAGGATGTAGGTGTCGTGCAGGCCCCACACCGGACGACGCGTCCGTCCGGCGCCGTCGCGTCCCTCCGTGCCCGGGTCCGAGGACGTGTCGTCCGCGGGGTCCGTGTCTTCCGGCCCTTCGTAGAGCGTCGTAGAAAGCGATCCCGACGCCTCCCCCTCGCTCCGAGACGCGGGCGGCACGGCGTCCCCGTCGCGTTCGGGGCCCGTTGAGGGGCGGGCCGCGGGCGACGACGGCGGCTGCTGCGACGCGTCCGCGTCCGACCGGCGGGGCTGGAAAGAGGTCGGGCGCGAGGGCGTCCCCGACCGTGAGGTCGTCCCCCCCGTCCCGTCGGATCGGTCGCGGCCCGACGCGGAGGCGGCCGCGTCGTCGGCGTCGAACTGCGGCGTCACGTGCACGCGGCCCAGCGCCTCGCGCACCGCACTCCGCAGGAAGCCGTAGATGCCGCTTTGATCGTCGAACTTGACCTCCGACTTCTGCGGGTGCACGTTCACGTCCACGCGTCGGGGGTCCATCTCGAGGAACAGCGCGAAAAACGGGAACGCCCCGTCGGGCAGGAGGTCGCCGTACGCCTTCTTCACGGCGTGGCTCAGGTACTGGTCGCGCACGTAGCGCTCGTTCACGAACAGAAACTGCTGCCCCCGCGTCTTCCGGTGAAACTCGGGCGTGCCGACGAACCCGCGGAGCGTGAGGTCGCTGGAGGCGTCCCGGACCGGCACCAGCTGCCCGTCGTGCTCGTCCCCAAAGAGGCCGAGGATACGCTCCTTGAGGGCCGCGGAGGCCTCCTCGGACTGGGCGGCGGGGAGGTCATAGTGCTCGTGCCCGTCGTGCTCCATGCGCACCGCCACTCGCGGATGGGCGAGCGCCAGGACCTGCACCGTGGTGCTCAGGTGCTTTAGCTCCGTGGCGGGCGTCTTCAGGAAGTTGCGGCGGGCGGGAACGTTGTAGAACAGATTCTGAACGGCGACCGAGGTGCCCTGCGGGGCGGCGCAGGGGCGGTGCTCCGTAATCTCGCCCCCCTCCACGCGCACCAGGGTGCCAGCCTCGTCCTCCACCCGCTTCGTCTTGAGCGTCACCTGCGAGACGGCGGCGATGGACGCCAACGCCTCGCCCCGAAAGCCGAGTGTGCGAATGCGCTCCAGGTCGTCGACCGACCGGATTTTGCTGGTGGCGTGCCGCTCAAAACAGCGCGCCGCGTCCGCCCGGCTCATCCCACACCCGTCGTCGATCACCTGCACGAGCGTGCTCCCGGCCTCCTTGAGAATGACCTCCAGCGACGAGGCCCCCGCATCCAGGGCGTTCTCCAGCAGCTCTTTCGCCACCGACGCCGGGCGCTGCACCACCTCGCCGGCGGCGATCTGATTTGCAAGGCGGTCCGACATCACCTCAATGATGCCGTCCGATCCGGTGGAGTCGTCAGCCACAATAGAACACCACAGGTTCGCTTACAGCGCCTGGTAAATGAACAGTGTGAGGAGCAGGAGCCCCGCGAGGTACAACAGCCCAATCGGGCTCCGGCGCTCGGAGCGGGATCGGCGTGCCCGCATCCGGCGCTTCAACTCCCGATCCTCATCCTCGTCCGGGTTGTAGTACCGCGGTTCGTAGTCGAACGAGCGGGGCCCGCGACCGGAGCGAAACAGACCCATGAATCCATCAGGTTCGTCACACAGACAAAGGAGGAATCGTACCTCCACCCGAAAGGCGACGTTCCCCTGGCCCCGCCTCCTACGTCCTAAAAGAGCCCCGTCAGGTGCAGGTAGACGTAGATCAGAGGGGCCGCAACGGCCAGCGCGTCAAAACGGTCGAGCACCCCGCCGTGCCCGGGCAGCAGGCCGCTGGAGTCCTCCGTGTCGGTCGAGCGCTTCAACTGACTTTCCAGCAGATCCCCGACCTGTCCCACGCCGCCGCCCAGCACCGCAAGCATCGCCACATCGACCCAGCCGAGAAACGGGACCAGCACGAATTTGCCCGCCACGGCCACGAGCACCGCCGCCCCAAACCCGCCCAGCGTCCCCTCCCACGTTTTGTCCGGGGAGATGTCGGGGGCAAGGGGACGCTCCCCCAGCCACGTGCCCACATAGTACGCAAAAATATCGGTCGCCCACACCAGCAGGAGCGTGAGCACCACCAGCCAGAACGCCGCGCGCACCTCCACGCCCGGAATGTACTCGTTTCGAAGAAGAACCAGGCTGCCGAGCAACCCGGTCGGGTAGAGTGCCCCCATCACGGTAATGCCCAGGCTCGGCAGAAACTGCTCCCGCGGCACAAGAAACGGCGCCGCGACGACGTAGGCGAGCAGCCCGAGCGCGAGCCCCGGCCAGAACCACGGCGCGCCCAGGCTCGCCACGACGAGCGCCCCCAGCACCAGCCCGCTCCCGACACTGGGGTCGGCCCCCGCCTGCTGGGCCATCCGGTAGAGCTCCATTTGCCCCACCAGTCCGACGAGCGCGATCGCCACCGCGAAGCTCGCCCCGCCCGTATACGCGAGGGCAAGGGCGATCGGTGCGCCGACGAGGGCGGTTACAATGCGTTGAACGTCTTCGCTCACAGATACAATTCGGTTCGATCGGGGGGGAACGTACGAAAGAGTCACCAACGAGGGCCGCGCAGGAGGCTACTCCTCGTCCTCATTTTCCTCCTCTTCCTCGTCGGGCGGACGGAAGTTCATGTGCTCGTGCCCGGAGTCGAGCTTCGAATCTTGTTCCGGCGTGTTGGCCGCCGGCGCATCCGGATCGGCCCCCAGGGCAGCCGCCTCCAGCTCCTCCTCCGAGAGCTCCTCGCCCAGAAGAGAGACGGCCTCGTCCGCCCGATCCGGCGGCACCATCACGTGCACCCGCGCCAGGTCCCCAACATTGAGGTTGAAGGCATGGTCGCGCTGCGTGAGCACCACAGCCGGAATGCCGCTATCGTCAAGCCGGTCGCGCACCAGATCGGCCTCGTAGTCCGTACCGGTACGAAATACACTCACCCAGTCTTCTCGCTTGCCCATAATGACGCTGCGTAGCTACTCAAAAAACCGTGTGGGCCCGCCGCCCTACTCCGACGACTGCAGGCGACGCGCCAGCGGGTCCAAAACATAGAGAACGCCGCCGACAATCACGAACCCACCCAGAACCACGTACCAGGGCAGCGACATTCCTTCCAGACTCTCCATGTCCAGCTCGGGGCGGCGCTGGGCCATGTGGGCCGCCACCACCGCAATTCCGTTGTGGAGCAGGTGCACCAAGACGGCGGGCCACAGGCTGCCCGTCCGCCACGTCAGGTACGCCAGAAAGAGGCCAATCACAGCCAGCGGAAGCACTTGCGACGGACGCAGGTGGTACAGCCCAAAGAGAACCCCCGATAGCAAAATCCCGCCGCTCGCGCCCGCCGCCCGCTCAAACTGCCGCTGCGCGTAGCCGCGAAACAGAATCTCTTCGCAGAGGGCCGGGACGAGCGCCAGCATCGTCACGTTAAACCCCAGACCCAGATTGCTTTCCAGGACCTTCTGAATCATCTGGAGCTGGGATTCTTCGAGCATACGGATGCCCTCGGGCAGCGGCAGGGCCTGATTCACTTGGGCGAGCCATTGCACTACGGGCTGAAGGCCCAACACCCCTAGGCCGGCCAGGAGCAGAAACCGGGAATCCACTCCCCGGAGGCGGAGATAACTGAGCCACTGCCGGGCGTGGAGCCGGGCCGCCAGGAGCGCCGGCACCGCCAGCCCCAGCACCTGCCCCACGCTGTTGCTCACGATCAGCTCTCGGGTGTAGAGGTCCAGCAATCGGGTCGGATCATTCATCGAACTGAGCGAGGCCATCCCGCCCTCGGCCAGCACAATTTGCACGACCAGCACAACCGGCGTGACGAAGAACTGAAACAGAATGAAGGCCGCCCCGAGCCCCAGCAACCCGGTCACAAACCCGAGGGTGGCCGGATCCACAGCCGTCCGCTCTAGTGGGCCGTTGAGGGCCACCGGTCGACGGGCCCAGGGATCTGCTAAGGCCGCGATCGACCGGGGGGTGGGATCGACCGGCGAGCCGTTCGTGTCGGGGGAGGAAGCCATCCAGGGAATGAATCTTGGAAGAGAAACGTGCGGGACCGCGGGGCAGTGCCCATCACCGGAACATTCCGCCCCACGAGATCGAACAGTATAATCGGAATAATCCGGGGCGCCAACCGGCCCCTCCCTGCGCTCGTAGCTCAGTCGGACAGAGCATCGGTTTCCGGTACCGAAGGCCGGGGGTTCGAATCCTCCCGAGCGCACACCCCCAAAAACGCCTCTCAGCGCCTGCAACCGTCGATGTTGCAGCGTGAGAGGCGTTTTTTATTGGTCTCTTGGCGGGGCCAAATGTCAAGCTATACGAAGCGATCGCCCCTCATATAAAGGGTTATGGGGAAGCGGTGGGGAGGGATTGGTTGGCTCTCCGCTTCCGTTTTACCTGTCTTCGGGGCCAATAGTGCCGCGTCGGGCAGATCCGCCCCTCCGGCTCCTGCGCCGCTCCCCAGACCTTTACCAGCGGTCCGTCTCGTCTCTTCGTCTCTCGCGAGGACCGGTCCGCTTTTTGCACACACCCCCGACCGTCTCGATCACCGAACCGCCGCCCCAGGCCCTTCCGCGTCCCCCGGTTGCCCCCCCGTCCCCGAGAGGGCCCCGGGCCGGGAGAAAAAAGAGCGGGCCGCCTGCTCCGGGGCCGTCCGAGTCCCTTGATGGACGCAGGCGATTGACGAAAGAAAACGAGGCTCAGGCCTGCATCGAAAGCGTGCTTCCTTCCTGCGTCTGCTCCACCTCCAGCCGGGTGGACACGCGCTGCTTGAGTTCGGAAACGTGCGAGATGATGCCGACCATGCGCCCGGTGTCTCGCAGGTCACTGAGCGCCTCCATCGCCCGGTCCAGCGCCTCCGGATCGAGGCTGCCAAAGCCCTCGTCGATGAAGATGGTCTCCAGATGACGCCCCCCGGAAAGGCCCTGCACCACGTCGCTCAATCCTAGGGCCAGCGAAAGCGCCGCCATGAATCCCTCGCCCCCCGAGAGCGTGGCCACCGGCCGCTTCTCCCCGGTGTAGGCGTCGTGGACCAGCAGGTCCAGGCCCGAGCCACTACGCCGGTCGCCCACGTCCTCCGACCGGAGGAGCCGATACCGATTCTGCGTCATGTGGGCGATGTGCTCGTTGGCCACACTAAGCACCTCCTCCAGCCGCGTGGCAAGCACAAAGCGCTGCAGGCTCATCCGGCTCTCGTTGTCTCCTCGGGCCAACTTGGAAAGGAAGCCCACCTGGCGATACCGCTCGTCGGCTTCTTGAAGAGCCTCTTCGATGTCCTCGATGGCCTGAAGGGTTTCCTCGATTTTCGCCACCTCCACTTCCAGCTTGGTCGTCCTCTCCTTTACCTCGTCCAGCGCCTCCTCCAGGGACTCGACGGTTTCTTTCGCCCCCTCCACGTCGGGCTCCTCCACCTCTTCGGCGGCCTCCTCCGCTCGCGCCTTCCGGTCGGTGGCCGCTGCCCAGCGCTCTTCAAAGTCCTGGACCTCTTCCTTCAGCGACTCCCGCTCGTCTTGGTCCCGGCGCGCATCCTCGAAGGCCGCTTTGTTCTCGAAGCCATTCGCCCGAAGCGCCTCCTCAAATCGCGCCTGCGCCTCGCCGAGCCGCTCGGCGGCCTGCTGGGCCGCGTTCTGTTTGCTAAGCGCCGACTGCTTCTTCTCGGCTCGGTCCTCCCGGGCGTCCTGCACGGCGGACTCGGCCTCCTGCAGGGCCTCCTCTAGAGCCGCCAGCTCCGAGGTGGTCTCGTCAAGCGCCGCTTCCAGGGCCTCCTGTGAGGCAACCTCCTCCGGAAGCCGCCCCCGGATCGTGTCGGCCTTCGAGCTGAGACCGTCCATCTCGCTCTCCAGGTCGTCGATCTCCCCGTCCAGTTCCTCGATTTCCCTCTCCAGCGCCTCCACTTCGTCCTCTCGCTCTTGAATGTTCTCGGCGAGCGTCTCCACCTCGTCGGCAGCGGCCCGCGCCTCCGCGAGCGCCTCTTCGGCGGCCGCAAACTCGGCGTCAATCACCTCACGGGTCTTCTCGTCGAGGGCGGGATGATTCTCCTTGAGGCTTTTGACCTCCGTCTGCTTCACGGTGAGCGTTGAGTGGGCCTCTGTGACGGCCGATTCTGCCTCGTCGAGCGCCTCCCGGGCATCTTCCGTCTTCGCCCGAGCGTCGGCGATCTCTTCTTCACTCGGCACGTCGCGCTCCTCATGCGCAGGGGCGGGGTGCTCCTCCGATCCGCACACCGGGCACGGTTCGCCCTCGGTCAGGTCCGCAGCCAGCACCGACGCGTAGGCCTCCCGGCGCTGCTCCTCCAGGGCCTTCAGGTCTTCCGCCGCGTCCTGAACGGCCGCCTCCCGGGCGTCCCGCTCCTCGCGGGCCTCCGCTAGGGCCGCCTCCGCCTCTTCGACCGCGTCCTCCTTTTCCTCCAGCGCCGACGCCTTCTCCCTCAGGGTCTCGGCCTCCTCGTATTCTTTCTGAAGCAGGTCTTCCCTTCCCGCGACGGCCTCCGTCTCCTCCAAGGCCTCCCGCTGGTCTTCCAGCTCTGCTTCCAGGTTGGCTTTCTGTTCCTCCGCCTCTTCGCGCCGCCCGGCAAGCTGCTCTTTCTTCTCGCGGCGATCCGTCAGCGTCTCCTCAACCTCCTCCAGGGTCTCGATCTCTTCCTCCAGGCCCTCCAAGCGTGTGTTCTTCTCCCGGAGCGCCTCCCGCTCCTCGTCGCGCTCCCTCTCCGCCTCCAGATCGTCCTCGGCCATTTCGAGCGCCTCCTGTGCCTCTTCCAGTGCCGTCTGGGCGGAGAGTGCCTCCGCGTCTGCCGCCTGTTTCTCATCACGACGCGTCTGGAGATCCTCCTTGACCGGCGCCACTTCGGCGGCCCGCTGCGCAGCGTCGAGCCGCTGCTTGCGCGCCTCGTGGGCCCCTCGTTCGTCCCGGAGTTCTTCGACGGCGGTCCGGGCGGCCTCAAGCTCGTTCAGGGTCTCCCGGGCGGACTTCGCCTGCTCAAGCGCCTCGCGGGCCGACTCGTACCGGTCGGTGAGGTCCTCTTTGCTCTCCCTCGTCTCCGCCAGATTCGATTTGGTCTCCGCCCGTTTCTCCGTCAGCTCCTCCACGTCCTCCGCCCCCTGGCGAGCCAGCTCCTCCCGTTTCTTTTCCCGCAGGCGCTGGACGTCGCCCTCGGCGTCCGATGCCATCTCCTTCAGGAGGTCCTGGAGGCGCTCGTAACGACCGGTCTCAAAGAGCACCTTGAGAATGTCCTCCCGCTCCGACGAGCCGGCCGAGAGGAAGGCGCGGAATTTGCCCTGCGGCAAGACCACCACCTGTCGAAACTGCTCGTGCGCCAGCCCCAGGAGGTCCTCGACGGCGCGGTCCACGTCCCGCTTGCCATCGGCGATGGGCTCGCCGTCCGCCCCCGGCGTCTCCGCCTCTGAACGGTCGTAGAGCGTGGCCTGCTCGCTCTTGGAGGTCGTGCCCTCTCCTCGCTTCTTGGCCAGCGCCTGCTGCGGGCGCCGCCGCACCCGATAGCGCGTCTCCCCGAGCCGAAAGTCGAGGGTCACCTCCGTCGGGTCGTTCGGCGTCGCAAAGTCGCTTCGCATCTCGTCCCCGTCCCGCTCGCTGCCGGAGGTCTCGCCGTAGAGCGCAAAGCAAATCGCGTCGAGAAGCGTCGACTTGCCCGACCCGGTGGCCCCGTGGATGAGGAAGAGCTGACGAGCCCCCAACTCTTCGAAGTCAACCGTCTGCGGCTCGGTGTACGGGCCAAACTCATTGAGTTCGAGGCGCTCGGGGGTCATCGCGGATGTGGTGAGCGGTGGAGTTGAAGCGGAAAAAAGTGAAGCGGGATCCCGAAGAGGAATCGTTCCAGCAGAACCGGGGCATTCAATCAGTCCCTCGAACCTTCATTCAGCATCGCCTGGACCGTCTGCTTGGGCGGAGGAAGATCGTTTTCAATGACGTTCCAAACTTCGTCGAGATCAACGCCCATACACTCGTGGATGAGGAGGTCCCGGAATCCAGCAACCCGACGCCATGGCACCTGGTCGTACCGTTCAAGAAGCTCGGGAGAGCTGCTTCACCGCTTCCCCGATCCCCTCAAAGTTACGGATGATCACATCCTGAAGCACGGGGGACTCGTCAAAAGCTGCTCGCCCCTCTTCCATGTCTACGAGGAAGTCAAGATCGCTGTCGGGTCGTTCTTCCCTACGGACAGCAGAGCCAAAGAGCCGAAGATTCTTTGCCCCGTGCTTACGAGCCAAGCGAAGAATCTCGTCTCGGTGATCGTGGATGGCCGAATGCATTGTGGGGAGTTGTTTCGGGGAAGGGGTCGGTCCCTCTACGCCTGTTCATTCCTTTCGATTCTCTGTGTTTTTGGGTCCGTTCTCATTCGGGTCTGGCGTCGCAAGAATGGCTTCACAAGACAGAACGGACCCTCAAGCCGCCCGCTCCTCCTCCCTCAGCCGATCGAAGGCCTCCTCCAACACCGCTCGCTGCCCCTCCGAAAGATCCTCGTCTCCGGTGACGTGCGCCGCAAACTCTTCGAAAACCTCTGCCTCGCTCTGGGCCTGAAGGTCGCCGGCCAGACCCTCCAGACTGCCCACCTCGAGCCGCGTCGGGTGCTCGACGTGCAAAGCGTTGGGGTACGTCTCCCGAATGCGGCTCATGGCATCGACGACCGGCCCGTCGTCCTGAAGCGTCACCCAGACGTAATCGCGCTCGTTCTCGTCGGGCGAGGGGCCGTCTTGAATCTCCGAAAGGGTGCCCTCTACGCGGCGCAGGTCGCGCTCAGGCACCAGTGGAAGCCGCTCCACCTCACACCCTCCGTCCTCGTCCATCTCCACGAGCGTGACGGACTTCTCGTGGGGGACCTCGTCGAAGGAGTATTTCATGAGGGAGCCGGAATACCGAACGTGCTCCGTGCCGACCTGCTGGCGGCGGTGCAGGTGACCGAGGGCCACGTAATCGAACCCCGCAAAGCGAGAGGGATGGACGGTCTCGGCTCCCCCAACCGCGAGGGGCCGCTCCGAGTCGGCCAACGCCCCGCCCTGGGCAAAGACGTGCGCAACAGCGATGGACCGCTCCGCGTCGGGGAGGGTCGCGCGGGCTGCGTCCGCCTGCGCGGCCACCACGTCGTCGTGCGTCTTGATGTCAGTGTCCTCAAACACGTGGCGGGCCTGCGGGGGCTCGGTGTAGGGCAGGCCCGCAATGTGCACCGGGCCATGCTCGTCCTCAACCGTCACCACGCCCGGCGCCTGCCGGGGCTTGCTGAAGACGTGCAGGCCCTGCTCCCGCAGAATGCGCGAGCCAAAGTCGAGGCGATCGGGGCTGTCGTGGTTGCCGGCAATCATCACGACCGGCGTGTCCCGTTCGATTACCAGCGCCGACAGGGCGTCGTCCAGAAGCTCAACGGCGTCGGCGGGCGGCACCGACCGATCGTAGACGTCGCCCGCCATGAGGACGACGTCGGGACTCTTCTCGTCAACAATTTCGCAGAGCTGGCGGAGAAGACCTCGCTGTTCGGTGGTGAGGTGCTCGCCGTGGAGGAGCTTGCCGAGATGCCAGTCGGCGGTGTGGAGGAAGCGCATACGGAATGTCAGTGAATCAGAAATGGGGAACTGGAGGCAACCATCTACTCCCCGACGGTGAGGTGCCCGTTCTCTACCGCCAGCGAGCCCCGCTCCATCATCGCGTCGATCACCCCGCCAATGCGGGCCTCAATGTTGGAGCCGATCCGGCCGAAGCCAAGCTGGCGCCCCACCTGCTGCACGAGCTCGTCCTTCTCGATGCCGAAGGACACGTCGACGATGGTTTCCGCGGCCGTGGCAATTTCCGAATCAGGGACGTGCTGAATGTCGCGAGCCGGCCCCTCCAGCTCACTCCGGTCCCGGACGGGCACCGTCTCCTGCTTGGGATCGTGTAGGATCTCCCCGCGCTTTTCGATCGAGCCGGTCCGGGCAGCGGACCGAATGCCCTTTTCCAGGGCCTCCCGGATGCGGCTTCCCATTCGACTCACGTCCGACGCGTCCAGCACACGGCGCATTGCGACCTCTTTATGAACCGGACTCTCCTCAGAAACGACTGTTTCTATCCAACGTCCCAGCGTGGAGGTCGGCTCGTCGTGCAGTCCATCGCGCACGTTGATTCGGAGCGAGGCCTTTTTGTAGGGCACCGCGTCCGTTTCGGGCTCCTCCTCTTCGGCACGCTCAATCTGGGTCTCCCGTTCCTGCGGCGGCTCGCGGTCCGGGGCCTCCTCTTCATCTTCCGTGCCCTCGCGCGAAGGGGGCTCCGCCCCTCCGTCGGTGGGCTCCTCCGCGTCCCCATTTGAGGCCGCCGCCGAGCGCACGCGGGCCCGCTCAATGGCCGTGACGGCCCGGCCGAGCTGCTCGCCGGGGGTGCGGAACCAGTCGGTGCTCCAGATGCGATGGATCGACCACCCGAGGCCCTCGAGCACGGCCTGGCGGGTCCGGTCCCGAACGCGGGCCATCTTGGCACTGTGGTAGGTGGCCCCGTCGCACTCGATCCCAAGAATGTAGCGGCCCGGCCACTCGGGGTCGACGACGGCAAGGTCAATGTAGAAGCCGGCCACCCCCACCTGGTGCTCCACCCGGTACCCCTCGTCTCGCAGACGCTCCGCAACGGCCCTCTCGAAGGGCGAGTCCGGCCCGCGCCCCGTCGGAGTCGCCAGGTCGAGCTCGCCGGTCTCGGCAAACTTCAGATACTCTTTGAGCACCTCCACCCCGCGGGCATCGGTTCGGTGCAAGTCGATGTCCTCGGCCTTGAGATTGGTGAACACCTCACAGCGGAGCTTGGCGCGTGTGGTCAGCACATTTAGCCGCCGCTCGCCGCCCTGCTGGTTGAGCGGCCCAAAGTTCATCGACACCTTTCCATCGTCGTCCCGGCCGTAGCCGACGCTGATAAAGATCACGTCCCGCTGGTCGCCCTGCACGCTCTCCAGGTTCTTCACGAAGAAGGGCTCGTCGGGGTGGCCGGAAAAGAAGTCCTCGCAGCTCGGGTCCTGCCGGCGCTCGTATTCGAGGCGGTCCCGAATCGCGTCCTGCTGGGCGCTGCTGAACGTAGCCACGCCCAGGGAGAGGTCCGGTTCGGTGCGGGCGTGCTCCATGACCCGCTGGGCCACAACTTCTGCCTCTCCCTTATTCGTCCGGCTTCCGCCCCGATCGTAGGTCGTATCCGGGAGGTGGTTAAAAAAGAGCCCCGTCTCTTCCCGCTCCGCGTCCGGGCTCGGAAAGACGTTGAGGTTGTTGTCGTAGAACTCCTTGTTCGAGACGGCAATGAGCGACTCGTGTCGGCTCCGGTAGTGAAACCGGAGCATCTGCTCCGGAGCGCCCCGCGAGCGAAAGAGATCCAGAATGCTCTCCTGGTCGGAGGCCTGTTGCTCGAAGTCATCGCCTCCCGTATCGATCGCCGAATCGAAGAAGCTGGTGGGCGGGAGCTGCTTGTTGTCGCCTACGACGACAGTCTGGTTCCCCCGCAAGATGGAGCCGAACGCATCGACCGGGCGGACCTGACTGGCCTCGTCGAAGACGACGAGGTCGAAGTTGATGCTTTCCGGTGGGAGGTACTTCGGCACCGACATCGGGCTCATCATGAACACCGGCTTGATCGCCTGAATGGCATTCCCGGCCCGTTCCATCAGTTTGCGAATGGGCATGTGGCGGCTCTTCTTTCCCATCTCGTGGAGGAGCACGCCCATCTGGCCCGCCCCACTCTTTCGGGGCATGCGCTTGTAATGCTCCAGGGCAAGCGCGTGCCGGTTGTGCTCGAGGCTCGCCTTGTCGAGCTCCTGGAAGCGTTCGACGACCTGCTCGTGCTGGGCGCCGCTGAAGCGCTCCAGGGCCGACCGCTCGTCCATCGCCCGCTCTAGAAGTGCGTTGTAGTAGGCGTGTCGGAAAATGTCGACTAGATGGTCGGGGCCCTCTTCCCACTCCTCGGCCAGGTCGCGAATCGGCCCCAGTCCCTCCTCTTCCAGCTCCTCGGCGAGCTGGTTGTAGGTGACCATCTCCTGAATCCGCGGGGCCTCGTCTCGGCACCGAGTGAAAGTGCGCCGCTGCGTTTTGTAGGGCTGAGACGGCAAGGGCGATCCGTCTAGGCGGACGTCCGGGTCGAGATCGATCTCCTCGGCAAAGGCCTTCACGGCCTCGCGGTGCCCGTCGCGCGCGTGCCGCACCTCGTCGGTGAGAGACGCAAGCCGGCGCTCGGCCGGCGGATCGGCGACCGTGTCCAGAAGGGCCTCGGGGAGCCTTCCCTGGCGGATGGCCTCGTGGAGTGCAGTCAGGAAGTCGGTGACTTCCCGGAGAAGGGCCCAGTCCGAGGAGGCGCCGCGCCAGGCAGAACCGAACGCCGTCTCTCCAAGAGACGCCTGCTCCTCGAACTGCTCCTCCAATCGCTGCGCCTCTAAGATGGCGTCGACGAGGTCGAGGCGAGCCGCCGTTCCGCCGGGCAGCGATGTTTTACAGAGGGCCGCCAGGTCGTTTTTGGCGCTCCGCCACTCGCTGAAGATCCACCGGTACCACTTCTCGCCGTGCGTCGCCAGCCCCTGCCGAATGTCGAAGACCTCCTGGTCCCAGGCCTCCGGAATCAACACGTCATCGTACTCGTCGTGGAGCGCCTCGTACCGCTCCCCCGCCTGAACCAACTCGGCAAGCGGGCCGGCTTGCACCCGAAAGGCCTCCGACGTCGGGTGCACCCCCGTCAGATCGGGCATGCGAAGCATCCGGTCCGACGCCTCCAGGAGCCCCTCCGTCTCCTCGGGGTCCTCAGGGTCGAACACGCCGAGGCAGCCGGCCAGGTCCTGCGCCGCCTGCTGCAGGGCGTCCAGGCTCTCGGCAGCGGCGCTGGCCGCCCGCTCGATGCTGTCGCGTTCCGCAGGGAGGAAGCGGGTCTTGTCGCTCCCCCAGAACGGGTGCCGGGACGGCACGCCCATCTCCGACAGGTGGGACTGGACCTGCTCGACAAGAAACTTCTTTTCCTCGTATTCCTGCCCGTCCCACGCTCGCATCGCAGGAAGCTCAATCGAGGGCATCGTCACGTCCGAAAGGGCCTCCCGAAGGTGGACAAGCTCCCCGTAGGCATCGTACGGGCGGACGCCGCTCTCCCCAATGGGCCGGTTGACCGCCTCCGCGTAGCCGTTAAGCGTATCGCGGGCATCCGTCATCACGGCGGCCTCCTGGGTGAAGTCGTCCACCTGCGGCTCCCCAAGGTTGAGGGTCCGCTCCAGTTCCTGCAGGATCGCTTTCTTTTGGGTTTTGTGGCTGTGGAGCTCCAGGCAGGCGTCCCCGAGGCCCACCGCATCGAGGTTGCGCTTCACCACCTCCAGAGCAGCCATCTTCTCCGACGCAAAGAGAACCGTCTTCCCCTGCCCCATCGCCTCGGCAATGATGTTGGTAATGGTCTGCGACTTGCCGGTCCCCGGCGGGCCCTGAAGCACGAGGTCCTGCCCCCGCTTCACCGCGAGGAGGGCCTCGGTCTGGGAGCTGTCGGCATCGACGACGTGGTAGGTGTCCGCCGGGTCAAGGTGCTCGTCGAGCCCCTCCTCAGCGATCTCGGAGATCGGGGTCTCCGGCGGCTCGAAGCCCTCGCCCAGAAGCTTCTTCAGCACGGGGTGGTCGTCCGGGCGCTCGCCCTCCGGCCAGTTCTCCACGTTCAGGTCCTCGTACATGAGGAATCGGGAGAAGGAGAAGAACCCCAGCTCAATGGCGTGATGGTCAATGTGCCATCGCTCCTTGTGGTTGATGACCTGCTGGACCTCGTGGAAGTAGCCCTCCACGTCAAGATCGCCCTCCTCCGGATCGGGGGGCAGGGGCCACTCGAGTCCGTACTCCCCATCCAGAAACGCGCGGAGCGAGAGGTTGCCCCCAATCTCTTCGCCGAGGTACTCTAGCCGGAAGCGGCCTTGTACGTCTGTGCGGCTGATCTCGACTGGCACAAGCAAGAGAGGCGCCTTTCGCTCCTGGTCTGCCGACGGGGAGCGGTACCAGCGCAGCATGCCGAGCGCCAGAAAGAGGGTGTTGATGCCTTCCTCCTGAATGGAGCGCTCGGCGTGGTGGAACGTGTTCAGGAGCCGCGTTTGAAGCTCCCGGGACGTGTAGGGCGTCTGGAGCTTGGTGTCGACGTGCCGGTCGGGCGGACCGTTGGTGTCCGCGCCTGATGCCTCATGATCGGCATCTGCATCGCGGGGCTCCCTGGGCTGCCCGAAGAGCTGGCTCTGCTCGGGCCCCTCTGGATCACTCAGCTTTTCCTTTTCCTCTTCCGTCACTTCGAGGAACGACATCTTCCGCCCCTCTTCAACCAGCCTCCGGTAGACGTGGACCGGACGCTCGTCGATCACCTCCACGCCCCTCGACTTCAGCGTGCGGTGGCTGATGAGGGGATTGCGGAGGGTAAGGTCCAGGAGCTCGTTCTTGCGGGCCTGATCGAGCTGCTCGGCGATCGAAGACATGTATGGAGAGGAAAGGCAGAGGGTGCTACAGTAGAAGGGGGGTATGCCGAGAGGGGCGCCTATGCAGACACGGTGTCACTGGCGGCCGTCTCCCCGTAGACATTATTCCGAATGTCGTCGTGTATTTCACTGGGCTGGAGCTCACTCGTTGCAGGGCCCGTTCGGATGTAGAAGCGCATCAAGGACGTACCGATCCGATCCTTCACGATGTTCGTGAAACGAAGCATCATGTCGTCGGGGGACTCCCACTGATCGTCCCCTGTCGCAGCCACCTTTCTCGTAATCGCCCGTGGCTCAGCCGCTCCTGAATCCGTGTAATAATGTAACGGTTAGGGAGTGCGATAGCAACGGCACTCCGTGCGACTGCTCCCCTCAAAATCGAGAGAAACCCTCTCCTCCGTCGAACCGGAACGGCTACCTCAACGGGTTCGCCTCTCCCTCTCCTCCCTCCCGCACAATCGACCGTCTCCTCCCCATGCACCTCGTGCTTCTTGGCGATTCGACCCTCGACAACCGCGCCTATACCTCTGGCGGCCCCGCCGTGATTGACCATCTCTCCCGCCTGCTGCCGGAGGCGGCCCGGGCAACGCTTTTGGCCGTGGACGGCGCGACCACCCCCGACGTTGACAGTCAGCTTGATCGGATGCCGACTGGGGCAACCCACGGAGTGCTCAGCGTGGGGGGCAACGACGCGATGCGGGAGATCCCCGTGTTGGACCAGTCGGTGGGACACGTGTCAGCAGCGCTGACGGAGTTGAGCGGTACGACCCAGCGATTTGAAAAGAAATATCGGGCGTGCTTGCAGCAGGTCCTCCAGACCGACCGGCCCACCACCGTCTGCACGATCTACAACGGCGCTTTCGACGAGCCCAGCGGGCAGCAGCGCGTCATCAACGCCGCACTGGCGATGTGGAACGACGTGATCCTGCAGGCGGCCCTGGACCACGACTGTCCGGTCATCGACCTGCGACGGGTGTGCTCCCGCAGGGACGACTATACCCGGCAGATCGAACCCAACGAGCAGGGCGGGCGCAAGATTGCAAAGGCACTCTTCCACGCCGTTTTAGACCCTGCCTCCTCCTCCACACGCATCGGGCCGACCGGTCGGTAAGTTGTGACGAGCCCTGGGTGGGGCGGCTCTTTAAAAATGCAACCGGTTGGAGCCTCGCTCCCCAAATCCCTTAGAAGGTTCCCTCTCGGAAGGAAAGGCCCTCGGGGCGAGTTAGACGTGACCCGTGTTGCCAGCGCGGCACGCGTTCTTTCCCCCGCTTCGGCGCCCAGTCAGGTCACCCTCTCCCCTGTATCGGAGGGCCTGCGCCCTTTCAGGGGGGGGAACTGTCCCTCTGCCACTCTTTTCCTCACTATTCTTTCTCTCACCGGATGAACGACCTTTCCACACGACTCGCCGACGGCCCCCTGCTGCTGGACGGCGGCCTGGGCCAGGAACTGCTCCACCGGGGCATGCCCGACTCCAAGCCCTCGCTTTGGTCCGCCAACGCCCTCACCGAGGCCCCCGACCTGGTACAGGAGGTGCACGAAGACTACCTGCGGGCCGGGGCGGACGTGATCACCACCAATACCTACGCCACGCCCCCGGAGCGCCTCGCGGAGGCGGGCCTGGAAGGCCGTGCGGAGGAGCTCAACCACAGCGCCGGCCGCCTCGCCGAGCGCGCCCGGGAGGCCGTCGGCCGCGACGCCCTCATCGCGGGGTCGCTGCCCCCGATCCGGGGAAGCTACCGGCCCGACCGGGTGGGCACGGCCGACGAGATCGAACCGCAGTACCGCGAGCAGGCCGACTACCTGTCTCCGCACGTCGACCTTTTCCTCTGCGAGACAATGTCGACGCCCGATGAGGCCCGGGCGGCGGTGCGAGGGGCCGCAGCGACCGGGCTTCCGGTGCTGGTGGCGTACACGATTGCGGACCCCTCCTCGCCGACCGACACCGAACCGCGTCTCCGCAACGACCAGTCCCTGGAGGAAGCGGTCGAGGCGCTCTCGGACCTTCCGGTGGAGGGGATCCTTCTGAACTGCTCCTACCCCGAAAGCATCTCGGCGGCCGTGCCGGTTCTCCGAGGGCTGACCGAGCGGGCGGTTGGTGCCTACGCCAACGCCTTTACGCACATCCCGGACGGCTTCGACGAGCACACGGAGGTTCTGGACCCGGATGGCAGGCCCAAACAGCGCGAGGACCTCGACCCCGACGCCTACCAGGCGCACGTTGAAGACTGGCTGAGCGCCGGTGCCGACATCGTGGGGGGCTGCTGCGAGGTGGGCCCCGATCACATTGCTCGCCTGCGCACGACGGTCGACAACGCGGCGAGCCGTCGCTGAGGGAAACGGCCGTGTCGCGGTTGGGGGCGGCACGAGCGCGTAGGCATTTCGGTGCTGCGGTCCGCACGGAGAGACGGGCCGGTGCGGCTTCCTGGTTTCACTGGGCCCCACGGTGTAACACTGCACCGTCCAGGTACAACGGCTCACGTGGCCATGCTGCCGCGGGGTTTGTCTTTCTGTTGCGTTTCCTACTCGGTCTCCCAAGATGATGCGGCGCCGATTTACTCCAAGCGGCCTGGTTGTGGCGCTTCTCGGGTTCGTGCTGACGCGGTCCACCGTCACGTTTGCCCTCTCGGACACCCCCCTGACGTTTATTGTGGGCAACGTGACGCCCCTCCTGCTGGGGCTGTCCTTGTCCGCTTTTGGGGTCGCCCTCGCCGTCGGGACCTTCGAGCGGAGCTACGTGCGCACCATCGCGGGCTGGACGGTGCTGGGGGCCGGGACGATTGCCCTCCTTGTCGTCGCAACCGTCTACGGGACGGCTCGTCACCTCCTGGAGGAGGCCCGGGCAATCGAGGTGTTTTCGAATGTGTTGATTGGGGGCAGTGTCGGGGGCGCCCTAACCGGCGTCTATGCGGCCCAGAGCCAAAGCTATGAGCGCAAGCTCCTGAATCGCCAGAATCGACTGGTCGTCCTCAATCGGCTCCTGCACGACCGCGTGATGAACGCGGTGACCGTCGTGAAGGGAAGTGTCTCCCTGTTGCGAGAACAAGCGCACGCCGGGCCGGAGGCCGACGCGCCGCCCGATTCGATCGGCGCCATCACGGAAAAGATGGAGTCGATCGAAGCGACCATGAGCAGCGTACAGGATCTCACCGAGCCAGGGTCGGAGGCGGAGCGACGGCCGGTCGACGTGTCGTCCCTCGTGGAGGAGGCGCTGGGCCGGGCGCGCGAGCGGCATCCCGACGCGACGTTTGTGGCGGAAGACCTCCCATCCGGCGTGTCCGTCCATGCGAATCACCGGCTCGCCGACGCGCTCTACCAGCTCGCGGCCAACGGCGCCGAGCACGCAGGGGCGGAGGCTCCCCGTGTCGTCGTGACGGCAGAGGTGCGGGACGAGGCGGTTACGCTGTCGGTGATCGACGAGGGCCCCGGGCTTCACGATCGGGGGCGGACGGTCCTCGAACACCCTACGACCATTGCCGGAAATGACGGGCCGACGGCAGGCCTCGGCCTCTATCTCGCCCGGCTTTCCGTGGAGGCGGTGCGGGGGACCGTCGAAACAGAGGTCACGGAGGGAGGGACGTCGATCTCCATTACCGTGGGGCGGAGCGGAGAAAGGGGGACGCCGTTCCGAGCTGCCCGGAGCCCCTCCGCAGTGGGGGTTGAACCGGAGCGCCTCGGGGCCGTGGCCCTCGTCGCGCTGGGGGCCGGGGCCCTCATGGGGGGGTACGTACAGCTTACGGCTGGGGCCATGCCCATCATCGGGGCACTCTACGGAGCGGAGAACGCGGTCGTCGGAGCCCTCACCCACGGGTTTCACAGCCTCGTGTTTGGACTCATCTACGCGGCGATCCTGGAAGCCGTGCCCCGTCCGCACAACGGCGGATGGGGCGGTCGGGTCGGGGTGGGCTTGGCGTGGGGCGGGGCGCTCTGGCTGGTGGCGAGCGGCATCATCATGCCGGTGTGGCTCAACCTCGTGGGACTGCCGGCGCCGCTGCCCGATTTGGGACTCCACAGCCTGGGGGCGCACCTGCTTTGGGGAGGCGCCCTAGGGATCGGGGATGCCGCGAGCGAGGCGTGGGGCCTTCCCGGTCGTCTCCAGTCGGGCTGGAAACGGGCGATTCGATGGGGACCGACAGGCGACCACACCGCCAAGTGGGGGGTGCCGGGCATGTGGTGAAGAGTCGCGCTTTTCCGGCCCCCCTTCGACCCTCAGGCTCCGTGCGGCCCTCCCAGGCGGCGAGCAGCCGGCAAAGACCTTTTCGTCCGCACCTTGTCCCGGTTCGTGGCGCACTCCGGTCCTTCGGGAACGTCGTCTTCGTCGTTCCCGAGCTGCACTCGGCGTCCGCAAGGAACCCGTCGCAGATCCGCCGGCTCCAGAAGAGACTGCGTCAGCTGGAGCAGGCGCGGGATGTCGGGGCAACAGGCGCCCCGGGGGCCCGGCCCGATCCCTGCGAGAGTCCGGCGGGTTCCCTCTCCACTCTTCCAGTTTACGGACGCGCCCCAGGCCGAACGTCCAGGGCCCGCCCCAACGGATCGGTCCCCAGTCACGCCCGCAGCGCCGCAAGAAGCTCTGGGGCGTCACGGGTGGGATCGGGCTCCACCGACACGGGCACCAGGCGGGGCGCGTCCGCAAACCAGAGCCCGGCCTGCGTCACGGACTCGCCTGCGTGCTGCGCCCACAGGGCGGCGTACGCCCGCACCTGGCGCCGGTACGGATGGTCGGGCGGCAGCGAGAGGTCTGCCTCCTTCTCGACACGATCCGTCTTAAAGTCGATGAGCGCCCATCCCTCGGGCCGCCGGTAGAGAAGATCGACCGTCCCGCGGACATGAATCGAGGGAGTCCCCTCCACCACCTCCGCCAGTGGATACTCGGCGTACGCAATCTGGGCCTCCACGACGTCCTCCCAGAACGCACTGTCGAGCACGCCACGCACCTGACGCCGCACCCGATCGAGGTGCTCCGCCGGAGCGTCTACGCCCGCCTCGCGAAGCGCGTGCCGGGCCTCCGCGCGTGACACCGCTCCTCCCCGCCGACGCTCGCGGACGCACTGCTCCAGAAGCCGGTGGACCGCCGCCCCCATCTCCGGGCCGTATCCGGGGGGCCCGCCTTTCACCGCGGAGGGCGTCCGCTCCTCGTCCGTAACCGACTGGGGCTGATACGACGGGTGGGAGCGGTCCTCCACGCGGCGGACCCGGTCGGCACGGGCCGCCTCCAGGTCCGGAGCGGGGGCGTGCCGGCCGTGGTCGGGCGAGACGGCCGGCGGATCGAGCGGTGCAACCTCGGCCGCCTCCAGGTGCGGGTAGAGCGGGGCCCACGGGCCGTCGTTCGGCTTCTCCGGATAGGTCGACACCACCAGCAGATTGCGGGCCCGGGTGGCCGCCACGTAGAGGAGACGATGGTCCTCAGCCGTCTCGTGCCGCGCCTCAAGGGCCCGGAAGGAGGAGGCACTCCCGTCGTCCCAGCCGAGCGGCGGGTGCGTGATCTGCTGGTAGTAGCCGTCTCCCTGCACCAGGGGCGCCACCAGCTCGTCCGTCTCCCGTCGCACATGGCGGGTGACGGTGTGGTTGTTGCCGCGGCTGTACGGGTCCGCCAAGAACACGACCGGCGCCTCCAGCCCCTTCGCCTGGTGCACATTCATGAGCCGAACCGCCTCGCCCCGCCCCGTCTCCAGGGTGAGTCCATCGATGGTTTCCTCCCCGTCCAGCACGCGCTGCAGCTCCTCGGTGACCTCGGCCCAGCCCAGCCCCTGCGCCGACAGGGTGTCGACGACCGTAAGCAGGCGAAGGACGGCCCCGGCCCGCAGCGACCCGTCGGCGGGATCCGGCGGATGGGCCGCCCCGGCCAGCAGCCCAAAGGCATCCACGATGCGCTCCATCGCAACCGCCGGGCGGGCCTCGCGGAGCCACCCCCGGGCGCGTCGGAGCCGCGTGAAAGCGGACTGGAGGCGCTCTCGGAGCGGCTCGTCCATCGCCCCAAGCACCGACTCCGACACGGGCTCGTGCACCTGATCAAACGTCCCGCCGGCCTCCCGAAACCGGTACAGGTCGTCGTCGCTGCACCCGACGAGCAGGCCCTTCAGGTACGCCACGACGGCCACGGGGTCGTCCGGGCGCAGCGCACAGGTGAGCAGGTCCACCAGCGCCTTCAGTTCCGGCGCCGCCCCGAGGTCTTCGCTCCCCGTGACCGTGTACGGAATGTCGTAGGCCGCCAGGGTTTCGGCGTAGATGGAGAGGCGCGTCTTGTTGCGCGTCAGGATGAGCATGTCGTCGTAGCCGGCCCCTCCCGGGAAGACCGCCTCCTCATCCCCCGGCGGCCCGTAGAAGGCGTCGTCCAGCCGACCGTCGACGGCCGCCCGGATGGCACTCGCGATCTGCTCGGCATTTGCCGCCGCAATGTCGCGCCCCCAGTTTCCCGACACCTTGTCCACGTCGAGCCGGCGGAGGGCGGTGTCGGGGGCCCCCGGCGGGCGCTGGGGATCGAACGGGACGTAGTGTGCCTGCTGGTCGGCCACGGCCGGGTCCGCAAAGATCTCGCCGAAGGCGCGGTCGCACCAGTCGCAGATGCGGCCGCGCGAGCGGAAGTTCTTGGTGAGGTCCACCGCCTCTCCCCCCGCGTCCGCCACCAGCGCGCCCACCTCGTCGAACACCTCCTTGTCGGCCCGTCGGAAACGGTAGATGGACTGCTTGTCGTCGCCGACGATGAAGAGGCTGCCGGGCCGAGGACGGCAGGCCCGCCAGTCGGTCTGGGCGGGATCCTGACTTGTCAGGTAGAAGAGGAGTTCGGCCTGGAGCGGGTCGGTGTCCTGAAACTCGTCCACCAGGAGGCATCCGTACTGATCCGCAAAGTGCCGACGGATGTCGGGGTGATCGCGGAGGAGGTCGCGCGTATAGAGCAGAAGGTCGTGGAAGCTCAGCGTCCCCTCTTCCCGGCGCAGGGCCCGAACCTCCTCCACGGCCGGCTGCACGAACGACACCACCTCGGCGTGCACGACGGCGCGCCACGGGCGCAACACGGGGTGGATGGTCTCTTCGACCAGGGCGGGCAGCGTCTCGTCCCGAAGCGTCGTGGCCTCGGCCTTCGCCTCTCCCCAGTAGGTGACCTTGCACTTGCGATTGGGCACCGCGCCGTCGCGTACCAGGTCGTCGAACAGGCCCAGGAAGGTTGCGCGCTGGGCCGGGGTGTCGAGGCGCTGGTACCGAAGCATCTGCTCGGCCTTGTCGAACGCCCGCATGGTGGCGTCTCGCCCCTTCGGCGGCGGGTCGGGGCGCAGGGCCTGCCACCGCTCCAGGTGCGACTGTACCTTCTCCACCGCGGACTGAAGGTCGGGGACGGTGTCCGGGGCGTTCGTGTATGGAGTGAGTTCTGGGTGTGCACAGAGGGTGCGGAACGATCCCTGCAGGTCATCGGGCTCCAGCCCCAGCGCCGTGATGTCATCGATCCGCTCCGGCGCCTCCGCCCGGACGGATTGGAGGTACCGCCGCCAGGCCCGCTCTCGCAGGTCGCGCTTCTCGCGGTCCTCCAGTCCGGCCGCAAAGTCGGGCGACAGGCCCGCGGCGAGGGGCCGCTCGCGGAGCAGGCGCGCGCAGAACGAGTGGATGGTGCCAACGAAGGTGCGCTGGGCGTTGGCGAGGGCCTCCTCCAGGCGGTGGGCCTCGTCCGACGCGTCCGGGACCGCCGTCCGGGCCTCGCGCAACTCCCGAAAGAACCGGGCATTCATCTCGCCGGCGGCCTTCCGCGTAAAGGTAATGGCGGCCAGATCGTCGACCGGCGTTCCCTTCCGCACGAGGGCCACCATCCGGGCCACGAGTGCAGTGGTCTTTCCGGAGCCCGCCGCGGCGCGGACGAAGAAGTTGGTGTCGGGCTCGAAGTCCGAGAGGGAGGGAAGGCCGTCCTCGACCCACGGGCCGATACGGCACCGGACGGCGCTGTCGTCCTGCGGGGCGGAGGTGGGGGGCGAAGAAGCCATGAGAATGGGGAGTGCATGGTGCGTCGGAAGAACGGACAGGGACCACGCCCCGGCGATCAGGGCGACTCGAATCCCGGCCCGGGCGGACGGGGGCGATCGTCGGGGTAGTCCTTTTGCTTGAGATCCCGGCTACGGGCGGCCAGGTCGTGGACGAGGCGATCGTAGCCCCGGTACCGCCACGCACTTGCGCGTCGGGCCTTCGGGGTCATCGGAAAGCTCCCGCTGCGCGCCAGGGCGTTCAGTCGATCGACCAGGCGCTCGACGTCCTCCCGGTAGCGGGCCGGGCGGAACGACAGTCGCGTGCCCATCTCCTCGGCGGTCGGAAAGAAGTAGCCGGACTGCCCGACGGGCGCGTCCCGCAGTTCTTCTAGGGCGTAGGCGTAGAGCGCCCACTGGAGGTGTGCGCCCGACGCGAGGGGGTCGTCTTCGTCGTACCGGTCGGCGCAGCCCGTCTTGTAGTCCCAGAGGGCGAGCGTGCCGTCGGGGCCCCGATCCACCCGGTCGATGCGGCCCCGGAGGGGAAGTTGAAGGTCGCCCAGTGGAAGGTGCACGAGCGGCTCGTCCTGCGGCCGCCGGCGGCGCGGCCCCATGCCAAAGCCGAGCTCAAACTCCAGGGGCCGGAACGACTGCGTGTGCTCAACTTCGGCCCGCAAAAACACCTCCGCGTCGCGGTGCAGCCGACGACGGGCGACCTCCCGCTCGACCTCACTTCGCGGCGCGACCAGTTGCGCCTCCCGCTCCATCTTCTCATCCAGCACAGCCCCCAGACGATCCGCGTCGTCGAGGGTGGGCGCCCTCTTCAGATCGCCCATAAACTCCTCGAAGGTGGCGTGGAGGATGGTGCCGCGCCGCAGGGGCGTCAGCCACGGATCGTCGTCGAGGGCAGGCTCGTCGAGGGGCGTGACCCCCAGGACGTACTGGAGAAAGTAGATGTAGGGCGTTTCGGCCAGGGTCTCCAGCCGGCTGGCCGACACCGGACCGCCCCCGGCCAGGTCCAACTCAGGGTACGCCCTCGCCGCCAGGAGGCCGTCGTGCGCCCCATACGCGTCCCCCGCCTGAGCCGCCTGTGCCTCTTGCCCCTCCACAATCCAGGCATGCGCCTGTCGCAGCCGATCGCGCGCCGTCGGGCCCCCGTCCTCGTCGGCCGAGTCCCCCGTCACCGACAGCCAGGCGTCCGCGGCGTGCAGCATCACGGCGGAGGCCTCGGGCGCGAGCCCCGCCGGGGACTGTGCATCGGAGGGGCCGTGTGCGGCCTCGATCTGAAGAAAGAGCGGGGCGGGATGCCGTTCCTCCCCGGCCGCCACATCGTAGGTGCGCGTGTACAGCGTCGTGTGTCCCTCGTGGCGAGCCAGGGCCTGCGTGGCCCGCCACAGATGCTCGTCGGCCGGGCGCATGTCTTCGCCCGCCACCATCTCCGGGGTCCCCTCCCGAAAGGCCTGCCGGTCGCCATCGCGCAGGCCGTCCGGGGCCGTCGCCGCGGCGGAAAAGGTATCCCCGTCCATGCCCAGGACGTAGAGGTGCGAGCGGGCTCCGTATCCGGCGCTCTCCAGCGGCAGCACGTGAACGGCGCCCGGCCCCGGGGACTGCGCCCGCACATACTGCCCCTCCACCCAGCGGCGGAGCAGGGAGGCGAGGCGCGCGCCCGACGCCGAATACTCGAACGGCAGCTCGGTGAGCGCATCGAGCTTTTGCCAGAGCACCGTCCGCGCCGCCTGGTCGAGCGACCGCTCCTCCTCCGGCATCTCGTCCGGCGGCGGGTCGACCGGCCCGAACCGTTCGACAAACCGCCGACTGGCCGCCGCCATCTCCTGAATCGAGGCCCGGCGGGGCGCCAGCTCCAACAGCGTGCCGACGATGCGCTCCACCCGTTGCAGCCGTTGGTGCTGCTTCTGCAGGTGCTCGCGCGCCCCCGCCCCCTCCTCCAGGTCCGCGATGTCGTCCGCCAGCCGCTGCTGCGCCGCGGAGAGGGTGTCGGCATAGCCCGTACGTCCCGGCTCGTAGCGGTGCGACGCAAGGATCGTTGCCACGTCGTGGGCCGCCAGGGACGGCCCCTCCCCGTCGGCCTGTACCCGATCGAGGCGGAGCAGCCCGCTCCGGAGCAACCGCACGAGCCCCTCCGCGTCGAACCCTTCGGCGATCCAGTCAAGGACCCCGCGCAGCGCCTGCCCGGTCCGCGTCATGGACGCCGGCCGCCCCGGCCCAATCGTGACCGGCACCCCAATGCGGTCCGCCTGGTCGGCAATCAGCGAGAGGTAGGGGCTGGACTCGGTGAACGCGAGCTCAACCTCATCGAACGGAACGTCGGCCGCGAGAATGTCCCGGAGGGCCGCCTGGACCTCCGCCCGGTGCCCCACCGCCCGCCGAAACGCCCAGGTCCCGTCCGTCGGCGGAGCCGAAGAGGGCGAGGACGGCGGAGCGGCCTCCGCAAACCGTCCCGCGGCAACCTGCGGCGGCGCCTCCTCCGCGTTCGCGTCCCCCAGTCGGTAGAACGCGCTCGACGCCTCCCGGAGGGCCTCGACGAAGGCAAACGGCCGGGCCGGCAGGTCGACCCCGTCGCACACAGCCACAATGGTGTGCTCAACCAGTGCCGGGCGATCCTGGACGGCCTCCGTCGCCCACCGAAAGAGCTGTGCATCGTCGTACAACTCCTTTTCCGCGAGCAGCTCGTGGTAGCCGTCGTAGCAGGCGGCCACGGCCGGAAACGTGGGCGGCGCTGCGGGGTCGGCCGCCCGCTCGCGGACGGCGCCCCGGGCCACTCCATTCAGCCGCAGGGTCCGAACCGTATCGGCAATGGTCGGCGCCAGCTGCTGGGCACTCGGGGCGTTCGGGGGCAGGGTGTCGGCGTCAAGGTCCCCCAACAGGTTCGCCACGAGAAACACCTGGCCCGTCACGGGCAGCTCCTGCCGGCCGGAGGCGAGGATGCGGGATCGTGCCAGTGTCGCCGCGTAGTGCCGTGGAATCATCGCACGAACCCCGGCCCACCCGCCTGCCCGCTGGGCCAGTCCGTCCTCCAAGGCCCGCCCGAGCTGGATCCGAGGAACCAGGACCACTTTCGACCGAATCGGATGGGTCGTGCACACCGAGGCGAGTTGGTCGACCGGCGACACGGACGGGGAAAACGACGCCATTATCACGGAGGGGACACGGGAAGAGCGAGCGGAGCGGCGAGAATGGAATCCGTGTCTGCCTTCCTAGTTCACGCAGGCCGACCGTCGCGTCCCCCTCAAAATTTCGTGTCGATTTCCCGGAAGCTCCTGGACGGGTCGTCGTATACAAATGAGAACTCTCTCCAATCTTTTCCCTGCCCGCCCCGCCCTCATGATCAAGGTCACGATCCTCGACGCCCAGAAGCTCGCTCAGAAACAGATGGGAGCCCAGGCCATGGCGGCCGGCGCCCGAGGGGCCAACATCGAGTCCGCCGTCCGGAATCAGGTTGCCAAGCAGCTGGAGAAAGGCTTTGCGTCGAAAGGGGTGGAGGTCTCGGTGCGTCGCTCCGGGTCCCGGGGGCTCGAGATTGAAGTTACGGACCCAAAGACGGCGGCCTGGAAACAAGGCATCTTCGCCTGGCTGGTCGCGTCGATCATGCCCAGCACCGTCGACCACACCCTGGCCCCGACGGTGGAGAACACCCTCGAGGAAAGCGGCATCGACGCGGAGGTGTCCGTCGAATAGCCCCCAGCATCAGTCCTCGTCGGCCTGGATGTCCATGTGGAGGCCGAGGGCGGTCGCCAGACACACCACCCCGACGAGGGCCGGAAGGATTCCCACGAAGAAGTAGGCCGTCCCGGAAAGCCATCCAGGCGCCTCCCAGAAAATGTACAGGCTCCACAGGTACAGCATGGCCGCGAGGCCAAAGGTGAGCTGAAAGAGTTGCTGCTTTCGGGCGTTCGTCATGGGCACGACTGGGAATTGAGAGTGGCAGCCCCAGGGCCGATCCGGCAAACGACGGCATTTCCCCTCTCCAGCGTCGACCCTGGGCGCCTGCCAAGGAGCAGTAAGCATCGGGACAGGCGTATACGAACGACGCTCGGCCGACTTTCCCCGCCTGGCAGGGCGCCAGGAAGGCGTGACCGAATCGTTTCGTCGTCCGCGGCTGCCCCTCCTACTCTCGTCCCGCAGCGACTCCCTGCACATCGGCCGTCACCACGCTCACGCCGTCGGTCGGAAAGTGTAGCTGCCCCTCCGACGCGGCCACGACAGACGCGACCATCGTATCCCCCGTCACGTTGTTGGTCGTGCGGAGCATGTCGAGGGGCCGATCCACGCCGAGGATGAGGGCGAGCCCGGCACTCGGCACGCCAATCGACTCCAGGATGGCGACGAGCATCACAATGCCGGCGCTCGGCACGGCCGCGGTTCCAATTGACGCCAGGACCGCAATCAGGATGATGTTCAGCTGCTGCGTAAAGGTCAGCGCAATCCCGAGCACCTGGGCGATGAAGACGGCCGAGACGGCCTGATAGAGCGCCGTCCCGTCCATGTTAATCGTGGCCCCCAGCGGCAGGGCAAACGACGACACCTCCTCGGAGACGCCGAGGTTTTTCTCCGACACCTCCATGGTCACCGGAAGCGTGGCCCCGCTCGACGACGTGGAGAAGGCCACCAGCTGGGCCGGGGCAATCGCCCGGAAGTAATCCGGAATGGAGATGGAGGTGAAGAGCGTCATGAAGAGCGGATACACGGCAAAGACCATGATTCCCAGGCCGATCACGACCGTGAGGCAGTAGTACCCAAGGGCCCCGAGCAGGCTGGCCAGCCCCATCGGCGTCCCCGCAGCAATGGACGTAATGGCGTCCGCCAGGAGCCCAAACACCCCGATCGGCGCCATCAGCATGATGAGCTCCACGGCCTTGATTATCAGCTGGAACAAGCTGTCAAAGAAGCTGAGAAGCGGCTCGGCGTCCTCCCGGGGAATCAGGAGCAGGGCGATGCCGAAGAAGATGGCCACGAAGACGACCTGCAGCATATTCCCGTTGTCGGAGGCCGAACTGAAGAAGTTCGACGGCACCATGTCCACAAGCGGCTGCAGGGGCCCCCGGTCCTCCGCCTGGTTGGCCATCTCCATGCTCTCCTCAATGTCGCCCTGGTACGTCTGCTCCAGCGTGCTGCGAACCTCCGCCGGGACGGTCGCGCCCGGCTCGAGCGTGTTGACCAGCACCAGTCCAATGACGAGAGCGATGGTGGTGGTCAGCACATAAATCCCGATGGTCTTTCCCCCAATCCGGGACAATTGCTCCAAGTCCCCCAGGGACGCCACCCCCACAATCAGGGACGAAATGATGAGGGGGACCGCTATGAGTTGGAGGAGGTTGAGAAAGACGGTCCCAAACGGTGCCACCCAGTCGCTGGTGAACTCCCCCCATCCGGCCGAGGCGGCCACCACGCCGTACACGAGGCCCAGAATGAGGCCGATGATTATCTGCCAGTGCAGCTTCTTATACCAGGGCATAAACCGGGATCATTGAACTACAGAACAATGAGGAGACGTGCACGCCAGGGCGCGACACGGCATAAGTAAAGACACAGCGACGTGTTGAACAACCGGCTCCCTCACCCCCCAAACAGAATGCGGCCCACGAC
>NCRC01000034.1 GCA_002894685.1 Salinivenus lutea
GCGACGGCACGGAGCGCAGCACGACTCGTCATGGGCAGTCGGGGCGGGGTTGATCGGGGGAGGAGACGGGGTGTGTTCTGTCGCCTCCACGACACGGCCGGACGGCCCCTTTGTTGGCGGGCCGTCGGCGGATCGGCGGTCTCACGCGACGAATCGCCACCCGCCGCCGCTCCGACGGCTCCGCACACAGTTACACACTCCAACGCCCGGAGCCCACACGCCGGCCCGCGGCGGCCCGGACGCGGCTACTGAATTTCCCAGCCGGTCTGCCGCAGGGTGAGGGTCTCGCCCCCGATCTGGACCTCAATCTCCTCGGCCCCGTCGAGATCGACCGGGGCCTCTTGCAGGGCCCCGACGAGGGCCCCTTCGGGCGCACGCCGGAAGTTGTGCGCGGCCACCTCGATCCGGAGCTCCCGAACCGTTCCGTCGTCAAACTGAACCGTGGCCCGGGCCTCCAGAAACTCGCCGGTCCCGGCCGAACCGCCGCGGCGCCCCTCCGGACTCGCCCCGCCGCCCAGGTTCTCGATCTCGTCGCTGCTCATAGCGCGTCGGACGTGTGTGGAGAAGAATCCAGTGCCAAATGCTCCGTGCCCGGCCGCCGGCGCGGCGACCCAGACCATCCGTATGCGGCGGAGCCGTGTGGGTTCGGCCGCCGGCCTCGGGTCGCGCCGCAGGCGTGCGGACGCGGGATGGAGCGCGGCGCACCGGACGCTCGACGTCCTCCTCCTGCCCCCCGTTCGTCACGCCTCCACGTCCGACGGCAACCCCTCGCGGGGCCGCATGATCTCATCGCCCATCCGGGGCAAACGGCCGCGCCTTGACCTTTCTGCTTCCGGCAGATACTATTGGATAGTTGGAAGAGTCGTCTGCCCCGATGTCCTCCGACTCGTCGTTGGCGCACCGGACCGTCAGCGCGTCGCCCCTTTGCGGCCTTTTCGACAGAAGCGTCTCCAGGCCTGGCCCCATGACGGACGTTGGCTACCTTCTTGCCCTCGGCCTCGCGTGTGCGTTCGGGCTCGGGGCCGCTGGGAGGACCGCCCGTCGCCGGCACGCCCCCGGCGCCCGCCCCCTCATCGGCACCGCCCTCGCCTCGGTGGTCTGGGCCGGCGGCACCATCGGCCTCGTCCTCGCCGACACCCCGACGGCCAAGCTCCGCTGGCTGCAAGGGGCGTACCTCGGCATGGTCGCTGCCCCCATCACGTTTGCCTGGTTTGCGCTCGAATACACCCGCGGGCGGCCCCGCGTGGAGCGCTGGGTCCTCGGCGGGCTGTGGGCGGGCGGGGGCCTGACGCTGCTCCTCGTGTGGACGAACCCCCTCCACCACCGCTACTGGACCACCATCCGGTACGGGGCCGACGTGCCGTCCGGCCTCCACACCGTCCCGGCCGCGGGCTTCTGGGGCTTCGTCGTGTTCACGTACGCGCTGCTCCTGCTTGGCTCCGTGCTGCTGGTGCGCTACGCCCTTACGGCGCCCGACCTGTACCGCACGCAGAGCGCCGCCCTGCTTGGGGCCGTCGCCGTGCCCTGGGCCGCCAACGTGCCGCACGTGCTCCAGTGGATGCCCGCCGACTACACGCCGGTCGCCCTGGCCGCCTCGACCGGGCTCCTGTGCGTCGCGCTGGCCCGCTACCGCCTGACCGACCTCAGCCCGGTCGCCCTGCGCACGGTGTTCGAGAGCATCTCGACCGGGGTGCTGATCGTGGACCGGGAGGGGCGCGTGGTGGACGCCAACGCCGCGGCCCAGGACCTGCTCGGCCTGGCGGGCGACGGCATCGGGGCCTCGCTCGACGCCCTCGTGGCGGACGCAACCCTGCTCGACCGCCTCTGCGACGCGGGGCCCGACCAGCCGCTCCTTGTGACCGGGGACGAGTTGATTCGCCACCGTCCGCCCTCGGCCCCCGACCCCCAGTACTTTGAGGTGCGCGGCACCCCCATCCGGCCCGCCCCGGGGCCCGCAACGGGCCGCCTCATCGTGCTCACCGACATCACCGAACGGGAGCGGCAGCGCCAGCGCCTCAAACGCAAAAACGCCCAGCTCGAAAAGTTTGCCTCGGTCGTGTCCCACGACCTCCGCAACCCGCTCAACGTCGCCGTCGGCCACCTCTCCATTGTGCAGGACGCCCTGCCCGACGCCCCCGACGGCCCGCTGGGCATGTCCCTGCCCCGGGTGCGGCGCGCCCTCGAGCGCATGGAGACGCTCATCGACGACCTGCTCACGCTGGCCGCCGACGGGGCCGAGATCACCGACCCCGAGCCCGTCGCCCTGGACGCCGTGGCCACCGACGCCTGGGAGACCGTCGACACCCAGGACGCCACCCTCGCCCTGCAGGCCGACGGCACGATCTACGCCGACCGCTCCCGCCTGCACCAGCTCCTCGAAAACCTCTTCTACAACGCCATCGTGCACGGCCGCCCCGCGGGCACCGTTACCGTCGGCGACCGGACGGACGGCTTCTACGTGGCCGACGACGGCCCCGGCTTTCCCGACGCGTCCCCGGACGCCCTGCTCAGCGTCGGCTACACCACCCGCGAGGACGGCACGGGCTTTGGCCTGGGGATCGTCCGCGAGATTGCCGAGGCCCACGGCTGGTCGCTGGCGCTCGGGGCGAGCGCAACCGGCGGGGCCCGGGTCGACATTACGGGCGTCGACCGCCCCGACGCTCCTCCCGACGCCTCCGCGTCGGCCGCCCCGGGGGCCTCCTGAACGCGCCGCCCCTCCCGTCTGTGTATCTCGGGCCGGGCCGGCGTGAACTCCCCCCGGCGCTTGTCGTTGTCCTCTCCTGTTTTTCCTGTGTTCTCCCGGCGCCGGGCCCTTGCCCTTCTTGTCCCGGTGCCTCGGCCTCTCGGTGACTTCCTCTCTGAGTCCCCCCTCTCCCCATGTCGTCCTCCGCCCCCACGTGGCGCGTCTTTTACACCCGGGCCCGCGCCGAAAAGAAATGCGAAACACGCCTGCAGCGGCACGCGATCGAGGTCCTCGTGCCCAAGAAGACCGAGATCCGGCAGTGGTCCGACCGCAAGAAAGAGGTGACCGTGCCGCTCTTTCGGAACTACCTCTTTGCGCGGGTCGACGAAAAGGATCGCCTGCGCACCCTCAAGACGAACGGCATCGTGCGGTGCGTGCACTTCAACGGCGAGCCGGCCCGCCTCCGCCCCGAAACAATCGAACAGCTGAAGACGACCCAGAACGCCCCCGACCGCCTCTCGGTGGCCGACCTGCGCCCGCCCGTGGGCGAGACCGTCACGATCACCGACGGGCCCCTCCAGGGCCTCACGGGCGAGGTGCAGGAGCACCGCGGCAAAACCTACCTGCTGGTCCGCGTCGACGCCATTCGGCAGGCCGTGAAGGTGGAGGTGCCCGCCGACTGGGTGACGCCCGATCCGTCCGCCGCCTGATCCGTACGCCCCCGACCGCGTGCTCCCGAACGTCCGATCATCTGTCGCCTCGCAATGCCGTTCCTCCGCTTGGCCCTGTTTCGACTCGTCCGTCCGTCCACCGCGCCACGTTCGACCGGCCCCCGAAACCGGCGCGTCTGCTCCGCGCAGGGGGCCTGTTCTGCAGGGGGGCGCGTGGTTCTCTTGATCGCCCTCGTGTGCGGGCTGGTGGCCGGCAGCCTCCGCCCCGCCTCCGCCCAGGGGCGTTCCGATTCTCTCCGGGCGACCACCACACTGTACGGGGCCGGCGGCAGCGGGGGATCCCTCCCCTTCTGGCTGGCCGCCAACCAGCACGGCACCGTCGACCCGACCTCCGCCAACGTGGGCGTGCGGGCGGGGCTCCACCGCCCCTTCACCGAGCCCTCCGGGCTCGACTACGCCTTCGGCGCCGAGCTGCTCGGACGGGCGTCCCAGCACAGCACCGCCACGCTCCATGAGCTCTACGGCCGGCTCCAGTACTGGAAGCTCCGGCTCACCGTGGGGCGGAAGGAGCAGAGCATCGGCCGCGTCGACTCCAGCCTCTCCCTCGGCTCGGTGACGCGGAGCCGGAATACGTCCCCGCTTCCCCGCGTGAGTCTCTCGTCGAACGGCTACGTGACGGTGCCGGGCACCCACGACGGGCTGGGGGTGAAGGGCTACTTCGCGTACGGCCAACTTGAATCGGACCGCTTCGTGGAGGACGCCCTTGTCCACGAAAAGTACCTGTACTTCCGCCTCCTGCCCCCGGAGTTTCCGGTCAACGGGTACGTGGGCATGGCCCACCACGCGCAGTGGGGAGGCACGAGCCCCCTCGACGGGCCCCGGGACGCCTCGTTCGGGCAGGGGGTCAACGTGGCGTTCGGCGGCGACGTGCTTGCCCGGGGGAGCTTCGACTCCTCGACCAACGCCGTCGGGGCCAACCACCTGGCCATGTACGACGTGAGCCTGAGCGTGACCCTCGGCGGGCTGCGCGGCCGGGCCTACCGGCAATTTTACCACGAGGACACGGCGAGCTTTCGATTTCGAAATCCCTGGGACGGCCTCTGGGGCGTCAGCCTGCGACGAGATGCCTCGGAGGCCCTCGTGACCGGGATTCTCTGGGAGCACCTGCGGATGACGCGGCACAACGCGAAGTTCAGCGAAGGCCAGGAGCGGGGGGCGGATACCTACTACAACCACTCCCTCTACCACGGCGGGTGGACCTACCAGGGGCAGACGCTGGGCACGCCCCTCCTCACGCCCGCCCGCCTCACCCCGGGCTTCGACGACGCCATCCCCGGCATCGGCAACAACATTGTGGTGGCCCAGCACGTGGGCCTCGAAGGCCACCTCGGGGCGGGGCTCTCCTACACCCTCCTGAGCACCTACAGCCGCAATTACGGCGCACAGGGCGTGTGCCAGAGTGCCGACTGCACGCGTCGGGGCGACGAACGCACGGACCGGCGGGATCAGTGGTCGTTTCGGGTGGACGTCCGCGGCCCCCTCTCGCCCCAATACAACCTGCGGTTTCGCGTGTCCGCGGCCCTCGACACCGGCGAGCTGTACCGGGAGCGCGTCGGAGGGGCGTTCGCCCTCATATGGGACGGGGCCCTGTAGCCCGTCGGCCGACCGCTCCTCTCGTCGCGGACCGCAGCGGATTAGCGTGTCTCGGCCGTCTGCCGGGCATCGAACCAGTCGACGGTCCGCTGCAGCCCGTCGTCCAGGTCCACCCGCGGTGCCCAGCCCAGCTCGTCCGTCGTGTGCTCGTGGCCGAGGACGCTGCGCTGTTGCTCGCCGGGCTTGGCCGGCCCATGTCGTTCTTTGACGTCGCATTCCGTCGCCGCCCGCAGAATGCGGAACAGCTCATTGACGCTCGTTTCCCGCCCCGTTCCTACGTTAAACACGCCGCTCCCCTCGTAGGCAAGGGCCGCCCGGTTGGCCCGTACCACGTCGCGCACAAACACATAGTCGCGCGTTTGCTCCCCGTCCCCGTAAATCACCGGCTGGCCGCCCGTCAGCATCTCATTTGCAAAAATCGCCACGACACCGGCCTCCCCGTGCGGGTTTTGCCGCGGGCCGTACACATTGGCGTACCGGAGCGAGACCGTCTCCACGTCGTATTGCTCGCGGTAGAAATGGAGGTACTTCTCCCCCGCCAGCTTGGCCACGCCGTACGGCGACACCGGCCGAAGGGGGTGATCGAGGGTCTGCGGGACCTGCTCGGGCTCCCCGTAAATCGCCCCGCCGGTCGAGGCAAAAATGACTTTTTCCAATCCGTTCTCGACCCCGGCCTCCATCACGTTCAGCAGGCCCCCAAGGTTCACCTCGGCATCGAACCGGGGGTCCTCGACGGATTTGCGCACGTCCATCTGTGCGGCGTGGTGAACGAGCACGTCGTATTCGTGCTCGGCCACAAGCTCCGACGCGGCGTCCGAGCGAATGTCGTGCTCAAAGAAGGACGCCGCCGCGGGCACTTTCCACCGGCGTCCCGTCGACAGGTTGTCCAACACGTGCACGTCGTGGCCGTCGTCAAGGAGGGCATCGGCTACGTGCGAGCCAATAAATCCGGCCCCGCCAGTCACAAGGATGGTCATGAACGAAAGGGGTTTTGAATAGAATCGGGAGGAGGTGAATGGAGGGCGGGAATGCGTACCGCCGGAGGGGCCCCTGGCCCGGGCGCCCAACCGGACTACCGGGCGCCAAATCCCGTCAGAATCGTTTTTACCGTCAAGTAGACAATCAGAAGGTCCAGGGTCACCGACTGGTGCTTTACGTAGTAGAGGTCGTGCTCCAACTTCCGTCGGGTTTCGTCTTCATCGGCGGCGTATCCGTGGAGTACCTGCGCCCATCCCGTGATGCCGGGTCGCACCAGATGGCGGTACTCGTAGAGGGAAATTTCTTCGGAAAAGTCCTCTGCGAGGCCCACCTGTTCGGGCCGAGGGCCAATCAGACTCATTTCCCCCTTCAGCACGTTCCAGAACTGGGGCAGCTCGTCGATGCGGAGCTTCCGGATGATGCGCCCCACGGTCGTCACCCGATCGTCTCCCTCCTCCGCAAAGATATCGTCGTCCTCCCCCTCATTGCCGGCGTACATGCTCCGAAACTTCACCATCTGAAACCGCTCGCCGTTGCGGCCGATGCGTTCCTGCCAGAACAGGAGGGGGCCTTTCGACTCCAGCCGGATTGCGAGGGCCGCCAGCGCCGCGACGGTGCCCGTGAGGGGGAGCGTACCCAGGACAATGAGCAGCTCCATCCCCCGCTTAACGTATGGGTAGTACCGTCGCTGGCGCACGTCGACGCTCCGCTTGCCCGACGCCCCCAGTAGGACGCGGGCCGTAAGAAGCTCGTAGAGATACCCGGCGTGGTACGTGGGGAGTCCCTTCATGCTGTAGTCCGCCAGCAACTCTTTATACTCCGACAAGGACGTGTGGAGGTCCGTGACAATGCCGTCGAGCGTGCCTGACAGGAGCTGCTCTCGTGTTGTATTGGACACCTCCGGGATGGCCAGCAGCCGACTCGTCACCCCGCCGGGCAATACAACGAGCTGAGACATTCGGTACCGGTGCAGAGACTTGTCGGCAAGATACCACGCGATGCTACCGCCCGTCGCGACGAGGGCCAGGGTGTTGATGGGCGAGTAGGGCATCGTCGCCAGAACGAGCCCGACCGGCACCAGCGTGGTGCCGACGCTCACTAGCGCGCCTTCAAACTGATTGAGAAAAGGAAACCGCTCGAAGGAGGAGCTCAGGCGCCAGGCCGTCAGGTACGCCACGGCCAGCAGGGCCATGACCGGCCATGCGCGCTGAAACAGTCCTAAGGAGAACTGTCCTTCAAGCGCCCAAATGGAGAGGCCCACAATCAACGGGAGGGCGGCCGCATGGAGCAGCTTCGACCAGACTTTTCGCGTCCGAATTACCCGGTCCGGAGGAAGTGGGACCGAGACTAAAACCGGACCTTCTTCGACGTCTCTCCCTAGATCCGGCTGGGAAAGAGATCTTGTTCGCGGTGAATCGGTCGTTGGGGTACGCGTAGATACTGTTTCTAAGATTGGCATCAATAGTTAATTTTAACCAAGAAAAGCCTACAAAAAAAGAGAGTTGTATCTTCAAACAAAATACATGTGCCTATAAATTTACCCTTATAGACATAAACACTCTAAATTAAATTATTAATTTTTTGCCGGAAAGTATTTTTTCTCATTTTGAGAATACACAAAGAGACTGTACAAGACGAGCACGCTGATCCGAAGGGGTCAGGATTTACAGTCCCTGGACCTGTTCCTGCGCTACCCCTCAGAGGAGGAATTCCTTCTGGTTATCCCTTTCTGCCTGCCCCTCGGCTGCCGAAAACTCGTTCTCCAATTCTCCGGACGCGGAACCGCTGGTAGCCTCCCAAGAAAGTGTTCTTTCCCCGGATGGCCTTCTTTGTTCAGGGGGAGATCCGGCAGGATGAGCTACACTTCTCGGTGATTTTCGACAACCCTCTCCTCGCGGGCTTCTTCCAGATCATGGTTGACCATCTCCTCCGCCATCTGCTCCAAGGAGGTGGACGGGGCCCACCCGAGCTCCTCCCGCGCCTTCTCGGCGTCACCCAGAAGCTGGTGCACCTCCGTGGGCCGATAGTAGCGCGGATCGACCTCGACAACACACTGTCCTGTGTTGGCGTCGTATCCCTTCTCATCCTCGTCTTCTCCCTCCCACACCAGCTCAATCCCGGCCGCGGAAAACGCCATCTCGCAGAAGCGGCGGACCGTCGTTGTGCGGCCGGTGGCGAGCACGTAGTCGTCCGGGGTCGGCTGCTGAAGCATCTGCCACATGCCCTCTACGTAGTCGCGAGCGTGGCCCCAGTCACGCTCCGCGTCGAGATTGCCGAGATAGGTCTTCTCCTGCAGGCCCACCTTGATTCGAGCCGCCGCCCGCGTAATCTTACGGGTGACGAAGGTCTCGCCCCGGCGCGGGCTCTCGTGATTGAAGAGCACCCCGTTCGACGTATGAATGCCGTAGGCCTCCCGATAGTTGACGGTGATCCAGTAGGCGTAGAGCTTGGCCGCCGCGTACGGACTCCGCGGGTAAAAGGGCGTCTCTTCCGTCTGGGGCACCTCCTGCACCTTCCCGTACAGCTCCGAGGTGGAGGCCTGGTAGAAGCGGGTCTGATCGGCCAGGTCCAGAATCCGGATCGCCTCCAGGAGGCGCAGCGTCCCGAGCGCGTCGACGTCCGCCGTGTACTCAGGGGTGTCGAAGGAGACCTGGACGTGGCTCTGCGCCGCGAGATTGTAAATCTCGTCCGGCTCAATTTCCTGGACGAGTCGAATCAAGTTCGACGAGTCCGTCAGGTCTCCGTAGTGGAGGAAGAACCGAACGTCCTCTTCGTGGGGATCCTCGTAGAGGTGATCGATGCGCCCCGTGTTGAACTGGCTCGACCGGCGCTTAAGGCCGTGTACCTCGTAGCCTTTGTCGAGCAGGAATTCAGAGAGATACGAACCGTCCTGTCCGGTCACACCGGTGATAAAAGCCACCGGTCTTCCATCGCCGTCACGGTGCTCAGGAATTTTGCTCGTGACTTCTTTATCGGTTGACATATGCGTGAAACGTGGAACGTTGAACGTATAACGTGGGGCGTCGAAGGTGGAGCCTCGAACGTCGAATGAGATGCGTCGAACGTTAAACGTCGAACGTGCAACACTCAGTCGGTGACGTATTTTTGTGGGACTTCGCGGACGTCGTCGGGTTTGTTGCTTTGCTCAAGATATTGAATGAAGTTGTGCAGCTGGCGCGAAACCTTGTCGGCAAGGTCATGCACCTCTTCAAACTCGCCTTCCTTCAAATACTCTTGGACCCGCGCAATGACGAGCTGAGACCGGACCTCCCCAGCCGACGCCTTTGACTTTCCGAGAAAATCAACGATAAGCGAGCGAGTCCGGCTTTCGAACCCCTCTGCTATATTGGACATGACGCTGATCGCCGCCCGGCGGATCTGATCTTTGAGGGCCCAATCGTTTTCGAAGCCCTCAGTTCTGGTCAGCGCATACACGCGGTTCGTCAGCATCCGAGCCGTCTTCCACGCACGCAAATCCTCGAACCGCTCCGCCATGACGAAAACGCGTGGGACCTGCAACAGAAAACGTTCAACGTGCAACGTGGCACGTGCAACGCATGTCGTTCAACGTTCCACGTTCGACGTGACACGCTCTTTGAACCACTCGTACGTCTTCTCGATGCCCTCCCGCAACGACGTATCGGCCGACCATCCGAGTTCCTCCATCCGACTCGTGTCGACCAGCTTGCGCGGCGTGCCGTCCGGTTTCGAACGGTCGTGCTCGATGGGGCCGTCGTGGCCGACCACCTCCTGAATGAGCGCCATCAGGTCGTTGATCGACAGGTCCTCCCCCACGCCCACGTTCAGCATGCCCTCCGGGGCGACCTCGCGAATCTCGTCTTCCGGCGTTTCCAGAACGAACCGCACCGCGTCGGCTAGGTCGTCGACGTACAGAAACTCGCGCCTCGGTTCACCGGACCCCCAGAGCGTCACCGACGCATCCGAGCCGTCCGGCGCCGCGCTCTTCGCCTCATGGGCCTTGCGCAAGAGGGCCGGCAGGACGTGACTCGTCTCCAGGTCAAAGTCGTCGCCCGGTCCGTAGAGGTTAGTCGGCATAAGGGTGAGCATGTCGTCGCCGTGCTGGCGGTGCATAGCCTCGCACAGCTTGTGTCCGGCGATCTTGGCGACGGCGTACCACTGGTTCGTCGGCTCCAGCGGGCCGGTCAGGAGGCTGTCCTCCGACATCGGCTGAGGCGCGTGCTTCGGGTAGATGCAGGTCGAGCCCAGAAAAATCAGTCGCTCGACGCCCGTTTCGTGGGCCGCATTGATCACGCTCTGCTGGATGGCGAGGTTGTCGCCGATGAAGTCGGCCGGATAGCGGTCGTTGGCCAGGATGCCGCCCACGCGGGCCGCCGCCAGAACGACGAAGTCGGGCTGTTTGGCCTCGAAAAAGTCTTGGGTAGCATGCGGGTCACGGAGATCGAGTGCATCGGAGGTCCGGCCCACAAGATTTTCGTACCCAACATCATCAAGGTGCTGCCAAATCGCTTGGCCTACCATGCCACGGTGGCCAGCAATGTAAGTTGTCTTTTCTTTGTTTTGAGTATTCATTTGTCTGTTATCGCAAGTATTTTATAGCATTATATGATATAGGTGAATGCAGTATTTGCATTGCTACACGCCTAGCAATTCCTACATTCCCAACAGTCTTCCCAATTTTTCTTTCTACCCATCTATTCAGCACTTCTAACTTTTCGCTATCATCACATATGCTCTTTTTTGTTATTTTTTTTGGGGCTTTTTTTGTCAGCATATTTATTTTACTTACTAGTTCTTTTTTCACCTCTTTTTCTGAATATTTTTTGTCTGCTCTTTTTTTCGCTTTACGGGAAATTTTTTTAAGTCTATTTTTGTCTTTGTATATCGTTTTCATGGCCTTACTAAAGCTACTTTTATTAGCTGCTACTAGTCCACCCTCTTTGTGGTTAACTACTTCTACTTGGCTATTGTCTTTTAACGGTGTGTTTAGCGTAACAACTGGTGTTCCACATAGCATAGATTCAGCTAATACCATTCCGAAACTCTCTCCTATACTCGAAGCGTGAACAAATGTCTGTGCAGAAGTATATACTTTTCTCAGTTTTTCATCTGAACTTATTTTCCCCATAGTAGTCACGCAATTTTTCGTCTTTTTAGGCAATTTTTGTACTTCTTTTTTAATCTTACTTGGAGGATTAACCAGAAGCAGACGTGTTTTTCTGTATTTATCGTTTACTTTTTTAAAGGACTTGATAGTGCACTTACCCCATTTCGGATTACTACTGCTTCCTACTCTTGTATACAAAAAGTTTTTTTCGCCAACACCTATCCTACTCCTAAACTTTTTTACCTTATCATCACAAGAAGGATAAAACGTTTTTTCGTCTACTGGAAGTGGTAGCACCGTTCCAACAGGATTCGGATTAAGATTTTTTCCCCATCTCTTCCACTTCCATAAGCACCACTTGGTATGCAAAAAATGAAGATCTATGAAATTTCTATTTTGCGATTGATCAACACGCGCAAAGTGATTCGTCTCTACAGTAGGTAACTTTTTACCAACATGGCTGCATATTTGCCTAGCCACCTGCAGTATTCCTTGTCCACCACTACCTTCTCTGTGAATATGTATTATATTGGGCTCCCATTTTGCAACTCGTTCTATGGCTCGTTTTTTTTCTATACTTTTACTTCCTCCTACGAAAAGATTTACATTGGATTTTTTTACTAACTCCTCAAATTCACCTCCTCCATGTAGAGCGAGCAGAGACGAACTATTATAGTATTCATCATATATGGATGAGTACCTATAGGCCGCCCTCTGGGTTCCATGTCTTTCTAAATTTCCTACTATACTTACTATCCGTTTTTTCATATAAATGTTTTTACTTTACGTGAAACGAATATCATTTACATTATATCATCCCGTAAATATACCTCTGCAATACGATATTGTAACGTTCAGCCGCATGCGAGAGTGTGTAGTGTTCTTCAAATGCCTCCCTTCCTCGTTCGCCCATCGCCGCCAAGCAATCTCGGCCGGCAATGAGCTTTCGTAGCATGTCTGCAACCTCGGCCCCCGTTGGATCCTCTGCGACGAGGCCACATTCATGCTTCTGGATGGTGCTCCCCACCTCGCTGTTGGACTCAACGAACCCGAGCATCGGGGTCCCCGCTGCCATGATGCCGTAGGTCTTGCTCGGCACCGACATGCCGGTAAACCGCCCTTCGAGGCAGACTACGGCTAGGTCGGCGGCCGAAAGGACCGTATCGAGGTCATCGAGGGGCTGGTACGGTAGAAACAGCACGTTGTCCAGGTCGCGGTCGGCGGCCATGCGCTGGAGCTTTTCCTTCTTCGCCCCCTCCCCATTGAACTGAAAGAGGACTGGGACGTCTTGCAGCCGTTCCGCCGCCTCGATGAGGGGCTCCAGGTTGTGGGTCGTGCCCATCCGGCCGGAGTACTGGACGAGAATGCGATCGCCCACGTCGTGCTCCTCCCGAAAGGGATTTTCGTCCCGGGGCACCGGCTCCACGGTCCGCTCGTCTGACCAGTTGGGGATGAGGTGCATCGTACCCCAGTTCTCGCGCCGGAGCTTTTGCCGAACGAGCTCGGCCATATCGCGACCAATGACGATGGTCCCGGCCGCCCGGTTCAGCATGAGCTGCGACACCTGTTCCCATCCTCGACCGAGCAAGGAGCCCGACTCTACAACCCCAAGCTCTTCCGCAATGTCGGGATATACGTCGTACACGAGCTGCACGTAGGGCATCCCGTGCACCATCGACATGTACCAGCCCGCCAGTCCGGCAAACGGGGGGTTCGTCGTGGCGAGCAGGCCGTCGAACTGGTCGCGGTCGCGAGCGAGGGCGCGAATCGTGGAGAGCAGGTAGGTCATTCCGCGAATGCCACGACGCACCATGCCGTCCCGGTGCGCCCCCAGCACCGGCACCCGCTTGATCCGGATGCCCTCGTGAAGCAATTCAGGCGGGACTTTTTCTTCCCCCTCCTCGACCACGTACTCCGGCTGGTCGCAGTAGACGGTAATCTGCCATCCTTTCTCCTGGAGGCGCCGAGCGATCTCCGTCATGTGCATCCCCGTCGACACCATTTCGGGGTAAAAGTGCTTGCAGACCAGCGCGAGGCGTTTCTGGGGCATACAGGATAGATTTGAAAACGAGAGGACGGAAGCGTAGGGAAACCGAAAACGGACACGGAACCAGCCTCTGGGGGGCAGGGTCAGGACGCTGCGGGTGAGGTCAAGTCCCACTCTGGAAACTCTCGCCCGAGCATTTGCTCTAGTTTGCAAACATCCTCCGCGTACCGGTCTTCCAGCTCTTCTCTGAGGTTCGGATCCATCTCTTCCTCTACCTCCTGCTTGCCAAACCAATGCTTGACGTCCAGCGCTTCGGCAACCCGTGCTGGCCAGTAGATATTGGATTGCTTTAATCTCCTGTTGAGATCAATAGCCCAGGCATACGCGGCATGAAAGCGCGGCAGGTGGCGGGAGTTCTCTTTCGACTTGCCTGCCTCTTCTGGAAAGAGTTCTGGATCGACGTCAAGAAATCTAGCAATCTTCTCCCGAGCCTGCTCTACGGCACTGAGGTCCGCTTCCGTGGTTAACACAAGGAACTGATCTCGGTCGAAGAACTCCAGCCATCGCTTGAGATGGCGTGCATAGTGGGCGTGTTTGACCGCATACGAACGCTGCTCCAAGAACTCCCGAAAGGTAAGATCGAAGTTATCAACCCGCTTGGAGAACCAATACCCCGAATAGAGCGCATCAACCGGATTTCGAAGGATGATGATAAACTTCTTAATTGACGGCACGGACGATTTTATTTTATCTATCTTTTCAGGCTCACAGTAGATATATTGCGGGGTGACCTCTCCAATGGCTTTGTACTTAGACTTTTCGTCACTCGGAAAAATTTTTTGATACCACGTCAAACCACGTTTTTGGTAGTACCGATCGAAGAAGTGTACTTCTCGTTCTTCGGGGACCCAGATGTTAGGATGACTGTCAAGCACTTCGTACAGCCAGCTCGATCCCGCCTTCGGCACACCAATCCCAAGAAATGTAGGCCACTGTACAGACGTTGATTCCATAAGCTGGTCAGAATGGCTCTCGTCAGTCAACCTGTGTTTGACCTACGGAAGCGCAAACACAGACCGCTCTTCCTGTGCACGGTGCTCCAGCATCTGATCCTTAATCCACTCGTAGGTGACCTCAATTCCTTCGCGTAGCGGAATGGAGGGCTCCCAGCCAAGCTCCCCCTGAATCTTCGTATTGTCACTATTGCGCCCGTCTACGCCCTGCGGCTTCGTAAGGTCGTATTCACGCTCGAGCTCAATGCCCGCAATGTCGGCCACCGTGTCGACCAGTTCATTGATCGTCACAAGTTCACTGGTCCCGAGATTGATCGGGTACTCGATGTCGGAGTGCATGATCATCTGTGTGCCCTTCACACAGTCGTCGATATACTGAAAGCTCCGCGTTTGCTCGCCGTTGCCCCAGATGACGATCTCATGGTCACCAGACATCTCCGCCTCAATCACCTTCCGGGTCAGCGCCGCCGGGGCCTTCTCCCGCCCCCCATCGTAAGTCCCAAACGGGCCGTAGACATTATGGTAGCGGGCCACGCGGGTTGTGAGACCGAAATCTTCGCGGAAGTGCCGACACATTCGCTCGCTGAAAAGCTTCTCCCACCCGTAGCCGTCTTCGGGCAAGGCCGGATATGCATCCTCTTCAGAGAGAGGTTCCACGTCGGGCGTATCCTGCTTTTCGGCGTTGTAGACGCAGGCGCTCGACGAATAGAAGTACCGATCCACGTCCATGTCCCGGGCGGCCATGAGCAGGTGCGTATTGATCCGCACGCTCAGCATGCAGAGGGCCTTGTTGTTCTCGATGAAGCCCATCCCGCCCATGTCGGCGGCGAGGTTGTACACTTGATCTGCGTCTGCAAGCGCGGCGTAGCAGTTGTCTTTTTCCCGCAGGTCGAGCGAGCGGTTGTCCGCCTGCGGAAACTTCTGAAACCACCGGTTCGGGGACTTGATGTCGACGGCGCGCACCTGATCGTAGCCCTGCCGCAGCAGGTCCGCCACAAGGTGGCCGCCGATGAAGCCGCCCGCCCCGCAGACGACGACGGTGTTATCGGTATCGGCATCCCCCTGATACAGCGGTGGTGCCGCCAACCGCTCGTCGGGATCGGGTGACAGATAACTGTTAGACTGTCCGTCTCGATGGTCGTTGGTATGTGGAGAGGTGTCGTTCTGCATGGGTTGTAGTTATTGTTCGATATACGAGAATCGTCATTGTTGACGGATAAGGGACGCGGTGAAGCTTCGCACACTGGCTCTCCCGACCGCGTCACCCCGGTTAAGCCTCAGACAGAATTGGACTACCAGTTTGCATCAGCCTCGTATCCGAAGTCGATGAGCACCTGTCCGGCGTGCCTTTTGAATAGGTCCTTTACCTGGCTCGTGAAGTGGTTCTGCCAGTCTCCCGCCACGCCTTTTCGGACAAAGCTTCCTTCATCCTGTTCGCCCCGTGAGCGCCCGTTGCTCATGGCCTCAAAGCGGTGCTCGGCCACAATCCGGTCAACCGTCGGAGGCGATGCGTCAAGGCCAAAGTGGTCCGCCACTCGCCGAAACTCTTCGACCGTATTGGCCAGCAAGTCTTCGTACCGAAGTTCAATGCTCTGGTCTGAATCCCGGTTCTCGCGCCACGAACGCATCCAGTCCACGAAGTCGGGCAAGAGAGTCCGGCCGAAGTGAAGGAGTCCCTCCTCAACATCTAGGTCCACGTAGTCCTCACACTCTGGGTGCCAAGGCGTCCGCCGAACGTAGAAGTAATGGCTCACAGCAATGTCGCGCAGGTCGCGGTAGAGCACGACATATGGAACTTCGGCCTCGTGGAGGAGGCGTGCATTGTGTGAAGAGCCGTGGACGTGCAGCTTGGAAACAACGAGGGCCTCTCGGAATCGGTCAACAAGGTCCGTCGGCAATTCGAAGTCGTGACTTCCTCCAGTGCGAAGCTCGTACTCGACCGCTTCCGGAATCGTGACATGCTGGTAGCCAGGGTAGCTGGACAGCATGCTCTCCAACCAGCTCGTGCCGCTTTTAGGGAGTCCTGCAACGAAAAGGAGTGGGTTCGGGTATGTCCCTGCGTGCTCCTGATAGCCCAACCGCGCATTCCGGAGAGCCCGCCAGTACCGTGCCATTACGGCCCACTTCCGGCCCGATTGGGCCAGTACGGGCGGTACTACTGATCGAACAATTTTCTTAAGAGACACGCTGCGAATCACAGAAAGGAATTATGACTCGGTGGCTGGATGCGGGTTTAAGAGCTCGTCGCACTTTGGTGATTTTTTATTGCATCGATCATTTGTCCCGCAACGGCCTTTCGGCCATAGACGCGTCGGACGTGAGCACGCCCCTTTCGGCCCATCTCTTCTTGTAGAGACGAAGACCCGAGAACTTTACTCAACTCATTCACGATCCGATCCGCCTGGAGAGGGACTTTGATCCCCGCCCCTGCTTTTTCAGCGCTTTCGGCAACTCCGACTTCTTCCGAAAGGACGACCGGAGTTCCTGTAGCCATGGCTTCAACCGCAGCCATCGCAAAGTTTTCCGTATGGGATGTCAACACAAATGCATTCGCGTCGACCAACGCCTTCAGCCGCGCAGTTGCGTCCACGTAGCCCGTAAAGAACACGGCATCAGAAATTGACAGCTCTTCGGTAAGGGCTCGCAGTTTTTGGACGTACTGGTCATCCCCCGAGCCGGCAATGACAAATTGGGCCTCGGGCACTCTATCTCGGACGCGAGCAAAGGCTCGCAGCGACAGGTCTATTCCTTTTCGCGGCTCGAGGCGCCCCAGAAACAAGAGCACAGGAGATTCAGACGTGAGGCCGAGCTGGTTTCGGAATCGGCCCGATGGGGGCAAAGATTCAAATTCTGAAAGATCAATGGGATTGGGAACCACAAATCCGGGGGGACTCACCCCGGCTTGCTCCGATTGCCTCTGCTCCACCCCCGTGGTGTAGTGCAATGCCCACGCCCCATTTAGGTACCTCCACCCGAAGAGCCATAAATAAATCCTCTTCTGGAGCCATCCTTGTTTGAGGGGCCACTGCATGAGCCCCGTACGCGGTGAGACGATATACCGCACATTCCCTTGCCGACACGCAGCACCTGCAGCAATTGCCGGGTAGTTCCAAATGCCGTAAATGTACACAGCGTCGAACTCATCAACTCGGTCGTAGCACGCCTTGCGGAGGGCGGAGGAATAGAAGAAGCGGCCTGCAACCTTCGAGTGGGAGAAATGCGTGACTCGCACACCATCTTTTTGGACAGGCCGACCGGTCTTAACATCCAGAGAGACCTCCCCATTCGCATTGGTGGTAAACACCTCAACGGTATGGTCTCGTTCTGCGAGCCCCTCACACAGCCCTGGAATGCTGCGGGTGGGGCCCCCATACACGTAGGCCGGCTTGTAAAACGGCGTGACAAACAGCAGCTTCATTCAAGGCAGACACTTGGATATATTCTTACGCAAAGGTGGGCCTGGTCTTAAAAACCTGATACGTAGCGTCCGCCATTGCCAGCAGGAGCCACGTGATGCCCAGGTTCAGGGCGAAGGCCCCCATCCCCGTAAGTAGAACGCCCATAAACGGCGGAAGAATCAAGACAATCGAAAAAGCGATTACCCCAATTTCTTGACCGGAACTCCTCGCAACATACGATGCATTGCGAAACGAAAGAAATACGAATATAAAAAACAAGCTGGTTCCGACAATACCCAAATTTGATATCAAGAACGCTCCGAATGATAGAGACAAACTACTCCCGTACCCAACCCCAAGGATCGGGTTTTTCAGGAAAATATCCAGTCCGTGTAGCATAACTGTACGACGTATCTGGCCCGATCCTGCCTCTCCTTGAAACTTGGCGACGTGGTACTGCTGGACCCACTCGATAAACGATACGCCTCCAATTTCCAGGGTGGCCCCCGCAACCACCAGGAGTACTCCGCCTCCCAGCAACAACTTGACGACTGGACGAAAAGAAGCTGAATACCTGCCGGAGACAAAAATTGGAGCAAGTAGAAGCCACATTACAAATAGGAACATGCCAAAATATCCGGCCGTAGACCCGTTTATGATCAAAGAAAACACAATAAAGGCCAACTTGACCCGCGTATGCGGAATGATTTTCCCGGTGTTGGAGGCACTCATTAGTGTTACTCCCACCAGAGCTCCGAGTCCTGTCAAGTAATACAGAGACGTATCTCCGGGCTCTCCTGCCAACGTGTATGACCGAAAAAATTGCCCAAAGGTACCGACACCTGGTGCTTTAATATTGACTGGACCCACTGAAAAGAGGCTCAACAAGTCTCTATACAACCCACCCTGACCAATTGTAAACAGGACTCCTCCCAGTACCGAGGAGGCTCCCAGCACCACAGCCGCCCATACCAGAATGTTGAGGGCCGTTTTTAGATCTGAAACCGACTTCATTTCTCTTGCCAGAAAGAGATACAGAAGGAATCCCCAAAGGGGAAAAATTACCTGGGTAAAGTTTTGGACCGATAATCGAAGTGTCTCTAAGTTGGCATACACCTCACTCCACTTCCCTCCTTGAGCAAGGACCTGGACCGACCCCGACCTTACCGCTGCCATGGCTATCGAGAAGAAACACACCGCTATGAAGATGAGACCCGCCACCTTCGACGAGGAGGACCGAAAATGTAGACTTTTCGTCCAGAGCCCATCGATTACACAACGCGCTATAAATAGAGACCCGAAGAACTGGAACCCGTTGATCATCGTGACTCCGATGTCGACGATCGCAATCACCGTAATTGGGATCGACGCCACCGTCACCCACAGCAGTGATCTCCGACCACGCAGAAACAGGACCAGCCCGAGAGGAATCAAAATGTAGCCGATAGGAGAAATCACGGCCCAGGCAGATCTTGAGACACGGAGTGTAGTAGGCCTCGTTCTTTAATCAGCGTCCGTATTTGTGGACGATTTCTTCGAAGGTGCGGGCCCAAACGTCTGGCCCGAAGTTCGTTGCGAGCTGTCTGCTCGTGTCCGAGGCATTTGCGAGCCAGTCACGGCTCTTGCTCGCTCCGGCCCGCATCGCATCTTTTAGGGACTGCACCGAACCCACTTGATGCACAAATCCGTTTTCTGCGGTCACGAGGTCTGGGGCCGCCCCCACATTCTCGCTTACAATTAGGCCGCACCCGCTCAGCGCGGCCTCGTGCACCACCAGGCCCCAGTGGTCCTCTCGGCTGGGGAGAAGCAAAAATCGACTCTCACGCATTCTCTGAGCAACATCTTCCGGCTGCAGAAATCCTTCAACTTCGATTCCGGGCTCCTCTTCAGGAATTGATTTTTCTCCCTCTCCCACGACTCGAAGGGTCCAATCCGGATGGTCGCGCCGGAATCTCCGAAAAGCCCGGTTCAGCCGATCGATGTTCTTTCGAGGAATGAGCTGCCCCACGAAGAGCATCGTCTTCTCCCGCCGGTGAAGCGGCGGTCCCAACGTAAAAACGTCGGGGTCGGCCCCGTACATCCCTTCGAAGATGTGGCGGTCACGCATGCCTAGAAACCGGCAGAGCCGCCGACCTGATGCGCCCGGCACCCATACTGCATCGAACCAGCGTCGATACCGAATCCGGAAGACAAGCGCGCCGACCCACTGGCGAATTGAATTCTTCCAGCAGTTGTCAATCATAGACACCACACGACCACCGTTCTGGCGCACCTCATGCCCAAGAGTATTGAAGCCAGTGTATCGCCACCCAGTATAGATCAGTAGATCAGGTACAGGCAACCCGATGTCATCCCAGAATTGAGTCTGAGAGTTGTCTATCCAGTTTATGGGTCGGCCGAGCTCGTCTTCCATTCCTTCGATTGGCACCGACGGTTTCGACCCGATCACATCCACGTGGGCCTCCACCCGTTCGATTCCGGCCCGAATCAATCGAGCTCCGTAAAAGGGAAGACCGTTCCAAGCAATTGCGATTCGTGTCACGCCTCCACCTTCGTCGTTGTTCGATGAGGGAGAAGATCTCGTTCCAGCCACATAAGAAACCGCTCAGATATGTGCCGCCAACTGATGCTTTGAAGATCGTAATCAATCTGGTCCTGAACACGGCTCGCCTCTACGACCTGGTGCGCCAGAGATTCCGGCTCGTTGGGAGAATAGTAGAAGCCGTCGTCGCCGAGATAAGCGGCGGCCTCCCCGATGCGACACGTGACGATGGGTCTCCGGTAAGCCATGTACATCGGGATTTTGCTGGGACACCGCGCCTTGTCCTTGACGGTGTCAAACATCGGCGCCAGAAAAACATCCGCGGACGACAGGTAATCGTCCACCATCTCGTCGTCAACGTACCCCTCAAAGCGGATGTGGTCTTCAATGTCGAGTGAGCGGGCGCGTTCAATTGCCTGTTGCCGTTCAGGCCCATCCCCCAAGATGATGTATTCTACCGGTTCTCCGGATTCCACAACGTGTGCGACGGAGTCCACAATGTCGAGGATACCGTACGAAGCGTACAGTGACCCCATGTACACGACTCGGGAGGTGCCGCTGCCCGGTTCTGTATTTTGGATAGCCCGGGTTTCATCCATTGCTACTCCATACGGAAGACGCAGTTTTTTTGTAAACCCGAGGGCGTCTCGATTCCGATAAGTATGAAGCAAGAATTTACTCGCGAGCACAAGGCCATCGGCAAACATTACACTCCCCCATTCCAGAAACGCATTCTTTACCCGTTGCAGGGTGTTGCTCTCGTGATTGGCCGAAAGGAGCTCAGCGTGCTCCACGACGGTAACATTGCCTAGCAGTGCTGCAAGATTGCGAACGCCCCACCCGCAGGCGTATATTACGTCGGGACGTCGTCTCCGGAGAATGAGTGCTTTCTGCTGGACCTCCTGAAGCAGTCCTGAACCTGAGAAGAAGATCTTCTCCTCCTCAATCGAAGAGAAATAGTCCCGATTTTCTGCGGTATCTTGCGCAACGATGCTGACCCAGTGTCCTGCTTCGAGGAGGTGGGGGGCGAGTCCCTTCGCCCGCTTCATCATAGCGTTATCGCTGAAGGTCCCGATGGTGAGGAAGCAGATGTGCATGGAGCTAGGGGTAGCCGAGAAGAACAGATCTCTAGAGCGAGGAGGATTTTTTTACTTTGCAGAAGGTCACCTCCGAAAGAGATATTCGCCGCCGTCGGTATCGGGCAGCTACCCGACCGACAGAAGGAGAACGAATTTTTGATAAGTGATAACATCGATTCACGACTGATCGCACGATACGGCAAAAAACCGCGGCAAGGTCTCAAGAGCGAGTGTGTCCGTATGTCTCTGTACTTGGCGAAGTCTCGTGGACTTTGCAAGAGCGTAAGCACGCAGCTTCAAACACCGTCCAACGGATGGAGTCGGATTGTGACCATACTTGTCTTATTGGTCGAATATACCGGTGCAGTTTTCTGTTTGGTCAACCGGGTCGCATAGCTCTTGGATACCGACGACCTCTAATTAAGGTCGACTCGCCACCAGCCCCGTTCACATGCTTCCGCTTCGGTCCGTGACGATGATAAGAAGAATCGATCTGCGAGTTAGCAACGTCATCACAGCCCGGGCTCCAGGGACAACGGCTCCATCGCCTCAGGGATTGGCGTTTGAATGCGTACTGAGTCCCTCCGCACTCTTGCCAGGTGACTGACCTTATACTAGTATACTTCGTAGAGACATTCTCCATTTTTGTACTTTTCGAAATACTTTTTTTGGATTGACGGGTGAACCCAAGGTCTAAATTTTTCTACAAACGAATAAAACATATCTTTTACTGTGTTACTATACCCCACTTCTATACTCCTAATTTCTTTTTCCATATTTTTTATTTCATAACCCATGTAATCTAGCCTCTCTTTTCCTATCCATTTTATATACCTTAAGCACCATTTTTTTCGTATGCTGTTTACAACCGAATTTTTCCATTTTTCAATCGGCTCTTTCGATATTTGAGAGTACTCTTCTATACCTGTTGGATCTCCCAGCCTTCCCTCAACTTCCTTACCTAAGTTATTTTTCCCCACTTTAAGATATTCATTTGTTCCTATGTAATCCAAAATTTGGCGTATTTCATTGTTTTTTTCTTTTAATATTTTTTCGTACTTCACTTCGTAAGTTTTTTGTGGTCCATACTTCTGTGCTATTTTTGTAAGATTTTTTATGCCCTTAAATAGGTCGATCTTGTAATGGCCAAAGTGCCAATGGCCGTTGCACCACGTATTCGAGATAGAGGCTGCGATCGAAAGGGGGTTTCGCCATAAAAATATGAACTTAGCATTGGGAAATGCGTCGATGATTTGATCAGCGATAAGATGATAACGAGGCGTCTTATCCACGAAATATGTCGCGCTATCTTCCGCAGCCCGCTCGTAAAGCGTGCTTCCGTATGCATAAAGAGCATCGGCATACGCCTGGTCCCCTTCCCCTAATTTAGCAATAAAGTCCTCTAGTCCTTTCCTAGCAGTTTCGTGTCCGTATTCTGCATAGAGGTTGCCCCGAGTCCCAAAGGCGGGAGGAAGCAGCACCCAAGGCTCCGCACAGGTATCTATCTCGGTATGACAACCGAGGATTCGCTGCAGGAGAGTGGAGCCCGAGCGTGGAAGGGAAAAAATAAAAACAGGCTTTATTTTGCTCACTCAGAGGAAGTAAGATACTTAACTGCGTTGAACAACTGAAATATCTAAGGTGTAGTAAGGATAATATGCAGTGCCATTTTGATTAATCAATCTTTCATAACAAACGTGACTATGGTTTTTCTACTACTCAATTTGTAACATTTTGTCATCCCAGTTTATATGATTCTATTTATTCAATAATATCAAGGATCGCTTTCCGGGCTTTGTTTTCATATTTTCCGATTATGTGCTTACTCGACACATACTTTGAGCATTTAGATGATAACTCTTTTATCTTTTGGGGGCTAAGTTGAGAACATTCATTAACAGCTTGCAACACATCACTAACTGTAGGTTCGCTTATTCCAAAACCAAACTCAGAAAAATTTATGCCGGTCTCTGGGGTCACAATCGGGATTAGTCCACTCTTCATTGTAGTCAAAACAGAACCAGACTCGCCCTCGGAACAGGAGGGGAATAAGGAAAACATGCATTCATCAACTATATTTTCATACTTTTTACTAGAAATGTCCACCCATCCATGATACTCAATATTTTCGTTCTTATTAATTTCACCTTTGTACTCGTCGAAAAAGTCGCCTTCAAAGGGTCCGCAAATATGCAGTTTTTTATTTTCTATTTTATGAAATGCCTCAACGCAAAGATCTAACCCTTTATGTGCTAGTCCACTGCTTCCAAGCCACATAAAGTTAGGAGTACATTTATCTACTTTTTTTTCGTTATTTACAGGAGGAACCTTATTAGGCACGGTTACCGGAATTTGATAAATAGGTCCATCGAAATGATCTCTATAGGTATCGGCCGTACCATTTCCTGTGCATAAGATTCCATCCGACAGAGTCGACGAAGCAAAATCGGGAAACTTTTTAATACGTCTCGGCTTAAGTAACCTTCCTCTCCTATTTTCAATAGCCCGGAGTCTGTCCATTTCAGCATAATTCCTATATTTACTTGATTCTCCAGTTGCTAAGTACACCCTATATCCTGTGTAATTTTTATAAAAGCTATTTTCTATAGGGTATCCCTGACCAACAATTATGTCGTATTTACTATAATCGATATCTTTATCATACTGCACCCCAAAAACATCAACTTCATATCCAATATCTACTAGTACTCTGGCTATTGCCTTGGCCTCGTCAGTATTACTATGATCTACGTTTTTATCGCTTATAAAGGGAATTATTCTGTACGAAAGTAGTGCTTTTTTGTCACTCTTGTAGCCAAATACACTATATTTTTTATGGTATAAATATTTGTATATGTCTTCGGCAAAGTACTCATATAATTTGCTTTTTTTAACATATTGCTTCAGTTTTTCTTTCATATTTCTTGACATTATCATCAAATTTGTTATACAGGCTTTAATAACTCTATACGACTTTCCAATTTTTTTTTCGATCTTCAGACTTGGCTATATTTTATTTACTTGTGAAGTTACCAAATAAGAGGTTAATTTAATTATTACATGCAACAATAGGTTAGGGGGTACTTTTGTGCAAAGACCAAGCCGGACCGACACTGAGAAAGAGCCCCGAACTGCGTTAGGTTTAGATCTACTCTCTACAGTCGAACTAAAGGCACACATGTGCGATGACTTTTCCCATCGATTTTAGCGACGAGGAACTCGAAAAGCTCTTGCTCGGCGATATGTGCATAAAGCTACTTATGGAGAAGCTATTCAATCAAATTCTTCAGGCCGAGATGACGAAACATTCGGGGGCCGACTGGTACGAGGGAAGTCCAGTCCGGAGGGGCCATTGGAATGGCTTCTACGAGCGCCAGCTGAACACTCGCCGCCCAGCCACCCTTGAAGTGCCACTGTAAAGGCGGTCACCTTCTCAACGAAGCTCTTCGAGCGCTATCAGCGATCGGGAAGGGTCCTTGTTCTGGCTTTGATGGAGATCGTCGTTCACGGCGTGTCTCCTCGCCGGGTAAAGAAAATTGCCACTGAGCCTGTGGTCGGGAGCTTGCAAAGTCGACTCCCGGCTAACAAAGAAACTCCGCCAGCGGGTGAAGGCCTTGGACGGGCGGCCTCTGGAAGAAGACTATCCCTTATCTGTCTTCAGTCAAGATGCCTCGCCAGAGTGGAGTCCGGTCGACTGCGGTTCTTTTGGCAATCGGCATCAATGAAGGGGGACAGCGAGAAATACTCAGATGAACGAGGTCCTATAGTCTTTCAGTCAGCCGGAGGCCTGGCGGATCTTCGAGGAGATTCTCGAAGGAGAGTGATGACAGATGGTAACGTATTGTCAGTGACGCAGGTTAGACCGAAGAAATCGACATCTACAAGAAGCTTCAGGAAGAGGGGACCCCAAGTCCTACCAACCCCCAAAGAGAAGCTGGAAAACGGAACGGCAGTCCTCTCACTTCCTGGAAAGTACCACCGTCGATTGCGAACGACCAGGGTTACCCAACGGCTAATCGTGGAGAATCGTCGGCGGGAGAAAGTCATTCAGATTTTCCCGAATGATATATAACTTTTTCATTTTTAAGGTATTGAAACATTATTATTTACTGTTCATTTCAGCTATTTAATTTAATCAACATACAGGTATTCTACTTGCAACTACCTTACGGTACATATTTACTTCTTCTTCTGTACGAGTTACCAATACACTCAGAATCAATAGAACTATCCCAAATACTGCAGTTGAAACCTTTAGTATATTGCTTGCTATCGATACAGAAACCAGCCCACTGACCAACACGATACCTAGTATCCATAATTTCCCTTTTTTGTGTGGCTCGATACCAAACCAATATATACATTCTGATACCTGGAGTACATTTCTAGCACCGGAGGAAATCAACGTCGCCCATGCAGCACCAATAGACCCGTACCACGGAATCAACATATAATTAAGTGATATATTCGACACTATAAATATGAGAGTATTATAGAATTCCGCTTTGTGTCCGTCGGACATCTGCAGTAACGGTCCAGTGGGTCCAACCCAACCAGCAAGAAAATAAAACGAGGAAAGAACTACAAGAACATGAAACGTTGATTTTGTCGAATATCCCGAACCGAATATATGAAGTATTAACGGTCCCACTGCAACAAATACGAGGAGGACTACACCATTTATGAGAGCAATCCACCTACTAATGAATAAATAAGCTTCTTGGACACGCCGATCTGATTTGTTCCGATAACCTTGAGAGGCAATAGGCTTGAATATCGAGTACAATGCTCCCTGTACTGCGCCTACGGCCATTGCCAACTTCGAGGCTACTGTGTAGGTACCCACTGAAGTCGAATTCCCAAGCCACCCAAGCATTAAACGATCGGCTTGCTGTCCCAGAAAATAACTAAAGCCCACTATCATCAGGGGCGCAGAATAACCGACGATCCTGCGAATCTGTGACCATTGAATTGATAGAAGAGGACGGAACTGCAATCTCAAAACCTGTCTACCTTCCCATAAAGTACCCAGAACAAAACCCCCGACCACCGCCCAGGCAGCGCTTGTTGCAGTTTGGCTCCACAGAAAAAATGGCAGCAACAGCCCTACTTTTGTGACACTCCTAATTGATTGTGCACCGGCAACCTGCCATGCACGTTCTTGTGCCTCCAGAACAGCCTGCAGCAGCTGGTACCCTACTCCGACCACAATTGCAACCGACAGGACCCTTAAGGGAGATATCAGCGTTTCTTCACCGAAGGATAACGCCACCCAGGGTGCAGTCCCAAACAGTGTCAATCCGACTGCAAGCGCTGTCAATCCGCCTATAAAGAGAATTGTCCCATAAAGTCTTTCAGCATTTTCTTCTCCTTCACCTGAGAGAAAGCGGGGTATCGTATTCGGCAAACCAAACGCAGCGAACCGTCGGGCGATACCCATCACAGACAGCCCCAGCGCGAGCACGCCGAAGTCGCCCGGCCCCAACACGCGGCTCGCTACGAAAACAAATGCAAATCCGAATCCCCGGCTGACTACATTTGCGATAAAGAATCCAGCCCCCCCCTTCAGAGTCCGACTGATTACCGACGCCATAGAGCTCTTAGTTATACAATCTGCTGGTTTACGGGTCACTTTACAGAGCCCAACAAACGGCCCCAAAAACTGCAACGTATTTCGGTTACGCGCCTCCAGTACACAACCTCTGCACACTCGTGGTGCATTTCGTAGTACTTTCCTGTAATCTGAGGCTGTTTTCGCTACTGCTTTTAATAAATACTCAAGTATTTCATTGTATTTTAGAGCTTGACGTTAGGCTGAAAATACTCCAGCGTCCGCTCCAGCCCTTCTTTCCGGCCCACCTTCGGTTCCCACTCGAGCAGCTTTTTGGCCTTCGAAATGTCCGGCTGCCGGACATGCGGGTCGTCCTCCGGCGGCGGCTCATAGATGGGGGAAGGGTCCCAGAAGAGAGCTGCTGGACCTTTTCTTCGTCGATTTCGACACAGGTGACGTCGTGGCCCATCTCCGCAAAACAGGTGCCCGAGACGAGTCCCACGCAGCCGTGCCGATAACCGCAATTTCCATACTGAGTGCAAGAACGTCTTGACGTGAAAGAAACTGAGATGTGGGTCTCCTGAACCGGACGCTTGGCCCTACGTCATCGCCGCAATAAAGTCCTCGTCCCGGCTCTCGTCGACAAATCCGTCAGTGGAGTCCTGGGTCTGCTCCACGTTACTGTGGTCGAGAAACTTGCTCACCTTGTAGATGTCGCCGACGTTCTGATAGAGCTTCCACGCCGCGGCATTGCGGGAGAAGTGAAATGTCACCCGCTTCTCGATTCCGGCCCGCCCCGCAAGTTCTTTCAGGTGCCGGTTCGCCGCTGAATTGCGCTTGCACTTGCGGCGGTGCAGGACCTCTTCGTCATCCGGATCGATGCCCTCGGAGATCGGAAAGACCCAGTCCTCACCGTCTCCCTCTTCGTAGTGACCCAAGATTTGCTTCGCCTCGGGGATTAGAGGGACGCCGACCGTGTCGGCCGTCTTCTTCATTTTGTAGCAGACGCGGGGTCGCCCGGAGCGACCCTCACGTATGTGCTGCCACTGGAGGGTGGCCACGTCGGAAAAGCGCATGCCCCCGGCGTAATACGCAAACAAAAACCAGCGCCGGGCTTCGGCGACCGGTTCGTCTTCGTCGAGATCCAGATCCGCGATGCGCTCCACTTCCACCGGGGTCAAAAGCTCCTTCTGGCTCGGCTCGCTGTCGATTGTGATGTGCTCGAACGGGTACCCCGACAGCTTGCCTTCTTTCATCGCGTGCCGCACGAGCGTGCGCATGATGCCCAGCTCGCGCCCGACGGTATTCGTGCTGTTGCCTCGCTCCTCGTAGCAATAGGTCCGAAACTCTCGAAACAGCTCCGCTTCGAGCGCTCCGAAAGGCACCTCCTCCCGACCGTAGGTATCCTCAATGAACGCCGTGAACTTGCGGCAGGTGGTCCGGTAGGACCGGAAGGTCCCGATCTGACCGCGCCGCTTGTAGCCTTTGACTTTCTCGCGGGCAAACGCCAGAAAATCCTCCGGGGCGCTTTTCCCCTCTTCCCGCTGCTCTTGGATTTCGTCTTTGATCCGCTGGGCCGTAATGAACGTCCCGGCCCGTTCGAGCCGAGAGATGACCGAAAAGGCCGTCGACTCCAGGTCCGACAGGAACGCGTTGATTTCCCCTGCGTCCGGGTGCGTACCGGTCACCCGCCGTTTGTCTCCGTTCCACTTTTTGGCGAGGACCTTGATGGGAAGCGAGATGAACCGCTTTTCACCGCGGTGGGCAATGCGGAGCCGGAGCGGGACGCGTCCGTGGTCGTCTTCTCTGAGGGTGCGGGCGATGATTGAGAGGGCAGGCATGGGTCGGAATGTGGGATCCATAACGGGCTCGATCGGACGGCCGCATTATGGAGACAATCCCGGGACACCTTCGCCGGAATTCCCCTTAGCAGCCGTAGACGCCGGTTTTGACGCGGTATGTCTACGGATGCGGCGGGGGGCAGCGTTGCGCCCACACCACAGAAACTGATTCGATAGTCTAACCCTGCAGATGCCAGTTTAAACTGGCCTAAGCGAAAAGGATCACGTCTTTTGCTTTGGATTAAGTTCCGAAATAGATATATCCGTAAAGGCCTCAAGTCGGCTTTGTAGACGTTGGGCTCTCGCAGGGGCGCTATTGAGAAGCACGTGCGCAATTGCCCGTAGAACATCTGTGTGCTCCGGCCCAAGCAATTCGTCTGCATCTGCCTGTGATATGATCTCGTCGATCGTGTCACGGCCGTTTTCGTGAACTGAAGTAGCCTCATGACTCATTTGAACCACAGGGAATTGTCAGAAAATTGTTGCCGAGTGGTGTGTGGATTTTCCGTTCATCCGACGTTCGTCTATGAACCCGTCAATATAATTCTCTATTTGCTCCACATTGCTGTGGCTAAGGGACTTGCTTACCTTGTAGATGTAGCCCACATTCTGGTACAGCTTCCACGTCACGGCATTGCGGGAGAGATGAAAGGTGACCCGCTTCTCGACTCCGGCCTGTCCCGACAGCTCTTTCAGGTGGCGGTTCGCCGCTGAGTTGCGCTGGCACTTGCGGCGGTGCAGGGCCTCTTCATCGCCCGGATCGATGCACTCGGAGATCGGAAAGACCCAGTCTTCGCCCTCCTCCTCTTCGTAGTGACCCAAGATTTGCCTTGCCTCGGGAATCAGCGGCACCCCGACCGTGTCGGCAGTCTTCTTCATCTTGTAGCACACTCGCGTTCGCCCGGAGCGTCCCTCCCGGATGTGCTGTCAAGTGAGTGCGTTACACGTTGCAACGTAGCACGTCGAACGCTACCGGGATCGCAGGAACGAAAGCATCCCTGACGATTCCTCATCTTTCTCCTCGTAGTACTCCTGCACATCGTCGTAGTAATACCCATATCCGTACCCGTACTCATACCCGTATCCGTACGACTGCGCCTCCTCCGGATCAAACCGATTGAGCACGCCCCCCAGGGGCGGATCCCCAACGTCCCGGAGGAGCGACACCGCCTGCTCGACCGCCGGCCCCTCCGTCTCGTTCGCCTCCGCGACGAGCAGGGCCCCGTCTGTGTGGGACACCAGGCTCACCGGGTCACTAAAGAGAAGCAGGGGCGAGGTGTCGACGATGACCGTGTCAAACCGCTCCTCCGCCCATTCAATGAGCTGTCCCATCCGCCTGGCCCCGAGGAGCTCGGACGGGTTCGGCACCTCCCCGCCCCCTGTGAGCACCGAGAGACGGTCAATCCCTGTCTCGAGCCCCTCCTCCAGGATCGAACGATCGTAGAGGGCTTCCGTGAGCCCGGGGCTTTTTTGCCGATCGACATACCGGTGGACGCTCGCATACCGGAGGTCGGCGTCGATGAGGAGGGTATCATTTCCCGCACTCGCCATCGACACGGCCAGATTGACGGCCGTCGTCGTTTTCCCCGCCCCCTTGTCCGCACTCGTGACCAGAAGCGTCTGGACCGGATCGTCGGGCCGGGCGAACTGCAGGTTGGCCCGGAGGCGCCGGTACCCCTCCGCCGCGGCCGACAGGGGACTGGTCAGCATAACAAACTCCGTCGGGACGGATCGGCCGTCGATCTCGACCGTCTCCTCGCCCTCAAAGTCCATTTCCAGCTGGCGCTCCATGTCCGGGATCGTTCCCAGCACCTTCGGGCCGTACGTTTCCAGGTCCTCCGGCGTGCGAAGCTTGGTGTCCAGGGCCTCCCGCAGAAAGACCCCCCCGGCGCCGGCCAGCAGCCCCAAAAACGCCGCGAGCATGAGGTTGAGCCGCGTATTCGGGGCCACGGGATTTTCGGGGACGCCGGCCGAGTGGATCATCTCCGTGCTGCCCACCTCCGACTCTTCCGCCATGCGGGTTTCCTGGAGCTGCTGCTGGACGTACTGGTAGATTTCTTCTCGGGACCGACGCTCTCGCTCTAGGCGCGCCAGCTGGAGCGACTGTTCGGGCAGGCTGTCCAGCTGCTGTTCATATTCTTCGAGGCGATCCTGCGCGGTATTGAGCTGGGCGCGCAGGCCACTGGCCTCAATGCGCTGCTCGGCCAGCTCCTGCTGCAGTTCCACCACGTAATCGAGCCCGCGCCCCCGCTGCCCGCCGCCTCCCCCTTCCGTCCGGGCAGGAATCGACCCAATGCCGCCGGCCGCGATGCTCTGTTCGACGTACAGATTAGAAAGCGAATCGGCCTCCGCTTCCAGGGCCCGCTCCTTCTCCTGCAGGCGCGCCAGGTCCCGCTCCCGCTGCGTGTCCGGATTCTCCAGGTCCAGGTCGGGGTTTTGCCGCTTCACGTTGCTAATCTCAACGGACGCCTCTGCCTTTTCCCGCTGGACCTGCGCCAGTTCGGCCTCCAGCGACGAAGAAATGCGCTCCGACAGATTGGGCCGGATCCGATTTAGCTCCTCCTCCTTGCTCTGGAGCGCCGACTCCGCCATGTCGAGTTGAATCTGCAACTCGTCGCGCCGCGCCTCCATGGACGCAATCTGTTCTACGATGCGCTCGGTTTCCTGATCGAGGGCCACGGCCTCCTCTTCCTCCATGTACTCCTCCAGTCGCTGCTCGGACTGGGCCACCTGGTTTCGGAAACGGGCCACCTGCTGCTCCAGGAACTGGCGCGCCGAGCGGGCGCTCTCCTGGCTCTTGCGGAGCTTGTAGTTCATGTACTCCTCGGAGTAGAGGTTGGAAATCAGGGCCGCCTCTGACGCCGACACCCCCTTTACCGAAATCCGAATCGCGTCGGCCGACTCGTACTGGCCACCCAGGTTGCCCCCTCCCGCCGCGGCCGACATGGTCATCTTTCCGCCGTTGCCCGCCAGATCCCCGGCAATCTCCGACACGGAGCGCCGCTCCCCTTCCGCGTTGGTCAACACCGCCAGGGTATCCCCCGTGTAGGGATTCACCGCCATCGAGTCCAGACGCCGGGCCACGCTTTCCGTAATCGCCTCGGACTGACCCGCAATCAGAATTTCGTTGGCCAGGTTTTGCTGTCCCGCCCCGAACGGCGACATGCCCCCCTCCTCTCCGAGGAACGACGAGACGCCCCCCTCCTCACTCTCTACCAGGACGAGGCTGGACGTTTCGTACACGGGCGTCTGCAGGAACGTGTACGTGGCCCCCAGTGCGAGGACGGCCACAAACGTCCCTAGGATCACCCACTTGCCGCCCCACAGCATCCCCACGATCTCCTGTAGCGTGATCTCGTCCTCCGCGGGCGCCGCCGGGACGCCGTTCTGCTGGGCATCCGATATGTTCGAAGGATATCCGTTGCTGGCAGAATCCATAAGCACCAGATCAAGTGAAATATCGAGTTCCCAACATCCGGGACTTATCCCCAATGCGTGGGGACGGCGTCGCCACCCCCGAGGCTTCCTCTGCAAAGGGTGTGCTTACCCGCGAATGTCGATAATCCGAACGACGAGCAGTCCCAGGCTGAGGGCCGTTGAGGAAAACGAGAGAGCATCCCGCCACGTAAACTGGGTCTGCTCAACGGTTTCGACCACGAGGATGTCGCTGTCTTTGAGCCCCTCAAACTGCTCTTCGCCCGAGAGAATCTCCTCAAACGGCGCCTCAAAGAGAAGTGTCCGCCCGGTCGCCTTCGGACGGTATAGGCGAACCGTAATTTCCGGTCGCTTCTGATTTTCGGGCCGGGGCTCAAGGGGAATCCCTCCCGCCATCGTCACAAGCTCGTCGAGGGCGGTCGTGTCCGACACCTCGTAGATGCCCGGTCGCGGCGCGCCCCACACCGACACCTGCACGGTCGCCTCCCCGGGCGCCGCGTGGTAGAAATACGCCACGTTGGACCGGTCCTTCATTTCCTGGAGGCGCCCGAACTCCTGGGCCTGCACCGCCGGAGCGAGCCCGACGCTGCCGGCCACCACGAGGGCCATCAGCAAACGTCCCAGGGAAAAGTGCGTCCTACACGCGAGCTGTTTCATGAACCGGTCCGTTGCTGATGGTACAATGGAAATAAGCACGTGTTATCTTCGCTCCGAGAGAGACGGATGGACTTTTCCAAGCCCCGGGGACGGGACGCGGAGGGAGCCGCCCCGCCCAACTGCTTGGGTATTTCTTGGAGCACATATCATGCGAGCATCCGTAGCTCCGCCACGTCAGTCCCATTTCACGGGGTTTCCTCCCCCTTCCCGCGTCTCCGGACTGCTTGATCTCGGACCTGCTGCCGGCGCCCGCTACTGCACTGTCAGAAGCGAAAGTCCCCGCTTTCCCAGAGAACGATGAGTTGATTTCTACACGCTCCCTGAGAAAACTGCACAGTACTTGGTATGGAGCACGGGCCGGTAAGTCAATCGCTTACCCCCCCTACACCGACCCTTTGCATTTATTTTATACCACAAGTCCCTCCGGATTTTCTCCAATCCATCACGGTCGCCCCAGCCAATCCCCTCCCAGGAGCCGGCCCGGTGGGCACGCGGAACCCCCTGGCTCCCCCCTGCATGGAAGTTGTAGTCACTTCTTTTTTCTGGGGCTTCGCTTCTGGCCTGTCATGTCCGGCTCTCTCCCCTCCGTCCCCCGCTTCCTCGGCAAAATGCTCGCGGCGTACGTCGCGTGGTACGTCCTGTACGACCTGTGGCTGCTGCCGGACGGGCGGCTCGACGCGTGGGTGTCGCACAGCGTGGTCGAGGTCGCCGGCGGCGCGTTTGGCGCGGTCGGCCTGGAGGCCGTGACCGCGGGCCGCACGATTGCCCTCCCGGACACCCCCGGCGTCAAGATCGTCAACGGCTGCAACGGGCTCTCCCCCATCGGCCTGTTCGTCGGGTTTGTGCTTGCGTTTCCGGGCCGCTGGCGCCGCCGGGCCTGGTTTGTGCCGCTGGGCGCCGCGATGCTCTACGCGGCCAACGTCGGCCGCATCGCGCTCCTCGCCGGACTGCAGCGCGTGGCCCCCGACGCCTTCGCCTGGATTCACGGCCTGGGCGCCCCGGCCGTCTTCTACCTCGTCGTGTTTGGCCTCTGGGTGCTCTGGGTGCGGGTCGGCGGCGGCCCGGCGGACGGTCCGTCTGAAGCCTCGCCCCCGTCCGGCCCGGCCTCGGCCGTCGCCACTCCTTAGCCCGTCGCCCTACGTCCGGTCCCCGTGCCCGCATGCTCTCCGCCGTGCCCCTCCGCCCCGTGGCCGTCCGTGCGCTGCTTGTCGGCCTCTTCGTCGCCGGCTACGTGACCGCCTGGCGCCCGGCCCGCGACTGGCTCTCGGGGCACGTGGTGGCGCCGCTCCTCCGGCAGGTGGACACGCCCCGGGCGCAGCAGTACACCGTCGACGGCGCCCCCGACCGCGCCGTGGCGATCCGTACGGACGGCCGGGCGGGCCCCGTCGCCACCTTCATGACGCCGGCCGGGGCCCTGTTTGTGATGGGGGGCGCCCTGCTGCTCCTCCTCGCCCCGGGGCGGCTGTACTGGCTCTACCTGGGGCTCTATCAGCTCCTCCTCGGCGCGGGGATGCTGGGCGCCCTGGCCGTCGGGCTGGGGTGGGCGGACGGCGGCTTCGTCGTCTACGACTTCCTTCGGGGGACCGTCTACCCGGGGACGAGCCTGGCGGCCCCGCTCGTCGCCTACGCCCTGCACGCACGGCGCGACGACGCCCCCACTGAGCCCCGCCCCCGTTGATCCCGGCGGCGCCTCGCCGTATTCTGTTGCCTCGCGTCCGACGTTCGTCGCCGCCGCTCCGTGCCATGCTCGACCGCCGCCCCTCTCCCGGCTCCGGTTTCCCGCCCGCTCGCCTCGCCCTCCTCGTTCCCCTCCTGCTGCTCGGCCTCGCCGGCCCGGCCGCGGCGCAGACGCCCCTCCAGCTGCTCGACCGCGTGGACGGGATCGGGGAGACGCCCCGCGAGGGCGCCCCCCTGCCCGAATCAACGCGGGTCGTGCAGCTCCCGTACGAGGCCGCCGATGCCCACACGCTCCCCAACGCCGACGTGCCGCGAAAAGAACTGTCCCGGCGCATCGTCGACCGGATCGAGTCCGAGGGGGAGCGCCCGCCCCTCGGCGCCGACGGCCGGACGCCCTGGACGGTCGCCCCCACGGCCCCGTCGGGTGCCGTCTATTATCTTCTCGCCGAAACCCCCGACGGCACGCTCTACGAGAGCTATGTCAACACGGGCCGCGGCTTTGTCCCCGGCTTCGACGCCGTGCAGTCGGGGCGCATGACGATGGGGCCGGTGCCCGAGGCGGCCCGGGCCCGCATGCGGAGCGCCCTGCGGGTGGGGCGGGAGAGCCGGGCCGACGCCCGCGCGGACACGAGTGCGACGCCTGCGTCCAGCGCCCCCGCCGACCCCACCGCCGCGGACACGACGGCCCCCGAGACGGCAGGCGTCGACACGACGA
>NCRC01000035.1 GCA_002894685.1 Salinivenus lutea
GTGCGGGGGAGCACGAGGGATGGGGGTGGGGAGGAATGACCCATAATCGTGTCGTACACCGTGCCGGAATGTAGAACGCACGTCCGGAGATCGCGGCGGGCGCTGCGAGCAACCGCTTCTTCGGACTTTGCGTACGAAGGACCTATTATTTGAATGAAGGAAACGTTAGGATTAAATCATGATTTGATGCAAAGCGCTTCTAGTCACCATTTCTTCACACGAGAAGCGCGTCCATAACACCGTACGATCTCAACACACGTTTTTCTGCAACACTTTTCCCGCCGCACGCTCCAGGCCCCAATGGACGTCTCTCCGCCCGATCTTCTCCTCCACAACGCTCGGATCTACACGGTCGACGACGCCCGCCCCACCGCCACCGCGCTCACGGTCCGTGACGGGCAATTCGTAGCGGTGGGAGCGACGGAGGATCTTCTGCAACAATATCCGTCGAGCCGCCGCATCGACGCCGAGGGGCGCACTGTCGTCCCCGGTTTCATCGACGCCCATGCCCACCTGCAGGCCCTGGGGCACAGCCTGCGCCGCGCCGACCTGTCCGGCACGACCTCGGCCTCCGAGGTGGTCGATCGGCTCGGGGCCTTCGCCGAGGATCGCGATCTTCCCGAGGGCGCCTGGCTGCGCGGGCACGGCTGGAACGAAGCAAAATGGACCGATCGGAAGCCCCCGACCCGGGCGCTCCTAGACGCGGCGTTTCCCCGCCGTCCCGTCTGGCTCACCCGGGCCGACATCCACGCCGGCTGGGCCAACACGGCGGCCCTGGAGGCCACCATCGGACTCGACCGCCTCGGCACGATGAGCGCCCCGGACGGCGGCGCCATTCGCCGCACCCCCGAGGGGCGGCCCACCGGGGTCCTCGTCGACTCGGCGATGGCCCTCGTGGAAGACTCCCTTCCGACGCCCACCGACACACAGCGTGAGCGGGCCCTGTCGACCGCCCTGCACCACACCGCGTCCCACGGCCTCACCGGCCTCCACGACGCCGGCGTCGGCCTCGATACGATGCACCGGTTCCGGCGCTTCATCGACGACGACCACTTTCCCCTCCGCGTCTACGCCATGATCGACGGGCGCGGGGCCACCTTCGACCACTTCTGCGAGCGCGGACCGTACCACGGCCCGAACGACCGGCTTCGGGTTGAGGCCGTTAAGTTTTTTGCCGACGGGGCCCTCGGCAGCCGCGGGGCCGCCCTCCTGGACGAGTATGCGGACGCCCCGAGCAATCGAGGCTTCCTCCTGCAGTCCCCCGAGGAGCTCCAGCACAACGTGCGGGCCGCCGTCGACTGCGGCTTTCAGGTGTGCACCCACGCCATCGGCGACCGGGCGAATCGGCTCGTGCTGGATGCCTACGCGGCGGCGATGGAGGCTTCCGAGGCGCCGCTCCGCCGCCCGCGCCTCGAACACGCCCAGATCCTGCATCCGGACGACCGGGCCCGCCTGGCCGGACTCGACGCCATTGCGTCCGTCCAGCCCCTTTTTGCCACCAGCGACAAGGGGTGGGTGGCCGACCGTCTCGGGCCGCAGCGTCTCCCCCGCGCCTATGCCTGGCGCAGCCTCCAGGACGCGGGCGCCCGATTGGCCTTTGGCTCCGACGCCCCCGTCGAGCCCATCGACCCGATTCGCGGCCTCCACGCCGCGGTCACTCGTCAGGATGCAGCCGGCCAGCCCCCAGACGGCTGGCGCCCCGAGGAGTGCGTCTCGCGGGAGGCCGCCCTGCACGCCTACACGCAGGGGGCCGCCCACGCGGCCTTCCAGGAAGACCGGGTCGGCTCTATCACACCGGGGAAGCTCGCAGACTTCGTGGTGCTGTCGCACGACCTCCTGCAGGTACCGGCCGCCGACCTGCTCGACACAGAAGTCGTCGCCACCTATCTGGGCGGCCATCCGACCCACGCGACCAGCGACTGGCCCGCCGGATGACCCCGGGCGTCGTCACTCACTCCCGGCGCCGCCGTGGCGCTTAAACCACTCGAGCACGTGAGCGGCCTTCGCCGCCAGGTGGCTCGGCCGCGCCGCAATGCCGTGCGAGGCCCCCGGCACGCGCACGAGCGCCGCGTCCACCGCCCGCAGCTTGAGCGCCTGGTAGAACTGCTCCGACTCCGACATCGGCGTGCGGTAGTCCTCCGTCCCCGTCAGCAGCATGGTCGGCGTCGTCACGTTGTCGACGTACGACAGCGGCGAGCGGTCCATGTAGTGGTCGCGGTGGTTCCACGGCGTGCCCGGGAACCAGTACTTCACCCCCATGGGGTACATGTCGGCCGTGAGCGCCCAACTGTACCAGTTGATGACGGGCTTGGCGGCCACGGCCGCCCGGAAGCGGTCGGTGTGCCCCACAATCCAGGCCGTGAGCACGCCGCCCCCGCTGCCCCCGGTCACGTACAGCCGGTCCTCATCCACATAGCCGCGCTCCAGCACCGCATCGACCCCGGACATCAGGTCGTCGTAGTCGTGGCCGGGGTAGTCGTGGTGAATGGCGTTTCCAAAGTCCTGGCCGTAGCTGGTCGAGCCACGCGGGTTCGTGTAGAGCACCACGTAGCCGGCCGAGGCGTACAGCTGCACTTCCGCCGAAAAGTGTGGGCCGTACGCGGCAAACGGACCGCCGTGGATCTCCAGAACCAGGGGATAGTCCGCGGAGGGATCGAAGTTGGGCGGCTTCACGATCCAGCCCTCAATCGTGCGGCCGTCGTGGGACGACTCGTACGTAATCTCTTCGACCTCTCCGATGGCCGTTTCGTCGAACAGGTCGTCGTTCAACGAGGTGAGCACCTGTGGCTTCTGGCCGGCCCGTGCCACGGCCACGTCTGCGGGCCGCGCCGTCGTGCCGTGCGTGTACGCCACCCGCCCGGTTGCCGCCAGGCTAAACGACCCGCTCGTGTACGGCCGCCCGATGGACGTGCCCCCCACACTTTCCGCGACGACGCTCCGCTCGCCCTCCAGGGTAACGCTCCCAATCTTGGTTTCTCCCTCGTCGTCGTACTGAAAGACAATGCGCTCCCCGTCGGCCGTAAACATGGGGTCCTGCACATCCCGGTCCAATCCCTCCGTCAGCAGGCGCTTGTTTTGCCCGTCCCGATTCATCACGTACAGCTTCGTCACCTGATACCCCTGCTCCCGATCGTCAAACCCCGTGTAGGCCACCCGATTGCCGTCCGGGGAGACCGCCACGTCCCCGTCCGGCCCCTCCCGGCTGGTGAGCGCCGTCACCGACTTGGCGTCCAGATCGATGGCGTAGACCTCCGAGTTTCCGGGGTCGAGGCGCCAGTCCTCGTGTCGGTTGGCACTGAGGAGAAGCGTCTCGCCGTCGGGCGTCCACTGGGGCGTGCCGTCATGGTTGTAGGGGGCCGACGTGATCTGGCGAGGCGTCCCCCCAGTGGCCGGAATCGTAAAGACCTGCGTGTAGCCCTCCTCCTGGTAGCCGCCCCCGTCCGATCGGTAATAGACCTGATCGGTATAGTCGGGCCGCTCCGCCCAGTCGCTCCCCTCCGGCGGACGCGGCATGTCGGCAAAGGGCTCCTCCGGCGCGTCCACAAACAGGGTGAAGGCCAGTCGCTCCCCTTCCGGTCCCCACGAGAGCCCACTGGGCGATGCCTCGAGCTGGGTCAGGCGCGCCGTCTCGCCCGTCTCCATCCACCGGACGAAGATCTCCGCCCCCTCCTCCGTCGACGCCACGTAGGCCACCCGATCGCCGCTCGGCGACCACCGGGGCTGCGACGCGTTCACGTTCGGGTCGGTGATCGGGCGGTGCAACTCGCCGTCCGCCCCCACCAGCCAGAGGCGCGAGACCCGCCGGTCCTTCATCTTGTCCATCGACGTGCGCGCATACACGACCTGCTCCCCGCCGGGGGCAATTTGGGGATCCGAGGCGTATTCCAGTTCGAAGACGTGTTCGAGATCGAAGGCGAGCGAGTCCTGGGCGTATTGGGCCTGCGCGGGCAACGCAATCGCGACGCCGAGGACGGCGCAGAAGAGAAGACGAGTGAGTCGGGCCATGGAAGACGGAGCAGTGGTGAGCAGTCGGTCGACGTGTTCAACATAAGCAACCGGACGGGGCGAGTGCGAACCGTGTGCGCACTGATTTCAAGGAACACGCCGGGGCGTTGCGGGCGTACGGGGACATCCACATAGCAACATGCCCGAGTGGCGGAATTGGTAGACGCGCGTGATTCAGGGTCACGTGTCCGCAAGGACGTGGAGGTTCGAGTCCTCTCTCGGGCACCCTTCAAAAATGCCCCTCATCGCCTTTAAATGGCGGTCTGAGGGGCGTTTTCTGTTTAGGCCTGTCTCCCCGATCTTGCAACAAATCGCAGAATATGGCACCAAACTGAAAAGTTGTGGGGGAATTATGGGGGAACGCTCCCAAGACTCTACGAGCCGTCGAACGTCTTCAGCCAAGCGAAGCAGTATAAGGAGGTGGCCCGTAGGGTTGGTCTCAACGAGCGGTTTCACCTTCACAGCCCCTGCCATACAACCGGATATTGGCTTGCGATGAAGGGTGTCCCTATGCGAGTTATCCAGGCGATTCTCGGACACTCTTCCGTCAACGTCACGGAGCGATATTCCCACCTCGCCTCCGAAACGCTCGACGCCGCGATGGAAGAGACGTTTGGGGAGTGATCCCTCCCATTTGATGATCGGAGAGTGGGCCTAACTCAATCACTCTGAATGAGCCTTCAGGTGCACTGACGAAAGTCGATCCTCGTACGGTCTGGTCACATGAGTCCCATGCACCGCGGCCCTGTCCCTCTGATATTCATTCAGTAGTTCGCCGTGGATGGCTCCGCAACTGAATCGATGGGGTTTACCTATCGCGCTTTCCCTTAGGTAGCCGCTCCGTGGCCCGCCGCGGGGCGTCTAACGTGTCTGCCAATTTGGGAAGCATATTCACCGAGGAAGGGGAAATCACTTGCAACGTCAAGCAGTGAAGGGATATTCGACTGACATTGCCTGGAGAGGTCAATACATTGATGGTGAGTTAGCCCCGTCTATGAGAATTCAGATCTTACTATGTCTAACGGCCGCGACAACTTTGCCGATAGGGTAGATACGCTTGTTGAACGAGCGGAAGATATGGCCGAAACCGTGCCGGGAGGAAAGCCCGAAGACGCGACCCGTGATCGGCTTTTGGAGCCCTTCCTGGATGCTCTTGGCTACTCAAACGAATATCGGATTCGAGAGGCTGGCATTAAGGGCGTAGCGGGAGCTACGGAGTGGGTCGACTACTTTCTTGAGGGGGACGACCGAACCATTCCGTTTATGATGGTGGAGGCTAAATCACTGTGGGACAGTGGCATCTGGGAGGATAATCGCGAACAGGTCCTCGGCTATCTCCGGAATTACCTGCTCACTGTAAAGACGGCGGATCAGGCAATCAAATGGATCATTGTCACGAATTTCGACGAATGGCACGTGCTTCGGTTGGGAGACCGAGAGCCCTTCTGGTCGTTTGGACTTGAAGAATTGAAAGACGACGAGTTCGTTACCTCGCTGCACGACCGTCTTGCTCGGTCTGAGTTTGATCGAGGACGTCTGGAAGTATTCCACTCTGAGCGTGAGAAAACGGATCTGGGACCACGGTTCTTGAATGACCTGAAGATATGGAGAGCAATTCTTGCGAATGGATTCAACAACGCGAATCCTGATCTGAGCCTCGATCAGATTGCGTTTTCCTCTCAGCAAATCCTCAATCGTTTCCTCTTCATCCGAATCCTTGAGGCGTACGGTCGTGAAGATCTGTATTCACTCGGAAACCTCCACCACTACTGGAAGCAGGCATTTCAGAATCGTCCGTTTGCAGAGCAAGTCAGACTCAAGTTTCGAGATACCTGGGCAAGCTATAACACCGACCTGTTCGATGAGTCATGGGTGGACCGACTGGATTTGCCGGTAGACTACATTGAGCCCATCATTCTCCCCGATGCCTATCCCAGCGAGTTTCTGCAGGAACTGCTTGAGGGTCAAATTGAACGGGGAGGGTATAGGTCGATCTACAACTATGACTTCACGACGCTCACGCACGATATTCTCGGTGTAGCATACGAGCAATTCCTGGCGCACGATTTACAGCGCACGGCGGCGGGAATTGAGATAAAAGAGGATCAAAAAACACGAAAAAAAGAGGGGATCTACTATACCCCTGATTATGTCGTTACGGATATCGTAAGAAATAGCCTCGGGCCGAAAGTGTCCCCGCTTGTCGAAGAAGCGATCGAGCATCTTGAAGAGGAGGAATATCAACGTGCGGCAGGAAAAATAGAGAGCGTATTCGAACTCCGAGTTCTCGACCCAGCTTGTGGCTCAGGTACATTTTTGTTGGGTGCGTTTGAGTACGTAGTCGACGAAATTGAGCGCTATAATTCGGTAGCTAAAGCAGCGAAGGACGAAATATGGGAACGGGTGACTGAAAACAACGGCGGGTTCGGAGAGGTGATGGATGAGGAGCAACCCGTTGTCTTTCAGGATGCTGCCGAGCGTGTGATCGTAGAAATGCTTCGCGGGGTTGACTTGGATAGCCAAGCGGTTTCCCTAGCCAAACTCTCCCTTTGGTCCCGCCTTCTCCGCCATAAGCCCGGAAAGTATGGAGCGGAAAACGGCGGAACGAAAAGACTTCCTGCTCTGCAGCTGAATGTTCGCCACGGAAACAGTCTGGTAAGCCACGAAAGCGTGCCTGAGTCTCAGCGTGGGGAAGCAGTGCAGTTGGTTCAACGGGCTCGCAATCAAGAGAGCAACGAAGGCGAAAGAATCGACGCGGCTGAGCAGTTCGAGGACCTTTGCCGAGACGTTTCGGAGCCCCTGGATAGACAAATCCTTCCCGTATTTGCGTCGGACGAGCAGATTGTGCAGGCCCTGGAGGAGGTCTCAGGAGACGAAGAGGAAGCACAAGCGATCATCGAAGAAACTGAGACCGAGGAGCTGCGGAGTGAGCTCGTTGAAGCTGTGGAAAACGAACAAGATGAAGAGACAAGTGAGAATGGATCAGTTACTCACACTGGATTGAAGGAAATACTTCATACCGAGCATGAGGTGCTCGACGGAGCCCCCTGGAGAAAGCCGTTTCATTGGGAGATTGAGTTTCCAGATGTATTCAATCCGGATGATGATCCTGAAGATCGAGGTTTTGATGTCGTTATAGGTAACCCCCCCTACTACAGCATCGATGCCCGCTTTGGAAAAGGTGCACCGGAGCTTAGGTGGTTCAAGTTTGCCTTTCCCAAATCCTATACTGACAAGACGGACGTGCTATTCTACTTTCTGGAACGCGGGACGGAGCTCCTGCGACAGGAGGGGGTGCTCTCCTACATTGTTTCGAGAGCGTTCATGCAGGCCGATAAAGGAGACGGTATAAGGGAGATTCTCGCGAAAGAGACCGAGATTCAACGCATTCTGGACTTTTTAGGGAATCGTGTGTTTGATGCCGGAATTGCGACTGCGATCATTCAACTTGCGGACGATGAGCCAGAGACTCAGCATTCCTTCAACGCTTGTAGCGTGCTTGACCTTGAGGTGGTGAAGGGCTATCTGATGGAGGGAAAAGAGTTTTCTCAGCTGGCGGAGGATGAAATTCGATGTGTCGAGGTAGATCAGAATGATCTCGACGAAGAGCCTTGGACCTTCGGCCCATACGATTCGATCTTTGATACCATCGATTCGAATGGTGAGATTCTCGGAGATATGGAGGGGATTCGAATAGGTCAGGGAATACAAACAGGAAATAATGATGTATTCCTTGTCGACCCAGATAAAGATCTCCCAAAAGAAAGATTACATTATAGGGTATCTAATTCCAAGATAGAGAAGTTTGATTTTTTACCTCTACTTGAGCAGCTGTTATACATTGATAATAAAGACGATGACTTCGAAGAGCTGGATGATTCTGTGAAGGAGTATCTTCAAGAGAACGAGGAAGAGTTAAAGGACAGAGCAGCGTTCAAAGAGGGAAGTTGTCACTGGTACTCGTTGCATCGACCACGCCGGGATGAAGATAGGTATCACTTCGTTCCCAAAATTCTCGCTCCGTACCGAGCACCCGAGAATAGATTTGCCCCGGATGCCGAGGGTGAACTGGCAGGCACACAGGATACAACTGCCATTTACGTTGAAAATGATGATTCAGATCTGATATTTGCTCTCACTTCACTTCTAAATTCCAAGGTTCTGGATTTCCGATACCGTGCCCTCGGGGGAATTGGCAAGCTTACGGGAAGGGGAATGTTCGAGTATTTCGAGAATCAGATCCGCAAACTTCCGATTCCCTCCGAGGACGAGAATGAGGAGGAGTTTGAACAGCTCGCAGAGCTGGGACGAGCCGCCCGCGATCTTACGAGGCTGAAGAGAGAAGTGAGCGAGGGTGTAATCCACGAGGGAAAGTCAGTTATGTCTGAAGAAACCACCCTCAACGAATACGCCGACTTGAGTGGACAGTACGGAGATATCGTCACATGGCGGAGTGATAATCCGAATTACACCGGTCATCTGAAAGCGCTCAGTGTGGAGGCGACCGAGGATGGGTTTATCCTCAGTGGGGAGGTAACTGAAAATCCGGAATGGCAAGGAGCAGAATATGAGTGGAAAACCCTTGCTGAATTCGAAATCCGTCACCAAGCACTCAGAAGGTTCTTACTCGCCTGCGCCGTATACACGACTCAGTTTGATGAAGAGATTAGCAGAAAGCGAAAATTGACGGGCAGTGACCCCGAAACCGTACTGAGCGCTGCCTTCAGAACGATCTCTTCCCTGCGCTTCGACACCGATAAGCGGCAGAATTTAGTTGTGATTGAGCGGTTATTGGACCGCGTGTCCGACATTACGGGACGTTCTGATATTGATGAGATACTGGTTGAGCTCCAAGAGACACTGGCTGAGATCGACGAAATTGCACTCAGGCTGTACAACGTGCAAGACCAAGAGAATGTAATTGATCAGGCACTGGAGATTGTGCTTTAACTCCGCCGGTACTCTATTTCCCCTTTCCCATTCCGTCCTGCTCTGTGGCTGTTTGGTGAGTTGTCGCGTTCCGGATGAAGTAGGCGGATAATTGCTTACCCTCTGATGCCCGGCATACGTTTAGATTTGATGCCCTTGGGGCGCACGTCTTCCTGTTCCTTACAGATGTGCTATATGGTGCACGATGCACTCAGGATGCTCACAAGGACATTCTGGATCGCTTTTGCCAGGGCTCCCGATTTTTCGTTTACTGGATTTACCGGTATTTTACCGCAGCAGCGTCATTTCGGTGCATTTCAGTGCGCTTCCGTGCAATCGACCACACCAATAGAAAACCCCGTTGAGCGGACGTAATCGGCGTTTATCGGCGCTCGACGGGGAATTTGAGGTGTCCGAGGAGGGACTCGAACCCTCATGCCCAGGAAAGGGCAACGGATTTTGAATCCGGCTTCTGAAGACCGAAAAACCCTCTCCCCTCATATTCGCATTGTTGAACACTCGAATCCATGTAGTCATGCGCTGCTCCCAAAGGTTTCTTCCATCTCGCGGTCCATGACGTCGGGACTGAGGTGGCTATACATCTCCGTGACTTGCGTACTGGATTGCCCGAGAATCTCTGAGATCACACGGAGCGGCACGCCTTGCATCTAGAGCCACGAGCCGGTTGTGTGTCGGCACGAGTGAAAGGACAGTGACAGGCCCACTTTGCGGACACAGAAGAACACCGACCACGTGTCACGGGATGAAAGCTCGTGACCGTTCACTTTGTCGGATCAACTCTAGTTCAGGCTCACACGCCACCTCTGGCCAAGCGAAGCATAGCTTCCCTACCACAACCAGCCGCTAGAAGGCTTGAGGGTGACGTCTCTGAGCCAGTTCAGATATCCCCCCCTCATGAGGGTGCCCTTTTAGTACGTCCGGTCTCTCATTCATGCTCAGCTTTTGCCCATCAGCCTTTTTCACCTTTCCCCAAACGAACGTGCTGTCAGACGTGCCTTCGATGGTGATCGTCGCTGATTTAGGCCTCGGCGATTCTAGAGGAGTAGTTCGATCGGGGCATTTCCGACGCGCACTGCCTCGCCCCACCGACAGAACTGAAGTCCCCACAACCTGAGCTTTTCTTTTCATCCCCAGCTTTCAGCACGCTTCGGTGGGGGGCGCCTCTCCAATCCCTGCCGTGCAGTTGGCGGAGACCGAAACAGGCATGCTCTCCGATGCAACACCTCCTTCTGTTCAACATAACTGACTGTACAATTTTATTGAACAGGCAGCAAAATTGAACAAATGGAGAGCACAGGATCCGAGGCGGTCGAGATGCTCCAGTCCATTCTCGGACGCGATACCTCCCTGAAGATCAAGGGCCCGGATGATCCTATTATCGTCTCGAACCAAGAGACGGAGGAAATGTGGTTCTTTACCCCCATTCAAGTCGGCCGCCTGGACCGCAATCACGTCGCGCATCGAGTAAATAAGATTGAGGGGCTGTCCCCCGAAAAGGGAGTGACGACCAAGGAGGAAGATTTTCTGCTGGTCTCAGACTACGTGACCGCCGGGGCTGCAGAGTTCCTCCGACGAGAAGGAATCAGTTACCTGGACGCTTCCGGCAACTGCTTCATTCAGAGCGGTTCGCTTCTCCTTTTCGTCCAAGGACAAAAGCCCAAGCGCCGCAGCCGGCGGGAGTCCATCCGTGCCTTCAATTCAGCCGGACTCAAGCTTATCTTTCTATTCCTCGTTCGGGAGGACTTGATCAATCGAACCTACCGCGATCTTGCGGCGCTTGTCGACATCTCTCAGGGCACCGTCGCGTACGTGATGCAGGACCTGAAGGAGTTAGGATTCGTCGAGGAGCGCGGGAAGAGGCGCAGCCTCCGGAAGAAGGAAGACCTGATGGACCGGTGGGCCACTGGATACACGGAACGTCTTCGTTCAGATCTATCGAGGGGACGATTTAAATTTCTCCCGCGTCGAAAAGCAACAGGGTGGCAGAACCATTTATCCAATCTCGGGGCGACGAAGTGGAGCGGCGAACCGGGCGCTGATTTGCTTACAGGCAACTTTCGACCGGAATTGCTTACGCTCTACACTCGTGAGGATACGTCAACGGTCTGTCGCGAACTCGAGGCCGCGCCCGACCCCGAGGGCTCCATAGAGATCCTGGACATGTTCTGGGATCCGGAGGAGTTGAAAACGCAGAGGGACACGTCGGAAAGCACGCGGGACCACGTGCCTCTCCTCCTCATCTACGCGGACCTTGTTGTCTCTGCGGATCCTCGCGCCCGGCGGGCCGCCAAAACGATTTGGAATCAGTATTTGCTTGCAGACGAGACGTAGGCGGTCAGGCTTCCCCCAAAAGCCCAACAGAAGAGCCCCTACTGATGGCGATCGAAATCGACACCGATACCGCCGAAATTCAACGAATCGTCCCCGTCCTCACGCGTCTTCAGGAGGCCTGTAATGCCCTCAGTGTGGACTTTTTCGTTATCGGGGCACTCGCCCGCGACCTCCACCTTCAACACCTCAACGACATTGACGTCCCCCGACGGACACGGGACGTCGACGTGGCGGTCGCCGTGGACGGCTGGGCGTCGTACACGGCGCTGCACGATCGACTCGTCGCGGAGTATGATTTCACCGGCGAAGACCCAAAACAGAGGATTCGTTCTCCCGATGGGGTAGCGCTCGATCTCGTTCCGTTCGGCGGAATTGAGGACCGAACTGGCCAGATTCACTTTCCTCCCGACGACCGGCCGGAGATGACCGTCCTGGGACTTGCAGAAGCGCGCCGTACCGCCGTCTTATTTGCGTTCGGTGATCTATCCGTAGCGGTCGTCTCTCTTCCCGCTCTCGGGCTACTGAAACTGGTCGCCTGGGATGAACGGCCCCACGAACGGGCACACGACGCCCAGGACCTCTGCTTCATTCTCCGCGAGTACTTCTACGTGGGGATCGATACCATCGTGCAGAAGCACGCCGACCTCTTTGACGAAGCGGATTTCAGTTTGCCCCTGACTTCAGCCCGTGCCTACGGACGGGAAATCGCTTTCCTCCTTCAGGAGAGCGGCGCACTTCGGAATCATGTCATCCAAATCCTGGAGCGAGAGACCGCCGACGTTCACCAGAGTAGCTTGGCGGACGCGATGAAAGCAGCGGGGTGCTACCCGGGGTACGACAAGCGGTTCGATAGCATCACCGTTCTTCTCACAGGCATAACAGAAGGGCTGAAAGGCTAAGGACTGTGTCCCTCAGGCTGTCGTCTTCTTGCCTACGATCCCATTGAGGGATCAAACCTTACATTTCTTAGCCCAACTTTTCCCTTCCTCCCTCCTCTGAACTGGACAGTCGCGCGATGCCCACTTGAGGAATCGTCGTTTGTGGAGGCACCATGGGGACGGCATCCCAGCGCTTATGCGAATGTCGGGGTCTTCGGGGGCGCATTATTCAGACGATGTACGAACCGAACCGCCGCCCCGGCGCCGCGCCCCCACTCACTCAAAACGTCATTGTCGTGTCGTGGGCGTTGGCCTGGCGGGCCAGGTCTCCCGCCCCGCCGAACGTAGCCCAGTCGGCCAGGTCCGCCTCCGTAATCCCTCGGGCCTCCGCGCACGGCTTGCACACGAGGAATTCGGCCAGGGCCTCCTCGGCCAGGAGGTCGTCGAGAACGGCCTGCACGGTCGGCAGTCCGGGGGCCTTCAGCTCTGACAGGTCCGCATGTCGCGCGGAGCCGAGATACGTGGCCTCCTGCATCGCAAAGAAGGCCGAGCGCTCGCCCCGGCTCATCGCCCCTTTCGCCGCGACGAACGGCAACACGGCGTTTGTGCTATTGTCGGGGCCGATGGTCGTGAGAAAATGCATGGGTCGCTGGAATCAATGGAATAGACGTGTCCCCCAAAGATCTGTATTGGCGCCCCCAGTGGCAACCGGGGCCCGCCTACGCGTCTGCCTCCGCCACGTACGCCCGCCAGTCCCCCTGGGGCACCCGCGGTCGGTTCGCCGTCGGCCCCGTGTACCAGTAGACCCAGGCGGTCGTCTCGGCCGGGGCCCGAAGCGGGGTGCGCCGTCGCACAAAGAGCGACCGGGACTCCGCCCCCGGCACATAGCCCTCGTACCGGTCGAGGACGGACCACACGTCGTCGGAGCGAAGACAAAACAACTCGGCCTGCACCGTTCCCTCGCCCGGCACCGCCCCCGGGAACGAGTCCAGCGCGTACAACACCCCGTCAAACCGGCACGGCGCAACGAAGGAGAATGCATCGCCCCCCCGAGTCTCTCCTGCCGCCCCATGCCTCGCAGGAGCGTCCCGTACGTCGCCAGCAAGGGCCCGTCCTGCGCCTCGTCCATCGCCGCTACTCCGTGTCGCGGGCCAGGACGCGCGTGCCCTTGTAGAGGAGGCCGACGCCGATCACTTTCAGCAGGTCGATCCCCACAAACCGGAGGAAGCCCTTGTCAATCGACTCCATCCAGGTGGCGTGGTCGGCAACGAAGTGGAGCCACACGACGCCGGAGGCGAAGACAATGGCCGCCCCCGTAAGCGAGGCGAGGGTGCTCCCCGAAAAGCTGTTCCACTGCTCCGAGAGCGCCCCGATTGTCGCGGCCGCCACCGGATACGAAAGCAAGTAGCCCGCCGACGCGACGCCAAAGAGGTACCCGGCCCCGTATCCGTCTCCCGCAAAAACGGGCAGGAAGAGCCCCAGCGTCAGGTACAGCAGCTGGGCCAACAGGCCATTGCGCCAGCCGAGATAAAGCCCGCTCGCATACACCGCGGCGGTCTGGAGTGTGATGGGCACCTCCCAGAGATAGAGGCGGAACTGAGTCTTCGCCGCCAGCACCGTGAGAAACGCAAACCCGACGACGCCGGCCACCTGCGTCAGCACGGAAGCGTCTCCCGCACGGAGTCGATCAACGAGCGCCGAGTACGAAGAACGAAGCGAAAGGGCGTCGGTCATGGGATGCGACTAGGGATGGGGACAGTTGCGCAAACGTCAAGTAGACATGAATAGGGTAGCCAGAGCAGCGTACAATACCAAGGCGGGCCCAGAACGTTTTGCAGAATCCTCTGCTTTCGTGCGGCCCGAGATTCCTCGGTGCAGGGGCTGAATTCTTCAATAACAACGGGACCTCCCGTTTGCGCCCCCCGTGTTATTCGCTATCCTTTAGACTGTTGATTTTTCGCGACAAAGGCCCCGCCTCATGAAGCGTTTCGAGGAGCTGTTCGCCGAGTTGGAGGAAAAAGTAGACCGGCAAGACCCCACGTCGGGCACCGTAGCGGCCGTCAACGAGGGGCGTCACGCCATCGGGAAGAAGGTACTGGAGGAAGCCGGCGAGGTGTGGATGGCCGCCGAGCACGAAGGCCGCGACCGCACCGCCGAGGAAATCTCCCAGCTCCTGTACCACCTGCAGGTCTTGATGATTGCCTGCGACCTGGACCTTGACGACGTGTACGAGCATCTTTGAGGCCCCCTGGGCGCGTGAGCATAGAGGAGAATGCGTCCTCGGCACTGCGTCGCGACGCCGAATCCCCCGCTCGCATCGTTTGCATGTCGGGCGGACGCGACACCGCCCCCCCATCCACCAGCCATTCCGTTACATGATACAGATTGCACTCCCCAACAAAGGTGCCCTCTCGGACGGCGCCGCCGAACTGGCCTCCGAAGCCGGCTATCAGTGCCGACGCCGGGGCCGCGAACTCACGGTCCGCGACCCGGACCACGATGTTGAGTTCGTCTTTCTGCGTCCCCGCGACATTGCCACCTACGTAAGCAAGGGCATCATCGACCTCGGCGTCACGGGCCTCGACCTTACGTACGACAGCGGGGCCGACGTGGAGCACGTCATGGACCTCGGGTTTGGCAGCGCTCGCTTCTGTTACGCCATCCCAAAGTCCAGCGACGCGACGCCGTCTGACTTTACGGCCGACACCCGCATCGCCACCTCCTACGGCAACCTGGTCCGCCAGGACCTGGCCCAGCGGGGCGTGGATGCACAGGTCGTAAGCCTCGACGGGGCGGTGGAGGTCTCCATCCAGCTCGGTGTGGCCGACGTGATTGCGGACGTGGTGCAGACCGGCCGCACCATCGACGAGGCCGGCCTTAAAACCACGGGGGATCCCATCCTGCGCTCCGAGGCGGTGCTTGTCGCCCAGAACGGCGACACCATGAACCAGGCGGCCGCCGAGCACTTTGCCGAGCGCGTCCATGGCATCATCGTGGCCCGCGAGTATCGGGTGGTCGAGTACGACCTGCCCGAGGATCGCCTGCCGGAGGCCCGCGAGATTACGCCCGGCATCGAGTCGCCGACCGTCTCGCCCCTCAGCAAGGACGGCTGGGTGGCCGTGAAGGCAATGGCTCGGAAGGACGACCTCAACGCCATCATGGACGAGCTGACGGAGATCGGGGCCCGCGGCATTATCGTGACAAGCATTGAGACCTGCCGCATATAGCCCCCGAGCGGGCTACGGCGCCGGGGCCCCGCCCCGCACCCGATCCAGGAGCTGCCCGCTGAGGCGCAAGAGCTCCACCTCGGCCCGCTTCGCCTCGAACTGGGCGGTGAGGAGGTCGCTCTCGGCCCGGACGCGCTGCTCCTGGACCTCGCGCAGCTCCACGCTTGTGATCGTCCCCACCTCGAACTGTTTCAGGGCCACGTCCACGTTCTCCGTCGCCGCCGCCAGGTTGTCCCGCTGCAGATCGACCAGCCGGAGGCGGTTGCGGTAGTCTTCGTAGGCGCTTGCCACCTCCGTCGTCAGGCGGGCGCGGACGTCGTCGACCACCGTCTCGGCGTTCGCCGCCCGCAGCTCGGCGTTCTGGCGCCGGCGGCGCCGGTCGAAGCCATCGAAAAGGTCAAAGGTCAGCGATACGCCGTACGTAAAGTCGTAGCTGGTCTGCCGCTGCAGAAAGCCGCTCTCCGAATCGAGCTGAGAGTAGCCGTAGCCGGCCGTCAGATCGATGCTCGGGAACCGGTCGGCCCGCACCTCCCGCTGCTCCGCCTCCGCCGCCCGTCGGGCCTGCCGGGCCTGCTGGAGGGCCGGACTGTTTTGGGCGGCGATTTCACGCAGAGCCTCCGGGCGCAGGGTCGTGTCCACCTCAATGGAGGCAGTGACCGTGTAGTCGGTCGACGATTCGGCCCGCCCCAGCAACCGGTTGAGCTGCGCCTTTGCGTTGGTCAGCTCCGTGGCCTGCCGCAGGACGTCGGCCGAGTCGGCGTTCAGGTCGACCCGCGCCTGCCGCACCGCCAGGTCCGAGGCGCTCCCCACCTCGCGCCGCGTCTGGGTGATGCGGAGCCGCTCGCGCGAAAGGGCCACGGCCTCCCGAAAGACCCGGAGCTGCCGCTGCTGTCGCGCGACGTCGTAGTACCCCTCAATGACATCGGCCACGACCACTTCTATTTGCTCCCGCGTGGCGGCGCGCTGCTGGTCGGCCTGCGCCGCCAGCCGGTCGTACGTCGCGAACTGTCCCAGCCCATCGAACACCGTCCACCGCAGCGACGCGTCGGCGCTCGTGTTTGTCGACTCGGCTCCATCGATCGACTCCTCCGGCCGGTCGACGAACTGCTGCGTGGTGTTGCTCACGGTGGTGTTGTAGCCCCCGTTCAGGGACAGCGTGGGCAGGAAGCCGGCGTTGCCCACCGTGGCGTTGTTTTCGGCGAGGGCCGCCTCCCGCCGCGCAATCTCCGCCTGGACGTTCTCGTCCAGCGCCCGCTGCACGGCGGCGTCGAGCCGGAGCGTATCGGGCGGCGCAGCCTGGGCGTGGGCCGAGGGCGCGAGCAGGCCCCCAGCCCCCACTGACAGGAGGAGCAAACAGGCGAAGGGATGCAACGGACGCAGAAGGGAAGGCACCAGAATGGACAGATCGGTGGAGCAAGAACGGAGAGAAAGGGGACCGGCCGACTAGGCCCCCTGCGGCTGGGCATCGGGCACGTCGGCCTCCGCCGCCCTGCCATTGCCGCCGGCGAGCACGGGGCCTGCCTCCTCACTGGTGAGGTACGTGTAGGTGGCCGGGATGACGTAGAGCGCCAGCGCCGTCCCAATGACGAGCCCCCCAATCACCGCCAGCCCCATCGGGATCCGACTCTCGGCCCCCGCCCCCAGGGCCAGGGCGATGGGCAGTACGCCGAGGACCGTCGAGAGCGCCGTCATGAGAATGGGGCGGAAGCGGGCCACGGCAGCGTCCTCAATCGCCTCACGAATCGACCGCCCGGCCGCCTTCCGCTGGTTGGCAAACTCAACAATCAGGATGCCATTTTTGGCCACCAGTCCAATCAGCATCACCATGCCGATCTGGCTGAAGATGTTGAGCGACTGGTTGAAGTACCAGAGGAACAGGAACGCCCCCGCCAGCGCCAGCGGCACCGTAAAGAGGATCGTCAGCGGGTCGCGGAAGCTCTCAAACTGGGCCGCCAGGACGAGATAGATGAGCAGAAGCGCGAGCCCGAACACATAGAGCAGCTGGTTTGAGGTCTCCTGGTAGTCGCGCGACTGCCCCGAGAGCGTGGTGCTGAAGGAGGGGCCCAACACGTCATTCGCCACGCGATCCATGGCGTTGATCCCGTCCTCGATCGTGTACCCCGAGGCGGGGCGGGCGCTTACCGTAGCCGATCGGTACCGGTTGAAGCGAAACAGCTGCGGCGGCGTGGCCTGCTCGTTCACCGTGACCAGGTTGTCGAGCATCACGGGCTCCCCACTGGCCGAGCGCACGTACAAATTCGTAAGGTCGGTCGGATCATTTCGCTTCTCTCCGTCCACCGCCGCGATCACCTGGCGCTGCTCCCCGTCCCGCACAAAGAACCCCACGCGCTGCTCCGCAAGGGCCAGCTGCAGCGTCTGGGCGACGTCGAGCGGCGAGACGCCCACATTGTCGGCCTTGTCCCGGTCAATCGACACCCGCAGCTCCGGCTTGTTGAACTTGAGGTTCACGTCCACGAACGCAATCTCGTCCTGCGCCCGCGCCTGCTCCAGGAAGGTGGGCAGCGACTCGCGCAGGTTGTCCAGGTTTGCGGTCTGCAGAACGTACTGCACCGGCAGGTTGCCGCCGCCTCCCCCCACCGAAAGGGTGGGCTCCTGCGCCACGAAGGTGCGTGCGCCCTCCCTGCGCGAGAGCGCGGCCTGCAGACTGTCGGCGTAGGCCATCTGCGACACGTCGCGCTCGTCCGCGTCCACCAGCCGCATAAACATGAACGCGGAGTTGACCGAGCTCGACGCCCCGAAGCCGGGGGAGGTCACCGACACCACCGACCGGCGGTGGTCCGCCGGAATGGTCTCGTTCACGGCCTCGTACATCTCGTCGACGTACTGACTCATGTACTCGTAGGTCGCCCCCTCGCGCCCCGTCGCAAACACCCGGAGCAGCCCCCGGTCTTCCAGCGGCGCCAGCTCCTGCGGAAGCGTGAAGTAGAACCCACCGATGAGTACGGCACAGCCCCCCATGATGACGAAGGCGACCCATCGGTACTGCATAAACGACTGCAGGGAGCGCCGGTAGGCCGCCGTCAGGCGCTGGAAGTAGGGCTCGGTCACGCGGTAGATCCACGGCTTCTCGTCGTGCTGCTTCAGCAAGCGCGTCGAGAGCATCGGCGTGAGCGTGAGGGCCACGAACGAAGAGATGGCCACGGCCCCCGCAATCACGAGGCCAAACTCCTGGAAGAGCTGGCCGGTGAGGCCGCCCATGAAGATGATGGGCGTAAAGATGACGACGAGCGAGATGGAGGTGGCCACCACGGCAAAGAAAATCTCGCGCGTGCCCTCCAGCCCGGCCTGCATCAGCGGCATGCCCTCCTCGATTTTGGCGTAGATATTCTCCAGCACCACGATCGCGTCGTCCACCACCAGGCCGATGGCCAGCACCAGCGCCAGCAGCGTAAGCACGTTGATCGAGAAGCCGAAGGCGTACATCACGAAGAAGGACCCGACCAGCGCAATCGGCACCACCAGCAGCGGGATGAGGGTGGAGCGCCAGTCGCGCAGGAAGAGGAAGATGATCGCCACCACGAGAAAGAACGCGATGAAGATCGTCTGCTGCACCTCGCCGATGCTGTCTCGAATCGGCTCGGTGTTGTCGAAGCCGATGCCCAGCTCCAGGTCGGTGGGCAGGTCGGCCTCAATCTGGTCGACGCGGCGGTAGAACTCATCGACGATGTCGATGTAGTTGGCGCCGGGAAGCGGGCGGAGCACCACGCCCACCATCGGAATGCCGTCGCGCTGCAGGAGCGTGCGCTGGTTTTGCGGCGCAATTTCGGCTCGGCCCACGTCGCGCAGCCGCACGGTCTGGCCATCCGGCGTCTGCTTCACGATCATGTTGTTGAAGTCCTCCGTCGTTTCCAGACGGCCCATGGTGCGGACCGTAAGCTCGACGGACTTGCCCTCGATGCGGCCCGAGGGCAGCTCCACATTCGAGCGCTCCAGGGCCCGCTGCACGTCGAGCGGCGTGAGGTTGTAGGCCGCGAGCTGCTGCGGTTCGAGCCAGAGGCGCATCGCGTACGTCTTGTCGCCCCAGATGTCGACCCGGCTCACCCCTTCGATCGTCTGGAGCCGCTCCTTGAAGCGGTTGTCCGCAATCTCGGTCAGCTCCATCAGGCTGCGCGTGTCCGACCGAATGTTGAGGAAGACGATGGGCGGGGCGTCGGCGTCGGACTTGGAGACAGATGGAGGATCCGCATCGGGCGGCAGCTGCTGCTGGGCCCGGCTCACCCGGTCGCGCACGTCGTTCGCCGCCCGCTCCAGGTCGGCCCCCAGGTCGAACTCAACGGTGATCGTGGAGCGCCCCTCCCGGCTCACCGACTGGATGGTGCGGATGCCGTCGATGCCGTTGACCTGCTCCTCCAGCGGTTCGGTGATCTGCGAGTCGATCACGTCGGCGTTGGCCCCGCGGTACTCGGTCGCCACGCTAATCACGGGCGGGTCCACCGCCGGGTACTCGCGAACGCCCAGGAAGTAAAACCCGACGGCGCCGAAGATAAAAATCACCAGTGCAAACACCGTCGAGAGAACGGGACGGCGGATGCTGATGGAATACAGACTCATGGGCGTGTGTGCGTAAGAGCGTGAGTGCGAGCCCGGGATGCCCGCCCTGGAAAAGGCCTTATCGGGAACGGAATCGGGAAGCGTGATGCGTGAGGCCGGCCCTCGACTGTTCACGCTTCACAAAATACGCGGCACCGGTCATTCAAGCGTTTCAATCCGGACCGGCAGTCCCACTCGCATCTCCTGTATCCCGGACGTAATAACCGTATCGCGGAGCGAGAGGCCGTCGGTGATCTGCACGGTGGTGTCGGTGCGAAGGCCCAACGACACGTTGCGGGGCTGGGCCGTGCCGTTCTGCGCAAGGAAGACGCGCTGCCCGTCCAGGGTGGGCACGACGGCCATGGCGGGCACGACCAGGGCGTCGTCGGTCTGTCCCAGGGTTACGGTGACGTCGGCGAACATGCCGGGACGGAGTTGCCCGTCCGGGTTCGGGGCACGCGCCCGAAGCTGCAGCGTGCGCGTATTCTCGTTCACCGCTGTGTTGGCGGCGTAGATCGTGCCCTCAATCGTGCGGTCGCTGCTCCGAACCGTAAAGGTAATGGACTGGCCCGCCCCCACCCGGCCGGCGTACTTCTCCGGCACCGACAGGTCGACTTTGATCGGATCGATGCGCTGGAGCGTCGTAATGGGCGTCTCCGGCGAGAGATACGCGCCCTCGCTCACGTTTCGGAGGCCCACCGTCCCGTCAAACGGGGCCCGAACCTCCGTCTTCTCGATTTGGGCGTTCACCAGCTCCAGATCGGCCCGCAGCACTTCTACCTCGTTCACCGTCGCGTCGTATTCCTCCTGACTCACGCCCCCTTCTTCCAGGAGGCGCTCCTGCCGATCCGCACGGGCCGTGGCCAACTCCAGTTGATGCGAGAGGCGCTTCTTCTCGGCCTGCAGTTCGGCGTCGTTGATCTTCACCAGCAGGTCGCCCCGCTCCACCCGGGCGCCCTCCTCGAACCGAATGTCCACCACCTTCCCCGCCGTCTCGCTGGTGAGCTCCACCGACTCGTCCGCGCGGAGCGTCCCGGTGGACTGCAGGCGGTCCGTCATCGAGCTGGTCCGCACCACCGTGGCGTTCACCCCCATCGGGGCGCTGTCCTGCGACCCGCCGGACGCGGTGTCGTCCGACTCGCTCAGCTTGGGGATCGCAAGACCAAGCAGCAACGCCACGGCTCCCCCGAGCACAATCCACCGGGTCACACGGGGGGAGCTGCTTTCCGTAGACTCGGCAGCGGACGCTCCGGCGTCGGTATCATTCATGGACCGGTACAGGATTGCGAGGCAGAAGGGGGCGTGGCGTTCTCCGCGCTGAGGCAGAAAGCGTGAAGGATTTGTACAACCCGCCGCGTCCCCTTCGGTTCGCTCCGCCGGTACACGAAGCCCCCCTACGAGGGGGTCTCCCCCGCGGCGCCCCTCTCCGCAACCGGCCCGGGGGCCTTCGCCTCCCAGGGCCGGGGGCTCGGAAACAGGACGAGAGGAGCACACGCAGGCGTGCGACCGCGCTACGGGCCCTCGTCGGGCGATGCGTAGTACCCGGGCGGAAGTAGCAGAAGCGGCGCGGGCTGGTGCTCCACGACGGTCCGGAGAAAGTCACGCGCCGGCCCGTCGGGCGTCGGATCCGAGTCCTCTGCCGCCCCTATGAGCGTGCGGAGCCCGTCCGGGAGAAACGACGGAAGGGCCAGGAATCCACTTGTGGGGTTTACCTCCCGGATCGTTACGTCCGTCTCCCCGAGTCCGGCCGTCTGCCGGGCCGCGGCGAGCGCCTCGGGGAGCCCCCCAATCTCGTCGACGAGCCCCCGCTGCCGGCCCGCGGTGCCGGAATAGACGCGTCCCTCCGCCACCGACCGGACGTACGCCTCGGAGGTGTCGCGCCCCGCCGCCACCTGGCCGACGAAGTCGTCGTAGGACTGTTCGATGAGCGAGCGGGCCCGGGCGAGCTCCGCCTCGTCCAGCTTGCGGGTGGGCAGGGGGAGGCCCAGGAGGGGCACGCGGTACGGCGAAAACAACTCGGCGCGGGCCCCGCGCTGCACCACGTCGTACGAAAAGCCGGCCTTGTCGCTCAGCAGCCCGTCGTCGTACACCCAGAGGCCGATGACGCCGATCGAGCCCGTGACGGTGTTGGGCCCGGCAAAGATGCGGTCCGCGTACGTCGAGATGAGGTAGCCGCCGGAGGCCGCCACGGTCCCCTGGCTCACGATGACCGGCTTCTCCGCGGCACACTCCCGCACCGCCTGCGCCGCCACGTCGGCCGCCAGGGCACTCCCGCCCGGCGAGTCGACCCGGAAGACGACGGCTTCGACGTCCTCGTCGTCCTTCAGCCGACGAAAGGTGCGGGCGAGGGCGCGCGCCTCGATGCCGCTGTTGAGGGAGGTGGCCCCGATTCCGTACACCACCGCGATCTGGGGCGCCTCGCCCCACCGGCGCGAGGCCGTTGCGAGGTCATTGAGACGATCGGAGTCCAGGGCGCGCGTGTCCGTGCCGGCCGCGGCCGAGAGCACCCCGCCTCGCTCGTGCCACCGGGCGAGGGTGTCCACGAGCCCCGCCTGCCGCGCATCGGTCGCCGAAAGGAGTGTTTGCTCATCGATGATGCGGTCGACGGTGTCGGGGGCGAGGTCGCGCCCGTCCGCCATCGCCGACCGCGCGAGGGCGTACCAATCGTCCACCAGCTGCTGCCGCTGCAGGCTATCGGCGGCCGAGAACCCGCTGCGCGAAAGCGACTCTACGGCCGACTTGTACTCGAAAAACCGAAACGGCTGCACGCCGAGCCCGAGTTTGTCGAGCGTCCCCTTCAGAAAGGTGCGGCTGGAGGCGTAGCCCGGCAACTGCAGGGTCCCTTGCGGATCGGCCACCACCTGGTCCGCCGCGCTGGCCACGTGGTAGGTGTCCATGCCGGCATTTTCGAGAAAGGCCACGACCTCTTTTCCCGACGCCTGCACGCTCTGCACGGCGGCGCGGAGCTCCCACGCCTTTTCGCGGGAGACATTCAGGTCCGTGAGGTCAAGCGCCACGACCGCAATGCGGTCAGTATCCTGTGCCTGCCGAAGCGTGCGCAGCACCTCGTAGTACCGCGGATCCGTCGTGTCGTCCCCGAAGCGAAACTGCGGCGCCCGGTAGGGCATCCCCCGCGGCTGCACCTCGGCGTGAGACGCTCCGTCCCCCACCGCGTCCCCGATCGCACTCGGCACATCGTCGCCCACCCGCACCCGATGGGTCTGCCCGGCGTAGTCCCCTTCCGGCGCCACCTCGCTCCGGCTCCCGATGCCCGTGCGCCCGAACGCCACCTGAAGCCCGACCGACACCGCATCGCTCTCGAACACACGACCCGTCAGATCGACCCCCGGCACGACCTCCACCGCCGCCCCCGCGCTCCACGGCACATCCACAAGGGCCTCGCCCTCTCCCCAGGCCGCGTCGGCAAACAGGGTGAGGCGCGAGCTCCCGAACGGCCGCACGCCCAGTTCGCCCACCACCTCACGATCCTTTGTCTCCAGGGCCACGTTGCCGATCAGTCCCACCGACAGGTACCGGCTGGGCCGGAGCACCGCCCCCGTCGTCAGCCGGTTGTAGCGACCGAGCGCCGTTGCGTCCCCCGCGGTGCCCTGATACCCGAGCCCAACCGCCGCGGCATCCGTCCCGCCCCCAAAGCTTACGTGGTAGGTGGTCGCCGACAATGGGCCCCGATCGCGGTGCACGACGCCCGCCCCGAGGCCCCCGACACTCCCAAACGCCCCCCAGTCCTCGACGGAGAGGGCCCGGCGGCCCTCCGTCGTCCACACGCCCAGCAAATGGTTGTCCGTCACCGCCGGCAGGGCCGGATTGGCGTACCCCAGCAGCCCCTCCCGAAAGCTGGCCGGCGGGGCGCTTAGGAAGTCCGTCGTTTCATAATATCCGGCCATCTCCTGTCCCACCGCCGTCGGCGGATGCACGCTTCCGAGTCCGCCCACCAAAACCAGCGCAGCGATCCACAGACACCATCGACGACCCGAGCACAACATCATAGGAGACGAGTGTGAAGCCAAGAGAGGACGAGCGGCACTCTGGATGTGTCAAGGGAGTGCACGTGCAAGGATAGCAGTCCCCAGACCGGATCTCCACTCTCCACCCCGGCCCCGCTCCCCCAGAATTACGGTCCCGTCACCTTGTAGGGGCGACACCGGGCGGTCAGTGCCCCGCCCCCGGGAACGTTCCCAAAATGAGAACGGTACATCCCTTTGCTTAGCAATCTTCCTCCCCGTCCCGGTTGCCCTCCATGGCGCCTCATCCCGCCGACACGTGTCGCTGTTGGTGTCTGCCCTCGTCGACGAGGCTGCATGGCACAACGGTGTGGATTGCGTCCGGGACCTGATGCTCTCCCACATCGCACCGTGTCTCCTGTAGCCTCTCCGCCGCCCGGCGAGAGGCTTTTTTTGTTGCTTGCCCTGTGATTTCGACATGCCGTCCCTCCCCACGACGTCGTCTCCTCCTTCCGTCTCGGCCCAGTCGCCCGCCGACCTCGTCGAACAGATCGGCGATACGCCCCTGCTGCGCCTTGACGCTGTCGCGGCCGACCTGCCGGACACCGTCACCGTGTACGCCAAGGCCGAGCACCTGAACCCCGGCGGCTCCGTGAAGGATCGTCCGGCCCTCGCGATGGTCCGGGACGGCCTGGAACGCGGCGCCTTTGGTCGCGACCAGACGCTGATCGACGCGACAAGCGGCAACACGGGCATCGCCTACGCCATGATTGGCGCGGCCCTGGGACTCGACGTGACGCTCGCCCTTCCCGAAAACGCCTCCGACGAGCGCAAAAAGACGCTCCGCGCCTACGGGGCCGAGCTGCTTTTGACGGACCCGATGGAGGGCACGGACGGCGCCCAGCGGCACGTGAAGGCCCTCGTGGAGGCGGAGCCCGACCGCTACTTCTACCCCGACCAGTACAACAACGACGCCAACGCCCAGGCGCACTACGACGGCACCGGCCGCGAAATCCTGGAGCAAACGGACGGCCGGGTGACGCACTTCGTAACGGGCCTCGGGACGACCGGCACGTTCATGGGGGTCACGCGCCGCCTGAAGGAGCATCGGTCCGACATTCAGTGCGTGGCCGTGCAGCCCGACGCCCCGATGCACGGGATGGAGGGCCTGAAGCACATGGACACCGCCCTCGTGCCGGGGCTCTACGACTCGAGTGTGGCCGACGCGCACCGCACCTGCACCACCGAGGCCGCCTTCAACATGACCCGCCGGCTGGCCCGGGAGGAGGGACTGCTCGTGGGCCCGTCCGCCGGCGCCAATGTGGCGTCGGCCCTGGCGGTCGCCCGCTCGTTGGACGCCGGCGTCGTCGTGACGATCCTCTGCGACACCGGCACGCGGTATTTGAGCGATGACTTCTGGGAGTAGTTCGTATTTCGTATTGCGTATCACTCAGTGCTTCTCGCCGACGCACACAACACGAAATGCGCAATGCGCAACACTTCGTCTAATAACTGCACTACCTCCTGATGATCACGACCCCGAATGTCCTTGAGGCCATCCGCCAGCACGGCGCCGACGCCTACCCCGAGGAGGGCTGCGGCTTCCTGCTCGGCACCGTCACCGACGACGGCGACAACCGCGTCACGACGCTCCACCGGGCGGCGAATCGACGCGCGGAGAACCGCGAGCGGCGCTATGAACTGACGGCGGACGATTACCGCGAGGCGGACGCAGCGGCGCACGAGCAGGAACTCGACGTGGTGGGCACCTACCACTCGCACCCCGATCATCCGGCCCGCCCCTCGGAGACGGACCTGGCGGAGGCCACCTTTCCCGGCTTCACCTACGTGATTGTATCGATCCACGACGGCGCGCCCGAGGACCTGACCGCCTGGTCCCTCGCTCCCGACCGCTCATCGTTTCAGCAGGAGGACATCATTCTGCCAGACCTGAAGAGGATATAGCCTCCGGTTCCCGTTCCGAAGTGCCTGGATGCTCCGGATGCTTTGGATGCCTGGACGTTCGAGGACGCAACTCGCCCCCGTCCCCGCTTCCGTGCCTCCAAGCCTCCACGCCTTTGGGCCTCCACGCATCCGAACCTTCCAACGTTCAACCCTCTAACGCTCAACCTTCCAACGTTCAACCTTCCAACGTTCAACCTTCCAACGTTCAACCTTCCAACGCTCAACCCTCCAACGCTCAACCCTCCAACGCTCAACGCCTACCATGCCGACCACCGAAGCAACGACCGTCACCATCCGCATTCCCACCCCGCTCCGCTCCGCCACCGATGGCGCGTCGACCGTCGAGGTAGAGGGCACCACCGTCAATGACGCCCTCCGCACGCTCGTCGACCGATACCCTGAGCTCAAGGACAACCTCTACAACGAGGATGATGAGCTCCGCCAGTTCGTGAACATCTACGTGGGCGACGACGACATCCGCTTCGGCGACGGCGTAGAGACCCCACTGGAGGGGGGCGACGAAGTCTCCATCGTGCCCTCCATCGCCGGGGGATGAGACGCCCCGGCCCAGAGCGTCCTCGCCCTCCGTCCTGCCCGGGTCCAAGTCATTTGCACTTGCCCAAACGACGGATGTATTGCGTGCTGCGGATTCCGTGACGACCGCCTCGCCATCTGCCTGCGATACGCAATGCGCACCCCAAAATACGCAATACGAAATACGCAACCCGCAATACGACCCCCAAAGCAACCGACCCACTCCAACATGGCCACAACCACCGCAGCCCCGGACCAGCAACAAGCCGACCTGTCGCCGGAGGAGTTACAGCGCTACAGCCGGCACCTCACGCTCCCCGAGTTCGGGAAAGAGGGGCAGGAGAAGCTCAAGAATTCCTCCGTCCTGCTCGTGGGGGCCGGAGGGCTTGGCTCGCCGGCGGCCACCTACCTCGCCGCCGCGGGCGTGGGCCGCATCGGCCTCGTCGATTTCGATACGGTAGAGGCCTCCAACCTTCAGCGGCAGATTCTCTACGGCAGCAGCGACGTGGGCCGTCCCAAGCTGGAGGCCGCCTCCGAGCGACTCAACGACCTTAACCCGCACGTCGACGTCGAGCGGCACGAGGTGCGCCTCACGAGCGACAACGCGCTCGACATCATTGACGACTACGACGTGGTGGCCGACGGGACCGACAACTTCCCCACCCGCTACCTCGTCAACGACGCCTGCGTGATGACGGGGACGCCCAACGTCTATGCCTCCATCTTCCGCTTTGAGGGCCAGGTGTCGGTCTTTGCCACCGAAGACGGCCCCTGCTACCGCTGCCTCTACGAGGAGCCGCCCCCACCCGGCCTCGTCCCCTCCTGCGCCGAGGGCGGCGTGCTCGGCATCCTGCCGGGCCTCATCGGCACACTGCAGGCCACCGAGGTCATCAAGCTGCTCACGGGCATGGGCACCCCGCTCATCGGCCGACTGCTGATGGTGGAAACCCTGGAGATGAACTTCCGCACCGTCAACGTGCCCACCAACCCCGACTGCCCCGTCTGCGGCGACGACCCCTCGGTCACGGAACTGATCGACTACGAGGCGTTTTGCGGAATTCCGCAGTCCGACACCTCCGCGAACGGAACCGACGACACTATGGCCGACAACGACCGTGTGCCCGAAACCACCGTCCAGCAACTCAAGCAGAAGCGCGACGCGGACGACGCCCCCTTCGTGCTCGACGTCCGCGAACCGTACGAGGCCGAAATCGCCAGCCTGGGCGCCGACCAACTCATCCCGGTCGACCAGCTCGAAGACCGGCTGGACGAACTGGGCGTTGACAAAGACGAGGAATTCGTGGTCCACTGCCGGTCCGGGGGACGGTCGGAGAAGGCCACCCGCATGCTGCGCAAGAAGGGCTACAAGGCGTCGAACCTGAAGGGCGGCGTCCTGGCCTGGAGCGACGAAATCGACCCGGACGTGCCGCAGTACTAATGCCATCCGACGACACCGGCGGACCTCCACGGGGCCGTGGCGCACAGCCGCGGCCCCTTTTTTCTTGTTCCGCAGGGGACTACGGCGTCATCACGCTCTTCACCTGCGCCTGACTGAAGGCCCGATCCGAATCGATCGTCCCGCTGAAGTCCATAGAATCCTGTGCGGGAATATTCTCCACCTCAATCCGCACCGTCTCAATCTCCGACCCGCTGTCGTCGTAGAGCGCCACCTCCACCTGCGCGATGGAGATCGACTTCGCTCCGGTGTTGACGAGGGTCCCCGTGAACGCCCGCTGTCCGCCCGGCGTTTGCACGAGCCGCGGATTGGTGATCTCCACGTTGTCGGCTCCGTCCCCGGATTCGCACGCCCCGAGCACGACGGCCCCTCCCAGAAGAAGGAGCGAGAGGAACAGCTCGCGAGAACGCCGCCGAAAGATCATCATCGTCGTATAAAGCATCGGGGGAAAGCAGAAGACCGGACCACCGGCCGCTCGGGACGAAACCACACGCAGCGTAAGCACACGTCGGCCCCGCAGATCCCTCCAGCGGCCCGAAACGTCCCGGTTTCTTGGAGAATCATCCCATCTCCTTCCGTTTAGGCCACGTCCTCCAGGTCCGCGAGATTGTCGCGAAGGCGCTTCAACTCGGCCGTCGCATCCTCTTTCTTTTGCCGCTCGCGCTCCACGACCTCGTCGGGGGCCTTGTTCACAAACTGCCGGTTGTTGAGCTTCTTCTCGACGCTCGCCAAAAAGCCTTCTTTCTCCTCGATCTCATCGCGCAGGCGCTCGCGCTCCTGCTCCAGATCGATCATGCCGGCCAGCGGCACGAACACCTCGCAGCGCCCCACCACGACCGACGCACTGGCCTTCGGCTTCTCGGCCCCCGGCGCGACCGTAAGGTCCGTGACGCTCGCCAGCTTGTCGAAGTAGTCGGCGTAGCTACGGATCGTGTCGGCCAGGGCATCGGCCTTCCGGGGCACGCTCACGGTGGCCTCAATTTCGTGCCCCAGGCCCACGCCGTAGTCGCTCTTGATGCCCCGCACGCCGGAGATCATCTCCTGAATGAGCTCGAACGTCTCCGCCGCCTCCTCGTCCATCAGGGAGTCGTTCGGCTCCGGCCAGTCGGCCACGATGCAGGCCTCTCCTGCCTCGCGGGGCCGCACCTTCCACCACAGCTCCTCGGTGATGAAGGGCATCAGCGGGTGCAGCAGCGTGAGGAGCGTCTCGTAGATCTCGGCCGCCAGGGCAATCTTGTCCTCGTCCATCGCCTCCCCGTACGGCGGCTTGATGAGCTCCAGGTACCAGTCGCAGTAGTCGCGCCAGAACACGTCGTAGACGCGCTCCGCAACCTCGTTGAGGCGGTAGCGATCGAGCGAGTCCTCGATGTCCTGAATGGCGGTGTGGAGGCGGTGGAGTATCCACTGCTCCGCCAGCTCCAGCTCCTCAAACGAGCGCTCGCGCCGGTAGTCGCGGGTCGGCACGCCGTCGTCCCGGTCCATGAACTGTCCGAAGACGTTGAAGGCGTTCCAGATCTTGTTGGCGAAGTTGCGCCCCATCTCGAACTTCGACGGCGCCAGCTTGATGTCCTGCCCCTGCGCGCACAGCAGCGTGAGGGTGAAGCGGGTGGCGTCGGCCCCGTACTGGTCCACCATCTCCAGCGGGTCGATGCCGTTGCCCAGGCTCTTCGACATCCAGCGCCCCTGCTCGTCCTTCACCATCCCGGTGATGAAGACGTTCTTGAACGGCGGCTCGCCGGTGAACTCGTAGCCCGCCATGATCATGCGGGCGATCCAGAAGAAGAGGATGTCGTAGCCGCTGACGAGAACGTCGGTCGGGTAGAACTTCTCCAGGTCGTCGGTCTCTTCGGGCCAGCCGAGCGTGGCGAAGGGCCAGAGCCAGGACGAGAACCACGTGTCGAGCACGTCGGTCTCCTGCACCATGCCCGCTTCCGGCTGGTCGATGCTCACCACGTAGCCCTGCTCGGGGTCCGGCTCGCCGTGCTCGTCGGTGTAGTACCACACCGGAATCCGGTGGCCCCACCAGAGCTGCCGGCTGATGCACCAGTCGCGGATGTTCTCCATCCAGCGAAAGTACTCGTTGGCCCAGCGGTCGGGAAAGAACTCGATCTCGCCCTCGCGCACCGCCTCAATCGCCGGCTCGGCCAGCGGCTCCATCTCCACGAACCACTGCCGCGAGATGAGCGGCTCAATCACCGCCTCGGAGCGCTCGGAGATCGGCACATTCATCATGTAGTCCTCCACGTCGACCAGCAGCCCCTCGGCCTCCAGGTCTTCCACAATCCGGTCGCGAGCCTCGAAGCGGTCCAGCCCCTCGTACGGGCCGCCGTTCTCGTTAATGGCCCCCTTCGGACTCATGATGGTGATCTTTTCGAGGTCGTGGTCCTCCCCGATCTCGAAGTCGGTCTCGTCGTGGGCCGGGGTCACCTTCAGCGCGCCGGTCCCGAAGTCGCTGTCGATGCGGTCGTCGGCGATGATCGGGATTTCGCGGCCCAGGAGGGGCAGAATCGCTGTCTGGCCCACGAGGTGCTCGTACCGCTCGTCGTCCGGGTGCACGGCGATGGCCGTGTCGCCGAGCATCGTCTCCGGCCGGGTGGTGGCGATCGTAACCGTTGACCGGCCGGTCGACGGTTTCCCAGAATCATCTTTCAGCGGATACTCGACGTACCAGAGGTGGCCCTGTCGCTCTTCGTTTTCGACCTCCTCGTCGGAGAGGGCGGTCTCGTTTTCCGGGTCCCAGTTCACCAGGTAGTCGCCGCGGTAGATGAGGCCCTCCTCGTAGAGCTGCACGAAGACCTCCTGCACGGCCCGCGTAAAGCCCTCGTCCATCGTGAAGCGCTCGCGGCTCCAGTCGCACGAGTCGCCGAGGGTGCGCTTCTGGTCGAGGATGAGGTCGCCGTACTCTTCTTTCCAGGCCCACACCCGTTCCACAAACGCCTCGCGGCCAAGGTCGTGGCGCGTCTTGCCTTCCTCCTCGCGCAGGTTGCTCTCCACCGCGTTCTGCGTCGCGATGCCCGCGTGGTCGAGGCCCGGCATCCAGAGGGTGTCGTCGCCCTTCATGCGGTGGATGCGCGTGAGGGCGTCCTGGATGGAGTCCTGCAGCGCGTGGCCGATGTGCAGCCGCCCCGTCACGTTCGGGGGCGGCATCATGATGACGTGCGAGTCGGCGTCGCCGTCGGCGTCGGCCTCAAAGAAGCCGTTGTCCTCCCAGTATTCGTACCACTTGTCCTCGATGTCGGACGGCTCGTAGGCGGTGCTCATCGAGGCGAGGGCGGGGGCGTCGTCGGCCATGGGGGTAGGCGCTGCGATGTCGTGCAAGAACGTACGCTGAACAACACAAGGTAGCGGGAACCGTCGACGGATGCCGACGGCACAGTGCTGATTTTCCGGAATTTGAAACGGGCGAGGCCCCGTCCGTTTCCTGGCCGCCCGCGTAACATTGCTGCCCGCAGGGCGTTCGGAGGCGTGCAATGCCCTTCCGCCACCCGGTTCACGTCCCATGCGGAGCCCGTCGATCGAGGATTACCTCAAAGTCGTCTACAAGCTGGAAGAGCAGGACGGCCCGCCCGTCTCCACGGGCGACGTGGCGGAGGAGATGAACGTGTCCGGCGCCTCCGCCTCGAACATGATCAAGCGGCTCGACGAGCTCGGGTTTCTGACGTACGAGGCGTATAAGGGCGCCACGCTCACTGATCCCGGCCGCACGGTGGCCCTGGAGGTGATTCGTCACCACCGCCTCCTCGAGCTCTACCTGAAGGAAGTGATGGGCTTTTCGTGGGACGAAATTCACGAGGAGGCCGAGATCCTGGAGCACCACATCTCCGAGCGGTTCGAGGACCGCATCGAGGAAATGCTGGACCACCCCGAGCGCGACCCGCACGGCCACCCCATCCCGACCCGCGACGGCACCGTCGACGACCTGCCCACCCGCTCCCTCGCCGATCTGACGACGGGCGACCGCGCCCACATCGACCACATTGCCGACGAGAGCGGCGAACTCCTCGACCTGCTGGAGCAACGCGGCCTGCTGCCCGGGGCCTCCGTCGAGGTCGTCGACACCCGCCCGCTCGACGGCCTGCTGGTCGTGGCCGTGGACGAGTCGGAACAGCTCATTGGGACGCCGGTCGCCCGAAAGGTCGTGGTCTCCTCCCCTGACCCATAGCTTCAACGTTCTCCATGTCCCGCTCCCTCCCCCTCGTCCTGGGGCTCAGCGTCCTGCTCCTCGTGCTCGGGGCCGACTGCTCCGGCGATCGCGCCTCCCCCCTCGACGACCTGGCGGCGCGCTCCGCCGACTCGACCGTCGAGCGGGACGTCCCCTACGTGACCACGTCCGACTCGGTGGTCACCCGCATGCTTGAAATGGCGGAAGTCGCTCCCGGCGACGTGGTCTACGACCTTGGAAGCGGGGACGGGCGCATCGTCATCACCGCCGCCCAGCGGTACCGCGCCCGCGGCGTCGGCATCGAGATCGACCCCGTCCGCATCCTGGAGGCCCGCGAGAAGGCACAGGCCGCCGGCGTGGCCGACCGGGTCACATTCCGCAAGAAGGACCTGTTCGAGGCCGACTTCAGCGACGCCGACGTCGTCACCCTCTACCTCCTCCCCTCGGTCAACAAGAAGCTGCGCCCGCTCCTGTTCGAGCAGCTCGAGCCGGGCACGCACGTCGTCTCCCACAACTTCAACATGGGCGCCTGGGCCCCCGACTCCACCGAAACCGTCGGGCCCAGTACCCTCTACCGGTGGACCATTCCAGAAACAGTCCCCGACTCGCTCACCCGGTAGCGTCGGCCGCGCTCCTGGTCTCTCCTTCCCCCCGGCCTACGACTCGGAACGTTTTAGCCCTGGCTAAAATATATTGTTTCCACAACAAATAGACACGGTCGAGCGCCCGGTGCTCGTTCCGACCGTCCGTCCTTGTTCGTTCATTCCGCGTCTCTTGTCTGATGGCCCTTTCGGATGTCCTCGACATTTTCCTCGTCTCGGTCCGGGACGGGTTCGTGCAGGTGAGCGCGTTCGTCGCCGCGACGGTGCTGCTGTTCAGTTACATCCAGTACCGCACCAGCGGACGCATCGTCGCCTTCCTCGAAAACCACAAGCGCATGCAGCCCATTGCCGGGGCGTTGCTCGGCCTTACGCCGGGGTGTGGGGGCGCAATCGTGGCGATGCCGCTCTACATTCGGGGCACCATCAGCTTCGGCTCCGTGGTGGCCACCCTCGGCGCCACCGCTGGCGACTCCGCCTTTGTGATCTTCGCCATCGCCCCGGGGGCCGGACTGTACGCCTACGGGCTGGCGTTCGTGGCGAGCGTGGCGTTCGGGTACGCCATCGACTTTTGGGGGCTGGGCATCCGGCGGGTGGACGCGGCCGTCGAGCGCCTCGCCGCCTCCATTCGCCCCGGCGGATTCGCCACGACCAGCGTTGCCACCTCCGCCCCCAGCGTGCCGTCCGGCGCGTCGGCGAGCGGCGCCTCCACGCACACCGCCCACTCCGCTTCGCTGCCCCTCGACGCCCCGGCCCCGGATCGCGCCCCCGCCGCGGCCTCTCCCTCTACGCC
>NCRC01000036.1 GCA_002894685.1 Salinivenus lutea
GGGCGGCGGTCGGGGCGTCGTTCAGCATCGTGCGGGCCGTCCGTGCGGGGTGGGCATCGCTGGGGGGCCTAGTCGCGGCCGAGGAGGAAGTACAGAATCACGCCGCCAATGGGGAAGAAGACGATCAGGAGCGTCCAGACCACACGATTGGAGGTGCTCCGCCCCTCGTCCCCCAGCAGGTCGACGAGCGCGATGAGGTCGAGCACGATGATGAGGGTGCCGCCAAAGCCCCAGTACGGCGAACTCATGCGCTCGAACAGGTTGGGCCCGCCGCAGCCGGTGAGGAGGACGGTGAGGGGAGCAAGGGCGGCGAGGAGGAGCGGTCGAAGGGCGAACGAGCGATTTTTGGCGAGCATGGGAGGAGGAGAGGTCAAGGAAAAAGAGGCCCTGCATCCAACCTACGGGTCAGCGGGCGGAATGGGTACAGCCCCTCGTTAACCGTTCGAACGTCCAACGTTTCAATGCTTTTCCGGAACCACCGCCCGGAGCCGATGCGTTTTCCAATCTCTCGCAGTACACCGACACGAACTGGATCGCCCCGTCTCAATGCGCATCGGTCACCTCGACTTCGACGACCGGCCCCTGTTCCTGGCCCCGATGGAGGACGTGAGCGACCCCCCGTTCCGCATCCTCTGCAAACGGTACGGGGCCGACATGATGTACACCGAGTTCGTCTCCTCTGCGGGCCTGCTCCGCGAGCAGGAGCACGAGCAGCAGAAGCTGGAGATCTTCGACGAGGAGCGGCCCATCGGCATCCAGGTGTGGGGCGGCGAGATCGACGAGGTGAAAAACGCCACGCCGATGGTGGATGCCGCCGGGCCGGACGTGATCGACATCAACTTCGGCTGCCCCGTGCGCAAGATTGTCCAGAAGGATGGCGGGGCGGGGGTGCTGCGCAACCTCGACAAGATGCGCGACATCACGGCGGCGGTGATGGAGGAGGCCACCCGCCCGGTGACCGTTAAAACCCGCCTGGGCTGGGACGACGACTCGATTCACATTGTGGAGGTGGCCCGCATGCTCGAGAATATGGGCGTGGCGGCGCTCACGGTGCACGCCCGCACCCGAGAGCAGAAGTACAAGGGGGACGCGCGCTGGGAGTGGCTGCGGAAGATCAAGGAGGAGGGCACCCGCGACATGCCCTTCATCGGCAACGGCGACGCGCTGGGCCCGGAGGCCATCGAGGCGATGTTTGAGGAGACCGGCGTGGACGGCGTGATGATGGGCCGCGGCGCGCTGGGCAACCCGTGGATTTTCGACCGCGCCAAGAAGTACATGGAGACGGGCGAGCTGCCCCCGCCGCCCGACTGGGAAGAGCGCGTGCAGGTGGTGGCCGAGCACCTGTCCCTAAAGTGCGAGTGGCTCGGCGAGCGGACCGGCGTGCTGGAGATGCGGAAGAACTACAGCAGCTACTTCAAGGGCTTCCGCAACGCCTCCACGCTGCGGCACAAGCTGATGCAGCCGGAGACGAAGGACGGCGTGCTGGAGGTCCTGCTCAACTTCAAGCCGGATGCGCCGGACATCCAGGTGCCCGCCGCGAAGCTCCCCGAGCAGACCGCCGACCCGGACGCGGTGGAGACGACCAAGCCCGACGTGCCGGACGACCTGCCGTCGCCGGGCGGGGATGGCGCGGACGAGGAGGTGGGGACGAAGAAGGCCGAGTTGCCCCCGTCGATGGCGTAAGTACCTGCAGCATGGAGGCGTGAGTGCATGAGGATGTACGCGTTGATGCTTCCCCTCGTCCACGCGTCCGAACTTCGTAGGTGTCTCGACTTCCCCTACCATCCGTGTCCCGTTTTTCCCCCGCCGATCTCCTGCTCCTCCTCGTTGTGCTGGTGTGGGGGACCGACTTCTCCGTTCTGAAGTGGGCGTTGGCGGCGATGCACCCGCACGTGGCCAACGCGCTTCGCTTTGCCGTGTCCGCCGGCGTGCTGGGGGCCATGTATGGGCTCCGGTGCTGGTGGAACGGCACGTCGTTTTTCGGCCCGATCCGAAACAACTGGCAGGCCGTGGTTCCACTGGGGCTCTTGGGCTTCGGGGCGCATCAGTCCGCCTTCGTCGTCGGGCTCAACCATACGACGGCCGGGAGTGCCGCGCTCATCATGGCGACCAACCCGCTCTGGACGGCCGTGCTGGGCTGGATGCTCGGGACCGAACGGCTAGGCCGCGGCGGGTGGGGCGGACTGCTGGTGGCCCTCGCCGGGGCGGGGGGAGTCATTACGGCGGGGACTACCGGCAGGGCCGCCGGTGCCGGAACGCTCTTTGGCAACGGCATGATGCTCGTTGCCGCCATCATGTGGGGGAGCTATACGGCGCTCGCTAAGCGGCTCGTAGACCGGACCTCCATTCTGGCGACGACCTTTTTCGGAGTGCTTGCCGCCCTGCCCGCTCTTCTCATCGTCGGGAGCCTGTACGAGCCGACCGTGGTGTGGGAAGCGGTGGACGGATGGGTGGTGGGCAGTCTGCTGTTCTCGGGCGGACTGACCGTGGGGCTCATGTTCGTCCTCTGGAACCAGGGCGTCCGGCGCGTCGGATCCTCGAACACCGCCGTCTACTACTATCTCGTCCCTGTCGTCGCGCTCGGGGCGGGAGTCGTGCTGCTGGGCGAGTCCATCACCGTATTGCAGATTGCGGGTGGGGGGTTGATTATCGGCGGCCTTGCCCTGGTGCGTCGGTCGGCGTAGGGGGGACGGGAGGAGGCGCGACTCCCAACACGAAAGAGTATGCGTCTGGGCGGCAGAATCGCTCGACTTGGCCCGATGGACAAAAAAACGCCCGCCTCGAGTGATGTCGAGACGGACGGGGGATGATCGGGGCGATGGTCCCAGGGCACTCCCGTTACTCCGTAGGGGTGGAGGACACCGTGCGGGTGTGGGCGGACTCACGGTCCGAGGGACGCCGATCCGGGGCCTGCTCCGGCTGCTCCTGGGAGGAGGGAGGGGTCGCAGGGGTTGCTGCCCGGGCCCGAATCTCCGTGACCCACTGGAAGGAGCCGTCGTACTGCCGCTTCTTTTCCCGGTGGGCGTAGCCGCGCTCCTCCAACTCCGTCAGGATGCGGTCGAGCTTGTCGGGCGTACAGGGAGCGGCCTGTGCCAGGTCGTCCATCCGGAGTTCCCAGTCGTTCGGCTTCGAGAGGAGGTAGGCCAAGAGGCCGCGGGCCTCCCACGAGAGCGTCTCGTCGGTCGGCCAGGTGCGTTGGGTGCGTCGAGTGCGAACAAGAGCCATGCTGTGTGTGTCGGTCGATTTTGAAGAAGGGCACGCGGTGCCCGGCGGGGCATCGGGACGGTCTTTGCCCGAGTGCCACGTTCTCCTATCCCCCTGGACGGCCGCGGTTGTTACTCGAATGTGAGGGAAGGGCTTTCTACGCCGCAATTTGTTGAGAACCAGATCCCGCCTTCGTTGAGCGCTCTGTGGTCGCCCCGGATGGCCCGCGCAGGCGGCTGCAGAACGCGAGCCGTGGCCCGACGAGGGGCCCGGAGGCGGGCCTGGAGGGAGGGGCGTCCGCAACGAACATCCGCCCGGACTGGCAGTGATACGTTGCGACACTCCTGCTCGTGAGGAGGTCGGACCCTGCTTCTGTTTCCACACCAACCGCTTTTTTCCGATGAGTGACGACGCGCCCCGCTACTGGACGCCTGCGTACATCGAACGCTTCGTGGAGGCCCTAAATGGCGACGAGGAATTCCAGAACACCGCCAGCTCCTTCTCCAAAACCGTGGAGCTGCGCTGCCTCGATACGCCCGACGGGGAGGATGTCTCGGCCACCTATACGTTTGAGGAGGGGCGGGTCGTCGACGTGGACCTCTGGATTGACGACGCCCCCTCCGAGGAGATGCGCGAGGAGCCGGTCGACAAGGACACGGTAATGGCGCGCGCCACGGCCTCCTACGAGGTGTGGACGAAGATGGACCAGGGCGAGATGGGGGCCACCGAGGCCCTTGCCTCGCCGGACTATAAAATCGAAGGCTCCATGATGCAGATCATGTCTAACATGGGTGTCTTCCGCGGCATGAACAAGGTGGCCGCCAACGTGGAGAAAACATATTAACCAGAAAGAGATTTCGTATTGGGCCGCATCTCCCCTCTTGTTCGCATTTCGTTCTGATCCGACATGGTATATGCTCGGGCGGCCCTCTTCGGACTGTTGGTTGTTGGTCTCTGTGCCTGCGATGTGGGGGCGGGATCTGAACCGTATCCGCCTGATGGGGTCTCCCCTGCTGTTTTTGAGCAGGGGGAGGCCTGGACGTACGATGTCGTCGTCACCCAGTCGCCGGTCGACACCAGCGCCGTCGACACCCTCGGAGACGTGACGGCCCGCATGGAGGTGGCAGACACGAATGGGGCGGCCGGCGGGCGCTCGGGGCTCGTCGTTCTGGAGGTGTACCGGCCGGCGGCCCCGGACACCGTCGAGCGCACCTGGTACGACCAGTCGCCCGATTCCCTCGTCGATGTGGCGTACACCCGGCCGAGGGTCCCCTGGGCCCAGCCGCTTCTTCGCACGGGGCGCGCGGAGGGGACGCCGCCGGAGCGCCTGGCGCGTGGCGTGGCCGGGCTGCCCGTGCTTGTCCGCCGGCGCCTCGCGTCGTCCGGGGCCCGGATGCAGACGACGTCCGACTCGATCCAGGTGCGGGCGGATTCGCGGGTGGTCCTCCAGGCACCGGTGCGCGAAGGGGAGGCGTGGACTTCTTTTCGGGCGCCCTTCCGGTCGCGGCGATTTGTGACGGGGCCGGCCACGGTGGAGGGACCGGCGGGCACGGTGGAGGCGGTAGAGGTGATGACCACCCTCCCCGAAACAGCGCCTTCGCTTCGGTGGTCGGACTACTACACGGAGGAAGGGCTCGTGCGCCGCGTCGTGACCGATACGGTCGAGGTGCGGGGGCCGGGTGGGGAGCGGCAGGGATCTGCTGTTACACGGGAGGCATACGACTTGATCGCATACGAAAACTGAGTCTCCGTTTCGCTTTCACCATTGCATCCTCGTCATGAGCGACGAACAGAAGCCCACAATCAACGTCACCCGCGGTCGGAACAAGGAGCGTGGCAAGTCGGCCCGCGAGGCGGCGCCGGAGGCCGGCGGCCCGGACCTGATGGGGCTGGCGTCCCGGGTGGTCCAGGGCGCCCGGAGCGTATGGCTTGCGGGCCTCGGGGTGCTGTCGGTGGCGCAGGAGACGGGCGCCCAGGTGTTCGACGCGCTGGTGAAAGAGGGCAAGTCGTGGGAGCAGGCGCGCCGCGAGGAGACCGAGACCCGCCGTCGGCGCGTGCAGACGCTGGTCGATCAGGGAGCGCAGACCGTAGAGGCGGTGGAGGACCGGGTGCGTGCCGAGGTCGATGACGCCCTCCGTCGGGTCGGCGTCCCGCGCCGCAGCGACCTCGACGACCTTCGCGGGCGCGTGAACGACCTCGCCCAGAAGCTGGATCGTCTGTCGCGGGCCGTGGAGGCGGAGCGCCCGAACGACGAGGCGTAAGGAGCGGGCGGCCTACTCGGGCGCGGGGAGCAGGGCCTGCGCGAGGGCGTCGAACTCATCCTCAAAGCCCTCAACGATCGTGTCGGGATTGGGGACGAGGTGGGCGTCGCAGGCAATGCCGATGCGCACCTCCCCGTCGTAGCTGAAGATGCTGACGCCCAGCCCGATGCGCCCGGCGCGGGGCACCCACGGCATCACGTGCTGCACGCGCCGTCCGGCCATGTGGAGTTCCTCCTGCGGGCCCGGCACGTTCGTCATCACCGCGCTGGCCTTCCGGCCAAAGAAGCGAACGGCCTGCTCTTCCACCTCCACCGGCAGGTGCCCGAGTCCCTCCAGCACGCCCAGGGCCGTGACGGCCTCCGAGGAGCCCTTGATCTCATCCATCTGCGTTTTTACCGACAGCACGCGCGCCAGCCGATCGCCCACGCCCACCGGCAGGTCGAGGTAGACGAGGCCGAACCGGTTGCCCAGCCGGAACGCCTGCTCCGGGGGCCGCAGGTTGACCGGAATGAGCGCCCGCACCACGACGCCGTCGGTCGATTCATTCTGGGCCTCCAGGTAATGGCGAAGCGCCCCGGCCACCGCGCCGAGCAGCACGTCGTTCACCTTGGCGTCGAGGGCGCGGGCGATGCGCTTGACGCGGGTGAGGGCCAGGGGCCCCGACCACGTGGCGCGCTGGGCCACCTGCAGCTCGCCCTTGAGGGACGTCTCGCTGTCGCGCCCCAGGAGCAGAAACTTCGACAGGGCCGCGCCGAGGCTCATCCCCTGCTTGGCCCGATGCAGGCCGTGCGACGGGTTCAGGATCGACTCCACCCCCTCCTCCAGCAGGCGACTGCCGGCGCGCACGGTGTGGCCGACGGCCCGCAGGGCGCCCCGCACCGCGCCGGGGAGCAGGGAGCGGGAGGCGCGGTCGGGGGGGAAGCGGGACGGGTCGAAGTGCTCGTCCGTGAGGGACAGGAGCACCTGCACCAGCGCCATGCCGTCGCCAATGGCGTGGTGCAGCCGCGCGATGAGGGCACTTCCGCCCTGGTAGTCCTCAATGAGCTCCATGTGCCAGAGCGGCTTGGAGCGGTCGAGCGGCGTACTCATCAGTTCGCCCACCCGCGCCTTCAGCTCCGCCGGCCCCGCAGCGCCCGGCAGGGCGGCCCGGCGCACGTGCTGGTCGAGGTCGAAGTGCGGGTCGCGCTCCCAGGCCGGCGCACTGTCCGGGGTGCGCACCCGCTGCCGAAACCGCGTAAACCCGAGCAGCCGCTCCTCCAGCAGCGACTTGAAGGTGCCCACGTCGATCGGGTCCTCCAGGACGAGCACCGCCGTGATCGTCATCAGGTTCGTCGGGTCGTCCATCCGCAGCCAGGCCGCGTCGACGCCGGACAGCGGTTCGCGAGTGCTCATGGGCACAGGGAGAAGGAAAAGCAGAGCGAGAGGGGACGGGAAGGTGACCGCCGGGCGCGACAGAATCAAGAAGAGGCGCCGGGCGGCTCGGCGGAGCGGGCGCGGTACAGCAGCTCGTCCGCGGCGTAGATGGCGAGGCCGAGGACAGTGAAGGTGGCGAGCGCGGCGGCCGGGGCCCAAATGATGAGCCCGCCCCCGATGCCCAGGACCGCCCCCAGGTACTTGATGTAGTTGAGCTGCTCGTTTGTGGTGCGACGCAGCAGAAGTTCGAGCTGCTCTTCGTCGTAGGCCCGTACGTTGTCGAAGACAATGCGCTTGATGTCGAGCGTATCGACGAGGCGCAGGATGAGCTCGGTGAGAAGCTCCTCGAGGGCCTCTCCGTGTCGGTCCAGGTGGGCGGGCACGCGGTCAAGCGCCGGGTCGAGCTGGTCGAGGAGCGGCTCGACGGCCTCCGGCAGGCGTTCCACGGCGGTTCGCAGCTGGTCCTGAAAATCGTCCTCCCGGAACAGGCGATAGGTCCGCAGGGCCACGCCCGAGAACCCGTCGGCGTTCCGTTCCATCTGTTCGGCCGTGAAGGTCACCACGCGCTCCTGCACCTCCGGGGCCGACAGCAGGTCGCGCAGGAGGTCGCGCAGGACGGCCTTCAGGTCGTGGCGCACGTCCTCGTCCGTCACCACGTCGCCGGCCACGCCCACCAGCAGGTCGCGGTACCGGGCCGCGAGGCCGCTTTCGCGGACGGTCTGCATGATGATGCGCTTATTGATGAGCTCGTCGCTCACGGCCTGGGCGAGGCGGTAGGCCACGCGCTCGCGCTGGGCGGGCACCAGCCCCTGCCCCACGATGGGGCGCGCCTCGCGGGGACGAAACAGCATCGTGATGGCGAGCCAGTTCGTCCCGAAGCCGATGAGGCCGCTGACGGTGACGTAGCGGAGCAGGTTCTCGAGCTCCACCGTGTAGCCGGCCACGGAGAGGGCGACGCCGGGAAAGTCCCAGACGAACGACAGGGCGAACAGGGCCCCCAGGATCCAGGGAAGGGCGCGGAGCACGGGCAGCCAGCGGGCGTACCCGCCGGTTTGCTTCGGCGGTGGGGGAATGGGGTCCCCGTCGGAGTCGGCCGCCGGCAGGTGACGGGAGAGGGTGACCGTGAGGCGGCGGCGCAGACGACTCCACGACGAGCGAGGCGCAGCGGCAGTGGCGTCGCGGTCGGGGCCGTCGCTGGAGGGCGGAGGGGCGGACGCAGGGGGAGAGCTCATGGCACGAGGAGACGCGCGGTCGGGAGGGCGGCTAAAACACCTTCACGAGCGTCATGTCCTCGAGGTATCGGCTGGGGTTTTCCTGAAAGTCGAGGAGCAGGCGGTTGGTGCGGGCGGCGACCGAGTCGGCCCGGTTGTAGAGGGACGGGTCGTTGATGAGGCGGCCCATTGTGCCCTCGCCCTCGTTGAGCTTGGTGGTCAGCGTGTCGAGCGTGGCGGTCGACCGTTCGAACGAGGCGAGGCTGCGGTCGAGCCGCGTGAGCGAGCGATTGAGGCGGTCGACGGCCAGCGACAGCGAGTCGCCCCGCGTGCCCGTGAACTCCCGAAGGTCGCCGGAGACGGCCTCCAAGTTGCTGAGAAATTGTCGGATGGTTTCTTTTTCGGCCTCCGTAATCGACTCCACGTCCTCCATCGTGCGGCGAAAGGCCTGCAGGGTGGTCCGAACGTCGCTGTCGGGGTTGCTGAGTTGGTCGCTCAGCGCCTGCATCGTCGTGTTGGTGGAATTGAGCACGCTGTCGGCCTTGGAGGCGAGGGCCGGGGCCTGGTCGGACAGGCGTTCCAGCACGGTGCCTTGTGGAGGCGGGGACAGGGTGGCGCCGGCGGTGACGGGCGGGTTGTCCGCGGGGCCGGGCTTGATGACGAGGCGCACGCCCGTGACGCCGCTGAAGCCCGTGACCCGCACGGTGGACCCTTCCGGCACACGAATATTCTCGTTGATGCGCATCTGCACGCGCACCACCTGGTCGTTCTGGTCGAGGCGGACGGACTCCACGGTCCCCACGCTCACCCCCTTCATCTCGACGGGGTTTCCTTCCCCAAGTCCGCTCGCCTCCTCAAACGTGGCGTTTAGCATGTAGCTTCCCTGAAAGAGGGGAAGGTCCTGGAAGAACCGAAAGCCGACAAAGAAAATGATGACCGACAGAATCAGGGCGGCGCCGACTTTGAGTTCGTTGCTGTACTGCATGCAGGGCGGGAGGGAGCGTGAGCAGGGTGGGCGGAGAGACGAGCGGGACGGTTACGAGTCCTGAGTCAGGGGCACGGAGGCGGACGGGTCGCCCAGGTGGTATTCGCTGGCCCGCACGAAGGCGTCGAGCACGGGGTCGGGGCGGTCGTGGAGGGCGTCCACGGGCCCAATCCAGTGGAGGTTCGTGTCGTGGAGGAAGGCCACGCGGTCCGCACTCGTCAGCACCGAGTGCATGTCGTGCGTCACGACGACGCTGGTGACGTTGAGCTCGTCGCTCAGGTGGCTAATCAGCTGGTCGATCGTGTTGGACGTTTCGGGGTCGAGGCCGCTGGTGGGCTCGTCGTACAGGATGTACTGTGGCTCCAGGGCAATGGCCCGGGCCAGGGCGACGCGCTTGCGCATGCCCCCCGAGAGCTCCGACGGCTTCTTGGCCCCCACGCCTTCCAGGTTCACGAGGGACAGGCACTCCTCCACCCGCGCCTCCACCTCACTCGACGTGAGATCGGAAAAATATTCGAGCGGAAAGGCGATGTTATCGAACGTGTCCATCGAGTCGAAGAGGGCCCCGCCCTGAAATAGCACCCCAAATCGCTTGCGCAGTTCGCGCAGCTCCCCGTACTCGGCGCAGCACAGGTCGCGGCCGTCCACGTGAACGTGGCCGGCGTCGGGCTTGAGGAGGCCCACCATGTGCTTCATGAGCACGCTCTTTCCGGACCCCGAGCGTCCAATGATCGCGAGCGTCTCCCCGTCGCGCACCTCGAACGAGATGTCATTCAGGACCTCGAGCGACCCGAAGCCTTTCGACAAGTGCTCAATGCGAATCATCGGACGGGAGGAAAACGGACAATCGGAGAACGAACCGACAACGCGACAAGGTAGTCAATACTCGTTGTTGGCATCCCAGTTCGGCGGCGGGGCGGCGGGGCCACTACAGGAGCGTGACGGCGAGGATGAGGTCCGCCACGAGAATGAACACGCAGCTGAGCACGGCCGCCTCCGTGGTGCTGTCGCCCACCCCCTCGGCCCCGCTGGTCGTGTAGTATCCCTTGTAGCAGGCGATGGAGGTGACAATGAAGCCGAACGTGACGGCTTTGATGAGGCCGAAAAACGGGTCGAAGGGCTTGAAGAACTGGCGCGCCCCGTCCATGAACTCGCCGGCGGTAATGAAGCCGCCAAAGTGCCCGACGGCGACGCCGCCGCCGATGCCGATGGCGCAGGAGGCGACGTACAGCACCGGAAACATGAGGACGCCGGCCAGCACACGCGGCAGCACAAGGAAGCCGACGGAGTTGAGCCCCATGACCTCCAGCGCGTCGATCTGCTCCGACACGCGCATGGTGCCGAGCTCGGCGGCGATCCGGGCCCCCACGCGCCCGGCCAGGATGAAGCCCATCACCACCACACTCAGCTCCAGCATCATGGACGGCACCACAATGGAGCCGATGATGGACCGGGGGATGAAGGGGCTTTCCAGCTGGTAGGAGGTCTGCACCGTAAGGACGGCGCCGGAGAACGCCCCGGCCAGCGACACGATCGGAATCGAGTCGATGCCGATGCGCACCATCTGGTCGAACAGGTTGCTCCAGTACGTCCGAATCTCGTCGAGCGAAGCGGCGGCCCGCGCCATCAGGATGGAGTACCGACCGAGCGCGCGCAGGGGGGAGAACAAAAACTCGAGGAGGGAAGACACTGCGGCGAGGCAAGCGCTGGGTGCGGAAGAGACGCGAGGGGCGCCCCCGACGAAGAGGCGAACCCGCCCGGCGGGGGCGTCGGGTCGATCGGGGCAACAACGCGCCGGCGTGCGAATTCAACCGTCGACCGCGTAGTGCACACGAAAATTGAGGCCGAGGTTCCTTTGCGACTGTGCGGCTCGTCCGAAGATGGGCGACGAACACGCGTCGCCCCCTCGGTCCGTTCTCGGCGTTCTTCGTTCATCCACGCCCCCTTGTCCCGATGGCCTCCTCCAATCCCCGATACGTGTGTCAGGAGTGCGGACACGAGGCGCACAAGTGGATGGGCAAGTGTCAGGGCTGTGGCGCCTGGAATACGCTCGTGCGGGAAGAGCCCGAGTCGGAGGTGGAGGCGCGCGTTCCGAAAACGTCGTCGAATGGCGCGTCCGGGGGCGCATCTGGGGGCGCAGGGGAGCACGGCCAGCCCGAGCGGCTGACGGAGGTGGAGCTGGGGACGGACGCCCGCCTTCAAACCGGCAGTGCGGAGTTCGACCGGGTGATGGGGGGCGGCATCATGCAGGGCTCGTTCAGCCTCATTGCGGGGGACCCCGGCATCGGCAAAAGTACGCTCATGACCGAGCTGGGCGGCTATCTGCCCGAGCGCGACATCCTGTACGTGACGGGCGAGGAGTCGAAGCGGCAGGTGAAGCTGCGGGCCCAGCGCCTCGGGGTCGATTCCGATCACCTGTATCTGCTGGCCGAGACGAACGTAGAGCAGATCGGCGATGCGGTGCAGGAGGTGACGCCGGACCTGCTGGTGGTCGACTCCATCCAGACCATCTATCGCCCGGACCTTTCGAGCGCGCCCGGCTCGGTGAGCCAGGTGCGCGAGAGCACGGCCTCGCTCCTCAAGATGACGAAGGAGCAGGAGTTTTCCACCTTTCTGGTGGGGCACGTCACCAAGAAGGGCACGATTGCCGGGCCGCGCGTGCTGGAGCACATGGTAGACACGGTGTTGTATTTCGAGGGCGATCAGCACCACGCCTACCGCATCCTGCGCAGCGTCAAAAACCGGTTCGGCGCGGCCAATGAGATCGGCGTCTTCGAGATGCGGGAGGACGGCCTCCACGAGGTCCCCAACCCGAGCGAGCTGTTCCTGTCGGAGCGCGGCTACGGCGTGAGCGGCTCGACGGTCGTCTGCTCGCTGGAGGGGACGCGGCCCATCCTGGTAGAGATCCAGGCGCTCGTCACGCCGACCTCCTACAACACGCCGCAGCGCACCGTCACCGGCTTCCCGTCGCAGCGGCTGCAGATGCTGCTGGCCGTGCTGGAGAAGCGGGCCGGCCTTGCGTTCAGCGACCACGACGTGTTCGTGAACGTGGCCGGAGGGGTGACCCTCGACGAACCCGCAGTCGACGTGGGCGTGGCCCTGGCCGCGGCGTCCTCCTTCCGCGACATCCCCGCGGATACCGGCTCGGCCCTCATCGGCGAGGTGGGCCTGGGCGGCGAAATTCGCACCGTCAGCCAGATCGAGCCGCGCCTCAAGGAGGCCGCCAAGCTCGGCTTCGAGCGGGCCGTGATTCCCGAAAACAACCTTGAGCGGGTGGCCGGCGAGCACGACCTCGACGTCACCGGGGCGGCCGACCTCCGCGACGTGTTGGATCTCGTCCTGTAGCCCGGGGCCGGAACCGGAGGGGCACCGGCTCCGGGGCCTGGCTCCGAGAGGCGGGTGGTCCGCTTCTTGCGTATCCCCTGGTGACCGCGGGGCCTCCATAATAATCGCGCCGGGTGGCCCGTTACCTCTCATACCATGCCCCGCTGCTTCCCGGCCACGGTCAACGAGCAAATTGCGCGTGCAACCGACTACCGACGAGGAACTGGTGACGGCATACCTGGACGAGGGCGACGAGGCGGCCTTTCGCCAGCTCGTCGAACGGCACCAGGACCGTATCTTTGGCTACCTGATGGGCATGGTGAAGGATCGGGCGACGGCCCACGACCTGTTTCAGGATACCTTCGAGCGGGTCATCGACGCGATGCAGAACGGGGACTATAGCCAGCAGGGACAGTGGCTAAGCTGGGTGATGAGCATTGCCCGCAACGCCACAATCGACCACACCCGCAAGCAGAAGAAATGGGCGGACATGCCCCACGATGTGGACGAGGGCCGTTCATTTTGGGACACACTGGAGGACGATGCGCCGCCCGCCGATGAGGAACTCCATCGGGCCGAGCAGCGGGAGTGGCTCGATGAGCACATCGAGCAGCTGGCCCCCGAGCAGCGCGAGGTGCTGCTCCTGCGCCAGGAGACCGACCTCACCTTCCGGGAGATCTCGGAGCTCCAAGACGTGTCCATCAACACCGCCCTCGGCCGTATGCGCTACGCCCTTAAGAACCTGCGCAAGATGATGAAGAAGTCCGACAAGACGTCCCTTGCGGGCACCCCGAATGCGTAGGGGCCGGCCCTCACTCCTTTCGTGCAGACGACAACTTTCCACCCTATGGACGATCGGTTACGCCTCATTCAGTCGCTTTACGACCCCGACGGCCTCTCTCCGGATCTCCGGCGGCGCCTGGCCGACGACGAGACGCTCCGCTCTGAATACGAGGCCCTGCGCGACACGAAGGACGCCCTCGACCAGCGCCCGTCGCAGACGCCCGACGCCGAGGTGCTCGACCGGGTGGTGGCCCGTGCGAAGGCCGCCGCGGACCCCGAACCGCCGGAGCCCGGATCCTCGGCCCGGACGCCCGCCGCGGATCGGTCGCCCCGTCGGCCGAGTGCGGAGTGGACGCGTCGGCTGCAGGGGGTGAGCGCGGCCATCGCCGTCGTGCTGATGGCCGGGATCGGGTGGTGGGCCGTGGGGGGAGACCTGGACGGAGAGGGTGCGGTGTCGAATGGCGTGTCGGGAGCGACAACGTCGCAGACCGAGGCGGCTCCGGACGATGAGCAGGCCATGCCCGCCTGGGACGATCGTGACGAGCTCGTTCGCCTGCACCGCCGCATCGAACAGCTACAGTCACAGGACCAAATGGCCGGCTGGGAGGGACAGTCCCAACCGGTCCAGTCCACCCCGTAGCCCCCCACTTCCGCATTTTTCGGTGACCGACCGACGTTCTTGCGTAATGGCTTTTCCTGTCGTGCTTTCTCGTCGTTTGCACTCTCGGCTCGGCCTCGTCCTCCTCGCGGGGGCGATGCTGTGGGCCGGGGTCGGAAGCCCCGCCGCGGCCCAACAGACCCGCACGCTTGATATTCGGGACGGCACGGTCTACGTCGACGGCCGGGCCGTGGCCGACGAGCAGCTGCCCGCGGGGCTCAACCTTGACGGCGTGAACGCGCACTACCAGTTCGTGGGCATCCAGCGGCCGGTCGTGGAGCTGAGCGGGCAGCTCGTGGCGATTGCGGACAGCGGCCTAACGGCCGTGACGGACGCGGACGTGCAGAGCACGAACGCCGCCGTCGTGATGCAGGGCGGCACGGCCCGTGCCGGGTCGGCCCAACCCGTGGCCCGGGACGACGCGGCTGAACGCGAGCGGTCCGCACAACAGCAGTACCTTCGCGACGTGCAGCAGTCGAGCCGCGAACTCTACGAACGACTGCAGCGCGAGCGCCGCATGGGGCAGGAGGCCCAGGACCTGGCGCGCGTCATCCGGATGCTCCCCGAAGGCGAGGCCCGAGAGGCCAAAACCGACACCCTTCGCGCCATGCTCAACCGGATCTTCGAGATTAAACAGGAGAACCACCGGCGGGAGATTGAACGCCTGCAACGGAAAATCCAGGAACTACAGCGGCGACTCCAGAAGCGGAGCGAGATGCGGCAGCCGATGATCGAGCACCGGCTGCAACAACTCGTGAGTTCGTCTAGCCCATGATGGGCCGTCGCGCAGAGAGACGAACGCCCCGGGGCCCGGATCGGCGTGTCGGCTGCGTTCCCCAGGTCCCGTCGAAAACAACACGGCGTACGCGGGCGTCGGCCCCGCATGTGAGGTCGGACCGTGCGCGCCGGCGCAGGTTGACGGCATGCTCGTCCGAGGGGACGTCACCTCATCCTTTACTTTAAGTGCGCGGGTTCGCATCATATAGAGGCCGTGGCCAACCGATCAGTTGCCGCGATGGCCGTCTTTGGTGTTCTGCCGGAGCGGCCGCCTCGTTCTTCTCCGTGGGTTTCTTCGAGTCATGATTCGTTTTGATGGTGCAGCGTTGCTCAGGAGGCTCCGTTCGAGGAGCCGGATGCGAGTCCGCATCATCGCATGGGGGCTGTTGGTGGGCGTGCTGGCGGGGGCGGCGCCGGTGCAGGCGGAGACGCTCCTGACCAATCTCTCCGTCACGGCCCGCGCCGACGGGCAGGGATACGTGGTCCGGGCCCAAACGACGACCTCAGTGAAGGCCTACAGCATGCCCCGGCGGACTGGGGAGAAGACCCTGGAGTGGCGGCTGTACAACACCCGTCGGCACGCCGACTTTGACCCGCCCGAGCCGGTCGGTCCGGTGACGCGCTACAGCGTGGTGCAGGAGGACGAACACCTCGTGCTTCGTTTCCATCTGACGGCCGACCGTCCCCTGTCCCTGGAAGCGTACCGCGATGGGGCGTCCAGCGACCTCCTCCTGAACCTGGCCTACGAGAACGGACCGCCGATTGCCGAGGCGTCCTCGTCGTCGCAGTCGCCGCCCGTGCAGACGGCGTCCTCCCGCTCCGGGTCGACCGAGCGGGGCGCCTCGAAGGAGGCCCGGGAGCGATGGCAACTCGACACCGTCGTCATCGACGCCGGGCACGGGGGCAAAGACCCCGGCGCGGTCGCCAACGGGCTGTACGAGAAAGACATTGTGCTCGACGTGGCCCTCCAGGTGGGCGAATACATTGAGAACCGACTGGGGGTCAACGTGGAATACACGCGCACCGGCGACCGCTTCATTCCACTGGAGAAGCGCGGCCACATGGCCAACCAGGCCGAGGCAAAGCTCTTTCTCTCGCTTCACGTGAATGCGGCCCGGGCCTCCTCGGCCCAGGGCACGGAGACGTACTTCCTCGGCCCCTCAAAGAGCGATGCGGCCCGCAAGGTAATGGAGCGGGAGAACAGCGTGATCCGCTTTGAGGAAAATACCGATCGGTACGAGCAGTACGACGAACAGGCGCTTGTTCGGCAGACGCTCACGCAAAGCGCGTACATGCGGCAGAGTGAGCGGTTGGCGTCCCTGGTGCAGGGCCAGTTCGAGGAGCGGGTGCACCGAAAGAATCGGGGCGTGCACCAGGCCGGGTTCTATGTGCTTTGGAGTGCGTCCATGCCGGCGGTGCTCGTAGAACTCGGCTTTTTAAGCAACCCGGAGGAGGCCCGGTACCTGAGCAGCGACCAGGGGCAGACCTACCTGGCCAGCGCGCTGTTCCGCGCCGTTCGCGCCTACAAGAAGCAGTACGAGAAGGGGATCGTGGCGCGGAGCGAGTAGTCGGATTGGGGGCGGGCGTCCGACGCGTGTGACGTGCAGCCCCGTCGAGGCGGCTTCTTCGATCGACTCTCTCTATGAATGTCTACCACTCCGCCTCCGATGCGCTCGTTTGGCCGTATTTCCTTCGCTGTGGGGGCCGCCCTGCTGCTTGCCTTCACGATGGGCGGGTGCGACTCGGGCGGCCCCGGGACCGTTGTGCTGAACGCAAATTCGCCCGAACCGCCGACCGTCGAGTACGCGTTCCGGTACACGTCGGACGACCTGAGCGGAAACGACGAGGTGGAGGTCGTGTCCCAGGCCGCCGACAACCTCACGTCGGTGCTGCAGAGCAACGGCTTTGCCCGGAGCGACGTGGTTTCCGCCCGGGTCGACAGCGTGACGCTGGAGCGCATTTCGGCGCCGACGCCGACGACGTCCCGGCCGCGGGCCCGACCGGAGCCCCAGGTGTTCCAGTACCTCCTCGGGGCATCGGTCTACCTTGGCGAGAACGATTCGGGGCCGCGCATCGCCGGGGGGCAGTTCCAGACGGACCAGCGGTTCGTGTCCCTTCCCGTGACAACCCCAACCGTCACCTCCGTCGTGCGGGCCGGAGCGACGCCCGCCTTCCTGCGCCTTGAGGTGGAGGAGGCGAGCAACGTCCCGGAGCCGCCCAACGAGGATGCCGTGGAGGTGCGCGTGTACTACCGGATTGAGGTGGAGGGGGTGTAGCCTCGACGCTATCGCACGGCGATGCAGGAGATCTCGACGCGCGCCCCGCGGGGAAGCTCGGCAACCTCCAGGGCCTGGCGGGCGGGGGGCAGCTCGTTGAAGTAGCGGCCGTATACCTCGTTGATCTCGGCGTAGTCGTCCATGTCGGCCATGTAGACCTCACAGCGCACGACATTTTCGAATGTCATGCTCGCGGCCTTGAGCACAGCCTCCACGTTGTCGAGAACGCGCTCGGTTTCTTCCTCCACGCTCCCGTCGATCATGCTCCCGGTTTCCGGGTCGATGGCAATTTGGCCGGACACGTAGAGGCGGTCGCCCACCAGGATGCCCTGGCTGTAGGGGCCGATGGCGGCCGGGGCGAGCGGGGTCGTAACGGTGCTGCGAGACGTAGACGTTGAGGCCATGGAGAGAGAGCGGATCGGGAAAAGAGAAGCAGAGGATTATAACATCCCTCTGTTCGCCGCGCGGTACAAGCGAATATTATCTAAAGAGCGTCCGTAGAGGCCTGGGGCCGGCGGACATGCGAAGTTGGCGGAACGCCCGTCTAAAAAAGGCGGTTCAACCCCGTCAAACAGATTTCCACTTCAATTGAGACAACGCCCGTCGTTATGAGCAACAAAGGCCGTGTGCTCGTCGCCATGAGTGGCGGCGTCGACTCCTCCGTCACCGCCGTGCTGTTGAAAGAGCGCGGCTACGACGTCGTCGGTCTCACCATGAAAACGTGGGACTACTCCACCAGTGGGGGGCAGGGCGACAAGGAAGTGGGCTGCTGCTCCATCGAGTCGATGAACGACGCCCGCGTGGTGGCCACCAAGCACGGCTTCCCGCACTTCGTGGTTGACCTGCGCGACGAATTTGGCGACTGGGTCATCGAGCGTTTTACCAGCGAGTACTTGTCCGGCCGCACGCCGAACCCCTGCGTGCTCTGCAATACCCACATCAAGTGGGACGCCCTGCTCCAGCGGGCCGACGACCTGGACTGCGAGTACATCGCCACCGGGCACTACGCCAACGTCCGGTACGACGAGGAGCGGGAGCGCTACGTGCTGAGCCGCGGCCTCGACCGCAACAAGGACCAGAGCTACGCCCTCTGGGGCCTGCCGCAGGAGCACCTGGCCCGCTCCATCTTTCCGCTCGGCGAGTACGAGAAGCCCGAGATCCGCGAAATGGCCGCCGACTTTGGGCTCGACAACGTGGCCGACAAGCCGGACTCCTATGAGATCTGCTTTATTCCGGACAACGACTACCCGCGCTTCCTAAAGGACCGGGTCGACGGGCTCGAGGAGGAGGTGGACGGCGGCGACTTTGTGCTGAGCGACGGCACCGTGGTGGGCGAGCACGAGGGCTATCCCTTCTACACCATCGGCCAGCGGCGCGGCCTCGACCTGGCCCTCGGCGAGCGGGTGTACGTGACCGACATCGATCCCGAGACGAACACGATTACGGTGGGGCCGAAGGACGAACTCATGGAGCAAACCCTGACGGCCCACGAGATTAACCTCGTGAAGGAGCCGACGATTGAGGAGGAGCGGCCCGCCTGGGGCACCATTCGCTACAACGACGACGGGGCCGGCTGCCTCGTGTGGCAACCCGACGACGACACGCTCAAGGTGGCCTTCGCGGAGCCGCGACGGGCCATCACGCCGGGGCAGAGCGTGGTTCTCTACGACGGGGACGACGTGCTGGGGGGGGGATGGATCCACGAGGTTGGGGCGGCGGACGCCGAGACGGACGGGGCGGAATCGACGGTCCCGGCGCACGCGTAGCCCCGTCCCGATCCACACGATTCCCGCCCCAACTGGCAGCACGCAGGGGAGACACAGGAACACTGAAATTCCCACCCCGGTTCAAAAATCCCTATTGCTGTTATACAAAAAAGATACGACGTGGCGCAGACGGCTGCCGTTTCCCGTCAGTCCTGTGCGTACGCGAGTGTGAGCCTATGGAACGTACGGACGTAACGCGGATCGACGACTTCACCTGGGAAATTCCGGAGTCGTTCCGAGAGGATATGCGCGTTCCGGTGCGCATTATCGCGAACGAGGACCTCATTGGCGACATCCTTGGCGGGGACGCCATCGGACAGGCCATCCAGACGGCCATGCTGCCGGGACTGGTGGGGCACCTTGTGGTGATGCCCGATGTGTACAGCGGGCAGGGGGCGCCGGTCGGCATCGTCGCGGTGTCGAAGTGGCCGGTTGGGAGCATTGCGCCCGGGGCCATCGGGCACGACATCAACACGGGCGTGCGGCTGCTCGGCTCCGATATTGACCTGGAAGAGGCCCAGGGCAACTTCGAGGTCCTGGCCGATGCCCTGAAGGAGCACATCCCCAGTGGCACCGACGCGGAGGGCAGTCTGCAAATCGGACGCAGCGAGGTGGACCACGTGGCACAGTCCGGCGCGCAGTGGGCCCTGCGGAAGGACATGGCCCAGCAGGACGACCTGGTGCGGGCGGAAGAGGGCGGGCGCCTCAACGACGCGGACCCGGGCAAGGTGAGTGACACGGCCCGGGCCCTGGGGGCACAGCAGCTCGGCACGCTGGGCGGGGGCGAGCACTTCATTGAGATCAACGCGGTGGAGGAAGTATTCAACCGCGCCGCCGCCGTGACCATGGGCTTGAAGGAGGGCACCCTGGTCGCCCAGATTCACTGCGGCTCGCGGGGCTACGGCCGCCAGGTGTGCGCCGACTACATTGAGAAGTTTCAGGAGGCGGCCCCCTCCTACGACATGTCTTTCCCGCACCCGAACCTCGCCTGTCTCCCGCTCGAATCGAGCGAGGCCGAGGACTACATGGGGGCCATGCGGGCCGCCGCCAACTACGCCTATGCCAACCGGCAGGTACTGGCGCACCGCGTTCGCGAGGTGTTCGACGACGTGCTCGACGGGGCCGGCCAGCGTCTGAAGACGGTGTACGACGTGGCCCACAATCTTGGGCAGGTGGAAATGCACCAGGTGGACGGCAAGCAGATGCGCTGCTATGTGCATCGGAAAGGGGCGGCCCGGGCCTTTGGTCCCGGCACGCCCGGCATCTCGCTGCCGTACCGCGCCCTGGGCCAGCCGGTGCTCGTGCCCGGAAGCATGGGCGAAACCTCGTGGGTCATGCTCGCCACGCGCGACGCGATGCAGAAGAGCTTCGGGTCGGCCTGTCATGGGGCGGGCCGCACCATGAGCCGCCACGAGGCCAATCACCAGACGGACCCGGTCCTCGACGAGGAAATTGAGGAGGGGGTCCACGTGCGCTCGGGGGATGGATCATCCTCGGCCGGGGGCGTCAAGGTCAAAGAAAACATTGACGCGGTTGTGGAAACCGTGGCGGGGGCGCGCCTGGCCAGCAAGGTGGCACGCCTAAAACCCGTGGCGGTGGTACACGGGTAGCGGGGATCGATCGCCTCTGTGGGGCGTGCCGGGGCGGCCCGAACGTTTCGGAAGCTTTACAGGCTGGCGGGGGTCACAGGGACACACGCATTTGCCCTGGCGTTTACTTCTGGACCTGCCGATGACGTTTCGCGTTGCAGTCGGTTCCTACACTTTCTCACCCGTCTCCCGTTGGATTCATGGCCGAATCGTCGAAAGGACCCCATCTGCTTGTCGTCGAAGATGATAGCGAACTGAGCACCAGTCTCGTCCTGTACCTGGAATCGGAAGGCTACGAGGTCACGCTGGCGGAAGATGGCACGACGGGCCAGGAAGAGGCCACCCGGCTCCCGGGGTACGATCTAATCGTCCTCGACGCCAAACTGCCGGATCGCAACGGGTTCGAGGTGCTCCGGCGGGCCCGCGAGGATGGGGTGCGCACGCCCGTCCTCATGCTCACCGGCCTGGGCGACCACGAGCACAAGATCCGTGGCTTTCAGGTGGGCGCCGACGACTACCTCACCAAGCCGTTCGAGACGGAAGAACTGGTTGCCCGCATCGACGCGCTCCTGCGCCGCGAAGCGGAGGTCAATGCGGAAGGCGGCGTATTTGAGGTTGGCGGGCTCCGTGTAAACCTCGACACCGAGGACGTCACGCGCGACGACGAGCCGGTTGACCTTACGGATCTGGAATACAGCCTGCTGGCGTACCTGCTGCGGCGGCGGGGCCGCACGGCCACCCGCGAGCAGATTCTGCGGGACGTGTGGGACCTGCCGGCGGAGGTGGAGACGCGCACAATCGACCGCCACGTAAATGCCCTGCGGGATGTGATGGATGGGAGCGATGAGGACTCCTGGCCCATCCAGAGCGTCTACGGAATCGGTTATAAGCTGGAGGGGGCGACGCACAGTGCCCCGGCGGAAGAGGAGGCGGCGTAGCGCCCCCCGCTCCCTAACTGTTCTCGAAGCGGTACCCGATGCCGTACACGGTTTCGATGTAGGTAGGGGCCGACGGGTCGGGCTCAATCTTCTTGCGCACCGAGGCCATGTGGCGGTCGATGGTCCGGGTGATGATGTTCTCGTCGATGCCCCACACGTCGCGGAGGAGCTGCTTCCGCGTGACGGTGCGGCCCTCGTGCTGGATGAGGTAGCGGAGGATGTCGAACTCCAGGGCCGTGAAGTCGATCTCCTCGTCTCCCCGGTAGGCCTCGTGGGTCGTGAAGTTGATTTCCACGTCGCCCACCTCGTACACGTCCATCGGCGCCTCGGAGGGGGGCATGGTGCGCTGAAGGATGGCCTTTACGCGGGCAGCCAACTCCTCCACGTTGAAGGGCTTCGTGATGTAGTCGTCCGCCCCCAGGCCGAAGCCCTTGAGCTTGGACTCCTGTTCGCCCCGCGCGGTAATCATCAGGATGGGGGCACTAAAGCCCATCTCCTGCGACTCCTCGAGCACCTCAAACCCGTCCTTTTCGGGCAGCATCACGTCCAGTAAGACCACGTCGCACGCATCGAGGTCCTGCATCTGTTCGAGGGCCGTGACCCCATCCTCGGCGGTCGTGACCTCGTACCCTTCGAGCTCGAAGTACTCCTCCAGCCCCATAAGAATATCGGGGTCATCCTCCACGATGAGCATGTGATAGGTGCGGTCCGTCGTCTTCTTCGACATAAGGGGACGAGGCTACGTGAGAAGAGCAGAAAAGCAGGCCCAGAGTCTAAGGGCCTGAGCGCAATATAACCAAAAGCACGATTCTACCAAACGGATAGTCGGCCGGAGGTTGTTCGGGATTCGAAACGTTTTGGTGGACGCCGAAGGATTGGACCTGCAGCCCGAGTGGATTGTATCAAGCCGACGGGGGGCCGCCCACCTTGTCTTGTGTCTCACCACTGCGTTTCGCATATGACCGACGACGCCCAGTCCTTTCTCTTCGACCTCCTCGACACGCCTAGTCCCACCGGCTTTGAAACGCCGGGCCAGCGCGTGTGGGCCGAGTACGTGCGCCCGCACGCCGATGCCCTGGAGACGGATGCCTACGGCACGGCCTGGGCCACACTGAATGGGCAGGACGAGGCGGCCCCCACGCTGATGCTCGACGCCCATGTCGACGAGATTGGCTTCATGGTGCGGCACATCACCGACGAGGGCTTCATCCACGTGGCCCGCATCGGCGGCTCGGACCGCGCCATCGCCCGCGGGCTGCGGGTTCGCATCCTGGGGGACGATGAGCCGGTGACCGGCGTGGTGGGCAACACGGCGATCCACATCCGCGACACGAAGGACGAATCGGTGCCCAAGGTGCACGAACTGTTTGTGGACATTGGGGCCGAAGACAAGGACGGCGTGCACGACCGCGGCATTCGGGTGGGGCATCCCATGGTGTTCGACGTGGGCCCGACCGAGCTCACGGGCACCCGCATCACGGGACGCGCCATCGACAACCGCCTTGGCGGCTTCATCATCGCGCAGGTGATCGAGCGTCTGTCCGATGCGCCGCCGGCGTGGACCGTGCAGGCGGCCAACTCGGTGCAGGAAGAAATTGGCGGGCACGGCGCGGCGATGATTTCGCACCGCCTGGCTCCGGATCTGGCCGTGGCCTTCGACGTGACGCACGCCACCGACTCGCCCGGGATTAGCAGCGCGGAGCACGGGCAGGTGACGATGGGCGGTGGGCCGGCCATCACGCACGGCACCTCCACCCACCCGCAGGTCATGCAGCGTCTCATGCAGGTGGCCGAGGCCGAAGACATTCCCCTGCAGCACGAGCCCAGCGGGCGCCGCACGGGCACCGATACCGACTCCATCTTCAAGAGTCGCAGTGGCGTCCCCAGCGGGCTCGTCTCGGTGCCGCTCCGCTACATGCACTCCACCGTGGAGGTGGTGGACACCGACGACATCGAGAAGTGCGTGCGGCTCCTCACCGCGTTTGCCCGCTCCCTCGACGCGGAGGAAGCATTCGGCGTCTCGCTGTAGGCGGGCGCGTGCCTACCGGTGGAGCTGCCGGTACTTGCGGACGATGGAGAAGGCCATCTCCAGCGACTGCTCGTAGTTGAGCCGGGGGTCGACGCGCGACTTGTAGGCGTTCTCCAGGTCGTCTACCGTGAGGCCGCGGGCGCCGCCGATGCACTCGGTGACGTTCTCGCCGGTGAGCTCGAAGTGCACGCCGCCGAGGTGCGACCCCTCCGCGGCGTGCACGTCGAAGGCCTGCTCCAGCTCGCCGAGAATCTTGTCGAACCGTCGCGTTTTGGTGCCGTCTTCGGTCTTTTCAGTGTTTCCGTGCATCGGGTCGGCAATCCAGAGCACCGAGTGCCCGAGGTCCTGCACGGCCCGCACCAGGGCCGGCAGCTTGTCGCCGATGGCGTCGGCGCCGAGGCGCGAGATGAGCGTGAGCTTGCCGGGCTCGTCCTCCGGGTCGAGGGTGCGGACGAGCGTCTTGAGGCGCGAGGGCGTCATGTCGGGGCCCACCTTCAGGCCGACGGGGTTTTCGATGCCGCGGGCGTACTCAATGTGTGCCTTCTCGGGCTGGTTGGTGCGCTTGCCGACCCACGGCAGGTGGGTGCCGAGGTTGTACACGCCCTCCTTGTGGGGCACCGTGCGCGAGAGGGCCTCCTCGTAGGGCAGGAGCAGCGCCTCGTGGCTCGTGTAGAAGGTGACGGTCTGCACCGAGTCGAGCTCCTCCCCGGTCACGGTTTTCAGGAAGTCGAGCGTATCCCCGATGGCGTCGACGATGGCGTGGTATTCCTCCGCCAGCGGCGAGTGATCCATAAAGTCGAGGTCCCAGTACTCGGGGTGACGAAGGTCCGCAAACCCGCCCTCCGCCAGCGCCCGCACGAGGTTGAGCGTCAGCGACGAGCTGGCGTAGGCCTCCACCATCCGCTGCGGGTCGGGGCGGCGGGCCTCTTCGGTGAACTCGGTGCCGTTGATGATGTCGCCGCGGTAGCTGGGAAGCGTGGTGCCGTCGCGCGTCTCGGTGTCCGAGGAGCGGGGCTTGGCGTACTGTCCGGCGAAGCGGCCGACCCGCACGACGCGGGTGTCGAGCCCGTAGGTGAGCACCAGGCTCATCTGCATCAGAATCTTGAGCCGGCTCGTAATGATCTCTGCCCGACAGTCGGCAAACGACTCCGCACACTCGCCGCCCTGCAGCAGAAACTGCTCCCCCTGGGCGGCGCGCGCGAGTTCGGTCTTCAGGTTCTCGACCTCCCACGACGTGACGAGCGGGGGCAGGGCGGACACGTGGGTGAGGGCCGCGTCGAGGTCCGCGTCGTCGGGATAGGTGGGCTGCTGGAGGGCGTCTTTTTCGCGCCACGAGCGAAGACTCCAGTCCTGGGTTTGGGGGGAGGCCATGGGACGGGCATATTGGATACACAAATGAACGCCCCGCTCTACGAATGGGGGCGGGGCGCGTTTCGGAATGAACTCCGCAAGGCGGAGGGCGATTGAAAAATTACCGCCAAAGACACACCGCAGGCCCTCCGTAACACGTTCCATTCGATCGGCACCCATCCTGCGCAGCCTCGCCTGATCCCGAACGGCTTCCTGGTTTCTGTGACCGCTCCGTCCCCAAAGCGCATTCTGCTCGTCGAAGACGACCCGGACATCGCCGACCTCCTGGCCCTCCACCTCGGCGACGAGGGGTACGAGGTGGAGGTCGTGGACAACGGCGACGACGGGCTGGACCGGGCCCTGAGCGGCGATCACGACCTCATTGTGCTCGACATCATGCTGCCCGGCACCGATGGGTTCGACATCTGTCGCCGGCTGCGGCAGGAGAAGCGCGCCACGCCCATCCTTATGGTCACGGCCAAGAGCGAGGAGGTCGACAAGGTGCTGGGGCTGGAGCTGGGGGCCGACGATTACATCACCAAGCCGTTTAGCATTCGCGAGGTGCTGGCGCGCGTGAAGGCGATGTTCCGCCGGGTGGCGGTGGACCAGGAGGCGCAGCGCGAGACGGATGAGGAGCGGATCGAAATTGGAGACCTCGTGGTCGAACCGCCCAAGCGTCGGGCGACCGTGCGGGGCGAGGCGGTGGACCTGACGAGCAAGGAGTACGAACTTCTGCTCCTCTTCGCCCGCCATCCGGGCCGCGCCTACAGCCGCGACGAACTGCTCGACGAGGTGTGGGGCTACCAGTACAGCGGCTACAGCCACACGGTCAACACGCACATCAACCGCCTGCGCAACAAGATTGAGCCGGACCCGTCCGAGCCCCGGTACGTGAAGACGGTGTGGGGGGTGGGGTACCGGTTTGCGGAGCCCGACGAACTTGCGGCGAGTGATGCATGAAAAGTATTGCGTATTTCGTATTGCGTAGACCGGTCGAAAACGCATGCGAACGACGACGCAATACGCAACACGCAATACGCAATTCCAGACTCCCATGCTCAACAGCTTCTACGCCAAGCTCAGCGCCCTCTTCCTGGTCATGATTGTGGGCCTGGGCGTGGTGTTGGCGATGCTCGGCGTCCGGGCCGCACGGCAGTACGCCAGCGAAGTCGAGCAGAAGCTCAACCGCACGCTGGCCGAGGAGATGGTGTCCCGCTTCGAGCCCCTTCTGCGAGACAGCATCAACACGGGGGCCATCGACGAGAAAATCCAGGACATGACCGGCATCAACCGACGCATTGAGGTCTATCTCCTGGAGCCGGATGGGGCCCTGAAAGCATCCTTCGCCGTGCCCGACCAGCAGGTTGAGCAGCGCCGGGTAGACCTTGAGCCCATCCGTCGGTTCATGCGAGGTGAGGAGCTTCCCATCTTGGGGGACGACCCGATGCGGGCCGGGAGCCACAAGCCCTTTACGGTGGCCCACGTCGAGATTATGGGGATGGAGGACTGCTACCTGTACGTCATTCTGAGCAGTGAGCAGTACGCGTCCGTCGCCAGCATGGTGGAGGGGAGCTACATTCTGCAGACCACCCTCTGGGGGCTCGGGGCCGTGTTGCTGGCGACGGCGGCCGTAGGCCTTCTGCTCTTTCGCCGCCTCACGAAGCGCCTGCGGGCCATGCAGTCGGTCGTAGCCGAGTTTGAACAGGGCATGTTCGACCGGCGCGTAGAAGTCACCACCAACGACGAACTCGGGCAGCTTGGCGAATGCCTCAACCGCATGGCCGACACTCTCACCGACACGATGGAGGAGCTCCGCCAGGCCGATCGCATGCGGCGCGAGCTCGTGGCCAACGTGTCGCACGACCTGCGCAGCCCCATCGCTTCCATCCAGGGCTACCTGGAGACAATTGCCATTAAGGACGACGATCTTTCGCCCAAGGAGCGGCGGCGCTACGTGAAGACCGCCCTCCGCAATACGCAGCGCCTCAATACGCTCGTCAGCGAGCTCTTCGAGCTGTCGAAGCTGGAGACCGAGCAGGTCGAGCCGACCCTGGAGACGTTTCCGGTGGCCGAACTGGTGCAGGATGTGGTGATGCAGTACCAGCCCCAGGCCGAGGAGCAGGGCATCGACCTCCGGGCCGAGCTGCCCGCCCAGCGCGTCCACGTCGAGGCGGACATCGGGCTCGTGGAGCGGGCCCTCTCCAACCTCATCGACAATGCCATCCAGTACACGCCGCCCGACGGGCGAGTGTGCGTCCGGATCACCAACGAGCAGGCCGAGGTGTGCGTGGCGGTCCAGGACACCGGCCCCGGCATCCCGGACGACGATCTGCCCCACATCTTCGAACGGTCCTATCGGGTCGACAAGAGCCGGGATCGCGATCGTGGAGGGGGCGGGCTGGGCCTCGCCATTGCGAAGACAATTCTGGAGCTCCACGACCAGACGTTGGCGGTCGAGAGTACGGTGGGCGAGGGCACGGTTTTCTGGTTTTGCCTTCCCGTAGTGTCGACCGCCGACCGGCGCGCCTGAGAGAGGGCGCCTACGACAGGTCGTACAGCGCCCCGAATTTGGTTGTGGCGTACCGCAGCCAGGCGTCGGCCGAGAGGTCCTGCCCGGTCGTGCGCTTCAGCAGCCGGGGGGCCGTGAGCTTGCGGCCGTGCTGGTGGACGTGGGTCCGCAGCCAGTCGAGCAGAGGATCGAATGCGCCCTCCGCCATGCAGGGGGCCAGAGACGGCAGGTCGTCCCGGATGGCCTCCATAAGCTGGGCGGCCATGAGGGTGCCGAGTGTGTAGGTCGGGAAGTAGCCGAAGGCCCCTTGTGCCCAGTGCACATCCTGCAGCACGCCGTTCGTGTCGGTGTCGGGCACCACGCCCAGAGTGTCGTCCATGGCCTCGTTCCAGCGGCGCGGCAGGTCGTCCACGGCGAGCGAGCCGTTAATGAGGCCGCGCTCCAGCTCGAAGCGAAGCATCACGTGCAGGTTGTAGGTGACCTCGTCGGCCTCCACGCGGATGAGGGAGGGCGCCACGCGGTTGATGGCGCGGTAAAAGGCCTCGGGCGCGGTGTCTCCGAGCGCATCGGGAAAGGCCTCCTGGAGAAGGGGGAAGTAGTGGCGCCAGAACGGGCGACTGCGCCCCACGTGGTTCTCCCAGAGGCGCGACTGGGACTCGTGGACGCCCAGCGAGGCGCCGTCGGCCAGCGGGGTGCGGGCGAGGTCGGGGGCAATGCCCTGCTCGTACAGCGCGTGCCCGCCCTCGTGGATGGTAGAGAAGAGTGCGGAGGGAAGGAACGACTCGTCGTAGCGCGTGGTGATGCGCACGTCGCCGGGGGCGAACGCGGTGGTGAACGGGTGGGCGGACACGTCCTGCCGCCCCCGATCGAAGTCGTAGCCCAGGTCGGCCAGCACGCGCTCCCCGAACGCCTGCTGCTTCTCTTGCGGAAAGGAGCCGTGGAGCGGGGCATCGTCGATCTGCGGGGCCTCGGCGATGGCGTCCACGAGCGGCACCAGATCCTCGCGCAGGGTGGCAAACGTCGAGGCCACATCCGGGGTGGTGAGGCCGGGCTCGTACTCTGTCAGGAGCGCGTCGTATGGCTCATGCTCGTAGCCAATCGCTTCGGCCTTCTCAACCGACAGCTCGAGGAGGCGCTCCAGGTGCGGGGCGAACGCGGGAAAGTCGTCCTGCTCCCGCGCCTGTGCCCAGGCCCGCTTGGCCTCCGAGATTGCTCCCGACAACTCCGCCACGAGGGACGAGGGGACGCGCCGGGCCCGGTCGTACTCGCGCCGTGTGACGCGGACAAGGCTGGCGGCCGTATCGAGCGACTCCGGGTCGTCGACGGCCTCAGCGGCCCGGTCGAGCAGCTCGCCGGTCGTGTCCGAGGCAAACCGCTCGTGTGCCATCGACTGCAGCGTGGAAAGCTGGTGGGCGCGGGCGTCCGCCCCGCCGTCGGGCATAAAGGTTTCCTGGTCCCACGCCAGGACGGCGGCGGCCGCCTTGAGGTCCTCGATGGGGGCGAGATGATCGCGGAGGGCGGAGAGTGGATCGGGCATAAGAAAACGGAAGAAGAAGAGGGCAGCCCGCCGCCGAATGTTGTCGGGGCGGGAGTCGGAATCGATGAGGAAAAGGGGGCCCCAGGGACCCAGCCCCGGTCCGGGGAGGCACGCTCGGTCCCCACCCCGACGCCGGATGCGAAGCTATTGACCCCAAGTTCCGACCGACGGCACCCTTTTAGAGGAAGCGGCGGACAGTGGACCGCAGACCGTGGAAAAGAACGCCTCTCGAACGGTCTGCCGTCCGTGCCGCACGGGGAACGTAATGTAGGTACAACCGATGGTTCGTGCACGTTTAGGGCGTTCTCTGTGGACTGTGCGGAACTCGTCATGCTGAGGGAGCCGCGAAGCGCCCTGAGCGGAGCGAAGCAGTGCGTTCGGAGTGAATCTCTCCAAATCGAGCGTGTCCGCTTCATGCAGCGAGATCTTTCGACTCCGCGTCGCCCCGTCCGAGCCTACGATAGAGGCACTGTGACGAGTACAGAGCAGGAGCCGCTTGCAGGCGTCAGGGTGGGGACGGCTGGACGGATCACGGAAAAGTAATCGAGTCCTACGCGTCCGATCCGTATCATACCATTGCTCCGAGCGTAACGTTCGACGAACGCAATCACTTGTGGATGGCGTTCGGGAACGGGAAGGATGCGGGCATTTTCCTCCGGCGCCTCGATCACTGCTGCGACGGTGTGAACAGCGACTACAACGTGCGGGGGGGACGTTCAGGCGTGATCCCCGGGCCGTACGTGGATCCCGACGGCCCCCGATGACGGAGGGCGGGGCCCGCTGGTGATTGAGGGGACGCCGCAATGGAAAGGCACGGGGCACCACTCGGTTCTCCCGGCCGAGGGGGAAACGTCCCGCGTGTATCATGCCTATTCGGGATAGAACGACGGCCCGCCTCCGCATCTCGCCCATCGAGTGGGAGGAGGGCTCGTTGTGCCTCCCGACACGCAGGAGTCGGTGGAGAAAGATCCGCCGGAGCCCGTACACGTTCCCACCCCACTGTCCACTTGACTCGACTGCCTCTTTCTCGCTCTATGGCCCACGATCTGCTCGAGGACACCGACATCGACACCCAAACCATCAATGCCATCCGGTTCCTTTCGGCCGATGCGGTGCAGCGCGCCGAAAGCGGGCACCCGGGCGCCCCAATGGGGCTGGCCCCGGTGGCGTACACGCTGTGGACGCGCCACCTGCGCCACAGCCCCAAATCCCCCGACTGGCCCGACCGGGACCGGTTCGTGCTGTCCGCCGGCCACGCCTCCATGCTCCTCTACAGCCTGCTGCACCTCACGGGCTACGACCTGCCGATGGAGGAGCTCAAGAACTTCCGGCAGTGGGGCAGCAAAACGCCGGGCCACCCGGAGGCCCACCTCACGGCGGGCGTCGAGACCACGACGGGCCCGCTGGGACAGGGCTTCGCGAACGGGGTGGGCATGGCCCTCGCCGAGCGCCTGCTGGCCGATCAGTTTAACACGCCGGAGCACGAGATCGTCGACCACTACACCTACGCCCTCGTGAGCGACGGCGATGTGATGGAGGGCATCGCGCAGGAGAGCGCGTCGCTGGCCGGGCACCTCGGCCTCGGCAAGCTCGTCTACCTCTACGACGACAACCGCATCACGATTGACGGGGGCACCGACCTCGCCTTTACCGAAGACGTGGGGGAGCGCTTCGAGGCCTACGGCTGGCACGTGCAGCGCGTCGACGACGCGAACGACCTGGAGGCGGTGGACCAGGCGATTGCGGCCGCCAAGGCGGAGACGGAGCGGCCGTCGATCATCTCGGTCCGGTCCCACATCGGCTACGGGAGCCCCAACAAGCAGGACACGGCCGCGGCCCACGGCGCCCCCCTCGGCGAAGAGGAGCTGCGCCGCACGAAGGAGGCCCTCGGCTGGCCCGCCGACCGGTCGTTCTACGTCCCGGACGCGGTGTACGACCATATGCGCACGGCGGTCGACGAGGGAGAGTCGCACCGGGCGGAATGGGAAGAGAAGCGTTCGGCGTACCGCGACGCCCACCCCGAGAAGGCGGCCGAGTACGACCGCTGGATGTCCCGCACGCCGCCGGAGGGGTGGGACGAGGCGCTCCCCACCTTCGAGGCGGGCGAGCAGCTGGCCACCCGCAAGGCGAGCGGCCTCACGCTTAACACGCTGGCCCCGGAGCTCGGATACCTCATCGGCGGGTCGGCGGACCTCACGGGCTCGAACAAGACCGACGTGGACGGCCGGGCGGACTTCCAGAAAGACGCGCCCGAGGGACGGTACGTCCGGTTCGGGGTGCGGGAGCACGCCATGGCCGGCATGTCGAACGGCATGGCCCTGCACGGCGGCCTGCAGCCATATGCGGGCACGTTCCTGATCTTTAGCGACTACCTGCGCCCGTCGCTTCGCCTGAGCGCGCTGATGGAGCAGCCGGTCGTGTACGTGTTCACCCACGACTCGATTGGGCTCGGGGAGGATGGGCCCACGCACCAGCCGGTGGAGCACCTGATGGCGCTCCGGGCCATTCCGAACCTCACGCTCATCCGCCCCGCCGACGCCAACGAGGCGGTGGAGGCATGGAAGGCCGCCGTGACGAACACGGAGGGGCCCACGGCCCTCGTCCTCACCCGGCAGAAGCTCCCGGTGCTGGACCGCTCCCGGCTGGCGCCCGCCCGCGGACTGCAGCGCGGCGGCTACGTGATTCAGGACACCAACGGCGCCCCCGATGTTATCCTGATTGGCACCGGAAGCGAGACGCAGCACACCGTGGCGGCCGCCGAGGCGCTGAGTGACGAGGGGATTGCGGCCCGGGCGGTGAGCATGCCGTCGTGGGAGCTCTTTGAGGCGCAGTCGGAGACGTACCGGCGCAAGGTCCTGCCGCCCGACGTGACGGCGCGCGTCGCCATTGAGGCGGGCGTCACGCAGGGGTGGGAGCGCTACGTGGGGCCGGAGGGCCGCACCATCGGGGTCGACCGTTTTGGCGCGTCGGCGCCCGGCGAGCGGGTCATGGCGGAGTACGGCATCACGGCCGAGCACGCGGCCGAGGTTGCCCGCGAGCTGGTCGGGTAGCGAACCGGCCGCCTCCGCCGCACCGAACGGCATTCACTATTTCACGACGACACACCACAGAGTCATGAAGTTTTTTGTAGACACGGCCGATCTCGACGAGATTCGCGAGGCGACGGACATGGGCATTTTGGACGGGGTGACGACGAACCCGTCTCTGGTCAAAGCGGAGGGGAACGTCGATTTTCACGAGCACGTCCACCGGATCTGCGAGATCGTCGGCGAGGGCCCGGGCGGCACCCCGCGGGACGTTTCCGCGGAGGTGACGGCGACCGACTTCGACGGGATGATGGAGGAGGCCCGCGCCCTGGCGCGCATCCACGAGAAC
>NCRC01000037.1 GCA_002894685.1 Salinivenus lutea
CGGGACGCCCCGGGGCCGGCATGGTGCAGGCCCTCTCGTTCGGCGTCCCCGCCGGGACGCTCGACGACTGGGCCGACCGCCTCGAGGCGGCCGACGGGGCGTCGGGGGCGTCCACGATGGCGAGGGTGCAGCGGCTCACGCAGACGAGGGCCTCGTCCGCCTCGCGGTGGATTTTGACGTCCCACACGTGGGTGGAGCGGCCGGTGTGGAGCGGCGTGCCGACGGCCACGAGGCGGCCGTCGCGCACCGGGCGGACGTGGTTGGCGTTCACCTCCAGGCCCGCCGCCGTTTGCCCGTCGGGCGCGGCCAGAAAGCCGCCCACGCTGGCCACCGTTTCGGCCAGAACGACACTCACCCCCCCGTGCAGCGTCCCGAAGGGCTGGTGGTGATCGGGCGTGACGGGCATCGTCGCCACCACGCGCTCCGGCCCAGACTCCGTGAGGCGGATGTCGAGAAGCGACGCGACGCCGCCCAGGTCGTCGAGGAACGACGCGCCGGGGGAGGAGGACGAGGGGGGCATGAGACCTGCGGGAGCACCGGGGGAACGGCCGCCGCGCTACTCCTCGAATTTCGTGAAGGCGAGGGTGGTGTTGTGCCCGCCGAAGCCGAAGGCGTTGGAGAGGACCGCCGTCACCTCGCGCTCCACCGGCTCGTGGAGGGTGTAGTTGAGGTCGCACTCCTCATCCACCTCCTCCACGTTGATCGTGGGCGGCACGCGCCCGTCGCGGATGGCGAGGATGGAGGCGATGGCCTCGGCGGCGCCGGCGGCGCCGAGCATGTGGCCGGTCATGCTCTTGGTGGCCGCCAGGTTGATGTCGTAGGCGTGCTCGCCGAAGACCGTCTTCACGGCGTCGGATTCGATCACGTCGCCGACGGGCGTGGAGGTCGCGTGCATGTTGATGTGGTCGACCTCCGTGGGGGCGAGGCCGGCGTCGTCGAGGGCGTTTTCCATGGCGAGGGCCGCCCCACGGCCGTCCGGGTCGGGGGCCGCGTAGTGGTGTGCATCGTTCGACTTGCCGATCCCGGCCACCTCCGCGTAAATCGGCGCGCCCCGCTCCCGGGCGTGCTCCAGCGTCTCCAGGAGCAGGGCCCCGGCGCCCTCCGCAATCACGAAGCCGTCGCGGTCGGCGTCGAAGGGGCGGCTGGCCGATTTTGGGTCGTCGTTGCGGGTCGAGAGGGCGCGCATCGACGAGAAACCGCCCACGCACAGCTCGTTGACCGACGCCTCGGTGCCGCCCACCAGCATGGCGTCGGCGTGGCCCTGCTGCATCAGCAGGTAGCCGTCGGTGATGGCGTCGTTGCCGGTGGCGCAGGCGCTCACGACACAGTGGTTGGGGCCGCGCAGCGTATGCTCCATGGCGATGAGCCCCGCCCCCATGTTGCTAATCATCATGGGAACGAAGAAGGGCGAGATGCGCCGGGCCCCATTCTCCTCGAGGTTCAACACCTCATCGACAAAAATATTGCTGCCCCCCACGCCGGTGCCCATGATGACGCCGATGCGGTCGCGCTCCTCGTCCGCAAGCGCATCGGTGTCGAGCCCGGCATCGTCGAACGCCTGCTGACTGACGACCAGTCCGTACTGGCTGAAGAGGTCCTGGCGCCGGGCCTGCTTGTCGTCGAGGTAGTCGGCGGGATCGAAGCCGGTGACCTCGCAGGCGATTTTGGAGCGTACGTCCGAGGCGTCGAACTTGGTAATGGGGCCGGCTCCGCTCGTGCCGGACAGCAGGCCGCTCCAGTGTGCGTCCACGGAGTGGCCCAGCGGCGACAGGGTGCCAAGCCCAGTAACGACGACGCGACGCGCAGAAGACGAAGAAGCCATGAAGGGAAAGCGAATCAGGCGGTCGAGCGGCGAGATCGTGGCCGCAGGAATGGTCCCTGAGGTCCACACCCCGGCGATCCGGGTGGACCGACCGGACCCTCCACGCCCAGTGAACACTGTTCAACACGCGATGCGGCCTCCTGGTCCAAGGCAGCACCGTGCGCCCGGGCTGAAGGGGGAATCGAATATCAAGTGTATGGCCTCGTTCGTTCCGACGCAACCAGCACGAGGGGGGTCACGGGGATTTAACCCAGTACTGGGGCCCTGGATGGGGGCAGACGGGAGTTCTGGCGCAAAATACAGGAGAGGGTTTCTTCTGCACCCGACATTTTTATATTTAGGAAGATGAAATGTATTTAGGGAGAGACGAATCAGAAATGTCCACCCGGCACGGCCGGGCCTCTTCCGTTCGCGTACCCTATTTTTTTTCAAGAGACGACTCCTCCAAGCCTATGTCCACCCGCTCCGCCTTTCGCTTTGACCCCGCGGCCATCGCTGGGTCGTTCCTCGTTGGCGTGGTCTTCGTCGTGCTCCTCACCTGGATGAACGGCAGTGCCTTCGGGGCGGCCACCTTCCCGCTTCTTGCCATGACCTCCGGGTTTATCCTGGCCGGCGTGGCCTACGGATACCTGAGCGAAGGCGAGACGGTACTCGAACCCGCCCTGGCAGCCATTCTGGTGTCGATTGTGTCGTACTTCATCATCTCGGCGCTCGACCTTCGGGCGTTTGAGTCTCTGGTGACCAACGGGTCGTACTCGTACATGATGGTCATTTCCTTCCTGAATGGGCTGCTTCTCACCTTCGCGGGGGCCTGGGCGGGCGAGAAGCTTGAGCGCACGTACTCCGGCTCGGCGGCGCCCGCCATGGAGTGGGGCTGGATCGCAGCGGGGGCCATCCTGGGGGTTGCGGTTAGCCTGTTCCTCGCCAACCTCGTCATCTGGCTGTCTGGCCTGCTCGGAAGCCCGTACGCTGCCCTGGAGCCCGGCAACGCCTGGATCCTTCTCTTTGTCGTCTTCCTCGGCCTGCTGGCCACTGGGTACGTGTGCGCCTTCCAGTCGCCGGGCGACACCTCCTACGAGGCCGCCATCTCGGGCCTCATCACGCTGATCCTGCTCATTGACGTGTTCATCTTCACCCTGCAGGGCGAGGACTTCATCATTCTTACCTACACGCGCCTCCTGCTAGTGCTGGTGGTGGGGCTGCTGGCCTCCCTCCTGGGCGGCTACGTCGGCGAATGGACCCAGATCGAGGTGGAGGGGGCCCACCCGTCCGAGGCCTAAGCGGGCCGGGTCGACCGGGGCGGCGGCCGAATCTGCGTCGCCCCGGCGCACGAGCACCTCGGCCCCGACGCGCGCATAGCCCCCGAAGACGCCGGTGCCGCCCTCTACGTGCTCAATCACGTTGGGGATTTCGCCGGGGGCCGTCCCCATCTGCTGCACCTGCTGCGAGCGGAGAAAGTCGTAGAGGTTGTTGTCGACGACGTTGGCGTCGATCTGGTTGGGGCCGTAGAAGGCCACGGCCAGCCACGGCAGCCGAATCGTGAGGGTGCCGTCGTCGTTGCGGGTAAAGTTCGCCTCGTTCAACAGGCCCGACGAGTTGACGCGGAGGGAGGCGAGGGTGTCCGATTCGGGGTCGAAGTTGTCGGCGTAGAAGGGCGTGAGCTCTCGTCGGAGGCGGTCCTGCGGCGTGTCTTGGAAGTTGAGGAGGGACGTGGCGGTGAGGACGTATACGTTCTGCCGGTCCAGCGTCGCTACGCCGGGCGTAATCGTGAGCGAAAACTGGGGCGGCTCGGGGCGCTGGGGGGTGGGGTACGTGACGGTGTCGTTTTCGGTGCGTACCACGCCCGCAGTGTCGGGCACGGTCGTGGTGGCGGTGATTGGGGCCCCGTCCGGAGTGGTGACCTGGAGCCGGTAGGTGCCGCGGGGCTGCACGATATGCTGCGGCATCGGGCGGTACACCCCCGGATCGTCTTCAATCTCCGTGTAGGGAAAGGTGTCGGCGACTGCCCCCTCCGCGGTGAGTCGCTGGACGGTGACCTCCGCGTTGCGTACTGCGGCGCGCCGCGTGTCGTAGGACTCGTCCACGCCGACGGAGCGAGTCAGCCGCACGGTGGACAGGGGCGCGTCGGCCTCCAGGTAGGCCTCCACGACGACCTGCGACGTAGGCTCGGTCGCGGTCGTGTCGCACCCGACAAGGCCGACGGCCAGGGCGGCGGCGAAGAGAAAGGGCATGAAGCGGTACATAGGCGGGGGCTGCCCGTGAGTCAGAATGTCAGGGAGAAGGAGAGGTTGGGAATGGGGACGGGAATCTGGGGGACCTCGGTCCGATCCAGGGTGCCGTCGGACTCGCTCTCGTACTGGTAGAACCAGATGTTGCGGCGGGCATAGGCGTTGATCACTTGCACCTTCACCTCGTACTCCGCGGCTCCGAAGAGGCGGCCGGTGCGCGTGATTCCCAGGTCGAGCCGATGGTAGGGCGGGAGGCGGGCGTTGTTGAAGGGGCTGACCAGCACGTCGCGGGCTTCGGTGCGCGGTTGGAAGGGGCCGTCCACCAGGCGGTATTGCTGTTGGGGGCGCGTGAAGGCCTGCCCGGTGCTGTACGTGAAGGTGCTGGTGAGGCGCCAGGCGTCCGACAGGCGGTAGTTTCCGACCAGCGTAAGGTCGTGCGTCCGGTCGTATTTGGGCGGGTAGTACTGCGGCGCGCCGGCCTCGGACTCATTGATGTTCGGGAAGCGCCGCTCGGTGCGCCCGAGCGTGTAGCTGAGCAGTCCAGTGAGAGGGCCCTCCTGCCGGCGCAGCAACACCTCGGCCCCGTACGCCCGCCCGTCGCCGAAGTGGAAGCGCTCCGCGTAGGGCACCCCGGCCTGGTCCGGCAGGAACGGGTCCTGCTCGAAGAGGTCGCGCATGGTGCGGCCGTAGGCCTCCACCTCCAGCCCCCACGCGTCGCCCAGCTGCGTGGTGACGCCCACGGCGAGCTGGTCGCCCGCGGCCGGCGGCACGCCCGCGTCGGACATCAGCCAGGTGTCGAAGCCGGTGAAGAGCTGGCTCGTCTCCAGCGTGAGGAACTGGTGGTACCGCCCGTACGCCGCCTGCAGTCGTGTCGACGGGGTCACGTTGTACTCCACCGAGAGGCGGGGGGAGAGGCGCCAGTAGTCGCCGCGGCTGAAGTAGGAGCCACGGAGCCCTCCTCGGATGGTCCAGTCCGCGCTGGGCTCGTAGGTGTCCTGCACGTAGAGGGCCGCCCGCTGGCTGCGCAGCCGCTGCCGAAACGTCTCCGTGCCGTCGAACACGTTGCGGAGCCGAAAGGACAGGGTGCTCCAGCGCGCCCCGCCCTTCAGGGTGTGCGCGGCGGAGGGCGTGTACTCCACGTCGGCGTTCACCGACACGTCGTCCACCCCGTTTTCTTGCCGAAAGCGCGTGTTGGCGATCGAGGCGACGGGCGTGCTCCGGTAGCGCGACCCGGTCACCTGGAGCGTCGAGAACACCTGGTCGCCGAACAGGTGCGTCCAACTGGCGCTGAGGGTCTGGTTGCCGTAGGCAATGTCGAACCGCCCATCGTCCTGAAACTGAAGGTCGAGTTGATCCTGCCCGCCGTACAGGGCGAGAGACAGCTTGTCGTCCGGGCCGACGTCGTAGTTGATTTTGGCGTTGACGTCGTAGAAGTAGAACCGGTCCGGGATGCCGTCCGTGTCGGTGGTGCGGAGGGCCGCGAGCACCGGTTCGAGGGTGGAGCGGCGCACGGCCACCATGTACGAGCCGTCGGCCGTGTCCGTGCTGTCGTCCCGCCCGTACGGCCCTTCGATGTAGGCGCGGGAGGCGAGCAGGCCCACGCTCAGCCCGCCGGTCGTCTCGCGCCGGTTGCCGTCCTTGTTGTAGATGTCGAGCACGCCCCCCAGCCGCCCCCCGTACTCGGACGGGTAGGCCCCTTTGTAGAGCTGCACGTCCTTGATCGCGTCCGGGTTGAACGTGGAGAAGAAGCCGAAGAAGTGGGTCGGGTTGTAGACCGTGGTGCCGTCGAGCAGGACGAGGTTCTGGCCCGGGCTGCCCCCGCGGATGTAGAGGTTGCTGGAGTAGTCCGAGGAGGTCTTGACGCCGGGCAGGAGCGTGAGTGAGCGGAAGACGTCCGGCTCCAGCACCGAGGGCAGCTCCTTAACCAGGGCCGCCTCCAGCCGGTCCACGCCGATGGCGCGATCGTCGGCCTCCTCGCGCTCGCCGGTCACCACGACCTCCTCGCCCTGCAGGTCCTCCGGGGACAGGGCGATGTCGAGACGGCGCTCCTCCCCGGCCGACAGCGTCACCGACTCCGTGCGCGTCTGGTAGCCCACGTAGGAGAATACGACCGTATAGGTGCCGGGCGACAGGCCGCGGAGGGTGTAGTACCCCGCATTGTTCGTCGCGGCCCCCTGGCCGGTGCCCTGCACCAGAACATTGGCCTGGAGCAGGGTCTCACCCGTCGCGGCGTCGCGCACGTAGCCGCGGAGCGACGCCGTCTCCTGGGCCGCGGCCGAGCGGAGGCCGCCCCCGAGGGTTACCAGCACGGCGAGGAGGAGCGTCGAGACGAGCGGTCGGGGCATGAAGGGAGATCGGGGTCGCAAGGCAGTGCATCGGACGCGTCCGCGCCGGACCGAACGAACCGTGAGCGGGCACCGGCGGGGCGAGAAGCCGCATCCCGCCGGGCCGTTCGGGGCGGTACACGGCCAGAGTCGAACGATCGATGGGGGACTGATCAGAGATGGCACGCGGGGCCGAAGGGGGTGATCCGTCCGGGCGGCCTCCCGAAGCAGACTCAACGAGCCCGTTGCAGCCCCTGATCGGGGGAAGGGGGCGTCATTCCCACCCGACTGGAAAGGGGGGACGCCGCCCGTCGCCGACACGCCGCCCCCTCGGGGCAGGGGCGACAGGGGGCACGGGCCTTCGCGAGGAGGGCGGCCGGTTCTCGTTGCGAGGCAGCGGGTTTTGTTGGTGCGCGGGCCTAAAGTTTACGATGGGTTGACGGAGGATCCCGCCTCGTGTCCGCTCGTTCAGCGGGTTCGATTGTTGTTGTACGACTCTCCGCTCCCCATGCATCGGTTCCTCCTCCTCGTCGCCTGTGCCTGTGCCGTTGTCCTCCCGGTTCAGGGGCAGGCCCCCGACTCCGACACCGCAGAGGTCGCGTTTGCGGTGCAGCTGCCGGACAGCGTCGTGGTGACCGCCTCGCGCACCCTCTCGGCCGCGCAAGAAACCGGACGCCGCGTGAGCGTCTACACCCGGGAGGATATCGAGGCGCTCTCCGTCAACAGTGTCGACCAGCTGCTCGATCAGGTCGGCGGACTCGATGTGCAGAGCCGCGGCGGCTTCGGCGTGCAGAGCGACCTCACGATGCGCGGGTCCACGTTCAACGGGGTCCTTCTCCTGCTCGACGGGGCCCGGGTCAACGATCCGTACACCGGCCACTTCCTCATGGACCTGCCGGTGCCGCTTTCCGAGATCGCCCGCGTGGAGGTGCTGCACGGCCCGGCCACGGCCCTCTACGGCCCCGACGCCCTCGGCGGCGTGGTGCACCTGATCACCAAAACGGCCCTGCGGAGCGGCGCCATGGACGACGGGGGCCTCTCGGCCCGCGCCGACGGACGCTACGGCAAGAATGCGCTCTACGAGGGCGGCGTCGCGGCCCGCCACGTTGGGGACCGCACGGCGGTGAGCGCGGCGGCCGCCACGCAGGGCAGCGACGGGCAGACGATCCGGTCGGACGGCCAGCCGGTGACGTACGACGACGGCTCCACCGTCCGCACCGACTTTCAGCGACGCGCCGGCACCGCGGCGCTCGCCCGCGATCTGGGCGACGCCACTTGGTACACCCGGGCGGGGGTGGACGACCGCGAGTTCGGGGCCTACCACTACTACACAAACTTTCCCAGCGACCGGGCCCGGGAGGCGACCTCCACGTTCTGGCTGCAGAGCCGCCTGTCGAGCAACAGTGGGGCGGACACGCCCTGGCGGGTGCAGGCCTTCGCCAAGCAGCACCGCGACCGGTACACCTACAGCGCCGAGAGCGGCTCCAACCGGCACATCAGCCGTCGCGTTCAGGTGCAGGGGCAGGCGTCCCATACGCTGGGCGCCGTGCGCGTCACGGGAGGGGCCGACGCCGGCCTGCGAGGGGTGGACAGCAACCGCGACGGGCTTCACAGCGATCCCTCGGCGGGGGCGTTCGTGAACCTGCAGTGGCGGGCCACCTCGCGCCTCACCGTCAACCAGAGCACGCGCGTCGACTACGACCCGGTGTACGGCGTGGAGCCGACGCCGCAGCTCTACCTGGCCTACGGTCTCGGCCCCGTCACGCTGCGGGCGGGGGGCGGCCGCGTGGTGCGGGCCCCGAACTATGTGGAGCGCTACATCAACTCCGCGACCAACCGGGGGAATGCGAACCTGGACGCCGAGACGGCGTGGTCGGGCGAGGCGGGAGCCGACGTGCGCCTGCCGGCACACCTGTCGCTGTCGGTCACCGGCTTCCACCGCACCACCGACAACGCCATCGACTACTCGCTGCAGGAGCAGGCGTCGGGGCCCGCCTTCTTTCAGGCCCAGAATCTCGACCGCACCACCACGACGGGCCTCGAATCGGAACTGTCCTTTGATCGACGCCTCGGCGCGGTGGGCCTCAACCTGAACGCGGCCTACACGCTCCTCGACGCGACCCTCGATGCGGCACGAGGGCCCGACGCCTACAAGTACGGCCTCAACAGCGCCCGCCACCAGGTGCAGGGCAGTGCCTCGCTGACCGCGGGGGCCGTCACCCTCGGCCTGCAGGGCCTGTGGAAGGACCGCCAGCGCGACGCGCCCCTGGCCACCGACCGCTACGGCGTGGTGCACGGGCGACTGGGCTACACGACGCGCCTCTCGGGCGCCCGCACCACGCTGTCCCTCGAACTCCGCAACGCCTTCGACCGGGAGTACAGCGAGATCTTCGACGCGCCCCTGCCGGGCCGCACGCTGCTGGTCGGCGCCTCGGTGCAGTTGTAGGAGCCCCCTAGCGACGCGCCGGCGCGTCTGTGGTCCGCCCCGTGGGCCAGCCGGAACAGTCGGGCCGTCCCCGCCGCTTCAACCGACGACTGCTCGCGCTCTTCCGCCGATTCGCGATTCCCGATGCGCTTCAACATCGTGCGCCCGTCGCTCGTCCTCCTCCTCGCCCTTCTGCTCACGGCGACTGCGGGGCCGCCCGCCACGGCCCAGTCGCCCGATTCCACGCTGGAGGAGGCCGATTATGGGCAGTGGGAGCGGCTGGGCGAGGCGACCCTCTCGCCCGAGGGCACCTGGATGGCCACCCCCGTCCGCCGCGTGAACGGTCGGCACGAGCTGCGCATCCACCATACCCGGCGCGACACCACCCGCACCGTTGCCTTCGGGCGCAGCCCGGCCTTCTCGGCCGACGGGCAGTGGCTCGCGTACTCGATCGGGATGTCGGAGGAGAAGCGCACGAAGCTGCGGAAGGAAGAGAGGCCGGTCCGCCGCACGCTGGGCCTGCTGAACCTGGCCACCGGCGACACGACCGTCGTGCCCGCGGTGTCGGACTTTGCCTTTAGCGACGGCGGGCGCTACCTCGCCATGCGCCGCTACCCGCCCCAGGAGGCCCCCGACGACCTGCGCGGCGCCGACCTGCTGGTCCGCGACCTGCGGGCCGGGTCCTACACCAGCTTCGGCAACGTGGCCGACATGGCGTGGCAGCACGACGCCCCGCACCTCGCCCTCACCATCGACGGCCGGAAGCAGGCGGGCAACGGCGTGCGCCTCTACGACGCCGCCACCGAGCGGCTCCACACGCTCGCCTCCACGCCCGCCGAGTACACCGGCCTTGCGTGGCGGCCCGGCGGGGATGACCTGGCCGCACTGCGGGCCCGTGCGTCCGACGACTGGGAGCACAAGACCCACGTGGTGCTGGCCTGGACCGGCGTGAACGACGGATCCCCCGAGCGCCGCCAGTTCGATCCGGCGGACAGCCCCTCCTTCCCCGACTCGCTCCGCATCGTGGACTACCGCCCGCCGGAGTGGGCCTTCGAGCGCGACCGCCTCTTCTTCGGCGTCCAGTCGCGCGAGGCCGTGGCGCCGGACTCGGCCCCGGCCGACTCCGCGGCCGCCGACTCCCTCGAAGCGTACGGCCCCGCCGACGTGAAGGTGTGGCACACGAGCGATGTCGACATCATCCCGCGGCAGGAGGTGCAGGCCGAGCAGGACCGGCAGGACAACGACCTCACCGCGTGGCACCTTGGGGAACGCGGCGAGGCCCGCTGGACGCGCCTCGGCACCGAATTGACCGAAGACGTGCAGGTCCTCCACGGCGGCACCCGGGCCGTGGGCCTCGACCAGACGCCCTACCGCGACGAGCGCATGTTTGGCCCGGTCTACCACGACCTCTACACCATCGACGTGGCAACGGGCGAGCGCGAGCAGGTCGCCGAGAAGGTGCAGTTCTTTGAGGGCCCCAGCCCCCACGGCCGCTACCTACTCTGGCTCAAGAATGACCAGTATCACACCTACGACCTGCAGGAGGAGGCCACCGCCACGATTACCGAGGAGGTGCCCGTCCCCGTCGTGGACGTGGACGACGACCACACCGTGGAGCAGAAGCCGCCCTTCGGGATCGCCGGGTGGACGGCGGGCGACCGGTCGGTGCTCGTCTACAGTGAGTACGACGTGTGGCGGGTCGCGCCGGACGGGGCGTCCACCGAGCGCCTCACCTCGGGCCGGGCCGACTCGGTGCGGCACCGCTACGTGGACCTGCGGGACGAGGCGCCGGGCGAGCCGGACGTGATCCCGCGCAACGAGCCGATCTACTGGGACCTCTACGACGAGTGGACCGAGGAGCACGGCTACGCCCGGGCGCCCGCCCTCGCCGATACGCCGGAGCGCCTCGTGTGGAGGCCGAAGAGGGTGGCCGGCCTCACGAAGGCCGACTCCGCCCGTGTCTACGCCTATCGCGTGGAGGACTTTGAGGACTCCCCCGACTATTTCCGGGCCGGGCCGCAGCTCGCCGACGCGCGGCAGGTGACGAACACGAATCCGTTCCAGGACGACTACGCCTGGGGCCACTCCGAGCTCGTCTCCTTCCGCAACGCCAACGGCAAGCGGCTGCAGGGCGCGCTCTTCTACCCGGCGGACTACGATCCGGACAAGCGCTACCCGATGATCACCTACGTCTACGAGACGCGCTCGCCCCAGGCCCGGAGCTATGCGGTGCCCACGCGAAAATCCCCCTACAACACGACCGCGTTCACGCAGGAGGGCTACATCGTCTTCCAGCCCGACATTACGTACCGTCCCCGCGACCCGGGCAACTCGGCGGTCGACGCCATCGTGCCGGGCGTGCAGGCCGCCGCCGAAACCGCCGTCGTCGATACGGCGCGGATGGGGCTGGTGGGGCACTCCTGGGGCGGCTACCAGACCACGTTCACCGTCACGCAGACCGACATCTTCGAGGCCGCGGTGGCCGGCGCCCCGCTCACCAACATGGTGTCGATGTACAACTCCATCTACTGGCGGAGCGGGGGCACCGACGCCCGCATCTTTGAGATGAGTCAGGGCCGAATGGGGGTGCCGCCGTGGGAGGACATGGATGCCTACGTGGCCAACTCGCCCCTCCACCACATCGAATCGATGAACACGCCCCTCCTGGTCGCCCAGGGCACCGACGACGGCGCGGTGGAGTTCAACCAGGGCGTCGAGTTCTACAACGCGGCCCGCCGGGCCGATAAGCAGCTCGCGTTCCTCGTCTACGACGGTGAGAACCACGGCCTCAGCAAAAAAGACAAGAACACGGTCGACTACCGAAATCGGGTGCTCGAGTGGTTCGACTACTACCTGATGGACGACGAGGGCCCGGCCTGGATTCAGGAGGGCGTGCCGTTCCTCGAGCAGGTGGAACGGCAGACGGAGGCCGAGGGGGCGTCTCCGACCGCCCGCTAGCTCCTCCCACGGACGCTGCCCCCCCGACGCGGGGCGGGGCGCCGGAGGCCCGGAGCCCACACGTCTTTGGAATCTCTTGCGCAACGACCCGCATGGCACTCGACCGAAAGATTCGCTACGGCATGGTGGGGGGCGGGCCCGGCGCCTTCATCGGGGACATCCACCGCTCGGCGGCGGCCCTCGACGGCGAGATGGCGCTCGTGGCGGGGGCCTTCTCCTCCGACCCCGAAAAGTCGCGGCGTCAGGGCCGGGCGCTTCACCTGAACCCCGACCGCGTCTACGACACCTACGAGCAGATGGCCGCCCGGGAGGCCGATCGGCCCGACGGCATTGATGTGGTCTCGATTGTCACCCCCAACGTTTTGCACCACGACGTGGCGTGCGCCTTCATCGAGAAGGGGATCCACGTCGTCTGCGACAAGCCGATGACGACCACGCGGGCCGACGCCGAGGTCCTCTGCCGCCGCGTCGAGGAGCACGACGTGATCTTTGCCCTCACGCACAATTACGCCGGCTACCCGCTGGTGAAGCAGGCGCGGGCGCTGGTCGATCAGGGGCGGCTTGGGGCCCTCCGCAAAGTGGTGGTGGAGTACCCGCAGGGGTGGCTCAACCGGCGGCTGGAGGCCGAGGGCGACAAGCAGGCCGCCTGGCGCACCGACCCGGAGACGGCGGGCGCCGGCGCGCTCGCCGACATTGGCACCCACGCCGAGCACCTGGTGCGGTACGTGACGGGCCTCCGCCTGGAGCGACTGTGCGCCGACGTGGGGACGGTGGTGGAGGGGCGGGCCGTGGACGACGATGCCAGCATCCTGGCCCGGTTCGAGGGCGGGGTGCGCGGGCTGCTCCACTGCTCGCAGGTGTCGACCGGGGAGGAAAACAACCTGCGCCTGCGCGTCTACGGCACCGAGGCCGGGCTCGACTGGCGGCAGGAAGACCCGCACCGGCTGCGCCTGCTCACCGACCTGCACGGCGATCGGCCCCAGCAGGTGTACACCCACGGCCGTGCGTCCCTGGCGGATTCAGTCCAGCCCTTCCTCCGCACGCCGCAGGGGCACCCGGAGGGCTTTATCGAGGCCTTCGCCAACATCTACCGCCCCGTGGCGCGTACCCTCGCCGCCCGCAAGGCGGGAGACGATCCCCCCGACTGGGCCGACGACTACCCGACCGTGCAGGACGGGGCCCGCGGCGTCCATTTCGTCGAGACGGCCCTCGAAAGCAGTCGCCGGCAGGCCTGGGTCGATGCGTCCTACACGCCGCCCGGCGCGTAGCCCTCGCCCTCTCTACTTCGCCCCCGGCACCGCGAGGCGCACCCGGTACACGTTGGGCGGGGCCGTAACGAAGAGCGTCTGGCGGTCCGGGCCGCCGAAGGCGACGTTGGTCGGGGCCTCGGGCACGGAGATCCGGTCGAGCAGCGTGCCGTCGGGCGCGTAGATCCACACGCCGCCCGGGCCCGTGGTGTAGAGCGCCCCGTGTTCGTCAATTGCCATGCCGTCGGTCGTCCCGTCGGCCTCCGCCTGGGGCGCCGCGAACTGGCGTCCATTCGTGAGGGTGCCGTCCTCTGTCACATCGTACGCCCAGATCACGGTCTCGCCCGAGTCGTTGACGTACAGAACCGACTCGTCGGGGGAGAGGACGATGCCGTTGGGGCGAGAGAACTTCTTCGTGAGGAGGGTCAGGGAGCCGTTTGGCGAGAGGCGATAGACGCCCGAGAAGTCGAGCGCCCGGTTCGCCTCGTCCACCCCGTAGGGCGGGTCGGTAAAGTAGAGGGCGCCGTCGCTCGCCACGTCCAGGTCGTTGGGGCTGTTGAGCCGCTGCCCCTCGTACTCCGCGACCAGCGACTCGACGGAGCCGTCGGTGTACCGGCCCACCTGCCCGTCGTGCTGGGCGAGGAGGAGGCGCCCCGCATTGTCGACGGCCAGGCCGTTGGCGCGCCCCGACGGCTCCAGAAACACGCTCACGCTGTCCTCGGGCGTCCACTCGTAGACCCGGTCGGCGGGGATGTCGCTGAAGAGGAGACGCCCCTCGTACCAGATGGGCCCTTCGGTAAACTCAAGCCCGCCGGCAATCCGCTCCACGCTCGCGTCCGTGGGCACCGGGGACGATTGGGCGTGGGCCGGGGCGCCGGAAAGGCCCCCCAGGCCGAGCGCAAAGAGCAGCAGCGCCCCGGCGAGAGGCCCGGGGGAGGGGCGAGGGGCGATGGAGGCGAGACGAGACATGGGCCGAAGAGCAGTCGATGAGAGAGCGGGTCGAAACGGGATGCGGGACTGCAGTGGACGGAGCCGTGCGGGGGCGTCCGGTCAGTCTTTCGTGCCGTCGCCGATTGAGGTCAGGGTGCGGGTGAACGTGCGGTCGCCCCGCGGGCCGGGCTGCGTGAGGGTCGACTTCACGATGTGATGCGGGGCGGCCTGCCGGACGTGCATCGTGCCCGAAAGGCCGCCGCCCGAGGACGCGATCGACACGACGAACGCGTCGAACGTGCCCGCAGGGGTGTCGACCGAGTCCGTCCCCGTGACGTCGAATCGGAGCGTCTGCGCAGACTGCTGCTGTTCGTTGTAGACGGGCAGGGCGGCGGAGGCGTTGGGCGCCAGGGGCAGGCCGGCCAGGGCCATGCGCACGTTCGCGCCCCCGGCAAGGGTGGGGCGGTCGAACGACGCTTCGATGTTTTGCGACCGGCCCCGCAGTTGAAGTGCGCCCGACGCCGAGGTGTCGGTGTAGGCGACGGACATCGTCATGGGGCCGGACAGCCGCCGTAGCACCGGGCGCAGGGTGGTGCGGTCCAGCACCAGCGAGTCGACGACGGTGGCCTGCGGGAGCGAGGTGCGGTCGGTCACGGTCCAGGTGTCGCGCCCGTCGGTCTGGGTGGCGGTGAGGGCGCGCACGGCCGAGAAGGAGCGGGACTGCCCGCCCGCCGTCACCGTCACGTCGTACCGGAGCGTGGTGGGCTGGAGCGTGGACCCGTCGACCTGATCGAGCGACAGCGTGTCCGGCGCGGCGGTGGGCTGCGCGGCGGCGGGGCCGGCGCCGAGGCCGCAGAGGAGGAGCAGGACGAACGCACGACGGATGGGGCGCATGGTGGGTGGGGATTTGGACACAGAACCGTTCCATACGAACCGATGGCCTCCCGTAGGTTCCGGTCGGTAGAATGACAGGATTCGGTGAGGGCCGGAACTGCCCTCCCGACCTAAGGTGAGAGAATACCACAGCCGGTTTTTTCACGCACCCGTCCGTTCATGCACGTCGAGACTCTTGGCGATGGCCGTCCCCAGCACACAATTGTCGCCTGCGTACACGGGGATGAGACCTGCGGCTGGCACGCGTTCAACCGGTTCAAGGCCAGCGACGTTGAGCTGACGGCCCCGCTCAAGTTCGTTCTCGCCAACGAGCGAGCCTTCAAGCTCGGCTATCGCTACTGCGACGTCGACCTCAACCGTGTGATGCCGGGCGATGCGTCCAGCGACCGGCACGAGGAACGCCTGGCGGCCCGCCTCGGCCACGAATTGGCGGGGACGAAGGTGCTGGACTTCCACTCCACCGAGTCGCGGGGCGGGCCGTACGCCGTGGTGGCGGGCACGGACGCGGCGTCCGTGCACCTCGCCCGCTCGACGGGCCTCGACCGGGTGGTGGACATCAGTTACATGGGCGGCGGCGTCACGCAGGCAGTGACGGGCGTGGCCGTGGAGTGCGGCTATTACGACGACGAGGGCGCCGCCACCACGGCCCACCGCGTCCTGCTCAACTTTTTGGCCGCCGAGGGCCTCGTGGATCGCGAGTCCGTCGAGTCGAGCCCCGACGTGTACAAGGTGGTCGGCGAGGAGCGGGGGCAGGGCTACCGGTTTCTCGCCGATAACTTCCAGCGGGTGGAGGCGGGGGAGGTGTTCGCGGAAAAAGACGGAGACGTGCGCCGGGCGGACGAACCGTTCTATCCCGTGCTGATGTCGACCCACGGGTACGAGCGCCGGATTGGCTTCCGGGCGGAGCGAGTGAGTGTGGGGGCGCGTGCCCGAACCGCCGGCACGAACGTCGGGACCGGAGGGGCGGATGGACAATAAGAAGAGGACGTGCAGCCCCCGATGTGTGCATTTCTGTGTAGAGGCTGTTAAGTTCAGGGATCCATCCACTTCCTGGAATCGGTGTGAGGAGCAGCGGACGCTCGCTCAAATCATGAGCCGTCGGTCTGGTGGCCGCAGGTCCGCGCCTCTTTTTCCATGTCCTCCGATGACCGAGCGACCACCATTTCGTCTTTTCGCCTAAGCGAACGAACGGCCCTGTCGGTACTCGGCGGCCTGGCGCTCGTGCTCGGTGGGGTGCTCGTGTTCGACGTGTACCAGGATTGGGTGGTGGAGGGCAACGCGCTCGGGTCGACCCTTCTGGAAAACGGACTGCCGCTGCTCCTGACCGTCGGGATTCCCGTGGTGGGCTGGCGGCTGGCGCGGCGGCGCACGGCGACGCATCTGTCGGAGGCGGCGAAGTGGGCGCTGGCCGGGTGCACGGGGACGCTGCTTTTTGTGGGTGGGGGGCTTGCCCTGCAGGTCATGCAGGGACGCCTCAAGTTTTGGGTGCTCCTGGTGCACCTCGTGGTGCTGGGGACCGTCGCGGGCCTGTTCGTGGGGGTGCGGGTGGCGCGGGAGCGTCGCACCCGGACGGCCCTCCAGGATCGGGAGGGGCGGCTCCGCGCCCTGGCCAACAGCCTGCCCGGAATCGTCTTTCAGTTCTACGCCCGCCCGGACGACACCTACGGGCTGCACTTTGTCAGCGAGCATGCCGCCGATGTGGTCGGCATTCCGGCCGAGGCGGATGCGTTCTTCGATCGATTTGTGGAGCGGGTGCCCCCGTCGCACCGCGAGGCCTACCGTCGGTCGATCCGCGAGGCGGTGGCGGCGGCCGAGCCGTGGGAAATGGAATTCCCGTACGACGCGCCCGGTGGGGAGCGGCTCTGGCTGTACGGCCGGTCCATCCCGGAGCAACGAGCGGACGAGACTGTCTTCAACGGGGTCGTGATCGACATTACCGAGCGGAAGCAGGCCGAACGGGAGCTGCGGCACACCACCCAGCTTCTGGAAAAGACGCTTGAGAGCCTGAACGAGGCCGTTCTGGTCGTCGACCCGTCGGCGCGAAAGATCGTCACGTGCAACGCCGCCGTCGAACAGATTTTCGGGTACCCCAAAGAGGAGCTGATTGGAGCGTCTACGGAGCGGATTCACGTGAGCCCGGCGGCGTACGAGCGCTTTGCGGACCTGAGTGAGCCGGCGCTCGACGCGCAGGGGGGCTTTGTGGGCGAGTATCAGATGCGCCGCAAGGACGGGCAGGTGATTGAGACGGAGCACGTGGTGACTCCCCTCGAGAGTGAGGAGTGGCCGCAGGGCGTGGTGAGCGTGGTGCGGGACATCACCGAGCGGAAGCGGCGGGAGCGAGGGCTGCGCCGGAAGGAGCGGCGCTACCAGGCCGTGTTCGAGGACCCAAACATTCTCGTGGCACTGGTCGACCCCGACGGCACGGTTCGCAACATCAACCAGACCGCGCTGCAGTTCGTCGATGCGTCGCTGGCGGCCCTTCGGGGCCGGCCCTTTTGGGAGACGCCGTGGTTCACGGGCGATGCGTCGATTCAGCGCAAGATGCGGCGGTGGATTGAGTGGGCGGCCCACGAGGAGTACGTGGGGTTCGAGATGGATCACACGCAGGCCCTCGGCGAGCCGCTGGAGGTGAGCGGAGTGGTGCGGCCGGTGACGGACGAGGAGGGCGAGGTGGCCTCGCTTCTGATCAGTGCCCGCGATGTCACGTCGCAGAAGGAGCACGAGCGGGCCCTGGTCGAGGCCAAGGAGACGGCGGAGGAGGCGGCCCGGCTGAAATCGGCCATGCTGGCCAACATGAGCCACGAGGTCCGCACGCCGTTGACCGCCATTATTGGGTTTTCCGACCTGCTGGCGGAGCGGCTGGACGGCGAGGCGGCCCATTTCAACGAACGAATCCGGAAGAGCGGGCGCCGGCTCATGAAGACGCTCAACTCGGTGCTAGAGCTCTCGCGGCTGGAGGCCGGGGGGCAAGACCTGCGGGTCGCGACCGTATGCCTCGGCGCGGTGGCGCAGGAGGCCGTCGAGATGCTCCGGCCGCGGGCCGAGGAGAACGAGGTTGCCCTGCGGGTGGAGCGTGCGGGGGCGGAAGAGGTTGAGGGGCGCTGGAATGAGGGGGCGCTGCATCGCATTGCGGAAAACCTGCTGGGGAACGCCATCAAGTTTACCCCGGCGGGTGAGCAGGTGGTGGCCCGCGTGTGGGCCGAGGGAGCGGAGGCGGTGCTGGTGGTGGAGGACACCGGGGTCGGCATCAGCGAGGCGGCGTTGCCCAAGATCTTCGACGCCTTCAAGCAGGAGTCGGAGGGGCTTCGGCGGGAGTATGAGGGGAGTGGCCTCGGCCTTTCAATCGTGGACCAGCTGGTGCAGGGGATGGGCGGCGCCATTGAGGTGGAGAGCGAAAAGGGCGAGGGCAGCCGATTTGTAGTGCGACTGCCCCGAGGGGAGGCCGTGCAGGCGTCGTAGCCGCGGGGCTACGGCTGGTTCGGGATGGGCGGGGCGATGCGGACGCGTGTCGGGCGCTCGGGGCCCATGGGGAGCGGGGCGACGCGCGTATCCTCGGGCGGGGGCTGTTCCTCGACCGCGGGTTGCGTTGGGGCCGGGCGCCGGGCCTCGGCCTGCTGGTAGGCCGCCCAGGTCTGCTGAGCCGCCGCGGCGTCGTGGTCGTCGAGCAGGGGCGTGAGGGACGGGCCGACAATCTTGAGGAGCGAGGTCACCAGCGAGCTTGTGAAATTGAACGACGCGGCCTGCGTGCCCGGGACGTAGGCCACCACGGTGCCGAAGAAGCGGTCGCCGATGTAGAAGACGAACGTGGACGTGCGGTTGAGGGCGATGTCTCCCCGGGCGGAGCGGAGGCGGTTGTCGCCCGTGCCGGTCTTTCCCCCGATGGGGAGGCGGGTGCCGTCGGGCGTGGTGACGGCCCCGCGGGCCCGCACCGCGGTGCCCTGTTCGACCGTGCCGAGGAGCGTGCGCCGCACGGTCTGGGCAAGCTCGGGGGAGAGCACGCGCTCCGGGCCGGGCAGGCGGCGGGAGAGGGCGGTTTCGTAGGGGGTGTCCGCGGCGAAGTGGAGCGAGTCGAGCCGGAGGGAGGGGTAGCGCTGGCCGTCGCGCACGAGGATGCCCATCAGTTCGGCGAGGGCGGCGGGGCGGTCCGCCGAGCTGCCGATGGCGGTGGCGTAGGAGGGGACGAGGCGCTCGAAGGGGTAGCCGAGGCGCTCCCACCGCTGGTGGATGTCCACGAAGGCTTCCTGCTCCAGCATGGTGCGGATGCGGGCATCCTGCGAGGCTTTGCCCTTGCGGTAGAGCCAGTCGTACACCTCCTGTCGGATGTCGGTGCTCGCCGCAGCGGCCTCCGAAAACGAGGCGGTGGGGTCGATGTGGAGGTAGCGCACCAGCCACAGCTCCAGCGGGTGCACGCCGGCGAGGTATCCGCGGTCCTGCCACGACAGCTCTTGTGCGCGCTGGGCCATTGAGAAGAGATCGTCGAGGTCGTCGTCCGAGAGGCGGGCGGCGTCGGTCGCGTGTCGGCGGAGGTAGTCCCCAAAGCTCGCTCGGGTGGCCTCGGGAAACACGGAGCGATACGCCCAGGCCAGCCCGCGGGCCGATCGCTGGTGTCGGGCGCCGAAGGCTTCGAGGGGCGTGCGGAGGGCCGTGTCGTTCTGGTAGGCCCGATAGTAGCGTTCGAGGAAGAGGCGGCCCTCCTGGTCGGCAAACTGCCGGAGGTAGTGGGTGCGCCGCTCGTCCGTGGGGTCGGCAAGGGCGTGGCTGGGCTGGCCGGGAAGGCGGGCCACGTGGTAGTTCACGATGTCCCGCATCATGCGGATAAACACGAGGTTGACGGACTGGCGCAGGGCGGCCTCCACCGTCATCAGGCCGCCGGTGTCCGCGCTAAAGTTTTGGAAGACGTGGATGCCGCCCCCGGTGCGGAACCGCTCGTGGGGGCTGGCGGAGTAGGTGCGGGTCATGGCCGCCCGCAGCAGGTCCGAGCGGGAGAAGTCGGGCGCACGGAGCAGCTGGTCCGCCACCCAGCGCGTGATGGGATCGGTGTCGGCGGGAGGGAGGGCGCGCAGCGCGGCGGCCGGACGGCCCCGGTGCTCGTCGTAGGCCTCCTCGACGAGCTCGAGGTAGGTAATGAGGGTGCGGAGCTTGGCCGTGGAGCCGAGCTCCAGCTTCGAGCCGCGGTTCACGTCGAAGGGGCCGGGAAAGTTGTCGGCCTGCACGCGCAGCTTGTTGGCGAGCGAGTCGCGCTCGTAGAGCACCACCGAGTAGGTGACGGCCGACGGGTCGCCCGAGGCCAGAAGGCGATTCCCGATCAGGCCCTGCTGGCGCAGGTAGTCGGGGTCGTGCAGGCGCCGGAGCACCTCGGTCACCTGGCGCTGCACGTCGCCGTCGAACGTGGTGCGGACCGATAGGTCGTAGCGGTCCAGCTCCGGGAGGCTGGGCACGTTCAGCAGGCCGAGCAGGTCGGTGCGGATGGCCGAGGCGGCCTTTTGGTCGACGAAGGCGGGGCGGGTGGGAGGTGGGGCGGAGCCGCGGACCGTGACGGAGGCCTGGAGGGCCGCGTCGCGCAGGTCGGCGGGGATGACCCCGTCGCGGGCCAGCAGGCGAAGGTACTGGTCGGTCAGGTCGTGCAGGGCGTCGGGGCCGCCGGGTTGGGCGAGGTAACGGGTGGGGCTGCGGGTGGACAGCAGGAGGCTGAGCACCTGGCGGTACGCACGGCCCTGGGCCGCCAGGGCCGTCGTGTCGGCGGTGAGGCGCTGATTGACGCGATCAACGTCGGCCCCGTACCATACGTGGAGCCCATCGCCGAGGCCGTTCACCTCTCCGTGCCCGGGGGCGGCGGCGAGGGGGAGACTGTTGAGGTAGTCCCGCACAATGTTTCGGCGCATCTCGACGGTGCGGGGGCCGTCCTGGTACGCCAGGAGGGAGGCGCTGAGCATCTGCCGAATCTTTTCGGTCCCCGACCGTGTGAGGCCGTCCGGCGAGTGGCGCACCTTGGCCAGCTGCGTGGCCAGGGTGCTGCCGCCGGGGCCCTCCCCCTGGAAGAGGCGCTGGAGAAGGGCACTGAGAAACCGATCCCACTCGATTGCCGGGTTTTTGTAGGGGCGGTCCGTGTCCATCAACTCCCGGTTTTCGATGTAGAGGAGCGCCTGCCAGACGCGGTCCGGGATGCTGTCCGTGGCGGAATAGACGTGCTCGGGGTAGCGGGCGCGGAAGAGATCTGCCCCGGCCCGGTCGGTTAGCCGCAGGCCGGCCTGTGTCTTGTGCGGATAGATGGGGAAGAGCCCCAGGTCCCGGGCGACCTGGAACGAGCCGGAGGGCCGGGCCTGTGCGTCGATCCCGAACCCGCGAGCCGTGAGGCGCTCGGTCATCTCGGGCAGGCGGGTGTAGCCGAGCCGCTCGTTGTAGGGACCGTGGGCGGGCACGGAAACGTCCGGGGCCGGCCCCGACGCTACCGGATAGGTCATCTGGTCCGCGAGGCGCGACAGCACCGCCGACTGGACCCACGACGTGCGGGCCTCTACGACGAGTGCGACGGCCCCCACCAGGAGCCCCACCGCGAGCCGGATCCACCAGCGGCGACGTCTGGTGGGGGGAGGGGGTGCCGCGTCGGTCTCGGCGGGGGGCGCGCCCCTATCCGTGTCCGAAAAGAGGTCTAAAAAGGGCATTGGGAGAGCCAGCAGTCAGGCGTCCCGGCGGGGAGCGGGGGGAGGACGCGAAAAGCGAGAGAGGAGGACTGATCTTCCTGAAATACGAACTCGACCCGTTGTGGATCGGCGACCCCACCTACTTTCGGAAAAGACGAGGAGAGATCCGGCGGGACGGTAGGAGCCGCCCCCGCCGGGTGCTGCGGATCTCCTCGACCGTAATGAATGCGTCGGGCACCTCCGCCTCGACCGCCTCCACCACGCGGGGCGCCTCGGCGCGCTTCACGACGACGTTTAGCACACCGACGGGGCCGGAGCGCCCCCGTCCATCAATCTCCGTTACGGCAAACCCTTGTGTCCGAAGGTGCTCGGCGGTCGACCCGCTGGCCTCGTTGGGAATGATGGCCCGAACGACCACCGTGCCGACGGCGAGGTAGTCCTCCACGACGAGGCCGACGTAGGTGCCGGCGGCGAAGCCCCCCGCGTAGCCGACGACGTGGTACGACGAGCCCAGGTGCTGGAGCGCACTGCCCACGGCCACAATCCAGACGAGCACCTCCACAAACCCGATGGCGGCGGAGAGCCCCCGCCGTCCGCGCACCATCAGAATCATCCGCATCGTTCCCAGCGACACGTCCACGATCCGGAGCGCAAAAATCACGAGAGGGCCGTACGGGAGAGCGAAGACAGAGCTCATGAGCTGGGGCGTCGGGGAACGAGAGCAGAAAAGGGGAACGGCGTGCCCAGGTCGTCCGCAGCGGGGAGAGACCGCCGGGTTGTCGCTGTGTCCATAATCCTTGTTATCGCGCCCCTTCGCAATCTCGTCTGGTCCCAATGGCGCGGCGCCGATGGACGAACACCACGCGGTCGCATATATTTTGCTTTCCAACGACTCGGCCCGGTCGGCCTCTTGGGCCGGCGGCGCCGCCCGTCCCTCCCCGCGGTTCCTGGTCGTCCCTCGGTGAACGGAGGCTCCGGGTAACACGGCGATCCACCCCGTTTCCCAGGGGAACGAACGCGGTGTCGGCGACGGGGCCGTCACCGGTGCGCCCTGTTGGGAGGCACCGGGAGGGGGCGCGCTCATCCATCCGCAATTGTTGCTTCTACAAAATGGCTTTTCTTCTGGTCACGGGCCTTCTCGTGCTCGCCGTGGGGGCGGAGGCACTTGTGCGTGGGGCCTCCCGGCTTGCCCTTGGGGCCGGCCTGTCGCCCCTCGTGGTGGGGCTCACGGTTGTGGCCTTTGGCACGAGCGCGCCGGAGCTGGCCGTGAGCGTCGGGTCGAGTCTATCGGGGCAGGCGGACCTGGCCCTCGGCAACGTACTGGGAAGCAATGTCTTCAATGTGCTTTTTATCCTCGGCGCCTCGGCGCTCGTCGCCCCGCTCGTGGCGAACCGGCAACTCACGCGCGTCGACGTGCCGGTTGGGATTGCGGCGGGGATTGGGGGGCTCCTTCTGGCCCTCGACGGGCGCGTCGGGCGGCTCGACGGCCTGCTGCTTGTGGCCGGGATTGTCGCCTACACGGGGCTGCAGGTGGGGCTGGCCCTGCGAGGCCGGTCGGCGGAGGCGCCGGGGGGCACGGCGTCCTCAACTGTCTCCCCGGCGGCCGCCCCGACGGACGGTCCGCGGACGATGTGGGGATGGGCCCTGAACATTGGACTCGTGGTGGGAGGGCTGGGTCTGCTGGTGCTGGGGGCCCGCTGGTTTGTGGAGGGGGCGGTCGCGGCGGCGCGCAGCCTGGGCGTGAGCGAACTCATCATCGGGCTCACGATCGTTGCCGGGGGGACGTCGCTGCCGGAGCTGGCCACGTCGGTCCTGGCGAGCCTGCGCGGTCAGCGCGACATTGCCGTGGGCAACGTTGTGGGAAGCAACGTCTTCAACCTGCTGGGCGTGCTGGGGGCGTCGGCGGTCGTAGCGCCGGGAGGCCTCCCGGTGCCGGAGGCGGTGCTCTGGTTCGACTTTCCGGTCATGATTGCGGCGGCCGTGGCGTGCCTGCCGATTTTCTACACGGGCCACGTTATCGAGCGGTGGGAGGGCGGGCTGTTTCTGGCCTTCTACGGCGCCTACACGGCGTACCTGATCCTGGCGGCCACTCAGCACGACGCGCTTTCGACGTTCAGCGCGGCCATGATGGCGTTCGTGCTGCCGCTTACGGGAATCACGCTGGCGGTGCTGGCCTTCCGGGCGTGGCGGAGGGAGGACGAGGGACGACCCCGAACGTCCTGAGTTCCGGCCCCCTGTAGCGTCGAGCAGATGCCCCGAGGCGGAGGGACAGAAGGAGAATCGGCGAGCCGACGGGGGCATCCCCCGCACACTTTTTGTTTTTGCCCGGCGGTTGCGGCTCGCGGGAGGGCATCGTATCCTGCGGGCCCGGTGCTCCTGTCGGGGAGACTCGTTGTCTTCCGCATTTACGTGTCGCCTCCCATGCTCGAAGAGTACAAAAAGTTTGCGATCCGCGGAAACGTCGTCGACATGGCCGTGGGCATCATCATTGGCGCGGCCTTCGGCACCGTCGTGCAGTCGCTCGTGAAGGACGTGCTGACGCCGCCGATTGGCCTCCTTACGGGCAATACCGACTTTACAAACCTCTTCCTCGTTCTGCGGGAGGGGACGCCCGAGGCGCCGTACGCCACATTGCAGGCCGCCCAGGAGGCCGGGGCGGTCACGATCAACGTCGGCCTGTTCGTGAACGCGGTCATCAGTTTTCTCATCGTGTCGGGGGCCGTGTTTGTGCTGGTGCGGTACATCAACCAGCTGCGCGCGCCGGACGAGGGGCCGGCCCCGCCCAAGACGATCAAGAAGTGCCCGTACTGCGTGTCGGACGTGCCGGTGCAGGCCACGCGCTGCCCGCACTGCACCTCGGAGCTGCCCGAGGCGGTGTCGTCGGAGGAGGCGTAGTGGCGCGTCAGATCCAGTCGACGTGGCGGAAGTAGCCCAGCGTGCCAAGGGCAACCCCGGCCATCACGCCGAGCGCGATGAAGTATCCGGAGTCCCACGCGAGTTCGGGCATGTATTCGAAGTTCATGCCGTAAATGCCCGCGACGAACGTGAGGGGGATGAAGATCGTCCCGATGATCGTGAGCACCTTCATGATCTCGTTCATGCGGTGGCTCAGGGCGCTCATGTAGAGGTCCATGAGGCCGCTCGTGGTGTCGCGGAGGGCCTCGATGTGGTCGGCCACCTGCTGGGAGTGGTCGTACGTGTCGCGGATGAAGGGGACGGTGGCGTCGTCCCAGAGGGGAGAGTCGAGTCGGGTCAGCTGGTAGAGGAGGTCGCGGACCGGCCAGACGCGCCGGCGCATGAAAATGAGGTCGCGGCGCAGGGCATTCACTTTTTCCTGGGTCTCTTCCTCGGGCGTCTCCAGGATGTCTTCTTCGATGTCTTCCGCCCAGGTGCCCAGGGTTTCCAACACGATGAAGTAGTGGTCCACGATGACGTCGAGCAGCGCGTAGGCGAGGTAGTCGGGCCCGCTTGTTCGGATGCGGCCCCGCCCGCCCCGCAGGCGGTTGCGTACGGGGTCGAAGAAGTCGCCCGGCGTCTCCTGAAACGAAATCAGGTAGCCGGGCCCCACCAGGAGGCTGATGTGCTCGGCCTGGAGGGTGGGCTCGTGGGGGACGCCGAACGGATCGGGGGCGGCACTGCCCGCTCCGGAGGCGTCCGGGGAGCCCGGCGCGTCGTGGGACAGCATCTTGGCGGTGATGTAGAGGTGGCCATTCTGGATCTCCACCTTGGGACGCTGCGCCGTGTTGACGATGTCCTCCTGCACGAGCGGGTGGATCTCGAAGTGGTCGCCGAGCGTGCGGATGACCGATTCCTCGTGCAGGCCGTCGACGTTAATCCAGGTCGTTGTGGGGGAGGAGAAGTAGGAGAGAACCTCGTCGACATCGCCGGTTTCGTGTTCGTCGAGGGACGTGTCCGTGTAGTCGAAAATCGAAAACCGGACCGGCTCGTCCCGATCCTCGCCGGTGAAGACGACGGACCCGGGCGGGTGGCCCACTTTGTTTGTCGGATGGGACGAGCGAGCAGAAGAGGAGCGGAGCGGGTCGGACATGGCAGTGTGATGGGCCGTTCAGAAGAATGTGGGGCCTCCCGGGCCGAGGCGGCAGAGGGAAAGCACAGGCGGGGGAGGGTTGTTCGGGGGAGCGAGCGAAACGGATCCCCTGCCGGCCGCATTGACCGTTTGGAATCCGGAGCGAGCGACGCCACGCCCGGACCGTGAACGACTGGCGCCCCGCTGGCTTGGGGCAAGCCACTTTCCTGAGCGCGACTTCGGTCCATCCCCTCGGGCCATTTAGGGCGCCGCGGCCAGGAGGACGGCCCGACGCAGCTCCGCCCAGCCGGCCTCCGTCTCTTCGGGGTGGTGAGGGTTTTCCTGGCGGAGCCACTTCTCGACCGTCGTGAGATGCAGGTCCTCGTCGGCCCGGCGGGCGACCTCACGGTAGAGGGCGGGCGTGCTGTCCACCCTGCCCTCGCCCATTACGGTCCATGCGAGGGCGGCCAGACGTTTCGTCTCTTCCGGCACGGAGAGATCCTGTGCGTCGGCGGTCGCGCCGAGGGCCCGACGCCGCAGCTCGTGGGACACCACCTGCTTCCGGACCTGCACGGCATTGTACTGCAGGGCGCGTTCCACGTATGCCGCCTGCGTCTCCGGCTGCATCGGTCCCTTTGCGTCGAGGGGGCCGGGGGCGGGAAGCTGGGCCTCGAGGGCGTCGAGCTCCTCCTGGAGGGTGGTGCGCAGCGCCCGGAGGTCGGCGAGGCCGAGGTCCTCGACCTGCGCGGCGCCCTAAATGGCCCGAGGGGATGGACCGAAGTCGCGCTCAGGAAAGTGGCTTGCCCCAAGCCAGCGGGGCGCCAGTC